>NZ_JBSFSB010000021.1:0-78519 GCF_053589535.1 Mycobacterium sp. NPDC003323
CCCCGCTCTTCCTATGTGGGCGCCGCCCGGCCCGCCACCATCGCGCTGCCCGCCCACCGCCCGTCGGGGTCGGGGGCCGCTGTCGGGCGGCCGCCCGGCCGCGCGGACGACGTCGTCCGCCGCCGCCATCATCGCCAGCACGGCGGTATCACCGGCCAATGTCTCGGCCAATTCCTGGTCGGTCGCGGCCAGCGCGCGCAGCCGGGTCAGCGCCGCCCGCAGCCGCCGGTAGCGCGACGGCGCACCGACCGCCGCGAGTGCCCGCACCACGTCGTCGACGCCGTCGGGCAACGCGGTCATCGGCACGGTCGGCAATCCGGTGGCCGCGCCGATCTCGGTGGCCCGGGCGTGCGGGTCGGCCAGCAGATCGGCCCTGTTCAGCAGGATCAGCAACGGGCCGGTGCTGTCCGTATATATCCGACGCTCCTCGGGCTTGACGGCCTCGACGATCACCAGCACCACCACATCGGCGTCCTCGGCGCCGCCGACGACGTCCAGTCCGGCCACCGACAGCGCGCGTGTCACGGTGCGCAGGCCCACACCGGGTCGCCCGGTCACCGCCACCCTGGCCGGCCTGGTCAGCGTCGCGATGACGGGACGCAGCCGCGGCCGGGTGTCGGCGAGGCCGCAGAGCTCGTCGACGAAGTCCGCGACCAATCGCGCCGATTCCCCCGCGAACTCCCCCACCTCGCTGCGCCCCCGTCGCCACCACACCCGGATATCCATCGTGACATCGCCCCGGTGGGTGCCGACGCGGTGATTTTCGCCGCAGGCCGGCAAAGACAACTGTTGGGTATCAATCTGTACCGCGATGCGGGTACCCCACCTCCGATGCGCGACGATGGACCGATGTATGCCCAGCGGGAGGATGCCGGGGGGACCGACCCCGCTCCGGACGTGCCCGCCCATCACCAGCGCCGCGTGACGAGTTTCCGCGCCCGCCGCTCCCAATTGAGCGGTAACCAACAGCAGATCTGGGAGCGGCGGTGGCCCCAGCTGGGCACCGAGGCCCTCGACCCCGACGGCCACCCGGCCCGGATCGACCCCGCCCAGTGGTTCGGCCGGCAGGCCCCGCTGGTGCTGGAGATCGGCTGCGGCACCGGCACCTCCACCGCCGCGATGGCCCAGGCGGAACCCGATATCGACGTCATCGCCGTGGAGGTCTACAAGCGGGGTCTGGCCCAGTTGTTGTCGGCCATCGATCGCGACGGCATCACCAACATCCGCCTGATCCGCGGTGACGGTGTCGACGTCCTGGAGCACCTGCTGCCCGGCGACGCCCTGACCGGGGTGCGGGTCTTTTTCCCCGATCCGTGGCCCAAGGCCCGCCACCACAAGCGTCGGCTGCTGCAACCGGCCACGATGGCGCTGATCGCCGACCGGCTGCGCCCGGGCGGGATCCTGCACGCGGCCACCGATCACATGGGTTACGCCGAGCACATCGCCGAGGTGGGCGACGCCGAGCCGCGGTTGCGCCGGGTTTCCGTCGAGGACGCCCTGCCGATCTCGGTGGCCCGCCCCGAGACGAAGTACGAACGCAAGGCGCTGGCCGGGCCGATCGTGACGGAGTTGCTGTGGGAGCGGATATGAGTGTGACGACGAACTCCGAGATCCCCGAGACGCCGGCGCAGGAACCGCCGCAGCCGGGCATCCAGCGCGTGCTGCTGGTGTGGGACGCACCCAACCTGGACATGGGCCTCGGCTCGATCCTGGGCGGCCGGCCGACCGCCGCGCACCGGCCGCGCTTCGACGCGTTGGGCCGCTGGTTGTTGTCGCGCACCGCCGAGCTGTCCAGCCGCCGTGATGCCGAGACCGGCGCGCTGCCCACCCTGGAGCCCGAGGCGACCGTCTTCACCAATATCGCCCCAGGTAGCGCCGATGTCGTGCGGCCCTGGGTGGAGGCACTGCGCAACGTGGGCTTCGCCGTCTTCGCCAAACCGAAGGTCGACGAGGACAGCGATGTGGACAGCGACATGCTGGCCCATATCGCGCTGCGGCGCAGCGAAGGTCTGGCCGGTGTGGTGGTGGCGTCCGCCGACGGTCAGGCGTTCCGGACACCGCTGGAGGAGATCGCCCACGACGGCGTTCCGGTGCAGGTGCTCGGATTTCGCGAACATGCCAGTTGGGCGTTAGCGTCGGATACCTTGGAGTTCGTCGACCTGGAAGACATCCCTGGCGTCTTCCGGGAGCCGCTACCGCGAATCGGACTGGATTCGCTGCCCGAGCAGGGCGCGTGGTTGCAGCCCTTCCGGCCGCTGTCCGCGTTGCTGACCTCGCGCGTTTGAACAATTGAAGCGACAATGCGCGCGCAGCAACTACCGATCATGAAGAAGAATTTAAGGAGCTGACGTGTTCGCCTGGTGGGGTCGAACGGTGTACCAGTACCGATACATAGTGATCGGTGTCATGGTCGCACTGTGCCTTGGTGGCGGTCTGTACGGCGCGAGCCTCGGCCAGCACGTCACCCAGAGCGGTTTCTACGATGAGACCAGTGAGTCGGTGCGCGCATCGCTGCTCGGTGACGAGGTGTACGGCCGCGACCGCACCAGTCACGTCGTGGCGATCCTCACGCCGCCCGACGGTGAGAAGGTCGACAACCCGGAGTGGATGGAGAAGGTCACCGGGGAACTGAACGACCTGGTCGCCGACAACGAGGACCGGATCGTCACCTGGGTCGGCTGGCTGCGCGCACCCGATGCCGAGGCCGAGACCGTCCAGCAGATGAAGACCGAGGACCTGTCCAAGACCTTCGTCAGCGTCCCGCTCAAGGGCGAGAACGACGACGAGATCCTGAAGAACTACCAGGCCATCGAGTCGCAGCTGGCCCAGATCAACGACGGCAAGATCCAGCTGGCAGGCCTGCAGCCACTGGCCAGCGAACTGACCGGCACCATCGGCGAGGACCAGAAGCGTGCCGAGGTGGCCGCCATCCCGCTGGTCTGCGTGGTGCTGTTCTTCGTGTTCGGCGGTGTCATCGCCGCGGCCCTGCCGGGCATCATCGGCGGTCTGACCATCGCCGGTGCGCTCGGCATCATGCGGGTGTTCGCCGAGTTCATGCCGGTGCACTTCTTCGCCCAGCCGGTCGTGACCCTGATGGGGCTCGGTATCGCCATCGACTACGGCCTGTTCATGGTGAGCCGGTTCCGCGAGGAGCTCGCCGAGGGGTATGACACCGAGGCCGCGGTGCGTCGCACCGTGATGACCTCGGGTCGCACGGTGATGTTCTCCGCGGTGATCCTGGTGGCGTCCTCGGTGCCGCTGCTGCTGTTCCCGCAGGGCTTCCTCAAGTCGATCACCTACGCGATCATCGCGTCGGTCATGCTCGCGGCCATCCTGTCGGTCAGCGTGCTGCCGGCCGCCCTGGCCATCCTCGGCCCCCGCGTCGACGCGCTGGGCGTGCGCTGGCTGCTGAAATTCATCCAGAACGACGTCTCCTCCGACCCGGCCAACACCCGCACCAACACGCTCGCCATCGCCTCGATCCCGGCGGGTGTGCTGGTGCCGCCGGTCGGTATCGCACTGGGCCATCTGGCACGCAAGCGCATCCGGGAGTCCGGCGAGCAGGGTCTGCCGCTGACGATCATCGGCCTGGCGCTGGGCTATGTGGGCCTGCTCGGCTGGCTGACGTATTTCACCGTCTCCAACAAGGACTCGCTCGGCGGCGGTCTGTACTGGGTCATCCTCGGCGTGATCATCTTCGTGGCGGTCGTCGCCGGCGGCCTGGCCCTGGCCCGCTACGTGCCGCTGGCCCGCGGTCCCATCGTGTGGTGGGTGGAGTGGCTCGCCGAGAAGACGCAGAAGACCAAGACGCGCGCCGAGGTCGAGAAGGGCTTCTGGGGCAAGCTCGTCAACGTCGTGATGAAGCGCCCGATCGCCTTCGCCGCGCCGATCCTGATTTTCATGATCCTGCTGGTCCTGCCGCTGGGGCAGTTGGCCCTCGGCGGTATCAGCGAGAAGTATCTGCCGCCGGACAACGGCGTCCGCCAGGCTCAGGAGGACTTCGACCGCAGCTTCCCGGGTTTCCGCACCGAGCCGTTGACGCTGGTCATCCAGCGCGAGGACGGTGAACCGATCACCGATCAGCAGCTGGCCGAGGTGCGCGCCAAGGCCATGGGTGTCAGCGGTTTCATCGACCCGGACAACGATCCGAGCAAGATGTGGCAGGAGCGGTCCGCCCAGGACACCGGCACCAAGGACCCGTCGGTGCGGGTGCTGCAGAACGGTCTGGTCGACCGCAACGACGCCTCCCAGAAGATGGAGGAGCTGCGCGAGATCCAGCCACCACGAGGGATCGAAATCGCCGTCGGTGGTACTCCCGCGCTGGAGCAGGACAGCATCAACAGCTTGTTCGACCGGCTGCCGCTGATGGCGGTGGTGCTGATCGTCACGACGACGATCCTGATGTTCCTGGCGTTCGGGTCGGTGGTGCTGCCCATCAAGGCCGCGCTGATGAGTGCGCTGACACTCGGGTCGACGATGGGCATCCTGACGTGGATGTTCGTCGACGGGCACGGGTCCGGGCTGATGAACTACACGCCGCAGCCGCTGATGGCGCCGATGATCGGTCTGATCATCGCGGTGATCTGGGGCCTGTCCACCGACTACGAGGTGTTCCTGGTCTCCCGCATGGTGGAGGCCCGCGAGCGTGGCATGTCGACCGCCGAGGCCATCCGTATCGGCACCGCGACCACCGGTCGTCTGATCACCGGTGCGGCACTGGTGCTGGCCGTGGTGGCGGGCGCGTTCGTGTTCTCCGACCTGGTGATGATGAAGTATCTGGCGTTCGGCCTGTTGATCGCGCTGCTGCTCGACGCGACCATCATCCGGATGTTCCTGGTGCCCGCGATCATGAAGCTGCTCGGCGACGACTGCTGGTGGGCACCGCGCTGGATGCGCCGTCTGCAGGAACGCATCGGCCTCGGTGAGACCAACCTGCCCGACGAACGCAAGCGGCCCGATCTGCGCGAGTCCGACGAGGAACCGGCCGATGAGGCCGCGCTGGTCGGGGCGGGTGCGCCGGCGCGTCCCCAGCACGATCCGGGTCATCCGATGCTGCCGCCGCCGAGTCGTGGGGGGCCGCCCCGCGGGTTGCCGCCGGTGCGACCGACCGGTCCGTCGACGGCCGGCACCAGCCGCATTCCGACCCCACCGCCCGCTCCGGAGCCGCCGACGACCCGTTTTGCAGCGCAACCGGATTCGGCTGCCACGACGGCGATCAACGCGGTCAACACGCCGACCGAGCGACGTCCGCGGGCCGAGCAGAACCCGGCACGCGAGAAGCGTGAGATCGAGTCGTGGCTCGGCGAGTTGCGTGGCAACGCCGCTCCGAGCGGCCCGGTCCCCAATGCAGGCCCGGGTCCGCAGGCGCCGCAAGCCGAGGACGCCGAGCAGACGACGGCCATTCCGGCTCAACGCGGTTCGGGTGATCCGGAGTCGACCGAGAAGATCGACACCCGCGGCACCCGTGATGCCGATGACACGCCGACGCGGCGTGGCGGTGGGGTCAGCGCGGCGGATCTGCTGCGTCGGGAGGGTCGTCTGTAAGGCCGTCGGGCTCCAACTCGGCGACCACCTGCTCCTGCTCGGCTTCCGGATCCTCGGCGAGCAGGACGCGGATGGCGCTGTTGAGCACGGCCAGCACCGGAACCGCCAGCAGAGCGCCCAGGATGCCGGCGAGCACCCCGCCCGCGGCGATGGCGAGCACCACCGCGAGCGGGTGCACCGATACCGCCCGACCCATCACCAGCGGTTGCAGCACATGGGATTCCAGCTGTTGCACGGCCAGGATGAGGCCCAGGGTGATCAGCGCGTACACCCAGCCCTTGGCGATCAGTGCGACGATCACCGCGACGCCGCCGGTGAGCACGGCGCCGATCAGCGGGACGAAGGCACCGAGGAACACCAGCGAGGCCAGCGGCAGGGCCAACGGGATGCCCATGATGGCCAGGCCGGTGCCGATGCCCACGGCGTCGACCAGGGCCACCAGACAGGTGGCCCGGACGTAGCCGGTCAGCGATCCGAAGCCGGCGCGGCCGGCGTCGCGGACCCGTTCCCGCACCGAGGTGGGGAAGATCTTGGTCACGTACGCGAAGATCTGGCGACCGCCCTGTAGCAGGAAGATCAGGGTGAACAGCACCAGCAGCGCACCGGTGACGATCTCGGTGACGGTGGCCGCCGTCGACAGCGCGCCGCTGGTGACCCGCGCCTGGTTCTCCTGCAGGGTGCGGATCAGCGCGTCGCCGGCGTGGTCGATCTGATCTCGGCTCAGATGCAGCGGCCCGTTGATCAGCCAGGTCCGCACCCCGTCCACGCTGGCGGCCACCTGTTCCACCAAAGCCGGTGCGCCGGTGATGAATTGGCTGATGACGAAGCTGAGGATGCCACCGACGATGGCGATCGCGCTGAGCAGCACCACCGCCACCGCCCAGCCGCGTGGCGCGCGGCGATCGGCCATGAAGTCGACAGCCGGTAGCAGCAGCGCGGCAAACATGGCCGCCAGCGCCACCGGCACGACGATCAGCAACATGTGGCTGATGACCCAGAGCAGCGCCATCACCGCGGATCCGATCACCAGCAACCGCCAGGCCCAGGCCGCGGCCTTGCGGACCAGGGGATGTACCGACTGATCGGCGATCGGGTCTACCGTCATGGCGGTAGCGTACGCGCGGCGCGCCGGGTGTATCCGCAGGTCATGCGCAATGCCGCGGGCTACCCTGTAGGGCGTGTCGCACGACGCGCCGATGAGCGACGCCGATCGCCAGGTCGCCCGCACCCGCGGCAAGTACTGGTGGGTGCGGTGGGCGGTCATCGCGGTCGCGGTGATCGTGCTGACGGTCGAGCTGGTGCTGGTGTGGGACCAGCTGGCCAAGGCGTGGAAGAGCCTGCTGTCGGCCGATCTGTGGTGGGTGCTGGCCGCTGTCGTCGCCGCGATGGCCTCCATGCACAGTTTCGCCCAGATCCAGCGGACCCTGCTGCGGTCGGCCGGTGTGCAGGTGCGGCAGTGGCGGTCCGAGGCGGCGTTCTACGCCGGTAACGCGTTGTCGACCACGCTGCCCGGCGGCCCGGTGCTCTCGGCCACGTTCGTCTATCGGCAGCAGCGGATCTGGGGCGCCTCACCGGTGGTGGCGTCCTGGCAGCTGGTGATGTCGGGGGTGCTGCAGGCGGTCGGGCTGGCGCTGCTCGGTCTCGGTGGCGCCTTCCTGTTGGGCGCCAGCCGCAATCCGCTGTCGCTGATCTTCACCCTCGGCGGCTTCTTCCTGTTGCTGGTACTGGCCCAGTCGGTGGCGGCCAATCCGCAGCAGATCGACGGTATCGGCGTGCGCCTGTTGGGATGGTTCAACGCGTTGCGCGGCAAGCCATCCGACACCTGGTTGGACAAGTGGCGCGAGCTGCTGCGCCAGCTGGAGTCGGTGCGGCTGAGCCGTCGGGCGTTGGGTAATGCGTTCGGCTGGTCGCTGTTCAACTGGATCGCCGATGTGGCCTGTCTGGCGTTCGCCGCGTACGCCGCCGGCGGTCACCCGTCGCTGGCCGCGCTGACGGTGGCCTATGCGGCGGCCCGGGCGGTCGGTTCGATTCCGCTGATGCCGGGTGGGCTGCTGGTGGTGGAGGCGGTGCTGGTGCCGGGACTGGTGTCCAGCGGGATGACACTGGCCGCCGCGATCTCGGCGATGCTCATCTATCGGCTGGTCAGCTGGATATTCATCTCGACGATCGGCTGGGTGGTGTTCTTCTTCATGTTCCGCACCGAGATGGACATCGACCCGGACTCCCTCGATGACGCACCCGATGACTCCCCCGATGACAAGGAGCACCGTGAACCGTAGAAGAACCGTTCCCGCAGTGCTTTTCGGTGCCTTACTCGTCGTGGCGGGGTGTTCACCGACCACCGAGGAGCCCGGCACCGCCACCGAGACCCCACCGAACACCACCGCAGCTCCGCCGCCGAGCAGCACCGCCCCGACGACATCGCCGAGCCAGGCCCCCGACGCGCCCGTGGCCACTCCGCTGCTGGCCCGGGTGGTGTCGGCACCGATCCCCGTACCGGCCACCGACGGCCGCACCCATCTGGCCTACGAACTCTTGCTGACCAACGCCATGGACCAGGACGTGACCGTGGATTCGCTCCAGGTTCGTACCGGCGACAGCGGTGAGCCGTTGTTGACCCTCAGCGGCGCCGACCTCGCCGAACGCACCCGCATCCTCGGCACCAGCAACCCGACCGGGCGGCTCGGACCGTCGCAGTCGGCCCTGGTCTGGCTCGATGTCAGTTCCGAGAACGGCGCGGCGCCAGCGGAACTCAGCCACCAGGTACAGGTGACTCTGACGAAGCCGATGCCGCCACTGCTGCCGCCACAGGTGACCGAGACCGTCGCGCAGGTGGCCGTGCAGACCCGCGAGCCGATCGTCATCGCACCGCCGCTGCGCGGACCACAATGGTGGGATGCCAACAGCTGCTGCGGGATGACCCCGCATCGGTTGGCCATCAACCCCATCGATGGTGAGCTCTGGGGTGCCGAACGCTACGCCATCGACTATGTGCAGCTGCGTCCCGACGGCAAGCTGTTCACCGGGGATGTCGCCGATCTGGCGAACTACGCCTACTTCGGCACCGATATCCGCGCGGTCGCCGACGGCCCGGTGGTCGCGGTGCTCGATGGGCTGCCCGAGCAGATCCCCGGCACCGCCCCGACCGGCTTGCGGCTCGACGAGTACGGCGGAAATCACGTGGTGCAGGACATCGGTGGTGGCAACTTCGCGTTCTACGCGCACCTGAAGACCGGCTCGGTGGCGGTGAAGCCCGGCGACCGGCTGACCGGCGGGCAGGTGTTGGGCCAGCTCGGCAACAGCGGCAATTCCGATGCCCCGCATCTACATTTTCACGTCATGGATGCCGCCGACCCGCTCAAGGCCGACGGTCTGCCGTTCGTCTTCGAGAGCTTCCGGCTCACCGCACGCACCGATGACCGCATCGGCCCGGACGGTGATGCGATGGACACCGTGCTGGCCGGTAAGCCGGCGCCGACCGTCCCCGGATTCGCACCACGCGACGAAACCCGAGTCACACCATTGGTTTCCGATGTGATGGAGTATCCCGGTGAGTGAGCAGACCAGCCGCCCGTCGGCCAGACCCGCAACCGCGCTGCTGACGGATCTGGTGTGCGTGGTGGTGTTCTGCACGATCGGCAGGCGCAGTCACGACGAGGGACTGACCGTCGCAGGTATTGCCGAGACCGCGTGGCCCTTCATCACCGGCACCGTCGCCGGCTGGCTGGCGGCTCGAGCCTGGCGGCGACCCATCAGCCTCTACCCCACCGGGCTGATCGTCTGGGCATTCACCGTGATCATCGGAATGCTGCTGCGCAAGGCCACCGCGGCCGGCACCGCACCCAGCTTCATCGTGGTGGCCTCGCTGACGACGGCCGCACTGCTACTGGGCTGGCGCGCGATCGCTGCGGCGGTGGAGCGCCGCCGGTGACCTGAGCGCACGCGCCACTCTGTGCCCGAGCTGAGCCGGCCGCCGTCGCGGGGTTCACTGTGTAGTTTTCAAGGCGCACTAGGGCTTTGGGTTATGCGGCGGCCGGTAGGTCGGTCATGGTGCGTCGGGCATGCGAGCGCAGGTGCGCTGGTTCGGGTCCGGTCGGGTCGTGTGGTGGGATGAACCAGGGGTGGCGGTCGGGGCCGAGGTAGACCTGCCAGCCACCGTGGTGGATCTGGGTGTGGTGGTAGCGGCACAACCCACGACTATCGTGAACAGTTCTGCATCAGGACACCGGTGACACTCAGGCCGGGAGACTGAGAGCGTTGGTTCCCATGGCAGCGCACGCCAGATCGCCGGAACAAGCCCCTTGTAGACCGAACCGTCCCCCGGACCCCTACCCGATCCCATCCGGCGCCCGCTCGGCGATCGTCAGCGTGGCCCGGAACCCACCCAGCGGGCTGTCGTCGAGTTCCAGCCGCCCACCGTGCAACGTCGCCTGCTGAGTGACCAATGCCAGCCCCAGCCCGGAACCACCCGGCACGGCGGTGCTCCCGCGGGCGAACCGGCCCAGCACGGCGGCGCGTTCGTCGGCGGGCAGTCCGCGCCCGTTGTCGTCGACGACGATCTGCAGCAGCCCCCGATCATGCGAGGCCCGGGTACCGGTGAGCACGATGCGGGTCGCCCCACCGTGGGTCGCGGCATTGCGCACCAAGTTGTCCACTGCCAGCCGCAGCCCGCCGGGCCAGCCCCACACCGAGCCGAGGTTGTCATCGGCGGCGACGGTGATGTCGATCGACGGGTCCACCCGGGCATTCTCGCGGGCCACCCGATCCAATAGGTCTGTCACGTCGATCAGTTCGCGATCCTCGGCCTTGGCCAGCTGTCCGGACGCCAGCTGTCCCAGCGCGGTGATGATGGCCTCCACGCGGCGCTGAGCCCGCAGCAGGTCGGCGACCACCTCATCGCGTTCCTCGGTGGGCAGATCATGGATGCGCAGGGTGTCCAGGTCGGCGCGCATGGCGGTCAACGGGGTACGCAGCTCGTGCGCGGCGTTGGCGGCGAAATCCTGTGCCGCCTGCAGTGATCGGGTGGTCGCCTGCTGCGCGGCGGCCAATCGGCTTAGCATCCCGGCCATCGCGTCGGAGAGTTCCTCGGCTTCCCTGGCGCCCTTGACATTCGGCACCCCGCCGCTGTCCAGCGACTTGGTCTGCTCGGTCAGCCGGCGCAGCGGCCGCACGGCCGGGCCGGCCAGCAGCCAGCCGAATCCGCCGGCCACCAGCACGGTCAACACGCCGACGGCGAGATAGATCGGAATCCGGGCCCGGCTCAACAGAATGCTGTCGGCGCGGATGCCCAACGACAACAGGATGCCGCCACCCTGCTGGTTCATCGGGATGGTGCGCACCCGGTACTCCACACCGTTGACCTCGACGGTCTCCGTACCGGGCGGCAGCGCCGGCAACTGGAATCCCCGCTGGAACACCACCTGGCCGGTCGAGCGCGAACGCCCGGTGGTCAGCACACCGCGTCGCGGATCAGACAGCTGCTCGGGGAACATACTGGCCTCGACGATCGAGTCCAGCCGCCGATCCAGTTGCGCCGCATCGTTGTTGGCCAGCACCACCGATGTCAGAACGGTGAAACCCGCGACCACCGCAGCGGCGGCCACCGCCGAGGCGATGGCCACCCGGGTACGCAGAGACAGCCGCCACACCGACTACGCCTCCTCGCGCAGCACATAGCCGATCCCGCGCACCGTGTGGATCACCCGCGGGCGGTCCTCGCGTTCCAGCTTGCGGCGCAGATACGAGATGAAGACATCGGCGACGTTGGTGTCGACGTCGAAGTCATATCCCCAGACCAGCTCGAGCAGCCGCTGCCGCGACAGCACCACCCCGGCGTTCTCGGCCAGCACCGCCAGCAGATCGAACTCCCGCTTGGTCAGGTCGGCCCGTTCCCCGTCGACGTAGACCAGCCGGCGCGCGGTGTCGATGGTCAGCGGACCGACATTCATCACGTCCGATTCGCGTTCGGCATGATTCGCCCGGCGCAGCAACGCGTGCAGCCGGGCCACCAGCTCACCGAGGTCGAAGGGTTTCGTCAGGTAGTCGTCGGCCCCGGCCTCCAGCCCGGCGATGCGGTCGTTGACCGTGTCGCGAGCCGACAGCACACAGATCGGGATCTCGTTGCCCAGCGCGCGTAACGCCGTCACCACGGCCACCCCGTCCAGTTCGGGCATCTGCACATCGAGCACCAGAGCGTCGTGCGCCTCGCTGGCCAACAGCCGAAGCGCCTCGCGCCCGTTGGAGGCCACCCGGACGTCGAACCCGGAATGCCGCAGCCCGCGGGCGACCGACGTCCGTACATCCGGATCGTCGTCGACCATCAAGACGGTTCGGCCGGTGTTGTCCGAGTGTTCGGCGGTGGTGCGCACCCTTGGATTATGCGGGGCCGGGCCGCGGACCGGTGCCCGCAACGACCGGGGCCGCCACCTCGGCGACGGCCGGAAGTCCGGCGGCCGGGGTCTGCACGGCTTGCATCAGGCCGAGCACCTGCGGCAGCGAGATCGGCAATTGACACTCGGTGGACAACCGCACCAGCGGTGCCTGCAGACGCTGGATGTCCCGGGCGGCTCCCGGCTTGGCATCGAAGTAGGCCTTCGCCGCAGCCAGCGACTGCGGGCCCGCCGGCTGCGCGGCGATGGCGGTCAGCGCCTGATTGGTGTCGGGGTGGGTATCGAGGTAGTTGCCCATCGAGGTCGCCACCGAGCCGATGGTCTTGGCGATCTCGCTGGCCTCACACGGGTCGGTCTCGGCGACCGCCGACGGAGTCGACACCAACACCACGGCGGCGCCGCCGACCAGGCAGCCAGCGAATGCGGCGAACAGTCCACGACGCTTGGCGGTGATACCGCTGGGGACAGAACTCATCGGATAACTCCTTCGGGTGGCGCACAGCTCTGCGGCTCGCGAACAGCGCGATCGGCAAGGCACGTCTCCCCGACCCAGAAACGACCAGCCGCCATCATGCCAAACGGCACGCACCCGGACCAATCGACACAGCAAACTCCCAGGTGACCGGGTACGCGGAACATCGCAAGCTGGTCACAACCGCGATCGCGCGCCGGTCAGGTCTCAGGCTGCTGCGGTACGCTCTCGCATACCAGCAGCCGGGGAGAAAGGCCAGGGGCGCCATCCAGCAGTTCATGATGCGCTTGAGCAGCAGCCTGCGCAGATATCGCTGGGCGGTGTTTGTCGTGTGGGTGCTGCTACTCGTGCCCGCCGTCTACCTCGCACTGAACCACTCCGACCGGCTGACCGGCGGAGGGTTCGAAGTGGCGGGATCCCAGTCACTGGAACTCCAATACCAGCTCGAAGAGCAATTCCCCGATCAGGGTGCCTCGCCGCTGGCGTTGGTGGCCGTGCCGCGTGCCGACGCCTCCTTCGAGGACATGAATGCCGCCGTCGCGCAGTTGCAGCGCATCGCCGGGGAGGTGCCCTCGGTCGAGGAGATCCCCAACCCCCGCCAGCCACCTCCGGCGCCGGACCGGCCGTACGTCGTCCAGCTACAACTCGGCTTCGACAACAGCGGTGCCGTCGACATCGCCAAGCAACTGCGCGAAAAGGTCGGCATCGAGGGCGAGGATGCCGGCGAATCGGAGAACGGCAAGGTCCGCCTCTACGTCATCGGGCAGGGCGCCCTCGGCGCAGCGGCCCAGCAGGCCACCAAACACGACATCGTGCAGGCCGAGAAGTGGAACGTCCCGGTCGTCCTGATCATCCTGCTGGCGGTGTTCGGCTCGCTGGCGGCCGCGGCCATGCCACTCATGCTCGGCATCTGCACCGTCGTGGTCACCATGGGCGTGGTCTTCCTGTTGTCCCATGTGATGGCCATGTCGGTGTTCGCCACGTCGACGGTGTCGATGTTCGGTATCGCGGTGGCCGTCGACTATTCGCTGTTCATCCTGATGCGCTACCGCGAGGAACTGCGGGCCGGCCGTGACTCTGCCCAGGCGATCGACGCGGCCATGGCCACCTCCGGTCTGGCGGTGGTGTTGTCCGGCCTGACCGTGATCGCCTCGGTCACCGGCATCTACCTGATCAACACCCCGATCCTGCGGTCCATGGCGACCGGGGCCATCCTGGCCGTCGCGGTCGCGGTGTTGACCTCCACCACGCTCATCCCGGCGGTGCTGGCCACCTTCGGCCGCTCGGCGGCCAAACGGTCCCGGCTGCTGCACTGGTCCCGCCGCCCCGACACCACCCAGTCCCGGTTCTGGACCCGCTGGATCGGCGCCGTCATGCGCCGCCCCTGGGTGTCGGCGTCGATCGCGGCGGTGGTGCTGCTGGTCATGGCCGCCCCGGCCTTCGCGATGACACTGGGCAACAGCATGCTGCGCCAGTTCGATCCGACCCATGAGATCCGCGGCGGGGTGAACGCGGCCGCGGAGGCGCTGGGACCGGGGGCGCTCGGCCCGGTGCGGGTGATGGTGACCTTCCCCGGCGGGCAGGCCGACGGGCCGCAGGCCCAGGCCGCGCTGGACACCATCGAACGCCGGATGGCCGAGGGCCCCGATGTGGCCTCCGTGACGCCACCGGTGGTCGGCGAGGACAACGACAGCGCCCTGCTGTCGGCCGTGCTGTCGGTCGATCCCGAGGATTTCCGGGCCCGCGATGCGATCGACTGGATGCGCGCCGAACTGCCCAAGCTCGATGTCGGTGACGCCGAGATCGATGTCGGTGGCCCGACCGCGCTGATCAAGGATTTCGACGACGAGGTGTCCGCGGCCCAGCCCTGGGTGTTCGTGTTCGTCGCCGTGATCGCGTTCGTCATGCTGCTGATCGCGATCCGCTCGGTGTTCCTGGCGTTCAAGGGCGTGCTGATGACGGTGCTGTCGGTGGCCGCCGCCTACGGCAGCCTCGTCGTCGTCTTCGAATGGGGCTGGCTGGAGGAGCTGGGCTTCGCCCCGCTGGAGTCGCTGGACAGCACGGTGCCGCCGCTGGTGCTCGCGATGACCTTCGGCCTGTCCATGGATTACGAGATCTTCCTGCTGACCCGCATCCGGGAACGCTTTTTGATCACCAACAACACCCGTGACGCGGTCGCCTACGGCATCTCCACCAGTGCACGCACCATCACCAGCGCCGCACTGATCATGATCGCGGTGTTCATCGGGTTCGCGTTCGCCGGCATGCCGCTGGTGGCCCAGATCGGCGTGGCCTGTGCGACGGCCATCGCGGTGGACGCCACCATCGTGCGGCTGGTGCTGGTGCCCGCCCTGATGGCCATGTTCGACGAATGGAACTGGTGGCTGCCGCGCTGGCTGGACCGCATCCTGCCGTCGGTGGATTTCGAGAAGCCGTTGCCCAAGGTCGATATCGGCGATCTGGTCCTGGTGCCCGAAACCGCGTCGGCGGCTTCCGGGTCGGATCTGCGGGTGGTGGTCAAGTCCGCCGCCAAGCTCAAGCGACTGGCCCCGCAGACCGTCGTCGTCGCCGACCCGCTGGCCTACACCGGGTGCGGACCCGAACCCGACCGCCGGCTGACCGGCCGGATCAGCACCATGACGTCGACGGGTTCGATCACCCGCCCCGTACACCCGGTCACGGTGTGGCGCGGCCGCATCAACGTCGCCCTCGACGCGTTGGCCACCGCTTCTGAATCCGAGGAACTCCCGGTGCAGCGACGCGGACCGATGGAGGCCACCAACGTGCAGTTGCCGACCGGTGACCGGCTGCTCATCCCCACCGGGGCTGAGACGCTGCGCCTGAAGAGCTATCTGCTGATGTGCCGCAACAGCACCCGCGACTACACCGAGTTCGCGCGGCTCGTCGACTCGATGGAGACCGACACCGCGGCGCGCGTCCTGACCGGTATGGACCGGTACTACTGTGGACAACGCCCACGCAAGCAGTGGGTCGCCACCCAGCTGGTGCGACGCCTGGCCGACCCGCAACCGTCGGACGACCCGGACCAACCGGGTCCGACCGACGCCGAATGGGATGCGGTCCGGCAGCGCTGCCTGTCGGTGGCGGTGGCGATGCTGGAGGAGGCGAGGTGACGGTGGCGGCACAGCCCGCAAGCGCGTCCAATCAGGCGGCCGACGATCGGCCCGTCGAATTCTGGCCGACATCGGCGATACGTGCCGCGCTGGAGAACGACGACCTGACGGTGTGGCAGCGCATCGCGGCGGCGATCAAGCGAGACCCCTTCGGCCGCACCGCACGTCAGGTCGAAGAGGTGCTCGACACCGCCCGCCCGTACGGGGTTTCCAAGGCGCTCGGCGAGGTACTCGACAAGGCCCGCGAGCACCTGGAGGCCAACGAGCGCGCCGAGGTGGCCCGCCATGTGCACGAGCTGCTGGACCGCTCCGGACTGGGTGTGCCGGAATTCGCCTCGCGGATCGGGGTTCCCGCCGACGAGTTCACCGGCTGGCTGGAGGCCACCGGCACCCCGCCGGCGACGTTGATGATCCGGATGCGCAGGCTTTCCGATCGGTTCGCCAGGATCCGCGCTCAGCGCGCCGCCGGTGCCGGCTGAGCGATCAGCGCGCGTTGATCGGCGTCACGTCGGTCACCAGCCACTTGCCGCCCTCCTTGGCCAGGGTCACCCGTAGTGCCAGCACCGCCACATCGGCCGGTTTGCCCGGTGCGTGCTGGGTGCCCCGCATGACGACGGCGACGCTGGCCACGGCCGGACCGATGGCCTCCACCCCGGCCGATACCGTCTGCGCCTGCCCGGAGATGTTGCGACTGGTCAGATCCTTTGCCACGGCCTGGAATTCGGTCCGGTAGGCCTCGGCGCGCTGCGGTGACATCAACCCCGCGGCGCGTTCGATCGCGGCGTTGGGACTGCTCGGGCTGAAGGTGGCCGAGGCTTCGGCGACACTGCTGGCGATGCCGACGACCTCGGCGCTGTCCCGGTTGAGATCGCGGTCGGGCACCGTCCACCGGGTGTAGCCGACGAACACCGCCGCCGCGGCCAGCACCGCCGCCGTCGCGACCACACCGAACCGCAGCACCGGACCGTCGTCATCGGTGCCCACGGTCACCCCGTCCCGACGGAACAGCACCGCGTTGACCACCACGCCCTGCACCACCAGCAGGCACAGCGCGCTACACGCCGCCACCCACCAGCGTGGCCAGTCCAGGGCAAACCCGATGAACAGCAGCGCCAGGATCGCCAGCGCAGGGGCCAGCACGTCGACACCGAGCACCCGTAGCCGGTTGATCATCGGATCGACTCCATCTGCGAGATCAACAGGGCACCGTCCACTTCGGAGACGCCCAGCCGCAGATTCCAGCGCACCGTCGTCGGTTCGGCACCGGCGTTCTGGCTGATCGAGGTGGCGACCACCAGGACCGTATCGGTGCGCGAGGCCACCGTCGCCAACTCGGCCTGCGGCCCGGCCTCGGCGCCGCCACCGTCGGCGGCGCGGTGCATCCGTTCGATGGACACCGATTCGACCTGGCCCACGGTCTGGGACTGCAGCTTGCCGACCAGGTCGGTGAACGGCGCCATGGTGTTGTCGAATTCGACGTTGAGCTGGCCGACCGTGCCGTCACGCAGCTGTTGCAGATTCTCGCCGGCGTTGTCGGCGTTCATGTTGATCAGCAGACCGGTCCAGTCCGCGGCGGCCTGCAGAACCTCGGTCTGATGGCTCCGCTCGGCCACCTCACCGCGGTGTGCGGTCCAGATCATCGTCCCCAGCACCGTCGCGGCCAGTGCGATCACGCCGAACACGATGGCGGCGACGCCGTAGCGGGACAGCACCCTGGTTTGCTCATCGGGCATGGCCGTGAGGCTACCGGTGTGCTCTGGCACCATGAATGAGGTGACGTTAGACATCTCCGCCGAAGACCTCCGTTCCGGCATCGATCTGCAATACGTCGACTCCGACGTGCGCCCCCAGGACGATCTGTTCGGCCACGTCAACGGGCGCTGGCTGACCGACTACGAGATCCCCGCCGACCGGGCCACCGACGGTGCGTTCCGCACCCTTGCCGACCGTGCCGAGGAGCAGGTACGCGACATCATCACCGACGCGGCTGCCACCGATGCCCCCGCCGGCACCGACGAGCGGCGCATCGGTGACCTGTACGCCAGCTTCATGGACGAGGACACCGTCGCCCGCGTCGGGGTGGCACCGTTGCTCGCCGAACTGGACACCATCGCCGCGGCACCCGATCGCGACGCGCTGGCCGCCGTCGTGGGCACGCTGCAGCGCACCGGGGTCGGTGGCGGGGCCGGTGTGTACGTCGACACCGACTCCAAGGACTCCACCCGCTATCTGCTGCACGTGTCGCAGTCCGGCCTCGGTCTGCCCGACGAGTCCTATTACCGCGAACCGTCGCACGAAGCGATCCTGGCCGCCTACCCCGGGCACATCGCCCGCATGCTGACCCTGGTGTACGGCGCGGGCGAGCATGCCGCCACCGCCGAGCGCATCGTGGCGCTGGAGACCAAGCTGGCCGCCGCGCACTGGGACGTCGTCAAGCGCCGCGATGCCGACCTGACCTACAACCTGCGGACCTTCGACGAATTGCCCGATGAAGCACCGGGGTTCGACTGGTCCGGCTGGGTGGGCGCGCTGGGGGCTGCCCCCGACGAGGTGGTGGTGCGCCAGCCCGATTACCTGATCGCCTTCGCCGCGCTGTGGGCCGGTGAGGATCTCGAGCTGTGGAAGCAGTGGCTGAGCTGGCGGCTGATCAGCGCGCGTGCCTCCCTGCTGACCGATGAACTGGTGGCCGAGAACTTCGCCTTCTACGGCCGGACCCTATCGGGCACCGAGGCCATCCGGGACCGCTGGAAGCGCGGCGTCGGGCTGGTCGAGAGCCTGATGGGTGATGCCGTCGGAAAGCTGTACGTGCAGCGGCATTTCCCGCCGGAGGCCAAGTCCCGGATGGACGAACTGGTGGCCAATCTGCGCGAGGCCTACCGCGTCAGCATCACCAACCTGCCGTGGATGACGCCCGAGACCCGCGACCGCGCGCTGGAGAAGCTGGACAAGTTCACCCCCAAGATCGGTTATCCGGCCAAGTGGCGCGACTATTCGGCATTGGTGATCGACCGCGCCGACCTGTACGGCAACTACCGCCGCGGCTACGCCGTGGAGTACGACCGCGACCTGGCCAAGCTGGGCGGGCCGGTGGACCGCGACGAGTGGTTCATGACCCCGCAGACGGTCAACGCGTACTACAACCCGGGCATGAACGAGATCGTGTTCCCGGCCGCGATCCTGCAGCCACCGTTCTTCGACGCCGGCGCCGACGACGCGGCCAACTACGGCGGTATCGGTGCGGTGATCGGGCACGAGATCGGGCACGGATTCGACGATCAGGGTGCCAAGTACGACGGTGACGGCAACCTCGTCGACTGGTGGACCGATGCCGACCGCACCGAATTCGGGCACCGCACCGCGGCCTTGATCGAACAGTACGAGGCCTTTTCACCGCGGAATCTGGATGCCGCACACCATGTCAACGGCGCCTTCACCGTCGGTGAGAACATCGGCGACCTCGGCGGGCTCTCGATCGCGCTGCTGGCCTACGAGCTGTCGCTGGACGGCAAGGAGGCCCCGGTGATCGACGGGCTGACCGGGGTGCAGCGGGTGCTGTTCGGCTGGGCGCAGGTCTGGCGGACCAAATCCCGTGACGCCGAGGCCATCCGCCGGCTGGCCACCGACCCGCATTCGCCGCCGGAGTTCCGCTGCAACGGTGTCATCCGCAATCTCGACAGTTTCCACGAGGCGTTCGAGGTGACCCCCGAGGATGAGCTGTACCTGGATCCGGAACACCGGGTGCGGATCTGGAACTGACCGGTCGGCCGCTGTGCGTGACTTCAGTCTGGTTGTCCATGTCGGCAGCCCGGCTGAAGTGGCGTAGGTCTGACGGCGATTTCTCCTACGCCACGTCAGTGTGGCCTACCGGCAGCGTCGAGACTGAAACCAGATAGATCGCACTGTCGTCCTGAGCGGACGCAGACACAGAACTGCCCACTTTCATCGCGAAAGTGGGCAGTTCTGTGTGTCGCCTGAGCCGCTAGAACATCTGCCAGTCCGACGCGCCGTCGGGCTGGTCGTAGAGGCCACCGTCGGTGTTCTTGATGACGACGGCGTCACCGGAGCCGAAGTTGTCGAAGAACCACTTCGCATCCTCGGGCGCGAGGTTGATGCAGCCGTGGCTGACGTTCGAGTTGCCCTGGGCGTCCACCGACCACGGCGCACCGTGTACGAAGATGCCACTGTTGTCGATGCGCACGGCGTGCTTCACCGGAGTGCGGTAACCGTCGGCCGAGTCGACCGGGACCCCATAGGTGGAGGAGTCCATCACCATGTCGGCGAACTTCTCCAGCACGTAGTAGGTGCCGTTCTTGGTGTCGTTGCCGGCCTTGCCCATCGAGACCGGGAATTCCTTCTCGACCTCGCCGTTGCGCACCACGGTCATCGTCTTGGTGGCATCGTCGACGGTCGCGACCAGTTGCTCGGGGACGGTGAACGTCGATTTTGTGCCCGCGGCGTCGATGGACACCACGGCACCGGCCGGCCAGAAGTCCTGCGGGCGCCACCGCAGCTGGGTGTCGGTGACCCAGTAGAACCGGCCGGGCACCGGCGGGTTCGACGTGATGTGGACGGCGTCCTGGGCCATCTGCCGGTCGGCGATGGGCCGCTGGAAGTTGATGTAGATCGGCTTGGCCGCGCCCGCGATCGACCCGTTCACCGGGTTGAACGACGGCGGGACGAACGGCGGCATCCCGCGGAACGGGTTCGGGTTCTGCCCGGGCGGCGTTCCCTCGGGGATCGGCAGCGGCTGAGCGCCGGGACCACCCACCGGGACGAACGGATCGGCCTCGGTCGGCACCGCGGGCGGCGCAGGCGGCGCAGGCGGTGCGAACGGGTTGGGGAAGGCCGGCGCCGGCGGGGGCGGCGGAAGGGGCTCCGCCAGGGCCGACGGGCTACCGACAACTGCTGTGACGACCGTTGCGGCCGCCAGGATCGCGCTGGCGAGTTTCCGTCTCGTCCGCTGCGACATATGTCACCTCCACTGGCATATCTGCAGACCAGTCTGGCACAGCGCGTCGACCGGCTAACGTGGACGAGGCCGGGCGGACCCCTCATCGCCGCCCGACCTGCGCCACTGACCTGCGATGTTCATCGCCGGTGTGAGCCCGGCCGTTACAGCTTCGAGCAACACCGGAGGACCGCGACCGCCGCCGATACCAGTACCGTCAAGGCCGTCGTGCTGCAATGGACGACATGATCGTCGCCTTCAGCATCAGCCCCTCGGGCACCGGCCGCGAGGACGGCTCGGTGAGCGACGCCGTCGCCGCCGCGGTCAAGGTGGTACGCGCGTCCGGTCTGCCGAACCGCACCTCCAGCATGTTCACCGAGCTGGAGGGCTCCTGGGATGAGGTCTTCGACGTCATCAAGCGGGCGACCGAGGCCGTGCAGCCGTTCGGATCCCGGATCTCGTTGGTGCTCAAGGCCGATATCCGGCCGGGCCGCGACGGCGAACTGGACGGCAAGGTCGCACGCCTGGAGGCGGCGATCGAGGATGCCGGGGCCTAGGACCGAACCAGCCGGGCGATCGCGGCCGAGGCCTCGGCCAGCTTGGCATCGGCCTCATCACCGCCCGCGGAGACCGCCTGGGTGACGCAGTGGCCCAGGTGTTCGTCGAGCAGCCCGAGGGCCACCGACTGCAGAGCACTGTTCACGGCGCTGATCTGGGTGAGGATGTCGATGCAGTACTTGTCGTCATCGATCATCTTGGCGATCCCGCGGACCTGCCCCTCGATGCGGCGCAACCGCTTGGCGTAGTTGTCCTTCTGCGGCGAATAGCCGTGTTCTGCTTCACTCATCCGCTATCCGCCTCCCAACAATCGCTGCATGTGTCCGGTCTCCTCCTGGCGGGTACTGATGATCGCCTGCGCCAGGGTCTTGGCGTTGACGTCTTCACCTTCCCTGATCTCGGAGGACGCCATGATCATCACCGCCTGGTGATGGTTGAGCATGGCCTGCAACCACAGTCTGTCGAACTCGGGACCCGACAGCGACCCGAGCCGTTCGACGGCGCCCTTGTCGAACAGGGTGGGCCCGTCCGGCGGCGGACCCTGACCGCCCTCCTGCCCGTCGCTCCACTGCACCAGCAACGCGTTCACCGTGTCGCTCTGCTGCTTCTCGCTGACGGCCAGGACATCCGCGAGCGCGATCAACCGCGGGTCGCCGGAGTTGCTGCGCGCCAGGGCAATCATCTGCTCGACATGCGGCCGCTGGGCCAGCATGGCGTTGGCGAAGGCGCGGTCGGTGGCGTTGACCCCCGGGGTCAACGCCGCGGTCTCCGACGTCTCGGCGGCGGCGGTCGCCGTCTCCGGCGCGGGGTCGGGCGCGCCGCACGCCGATATCGTGGCGGCCACCAGCACCGCAACGATCGGACCCGCACGCCTCATACGACCAGGCTACCCGGTACCCCGCAGGGGTATGAACAATCGGCTGTGACGGGCCGGCACACGAAGGCATACTTACGTTCATGCCCTCAGCCCCTGATTCTCTTCCCGGCGTCGATATCAAGCCCCGCAGTCGCGACGTCACCGACGGCCTGGAGAAAACCGCGGCCCGCGGCATGCTGCGAGCCGTCGGGATGGGTGACGACGACTGGGCCAAACCGCAGATCGGCGTCGGCTCGTCGTGGAACGAGATCACGCCGTGCAACATGTCGCTGCAGCGGCTGGCCCAGGCGGTCAAGGGCGGCGTGCACGCCGGCGGTGGCTACCCGCTGGAGTTCGGCACCATCTCGGTTTCCGACGGCATCTCGATGGGTCACGAGGGCATGCACTTCTCGCTGGTCTCGCGGGAGGTGATCGCCGACAGCGTCGAAACCGTCGTGCAGGCCGAGCGGCTGGACGGCACCGTGCTGCTGGCCGGTTGCGACAAGTCGATCCCCGGCATGCTGATGGCCGCCGCCCGCCTCGATCTGGCGAGCGTGTTCTTCTACAACGGTTCGATCATGCCGGGCACCGCCAAGCTGACCGACGGCACCGAGAAGGAAGTCACCATCATCGACGCCTTCGAGGCGGTCGGGGCATGCGCCCGCGGGCTGATGTCCCGCGAGGACGTCGACATCATCGAGCGCGCCATCTGTCCCGGCGAAGGTGCCTGCGGCGGTATGTACACCGCCAACACCATGGCCTCCGCGGCCGAGGCGCTGGGATTGTCGCTGCCGGGCAGCGCCTCCCCGGTCGCCATCGACAAGCGCCGCGACGAGTACGCCGCCAAATCCGGTGAGGCCGTGGTGGAGTTGCTGCGCCGCGGGATCACCGCCCGCGACATCCTGACCAAGCAGGCTTTCGAGAACGCCATCGCGGTGGTCATGGCGTTCGGTGGGTCGACCAATGCGGTGCTGCATCTGCTGGCCATTGCGCGCGAGGCCGAGGTCGAGTTGACACTCGCCGATTTCACCCGGGTCGGCAACCGGGTGCCGCACCTGGCCGACGTCAAACCGTTCGGCCGGCATGTGATGAAGCATGTCGACGAGATCGGTGGGGTGCCGGTGGTGATGAAGGCACTGCTGGATGCCGGTCTGCTGCACGGGGACTGCCTGACCGTGACCGGCAAGACGATGGCCGAGAATCTCGCCCACATCGAGCCGCCGGATCCGGACGGCAAGGTGCTGCGCGCGATGGACAATCCGATCCACCCCACCGGCGGCATCACCATCCTGCACGGCTCGCTGGCGCCGGAGGGCGCGGTGGTGAAGTCCGCCGGCTTCGACTCCGATGTGTTCGAGGGCACGGCACGGGTTTTCGAGCGGGAGCGGGCCGCACTCGACGCTCTGGAGGACGGCACCATCACCCATGGCGATGTCGTCGTCATCCGTTACGAGGGTCCCAAGGGCGGCCCCGGTATGCGCGAGATGCTGGCGATCACCGGCGCCATCAAGGGTGCCGGACTGGGCAAGGATGTGCTGCTGATGACCGACGGCCGGTTCTCGGGCGGCACCACGGGGCTGTGTGTCGGACACATCGCCCCCGAGGCCGTCGACGGTGGACCCATCGCGTTTGTGCGCGACGGTGACCGCATCCGCCTCGATGTCGCCAACGGCACGTTGGACCTGCTGGTCGACGAGGCCGAATTGAATTCGCGCAAGGCAGGTTTCGAGCCGTTGCCGCCGCGTTACACCACCGGCGTGCTGGCCAAGTACACCAAGTTGGTGCAGTCGGCGGCGGTCGGGGCGGTCTGCACCTAGCCGCCGGGACGACACTGCGCATGACTGATCCCGCAGAACAACTCGCCGCGGCGGCGCGCCGCCTCGCCGATGAAGGTCTGCTGATCGGCACCGCCGGCAACGTGTCGGTGCGCGCGGACGACCGGATCTTCGTGACCGCCAGCGGCATTGCGCTGGCTCGCTGCGAACCCGACGATATCGTCGAGGTCGCGCTGGACGGCAGGGTGCTGCGCGGCCGGTTCACCCCGACCTCCGAACTCGGCCTGCACCTTGCGGTCTACCAGGCCGGCGACGCGCACGCCGTCGTACACACCCATGCTCCCCACGCGACGGCGGTCGCCTGTGCCACCGAACGCTTCTCGTCGATGCCGGTGCTGCACTATCAGCAGATGCTGCTGGGCGGTGAACTGCGCATCGCGCCGTATCACACGTTCGGGACGCCCGAACTGGCCGCGGCGGTGGTCGAGGCGCTGCAGGGACGACAGGCCGCGCTGATGGCCAATCACGGCTCGGTCGCGATCGGGGCCGGCCTGGACAAGGCGGTCGAGAACGCAATGCTGGTCGAGTGGCTGGCGGCGCTGCTGTTACAGGTGGCACAGGTCACCGAGCCACAACCGTTGACCGAGGCGCAGCAGCAGGCCGTCGTCCTGCAAGCGCTGACGCTACGTTATGGACAACCCCGGGAGAACGAGCCATGACAGATGCCTCCGAGGTCTGCGTCGCCGCGGTCGGCGTGCACGTCCTCGATATCCATGTGGTCGGAATCGATTCGCTGCCCGGAGGTTCCGACGGCCAGCTGGTGCAGACCATCCGGATGTCACCGGCCGGCACCGCCGGGGGTACCGCGGTGGTGCTGAGCAGGCTCGGCGCCCGGGTGCGCTCCTACGGCACCACCGGTGATGACCCGTTGGCCGACTCGCTGATCGCCGCGCTCGACCGTGAGGGGATTGACACCGAGGGCCTGGTCCGTACCGGTGCGACGCAGACCTCCGCGTCGGTCATACCGTTGCGGCCCAACGGAGACCGGCCCGCCTGGCATTGCGTGGGCAGCAACGCCGCGTTCGGGAACGCCGCCGTCGACCTCGACGGTTGCACACATCTGCACGTGGGCGGCCCGGAGTTCATCGGCGGTCCGGCCGCTGCGGAACTGTTGGGGCGGGCCCGCTCTGCGGGCATCAGCACCTCCATCGACATCCTGGCCGGCGGTGATCCCGGTCTGCTGCAGTGGATTTCCGATGCCCTGCCGCACACCGACTACCTGCTACCCAATGACGAGCAGGTTCTGGGCTTCACCGGTGCGAAGGATCTGGTGTCCGGGGCGCACACCCTGATCGAGATGGGTGTGCGCTGTGTCGCGGTGACACGCGGCGGCGACGGGGCGCTGGTCGTCACCGCCGATGAGGTCTTCGAGATCCCCGCCTACGCCATCGATGTCATCGACACCACCGGCTGCGGTGATGCCTTCTCGGCGGGCTTCATCCTGGGCCGCGCACTGGGGCGTTCACTGCAGGACTCCGCCCGCCTCGGTTGCGCGACCGCAGCGCAGGTGGCGCAGGGACTCGGCACCGATGCCGGCGCCTACAGCCTGGCCACCGTCGACGAGTTCGCGGGCACGGCAACGGTTTCCACCTGACCGGCGGTCAGCCGGAGGCGGCGCGCCGGCACAGTTCACGTTCGACGATATCGGCGCCGCGGCACACACCACCGGTGGTCGCGAACCCCCGTGCCACTGCTGCGGCCCCGTCGGTCATCGACATCGCGGCAGCGACGGCGGCACGCAACGTATCGGCGGTGAGCTTGCGGGCCGGCAGCCGGACACCGCAGCGCGCCACCTCGACCCGGCGGGCCACCTCGAACTGATCCCGGCCGAAGGGCACCACGCAGACCGGGATGCCGCGGGCCAGCGCCTTCTGGGTGACTCCCATGCCGCCGTGGGTGATGACGCACACCGCGCGGTCCAGCAGCAGCCCGTGCGGCACGAACTGGGCCAGCGTCGCCCCCGCACCCCCGGCGGCGGCCGGGATGGGTCGGGCCGGCGAGGTGGCGACCACGTGCAGCCCGGACCCGTCGAGCGCGGCGATCGCGGTGCGGACCAGCCGCTCATCTGCCTGCGGCAGCGAGGACGTGGTGACCAGCACGATGGGCCGCTCGATATCGTCCAACCATTCCGGGTGCTGCACGGCGGGCGGGTCGAATGCGGCGGGCCCGACGAACTCGACCGACGGACCCCACTCGGTGATCGGATACTCCAGGGGCTTACCGGTCGCGACCAGCACTGCGGGGGCACGGCGCAGCAGCGCATCGGCGGTCCGCACCTGCGGCACGTCCAGCGCGGCGCGTAGCGGTGCCAGCCCGCGACGGAACGGTCGGTCGAAAACCCGGCGGGTGACCAGTCCGATGCCCCAGTCGCGGACCCGACCCAGCGGTCCGGACCGGGGCCGGGCACCCGCCCCGAAGGGTGGCAGGCCGGGCGCACGCAGATAGGGCGTGAACGGTGAGAAGACCACCCACGGCAGGTCCGCGGCCTCCATGGCCGATATCGCACCCCAGCAGTTCGAGTCGACGATGACCACATCCGGCGCGGCCTCGGCGATCCCGTCGCCGATATCGGCGACCTCGAACACCGCGCGTCGGGTCAACAGCCGGACGGTGTCGGTGGCGGCCCGCAGCACCCCGGTGACGGTGTCGTCATGCTGCAGTGTCTCGATGCGCGGGTCGACCGCCATGGCGTGGAAGCCGAGCCGGCGGCACAACGGCACCCCGGCGGCCAGGGTCTGCAGGTGCACCTCATGGCCGCGTTTCGCGAGCTCGGTCAGCAGCGCACAGAACGGATACAGATGTCCCAGCGCCGGTGCCGTGTAGGCCAGGATCGTGGCCATCGCCGGACTCCTCCTTGCACATTGTCGACCTCGTCAATTGGCATTCGGAGCCCGCCGGATCTCAGATTGGTTCAGATGTTGAACGATTTCGGTCCGGCCACCAGTTCCAGCGGCCGAGCAGATGCATGAACGCCGGCAGCAGGACCATCCGCACCAATGTGGCGTCGACCAGCACCGCCAGCACCAGACCCACCCCGAACATCCGCATGAACGACACCTGCGCGGCGACCAGGCCCGCAAAGGAGATGGACATGATCAACGCCGCGGCGGTCACCACCCGGCCGGTGTGGGCCAGGCCGAGAATCACGCTGCGGTCCTGATCGCGCGTGGTCCGCCAATACTCGCGGATCCGGGCCAGCAGGAACACCTCGTAGTCCATCGACAGACCGAACGCGATGCAGAACAACAACACCGGGATGGTGGCCACCAGCGTGCCGGTCGCGGTGGTGCCGAGGGCGCCGAGATGCCCCTCCTGGAAGATCCACACCAACGCACCGAACGCGGCGCTCAGCGACAGCATGTTGAGCACCAGCGCCTTGAGCGGCAGCACCACGCTGCCGGTCAACGCGAACAGCACGACGACGATCACCGCGGCCATCAGGCCCAGCACCACGGGCAGCCGGTCGGCGATGGCCTGCACGCCGTCCCGGTTCACCGCGGCGGCACCGGTGATGTCCACCCCGCGCCCGGCCGGCCCCGGCAACGCGCGTAACTCGTCGAGCTGGCGCTCGGACGCCTGCGAGTACAGCGGCGCCTCCCCGGCCACGGTCAGGAACGCGCTGCCCGCCGGGGATCCGATGGGCCCCGACACCGCCAGCACCCCGTCCACGCCGGCCACCGCCGCCCGGTGCGCCGCCCAGTCCGCCGCCGTCAGGCCCGCGGCGTCGGGGACGACGATGATGCTCTCGGTACCCGAACGGCCGGGAAACTCCGCACGCAGCACATCACCCACCTGATGCGCGGATGCCGACGCCGGCAGCGCACGATCATCGGGATTCCCCCACCGGGCGTCCAGGAACGGCGCACCCAGCACGATCAGCAGCGCCGAGCCCGCCAGGCCGAGCGCCACGGCATGCCGGACGACGAACGCGGTGCTGCGGTACCAGAAGTTGTGCCGCGCGCGCCGGGTGCGGTGCCGGCCACCGGTTCCGCCGACACGTGCGCCGAGCAGCACGATGCCGGTCGGGGTGAGCACCAGCGCGGCCAGCGCGCACAGCGCCACGGTCGCCGTGCCGGCGTAGGCGAAGGACCGCAGGAAGGGCATCGGGAAGACCACCATCGCGGACATCGACAGTGTGACGATGAGTGCCGAGAACACGATCGTCCGACCGGCCGTGGCCATCGTGGTGCGCACCGCCTGATCACGGGCGGCCCCGCCGTCGATCTCGTCGCGATAGCGGCTGAGGATCAGCAACGTGTAGTCCACCGCCAGGGCAAATCCCAGCGCGGTGGACAGGCTCAACGCGAAGATCGACACCTCGGTCCACAGCGTGATCAGGCGCAACACCGCCAGGGAACCCGCGATGGCGGCGGCGGCGACCACCAACGGCAGCGTGGCCGCGGCCAATCCGCCGAACACCCAGACGAGCACCAGCAGGCTCAGCGGCACGGCGATGGACTCCATGATCAACACGTCGCGCAGCGTCTGGTCGGTGATCTGCGCGAACACCATCGCCGATCCGCCCGGCGTGACCGTCACGCCGGGATGTCCGGGCAGGATCTCGGCGTCGACGGCGGCGACCAGTTCCTTGCCATATGCCGGTGCCCGGCTCTCCCCGCCGCGCAGGTCGGCGATGATCAGCGCGGTCCGGCCGTCGGCCGCGTAGAGGGACTCCGCGACCGGCGGCGGCGACGCCCACGGGGAGAGCACACCGATCACGTTCTCGTTGTCCTGCAACAGCTTCACGATCTGCCGGCCGGCCGCGGCGGTCGGCGCGCTGCGGGCGCCCGCGGGGTGGCCGAGCACCAGGACGAGTTGGACATCGCTGCGCCCGAAGTCCTCGGACAGGACGCGGTTCGCGCGCGATGATTCGGCCGCCGGATCCTGGAAGCCGCCGGCGCTCAGATGGCCCGCCACCGGCACTCCGACTACCGCGGCCGCCGATGCCAGCAGCGCGACGATCACCAGCACACGGCGCGGTGCCAGCAAGGCCCAGCGCGAAAGAGTCTGCAGCATCATCGATCCCGGACCGTCCGCAGTACCTGATTCTGGTTGAACTGCCACCGCCCATCGAGCCGGTAGCCGGGCTCGACGACGGTGCGATCGTCGGGGGTGAGAACCCACAGCACATCGCAATCGACGGCGGCCTGCGCGCCGGCCAGTCGGGAGGCGAACAACGAATCACGTTGCAGCGCAGTCTCATCGACCGTGGTGTCGACCAACCCGTCACCGCGCAGCAGTCGCGCTCCTTCGATGCCGTGCACCGCCGATTCGCCAAGCGTGCCGTCGAGGTGCAGGCACTGCCCGGGTTCACCGCGGTCGGCGAGCAGGCCGGCGAGTTGGCTGTAGTCCGAGCCGTATTTGGCGTAGGGCGAGCGCTGGGCCAGGTAATTCGGCAGGGCGGCCACCGCGATGAGAGCCAGCAATGCGGCGATACCGCGGACGCTGCCACCCACCACGACAACGCCGCACCCGATCAGCAGTGCGGCCGCCGGGGTGGTGAAGCTCAGATAGTGCGGCTGATAGATGGGTTGCACGAGTGCGGTGTATCCGACCAGCAGCGCGGTGGGCAGCAGGATCCAGGTCGCGCACACGGTGACCAGCAGCCGGGAACCCGACGGCGCGTCGACGGTCCGGCGGCGACACTTCCACACCGCGGCGACGGTGAGCACGACGATGATGCTGATCAGCGGTACCACCCGCAGCCACGACTGTGCGGCCACCGCGAGTTGTTCACCGGTGAACTGCTGCTGGTCCGGGCCGACCGCGCGCAGACCGTCCGAGTACACCGACGGGAAGTACTGCTCGGCGAAGATCTGTCCGGCCGTCGCCGGGCTGAGCGGCCAGATCCACTCCACCTGGGTGCGCTGTCGGTACAGCGTCATCAGCAACGGCAGCACCGCCGCCAGCGCGGCCGTCGTGGACGCCAGCCATGCCGTCATCGCGCGACGTGGTGCGGTCGTGACCGCGACGGCGTGCGCGGAGATCAGCAGCAGCACCATCACATTCGTCACGGCGGCGGCCGCCAATGCGACGCCGTACCCGACCCAGATCCACCCTTTGCGACGATGCAGCGCGACCGTCAACAGCACCGTCAGCCACACCGCGCAGGCCATCGACAGGGCGTATGGGCGGGCCTCGGCCGCCGCCCAGGTGGTGCGCGGCAACACCGCGAAGACCAGGCCGGCGGCGATGCCCACCGAGCGCGTCGAGAGCCGGCGTCCGAGCATCACCACCCCGGCGGCCGCGACACCGACCAGCAGTGCGCTGGGCAACCGCAGCCAGAACTCGCCGGCCGGCGTCAGCATCGACCACAGGTGCAGCAGCAGGTAGTAGGCGCCGTGCACGGCATCGACATTGTCGGTCAGCGCCCACAGTTCGGCGACCGATCGGGTGGACGCCGAGACCGTCGCGGCCTCATCGATCCACAGCGACGGCCGTCCGATGCCCATGACGTTGACCGCGAACGCCACGGCGCCGATCACCGGCGCGTCGAAGCGGCCGGGCACGGTCAGTCGGGACCCGCGGCGGTCGCCATGCGTTCGATGCGGCGCACCGCGATTTCCAGCACCGGCAGGTATGCGGGCGCCCACAGCGGCGCGCTCATCCAGACCAGGCAACCGTCAGCACGTTCCTCGACGCCGTGCCTGGTGGCGGGTACGCCGGCGACATCCCAGCCCCAGAGGTGTTCGGGATCGAACTCGGTGATGACGAAGGGCAGCGGAATACCCACCGGTGTCCACACCCGGCCCGTCGCTCCGAGCAGGAACGCGGTGCCGTCGAGTTCGGCACCGGACACGGTCAGACCCCACTGCGGCCACGCGTGCAGATCGGTGAGGATGCGCCACACCGTGTCTGCAGGCGCGGCGACTTGCCTCTTCGCCGTCCACACGGGCGATCAGATACCCAGGCGCGACCTATCCGAATCGCGCAATCGAAAGAGCCCGTTCGGTGCCGCGATCGGTGCTCAGTTCACCAGCGCGACCGCGAATCCGTCCCAGCCCTTCGCGCCGACGGTCTGGATCGCCGCAGCCTCCAGACGTGGGTGCTGCCCGATCATCGCCAACATGGCGCGCACCGCCGCCGCCTGGTGATCATCGGGGGCGGGGTCGAGCACCCGTCCGCCGCGCGCGATGTTGTCGACGATGATCAACGCCCCCGGCTCGGCCAAGGCGACAGCCGCCTCGACATACGCGCGGTTGTTCTCCTTGTCGGCGTCGATGAAGAACATGTCGAACGGACCGCTCAGTGTCGCCAACGTGTCGAGCGCGGCGCCAACGATCACCTCGACGCGGTCGGCCACCCCGGCGCGCTCCAGGTTCTGGCGGGCCACCTCGGCGTGGCGGGGCTCGTATTCGCACGTGACGACGCGCCCCTGCGGTCCCACCCCGCGCGCCAGACAGATGGTCGAATAACCGGCCAGCGTGCCGATTTCGAGAACCCGCCGGGCGCCGGTGATGCGCGCGTACAGCGACAACAGCCGACCGTGTTGGGCGGACACCTCGATGGCGGGCATACCCGCGGGCCCGGTGGACTCCCGCGCGGCCCGCAGCGCCTCGTCCTCGGTGTGCAGCAGTTCGTCCAGCATGGCGTCGACAGCCGCCGGCTCGGTCATCCGGCCACCCCCTCTTTCGCGTAGATCACCCGCAGCACATGCGCGACCTCCGGTCCCATCACACACCCTGCCAGTTCGGTCATCGTGCCGACATACTCACGTCCGTGGGGCGCGCCGGTACCGGCCAGGTGGTGAGCCAGTTCGTGCAGAAGCACTTCTGTGGACATAGTGGGTGTTACGTTCAGCCGAGTTACCTCCGATAGGCGGTGTGCAGTGGAAAAGAAGGTCCTCGACAAGCGGTGGCTGACTGTTCTTGCGGGCGGCAACAGCTCCACTCCCCCAGACTTGTTGCCCGAGTTGACATGGTGCGGTTCCCTCGAGGACCTCGAAAGACAGGCGGGCATCAAGCCCGGAACTCCGATCGTCATCGACCTTGCCCGGCTGCGCACCTCGCCCGAGACATACCGGACGGAGCGAGTCTTCACCGAGTTTTTGCGTACTTCTCGGTGGCCACGATTGAAGCAAGGCACACGCACAACATACGCGACCATTTACCCGCCGGTCATTCGATGGCTCGCAAGCCGGGATCTTCCCAAAGCGTTGCATGAGATGGACACCAATGATCTCCAAGAGTGGAAAGACTGGCGTACCGATCCAATTAGAAACGACAAGCCAATTACCGGATCGACGTGGAATAAGGAGGTGGCCGCACTCTCACTATTTTTCAGGTGGGCACAGAAACGAAATTATACGTCCCATAACCCTATCGACGACTATGGCCCCGAACTCAAGTTCAAGGACGAACGCACTACAACCGCTAAGGCAGGCGGCTGGAGAAGCAAGAACGCTAGAATTCGACGCGTCGACTGGATTGAGCCAGAAACCTTCAGGCTCTGGTCTGATGTCGCGCTGAAGGGCTACGCAGTAGCCACAACTAACTCAGGTAAGAAGCTCATAGGAGCGGGCGAAGATCCAGCTTTTCGCGGCAGAAATACTCAGCGCAATGCGACGTTTGTGGAGACGCTCTATTTTTGCGGAACACGAGAAGGCGAGACCAGCCTACTACTGGCATTAGAACTTCCGCGCGACAGCAGCAGCGCATTCGCTGAAATGCGAGTGCCCAGTTCCATCACCAAAAATGGACGGTCCCGAACTATCGTGATGCCTTGGTCAACCGTCGGTGTGCTCAGAAGGCACATCATGCAGGAACGTAGACGGGCGGTCGCGCTAGGTCAGCGACAAGGGAGATACAACGACGCTAGCTGGCACCGGATAACGAACCATCGGTTCAAACGCGGAAAGCTAGAAATCCAGATTGATGGCCGTAGTTCTTGGGTTAGTCACGACCAACTCTTCGATCCTGTTCGACGCAGGCTATTGATCGAGATAGACGGCGACTGGGAGCCGGCGATGCTATGGCTCACCGAAAGCGGTCAACCCGCCGACGAAAAGAACATGACCAAGGTCATCCAGCGAGCAACAGAAAGGTGGCAAGAAGTATGCACGGACGCGGGTTTCGTAGGCAACGTCCCTTACCCGACAGCCAATACTCTTCGTTACTCGTTCGCTTTGAACTGGCTGATCATGTGGCACAGAGTGATTGACGAGGAACTCGGGTCACCGCCCGCCGCTTACAGCCCAAGTCGGTACGAGGATGCGTACACGGCTGTGCAATGGCAACTCGGACATCGCGATCTATCGACCACAATGGACGCATACCTCCTAGCGGTGAAGGATCTGAGAGGTATCAACATCTTCCGCGAGCCGACATTTAGGCAAATATACGAAGCTCTGCACGCCCGCCGCGAGACCGTCCTGCCGGCGTTGAGCGGCCAGGATGTTTGATGTCTAGGGGACAGTTCGCGTCGCTGCCTGACGGGGAAACGAGGAGCCGAATCAGCTCGGACGGGTTGACCGTCACGGTTTGGGATGAAAGCGGCGTACGGCACATGAAGTTGCCTTACTCAAATTCGCCTGGCGCCGAGGAGATCCGCCGACAATGGGTCAGTTGCATCGCCGAAGTGACAGGGCCCGCCGGATCGTGGCGTTCGATCGAGAGTGCACGAGCAGGCTCCTCACGCAGTCGCAGCTTCCTCACGTGGGCCGCTGAACGCGGCATCGGCAGCTTGGATGACCTAGCCGCCGATGACTGGGCAGATTTTGTCGCATGGAGTCGCGACAAGTACCCGAAAGCCGCTGCCAAGGGCCGCAATTCGAGGCTAGGCGCCGTACGCACCATTCTTCTGCAACATCGCGGACTTCCCTACGAAGTCGGGCAGGTGCTGGCCCAACGTTTCTTGGAGACACAGGACCAACCCCTGCCCGAGCACTACACCGTCTCGGAGCTTCAGCAGATCCGTTCCGCAGCGAAGCGAACTTTGCGCGCAGCGTTGAAGCGGATCGAGCCCAATTGGGCACTGGCACTTACACACATGGCATCGGTTGCGCCCGCGGAACGCGCTCGCTGGCACGCACTCCACAGATTGCTAGGAGCACCCCACCGTCGTCTGGCCAGGGAGCACGGACGGGCACTCGGACTCCTCGACTCGTACTCAAATGTTCAGATGGAGGAGGCTAGGTCACTGCTCTTCCTCACGACCGAGGAAGGCATCGCTGCATACGCCGCAATCATTGCCACGACCGGAGAGAACTCGTCGACGACAGCAAGACGAAGCCTACCGAGCACCGCCGCGTCAGCCGGCGCTGAAAGCATCACCATCTTCACCACCGAGCGAGAGAAACGTCGGCGGGCCAGCGACACCGCGTTGATGGCCGAAAACGTCGAGGCCACTTCGCCGTTAGGGAAGGTCCTCACGCTGGTCATGGACTGCACAGCCCCTGCGCGGCACTCCGCTCACGTCAACCCGGAAGCGCTGATTGACAATCACGCGCCCGACCACCATTCCTGGAAAGAACTGTCTAGCAGCAGCTTAATCCTCTTCATGAGGCGGAGCGGCGTCCTCGCGAACCAGATCACGCATATTCCCAAGTCTCCTAACTGGCTTCCTGGCGAGTTGTGTCTTGACCTCAGGCGCCTCCATCGCACTTATCTGACGCGCGTTGCACAGCAGCCCGTAGATAATCGGCAACTTACCTGGATCGATGCGTACATCTTGAAAGATCCGCAGAGACTCCAGGAGTTAGAGGACATTCACCGTTCTGCCCAACGGAAGGCCCTCGATGCGGCAGAAAGTATGGCGGTCCGCCTCTTGACGGAGCAAGAGGCCGTGTCGGAGGGGCTCGACCCAGCGCCAGCTGCGAAGGGCACGCGGTGCCGGGACATTATGCACAACCCAGACACAGGCACATACTGCAACAAATCGTGGCTATCCTGTCTAGGTTGCAGGAACGCCTACGTCGTCACGAGCAACCTTTCTCCCCTGGTCGCTTTACTCGATCTCCTCGACATGAAACGGCAGGACGACGATGACCGCGACCGTTGGCGCCGTGAGTACTTCGTCCCGTGGCAGCAGCTCACCACGATTTTGAGCGAGGTGCAGCCGGAAGCCGTCTCTACAGCCCGTAGCAACATCAGTCCGGAGCTGAAATCGAAAGTGTGGCAATCAGTTTTTGTCGACCGGGGAGAACTGTGACGTTACCAACGCGCACCGCGACGTCGTCCGAGTACTGGCACGATGACGCTCCTGTAGTGGTCAACGCGAAGAGAATCATCCGCAAAGACACCCATATTCCGAGCTTCTCCGCGGACGTCTGGGACCTGGCCGCGATGGCACCGCCCCGCATACGGTGGGGTCTTGTCTGCAACTTCGCGACAGTCCCGGCCCGGTTCAGATTCACCGCGAAGAAGGCGGTGTGGATGCTCGTAAACGAAGGGAAGCCAGACCGCGCGGTTCAACGTGGCAGTACACGTACAAAGCAGTGGCCCTCGCCACGCAGTGTCGTGAACTTCCTCATTAGCATCAGAGGGTTCCTGAACTATGTAGAGACCGAAACCCCTGAAGTGCGTTCGATGTCAGGCATTGTCAGCGCGACGATTGACGCGTACGTCGGCACCTTAGGCGATCGGATGTGTCGAGCAGCCGCTGGATCGCACTACACGGACATTCGACTTCTCCACGACCTCACAGCCGATCTCGCTCCATCGGAGCGACTCGCCGCACCATCGTGGGTGGACGACACGGTCTTTCTAGGTGACCGCGGTGAATCAGATAACAAGACACCGCCTATGCCTGACAACATCCTCACCCCGATGCTGCTTTGGAGTGTCGCGTTCATCGAACAGTTCGCGGAAGACATTTTTCGAGCTCGGGACGCGGTCAACGACTACACGCCTGCCACTGTCCAGGACCAGCCGATGCGAGTGCAGCAGTCGAAGCCGTTCGTCGAAGCGTGGCGAAGCAAGTACGGAGACGAACTCCCCTGGACTGACTCATCATCCGGTGGACATGCCATGGCCTACATGTGTTTTCTACTCAAGTGGCCCATCCGGTTCCGTGGCGGTGGCCTTGTGGACCTCTTGAACCGCTTCCCAGAGCTCAGAGCCAACGACTCCACATGGTGTCCCATTCCGACTGAGGTCGAGGGAACGATTCACGGAAAGTGTTGGCAGCCACATGGACTCGACTACTATCGACTCCTCCCTCACGAGATCGATCTCCAAAGCGCCGCACTGTTCGTTCTCGGTTTGAATTCGTCAATGCGACCGGAGGAGCTACTCAATCTGGAGTTGACGACAGTCCGAGACGATGGGACGACGGAGTCGGTGATCGAGCGCATCGAAGCACCCGACGGTCAGGTACGGCACCTGCTCTACGGGAGAACGTTTAAGGGGCAAGATGGCATTGACGGAATGCAACGGATGGACGGAGTCGTTCGGTCCTGGGCGATAACCGAGCTGGGTGCCAGCGCCGTCGGCGTGCTAGAGAGGCTTAATGGGCGGCACGGACGGCTTTTCATAACTTTGGGATCGGCGTCCGCAGACAACTCATTTGATCGGCTGACCACCGACACTTCAATTTTTAACCTTCGTAAGTTTGTATCTCGAATGCGAGGCCTTGCAAAGCAGTTGAATCTGCCCACGGAGTACTCTTTCCCTGAAGACGCCGAAGACTACATGACCCTCAGCGTCCTTCGCCGCACCTCGGAGGTTCTCACCCAGCAAGAGATCGGCGGCGTACTTGCGGGCGCGCACCAGGCTGGACACCAAGTTCGCGACCCCTACGACACACGTGTCACCGAGGGATACGGTGGCCTCGCCACGCAATCAAAACTGGGACGGCGTACGTCCGAGCGCACCGAAAAGGCGCTGGCACATTTGGTTAATGAGTCGCGTCTGGGCGCCTTGGGTGGCCCGGCAGGTGTTCGTGCCCGCGGTGTGGCGGATCTTGCCGCTGCAGAACTGGAGCTGGTTGATCCCGCAAACCTGATGACGCCGGTTCTCAGCAAAGAGTGGAAGCGGATCACCAAATCAGTGGGACAAACTGTTTACGAGGTACCACTGTCTGGTGGTGCCCATGCCTACTGCATCTTCCATCTGCCGTGGTCAGCTTGCACGAAGGAAGGCGCAGGGCCCGACGTAGCCGGCTGCAAGCTGGTCTGCCCCAACAAAGCGCTCACCACTGAATCGATCCGTGGGCTGCGGTATCGCCAAGCGGAACTGGAATATTCGAAGCAAGGCGCTACCGCGGAGGAGACCATCCGGGCCGATCGACTCATCGAAGCCTACGAGGAACAGATCACCGAATCTGGTCTCGATCCTTCCACCCGCGAGAGCAAGGAACGTGCATCAGAATGACACTTCGTCGAGACGCCATCCCGTCGGTCGCAGACGAAGCCGATGTCGAGCGCAAGAAGATCGTTGACGCCATGCGACGCCTCCTGATCACCCGACAGCCGCGCGTTGTAGCGCCCGATGACCGTCTAGTCATTGACGCGCTCCGTCGAGAGGCCGATGTGACGCGATCGGCTCTGACACATAGACATATCGACCTCAAGGACCTGTTCTTGGACTGCGTGGCCGAGCGGGAGCAGATAGCGCGAGACCATCGCTCCTCCCGAGAGATAGCGCTCGAAGACCAGGTCGAGAAGCTCGTGGAGGAGAACCGGGACTTGAAGGAGCGCGCCATCCATTGGGAAGGTGCAGCCCGAGACCTTGCACGGACAGTTGCCGCACTCCAAGCTTTGTACACCGCTGCGCGTGCCCGGCTGGATGCAGTTGTCGCCAGCGCGGCAAGCGAGGAAACCGACACCGATCCGGGCAATGTCTCGTCCCTCACCGCGGCCAGGCGTCATAAATGAGCGCATCCGCCGTCTACGGCGCTGAGCATCAATGGTCGGCGGTACTCGACCGGGGCGGAACCGTAGAATTCTTCGGTTCGCAACTCCACGTTCCGAGGCAGAGGCTCTTCGCCGACGTACCTTCGATGCAGCGGTACGTTGACGATGTTCTGGCTATCGAGCACATTCGCGAGAAGTATCCCAACGCCGGTCCGGTCCACGTGAGAGAGCGCCGCGGCCAAACGAAGGCCCATTACGAACTACGCGACGCGACAATTGCGATTCCGCTGAGGAGCAGAGAATTCGGCCGTGAAAGTACGCTCTTGCACGAGTTGGCCCATCACGTATCAGTCAGCGGGGGGCTCAGAGCAACGTCGACCGGGGCGGCATGGCACGGTACGGAGTTCCGGGAATCAATGTTGTTCTTGGTTAGCGTCGTGCTAGGAGAACCGGCAGCGCTGCTTCTGCGAGCTGGGTATCACTCATCGGGTGCACGAAACTAGTCGCGCTGGGGTGCGTGGCGCTCAGTCGCGAAACTCATTTCGGTTGCCTAGAGGGCCACTGCGGCGGCTAACACCGCCTCCAATGCGTAGGCATGTGTCCCTGCAAGTCGCGCTACGCCAGCTTCACCGGGCCGTATCCGGCCATAGCAGACCTCGTGCACAATCTCATCGCGACAGCGATCCGGAACTCCGGTGGCTCGACCCGCGGCAGTCAGTTGCCATAATGGCGGGGTCGTACGGCCCCATCTCCTTGCCTTGACACTGGCGGGTCAGCTGCCGAGACGGTGTCGGAAGATGTCTACGACCCGTGCGAATGCTAGCTTCGGTACCACGGCGGCAGGGTGGCCGACCCCGGACCGCCGTTGGCGAAAGTCTCGATTATGCAATAGCTGTCCATGGCAAGGTCCCTCGCTTCCTGGCAATTTGGTAATGCGGAGAAGAGAAGACGTAGACGAACGGGTTTGCAGCAGACCCCGATCGCCGGCCGCGTTGTCGCGCCTGGTCTGCGAGGAGGGACATGCGCGGCACGCCATATTGATGGCCGATGGTCGATGCGCCCCGAGGTGGCCGGCCATACCAGACGCGTTCGACTCACATCGGACAGATGTACGGACCTAACCCAATCAGGCAGGCAATGGAGGAGGAATAGCGATCAGAAAGTTCGATGTTGAGTGCAATTATGCGGGCATTCACTGACCAAGAGCGACGGAAGTTCCTTCAAGACAAGCATGTTGGCGTGCTCTCGGTGGCAGCTGATGGTGGACGACCCCCCGCGAGCGTCCCGATCTGGTACGACTACACCGACGACGGCTACATCCGGATCAACACTGGGGCTGGATCTCGCAAGGCGCGTCTGATCAAGCAGGCCGGGTCGGTGACATTGGTCGTTCAACGTGAGGAGCCGCCGTATCAGTACGTGGTCGTGGAGGGCACTGTCGTCGACAGTACGGTTCCAACGCCTCATGACGTACGTGAGGCGATCGCCGTCCGCTATCTCGGCGACGAAGGTGGACGCGCCTTTATTGCTGCTACGCGCGACGTTGCAAGCGTGCTTTTTACCGTACGACCGGACCGCTGGGCCACCGCAGACTACTCCAGCGAGTAGCTGCGACCGTTTGGTTGTCAAGTGCACCTGTCCGACAGAACCGGGACTTCGTCGTAGTAAATCTCGGGTGTGACGGATTGGAAAGTCCGTCGCGTCTCGCTGCAACCCGATGATGGCCTTGCGCAACAACCGTTGCGGTGCGAATTTAGGTTTGCGGTAGTCAGTGGTCGGAAAAGACATAACACGGCAGGCCGCGCCCAGGGTGGGTGTGCTGCAGCCATGTTCATACCTTCTCGACGAGGCATCGTGGATCCATGGCAATGATCTCTCGGCATAGCTGTCGCCTAGCTGTGGGATGCCGGCGGAACCGGGCACTGCGGTCGTCGACCTGGACGAGCCAGGCATCGCCATTCGCTTTGCTTGACCAAGTGGTGACTCAATGGGCCCTGCGAAACTGACCTATGGGCGCTCCGCATTCGATCGACCGGCGTTCGCAACCACGATCGCCGCTTTGGTCAATCGACTGCCGAACACTCCCGCGATCATCGTCAACGGCATCGGCGATATTCTCGAAGTCAATGACATGGCGCGTGAATTGTTCTCAGAGTTCACCATTCGCGATAATTTGGTGCGGATGACGTTTCTCGACCCGGCTGCTGTGCAGTGCGCGGACGCCTGGCGCGACCAAGCGCGCGACGCGATCGGGAGACTGCGTCAGGCCTACCAGCAGGCACCGACCAACGGTGCCACGAGCCGTTTGGTCAGCGAGTTACTGCGGCTCAGTCGGTCTTTTCGGATGATGTGGACTCAGCGGGATTGGACCGCCCGCAACCGTTCAATGCGGGTTTTCCGCCACCGAGACGTGGGTGCGCTTGTGGTCGATGAAGTGATCCTTGGCAGCGCCGCCGAACCTGGCAATGCGTTGTTGATATATGTCCCGACACCGGGGTCGTTCAGCGACGACTCACTCCTTATTCTGGCGAGTTTACGCGCGTCCAAGGAGCGTTGCCCGCGCTGAACCGCCTCAAGAGGCCACCTCAGCCTCTGCACGGGCGGAGCGGTTCGCGTCGCCTTCACGGGACCCATCTCTCAGCCTTAGCAGTCGCGTCTCGCTCGCGCTGCCGGGTTCGGGTTGATAGACGACCAGCTGCTGCCCGGGCGCGCTCATCACTTGGAAAGCGTGAAAATTGATCAGAATCTCGCCCACTCGCTCATGCCTGAGCAACTTCGTCTCTTGCGTCTTCGGGCGGATGTCGTACTTTTGCCACATCCGCTCGAACTCGTCGTCAGCGCAAAGTTCCGCTATGAGTGCGTCGCGTTCGTGGGCGCTGTGATGCTGGCGCATCGTCGCGCGCAGCGATCCGACAGAGGATTCGGCAGCACGTCTCCAGTCGACGAAAAAATGTCTCCCCGCTGGGTCCAGGAAGACGTTTCGAACCAAGTTCCTGTGATCGGCGAATGAGCTGAATAGGGCCGTTGCTAGCGGGTTGAGCAACGTGAAATTCAGGATCGGGTCCAAAATGAAGGCCGCCGCGCCGTCCCAGGCATCCAGCATGTGCCGAAGAGTCGGATCCACCGATTCTGCAGCCGGAAGTGCTTGCGGTGCAAGCCCGGCAAGAAGCCTCAGATGGTCACTTTGATGCTGGTTCAGCTTGAGTGCGGTTGCTAACGCTTCCACAACCTGTTCGGAGGGATGCTTCTCACGGCCCTGCTCCAGTCGCACGTAGTAGTCGGTGCTGAGCCCGGCCAACTCCGCAACCTCCTCGCGCCGTAGGCCGGGGACACGACGGGCCGTCAAGGTGGCGAAAGGATAGGTATCCGCCGCAGCCGCATTGCGACGGGCCCGCAAGAAAGCCCCCAGGTTGTCATCAGCCATCGCCCCAGAATACTGACTGATTTGTTGCGGCGCCCGCCACGATCGGGCCCCGCTGAACGTGGGTGCCACGCACCCAGGCTCTGCTTCTTGATTCTTCGTAGCGTTGTCTCTAGCAACCCCACACAGAAGATCACGAGATAGGACGACCCCATGAGTGATGGCATCTCGACCACGCCTTCCGACGTCGTCGGAATGTGGGTCACTGCGGACGGTTACATCCGCCAGGAGCTACTTGCTAACGGCCGATACGACGAGGCGCGCGGGGGCAAAGCTAGTGCGTACACCGGGACCTACACGGTGACGGGGACACACTTGGACTACCGCGACGACACCGGCTTCACGGCAACGGGCGACATTCGCGACGGTGTCCTTTACCACGAGCATCTGGTGCTGTTCCGCGAGGAGAACAGCTGAATTCGCGCAGCGTTGTCAACATCGCCCGGCGACCTCTCAGAAGTTCCATTCGAGCAGACAAGGACTGACATTCATGAACGCATCAGCTATTGGTGACGCCCTTTCCGCCACAGCGAACGATCCGCTTCGGCGGATCTTGCTCACCGGCGGGGCTGTCGTCAGTATGGACCCCGACGTCGGAGATTTTCTCCGTGGCGACGTGCTCATCGAAGGTTCCAAGATCATCGACGTCGGTCACGATCTACGCTCCCGCGGCGCCGACATTGATGCGGTCGTCATCGACACCTCCTCGGCAGTGGTATGCCCGGGCTTTGTTGACACCCATCGTCACGCTTGGGAGACCCAGCTTCGCCGCTTCATGCCCGACGTGAACGACCTGGGCGAATACGTCACGAGCACCCTGAGCGGCTTTGCCCCGCTCTACGAACCCGACGATATCTACACCGGCACCAAGCTGGCTGCCCTGACTGCATTGGACAGCGGCGTTACATGCATGCTCGACTTTTCCCACAATTCGCGGACCGCCGAGCATTCTGATGCCGCTATCTCGGCCCTGACCGACGCCCGGATCCGGGCCGTGCACGCATCCATGGGACCGCACTTCGGAGAATGGGACCGACAGTGGCCAGCCGACGTCAAACGCTTGCGAGAGCAGTACTTCTCGTCTGATGATCAACTTCTGACGCTGCGACTTGCCGCCCTCGCCACCGATGAGATCGCCGGTCCTGACCTCGCCTTCGGCGCGCAACTTGCCCGGGTTGCCGACGATCTGGACCTGTGGGTCAGTATCGATGCTGTTTTCGGTGCAGGATCGTCGCGGGCGATTCTGGACTGGCGCGGCGCCGGCATTCTCACCGATCGATTGTCCTTGATCCACTGCACGGGTTTGAGCGAGGAGGCGTGGTCCGCAATCGGTGAGGCGGGAACCACAGTATCGCTCGCACCGACCTCTGACGCGCAGATCGGTTTGGAGTCGGCCATTCCCGCTGTCGATGAGGCTTTGCGTGTGGGCATCCGGCCCGCTTTGAGCATCGATGTCGAGGTGGCTCTGCCCAGTGACATGTTCACCCAGATGCGCACGCTCCTGGCGATCCAGCGAATGCTTGCTGTCAACGCGGTGTATGGCAGCGCCACCGAACCTCAACGCATCACCACCCGCGACGTGCTGGACTTCGCGACCATGCAGGGTGCACACGCCAACGGCCTCGGGGAAGTGGCCGGTTCCTTGACCCCTGGCAAGCAGGCCGACCTCCTGATCGTCGCGGCCGAAGACGTCAACAACATGCCGCTCAACGATCCGGTGGGCACCCTTGTTCTCGGCGCCGACCCGCGCAATGTGGAGGCTGTACTGGTTGCGGGCCAGGTCGTGAAGTGGAATCGTGCGCTCGTCGACGTGGACGTAGCGCAGCTCAGGGACGAGGTGGCGTCTTCACGGGACCGCATTTTCGCGGCTCACGACCGACTCGGCGATGCATCGCAGTGATCCACTGATGCTGCGACCACCACAGACGGTGATGGTCTGACCGGTCACATACCCGGCATCGGGTCCGGCTAGGTAGGCGACCGTGCGAGCCACATCATCGGGCCGGCCGACCCGTCCCACCGGAATCGACTTCATGATCCGCTCGATGATGTTGTCAGGCAGTGATTTCGACATCGGGGTTTCGATAAATCCAGGCGCGATGCAGTTCACTGTGATGCCGTCGGCGGCCAGCTGCAGGGCGAGGCTGCGGCTCACGCCGGCGATCGCACCTTTGGACGCGGCGTAGTTGGCCGATCCGAAATTGCCGAGCCATGCCCTTGAGGTGAGCGAGACGACGCGCCCTGTGCCGGACGCGCGCAGGGCGGGCAGCGCTGCGGCCGTGGTGTTCAACATGCCCACGAGATTGATCTGCAGGACCTGCCGGAACTGGGCGGCGGTCATTTTCGCCACGCGCGCGTCTTTGAGGACACCGGCGCAGTTGACGACGACATCAAGGCCTCCCAGCCGATCAGCGGCAGCATCGACGGCCGGCCCCACCGAGGCTGCCTCGGCCAGATTCGCGGTCATCGTCTCGACACGAGTGCCGGTGTCAGTGGTGATGCGGTCGGCGACGAGGCGCAAAGCATCGTCGGCGACGTCGGACAAGGCCAGCGCGTAGCCGAGTTCGGCCAGGTGCGTGGCGATGCCCTGGCCGATTCCGCCGGCAGCTCCGGTGACCAGAGCACGGCGGGAACGCACGTCGGGGTGACTGGTAATGGTGGTCATGGGTGCAGCTTTCCGAGGCTAGCTCCTGCGAAGATTTCTTGACCGGTGATCGACCGTGCCTGCTCGTGGGTGAGCGCGGCGATCATCACCTGTACCGCGGGTTCGTCTGGTGCCGTGTCGAACAGGATGGTGTTGGCGGTGGCGTGGTGGCGCTCGAGCTCGATGGCCAGCGAACGGATCAAACTGATTAGCCCACCGGTTACGGCTGCATCCAGTGGCTTGTCAGCATCGCCGAGCGCTGTCGACGCCGGGGCCACGACGATGATTCGACCGGCGTGCTCCATCACCGAAGACCAATGGTGCTGGACGGCGTGAAATGCAGACATCAACGGCTCGACAGTCGCCGTATCGTTTGTTTCGAGATTGATGCCGTGGGGTCTGTCGCTGCCGCGATAGATCAGCACAAGCGTCGGAGTCGGCGGTTGCGTGGTTGGCGGGCCTGAGGTCAAGTCCACGGTGGCCATGGCAGTCGCGGTCATCGAGTCATCACCACCACGGTCACCGAACCGCCGTCGGTGCCGCTGACTGTGCCGCCCTTGCAGTACGCAAGCGCGGTACTGGCCGCGGACACTTGGCGTGCTCCCCCGCGATCGGTCAACTGCCAGGTGAGCTCGCAGACTTGCGCGACACCGGTGGCCCCGACCGGGTGGCCACGGCTGAGCAGCCCACCGCTGGGATTAACGGGCATTTTTCCTCCGATAGCGGTGTGGCCGTGTTCGGTCCAGGTGGCGCCCTGCCCGAGCGGCACCAGCCCGAGACCCTCAAGGCGAACGATTTCGGCGATGGTGAAGCAGTCGTGCATCTCGACGATGTCGATGTCCTCTGGGCCGACGCTGGATATTTCCCACGCTTGCTGGGCCGCGCGGCGGGAGACGTCCTCGGCGTTGATACTGGTTCGCGCGGGCACAACAGAGCCACTGACCAGAGCGCACCCGGCGATGCGGGGTGCAGACCTGCGGTCGCGACTGGCTAATCCGGTGGTCGAGGTGAGCACCACCGCGGCGGCACCGTCGCTGATCGGACTGCAGTCCAGCAGCCCGAGCGGTTCGGCGATAATCCTGGCATCGAGGACCTGCTGCAGGCTGATTGGGTGTTGGTACTGCGCGAACGGGTTATGCACTGAGTGGGCGTGGTTTTTCACCGCGACCGCGGCGATTTGTTCGCGGCTGGCGCCGTGGTCGCTCATGTAGCGCCGAGCGCTCATTCCATGGTTGGCGGCCATCACCAGCCCGTTGATGGCATCGATGTCGGTGGGGTCGGGCATGACGCCCCCGGAAACACGGTCAGTCATCTTTTCGGCGCCGATGACCAGGACCGTGTCATAGAGGCCCGCCTTGATCGCAATCCAGGCCTCACGGATGGCGGTAGCGCCGCTGGCACAGTAGTTCTCGTGGTTGGACACCGGCAGGCCTCCCAGGCCGAGCTGGACTGCCGTGCGCTGTCCGGCCACCGGGCCGCCGAAGACGTGTCCCATATAGACGGCCTGAATGTCGCCAGCGCCCACGTCGGCGTCTGCCATGGCCGCTCGCGCCGCACCAGTGGCGAGATTCTCCAGAGTTACTTCTGCCGGGTATTTGCCGAACCGCACCATTCCGGCGCCGGCGACATGGACGTCAGTCACCGCTTCTCCTTCTCTGATCGAAACCGGTACCACCACAGCGCTTCACCGGACGGTGCGGACTTCAGCGGGAACAGATCGACGGTCACTGTTGCGCCGATGTTGACCTCGGTGGTGGCCGCGCCGAGCAGGCGGACACCGTCGAGATCGACGGTGACCAGGGTGTAGGGCGTTTCCAGCGGTGGCGGCGCCTGATGTACGACGGTCCAGCTCACCACAGTTCCTGACTGCGACAGGAGGATCTGCTCGACCGACTCCGACCCACAGTGCGGGCATAGCTGTCGCACGGGAAAGGACCGCTCAGCGCAGGCTCCGCATATCAGCCCGCGCAGCCCGGGAGGTTCGAGGCTGATGACATCGGCTCGCAGCGGCAGGTTGCTGTCGCTCATCGGCTAGATCCCTCCTCGTTCCACGAGTTGGCCTGCAATGACATTTTTTTGGATCTCGTTGGTGCCTTCCCCGACGATCATCAGGGGAGCGTCCCGGAAGTAGCGCTCGATGTCGTATTCGGTGGAGTAGCCGTAGCCGCCGTGGATCCGTAGGGCAGACAGAGCGACTTCCATCGCTGTTTCTGAGGCGAACAGTTTGGCCATGCCGGCCTCAAGATCGCAGCGCGCGCCGGCGTCATAGCGGTCAGCGGCGAACAATGTCAGTTGTCGCGCCGCGGTGAGCTTGGTTGCCATCTCGGCGAGCTGATGTCCGATGGCTTGGTGTTTCCAGATCGGCTTACCGAAGGACTCCCGTTCTTGGGCGTATCGCAGTGCATCGTCGAGGGCTGCGCGTCCCACCCCGAGAGCGCGCGCGGCGACCTGGATACGGCCGGTTTCCAGACCCTTCATCATCTGGGCGAAACCGTGGCCTTCGACTCCGCCGAGAACAGCATTGGTGCTGACTTCGTAGGAGTCGAAGGAGATTTCGCAGCTTTCCACTCCTTTGTATCCGAGCTTGGGAAGATCGCGTGACACGGTCAGCCCTGGGCCATGTTCGACCAACAGGATTGAAATCCCACGGTGTGCCGGAACGGCGTGGGGGTCGGTCTTGGCCATCAGCGCGATCAGTCCAGATCGCCGTGCGTTGCTGATCCAGGTCTTGGATCCGTTGACTACGTAGCGATCACCGGACCGGCGCGCCGTGGTGTGCATGGCTTGCAAGTCCGACCCGCCGCCCGGTTCGGTCAAAGCCATGGTCGCGCGCAGCTCACCGGTGGCCATCCGGGGCAGGTATCGCTGCTGTTGTTCTTCGGTGCCGAACTCGGCCAGCAGTTTGGCGACGACGGTATGGCCGCCCATGGCGCCGGCCAGGCTCATCCAGCCACGGGCAAGTTGCTCAGTGATCTGGACGTAGCACGGCATCGATACCGGTGTGCCGCCAAATCGTTCGGGGACGGCGAGTCCATAGATCCCGATCTGTTTCATCTGTTCGATGAACTTTTCGGGGTACTCGTTGCGGTGTTCCATCTCATTGACCGTCGGCTTGACGTCACGATCGATGAAGTCCCCTACGACGCGCACGAGGAACTGCTCTTCTTCGGTAATGTCACTGATACTCATTGGTCCTCGCTGCCTGTGTTTGCCCCGGAGGTCGCCGGGAGGTCGATGGGCATGCCGTTCGCATCGAGCCCAAGTTCTTCAAGTGCAATGGCGCGTAGCTCGGCCTTGGGCACCTTGCCGCTGGCGACGCGAGGCAGTTCGGTGCCGGAGCGATACAAAACATGGTGAGGGGCCTTGTATTTCGCGGCGCATTCGCGGATGTGCGTTCTGACGTCCTCGGGTGTGACCTCGTCGGGGTCGGCGTCGATAAAGACGACGATCGCTTCGCCGCGCACGGGATCGGGAATCCCCACTGCATGGACTTCGTGGACCCCCGAGACCTGCCCGGCCAACAACTCGACCTCCACCGGACTGACATTGATGCCGCCGGGCTTCATCAACTCGGAAAGTCGCGAGTGGAAGTGCAGATAGCCACGATCGTCGAGCCAGCCCAAATCACCGGTCTTGAAGTACCCGTCTTCGGACATGGCGGCCGCGGTACGGTCGGGGTCCTTGTAGTAGCCGCGCATGACATGCCCTCGGATCAGGATTTGCCCCACGCTGCCCGAGGGAAGCCAAGCATCATTCTCTGGGTCGGCGATACGGATGTCCCAGCCGGGCAAAGCAGTACCGATGGTGTTGTCGCTGAGTTCGATTGCGTCATGGGCGTCGGTGAGCGCGCAGAGCCCGTAGGATTCGGTCAGACCGTAGATGCTGGTGCCTAGATCCATACCCAGTTCGGTGCGTGCCAGCTGTCTATCGGCGGTGCTCAAGCCCAGTACGCCCTTGCGTAAGAACAGCTCCCGGTTTCTGCACTCGGGGTGACCCACCAGGCTGCGTGTCATGTTCCCCAACCCGTAGTAGGCGGTGCACCGTTCTTGTTCCAGTATTTGCAGGGCTCGGCCCGGTTCGTAGGCTTCCATCAACACCACGCAGGCACCATGGGTCCATGTCGCCCCGAGCGCTTGGATCACGCCGAGTCCGTAGAACAGCGGCGTTGCCAAAAAGGAGCGGTCGTCGGCGTCCAGCGCCTGGCGTTCACCGATGTTGTAGGTGTTGACAATCATCGGATGATGTTCAAGTGCCACGCATTTTGGTCTGGCTGTGCTCCCGCTGGTGTAGATCAGGAAGGCCAGATCGTCGGGTTGAACCATTGATGTGGCCGCCGCCAGCTGCTCGTCGGTGATCTGTGTGCCGGCATTCAGGAAATCGGTCAGCGGCGTCGCGCCAGTGAGGCGGTGTTCGCCGAGCTCGATAACATGGCTCAGCAGCGGTAGCCGTGGGCTGGTCGGGTCAGGGTGCAGGTCCGTGGTCATCCACGTCATCGCTTTGGCCACCAGCGGCGCGTAATCCACATCGCGCAGCCGGTCGCGGAACAGCAAGGCCTTGACATCGCCATGGCGCAGCGCGTACTGCAGTTCGTCCTGCTGATACCAGGTATTGATCGGTACGGTGACCGCGCCGATGCGCGCGGCTGCCAGTGCCGAGTGAAGCCAGCTGGGGCGGTTGCCTGCCAACACGGCCACCGAGTCTCCTCGCCGGATTCCCTTGGCGAGAAGGGCTTTGGCGTAGCGGTCGACCGTGCTGTCCACTTCAGCAAAGGAGTGGTCATGTCCTTCGAATGATATTGCCGGGCGTTCAGGATGGCGGTGGGCCATCTCTCGCAAAAGGTCACCTAGGGTGCCAGATGCAGGCGGTGTGGTCATCGTGCCTCCTGTTGTGCGATAGCCGCCGATGTCAGAGGTGCAGTACTTGCAGGCACGGGCAATCCCGGTACGTCGGTCTGGAACGCGAGGACACGACCGCCCTTGGCGACCGTGACGATCAGAGTCGACAGGTCTGCGCCGGCGAAGCACACGCTGGTGGGCATTGTGTTCGCACCGATGTCGAGCCTGTGCAGCAGACGACCCGATGCGTCGAAGTGGGACACCGCGCCTGACTTGCTGCCTGCTATCCAGATCCCGCCCAGGGCGTCCACTGCCAGCCCGTCGGGTGTGGCCACGGCCAGCTCCGGTGCGGTGACGTCTCGTGTCACGCCGCGCGGAGTGATGGTGTAACGACGTACCCGGTCGCGAGCAGTTTCGCTGATGTAGACAGTGCTGGCTTCGGTTCCAAAGGCGATGCCGTTGGGGAAGTACACATCATCGAGCACGATCGACGCGTGACCTGTGTCGGGTTCGAAACGCCAGACCCGTCCGGGCAGGGCGTCTGGGCCGAACCCGTGCCCGGTGGGGTCGGTGAACCATAGAGCACCGTCGGGGCCGACTGCGCAGTCTGACGGTGCGTGGACATCGCCGCAGTGCATGACCTTGGGGGCGTCGTGCAGGCGAGGGTCCCAGACTTGAATCGAGGGTGGTACGTGACGCTGTGAACGGCTAGGCACAGCAGTGCCGCCGTTTTGGGTGATCCATAGCCTGCCGTCCTCGCCTACGGTCATGCCGTTTGGCCCGGAACCGGTTTCGGCGACAGCGGTGGGCTCACGCCCGTCGAAGTAGACCTCGAAAAGGACCCCTCTGCTCAAACTGGTGACGAACAGTCGCGCTTCGGCAGTCCACACGGGACCCTCGGTGAAGCCGATGCCGGCTGCCAGGGTCCTGGCGTCGTCGCCGCATCGCACCGAGACCGGGGAACGGCCCCGGAGAGGGCGGGTGTTGAGGGTGCGTTGGTGCTCTGTTGGGCCGGTCGGGTTCCAGTGTGCGATGGTGCGGCGCGCCTGGTCCGGGGCGTCGTCCGAGTCAGAGGCCACTGCCGGAGTTCTGCTATAGCGCGGGGCGGGCGCCGGTTCCAGCCGTTCGCCGGCCAGCACGGTTTGTCGGGCACGCATGTGTGGGTCCTGCGCAGCCTCCTGCAGGCTGAGTACGGGGCTCACGCAGGCGTCCAGTTCAGCGAAGACGTCCACCCATTGAGCGCGTGTGCGGGTGGCGAAGATATCGGCGAATCTGCGCTTCATGGCCGGCCAGGACTGCCGGTCGTGCTGGTCAGGCATGGTGTCGGGGTTACACCCGAGCCCCTGCAGCAACCGTCGGTAGAACGGGGCTTCGATGCTGCCGACGGCCATGAACTCATTGTCGGCCGTTCGGTAGACGTTATAGAAGTGCGATCCGCCGTCGATGCTGTTGGTGCCGGGTTCGCCACCCCATTCTCCGGTGCCCAGGCGGTTCCAGATGCCGGACATGAGCAAGGTGGCACCGTCGATCATTGCAGCGTCGACGACCTGCCCACGGCCGCTTCGATGGCGCTCATAAAGAGCCGAGAGGATTCCGTTGAGCAGCAGCATTCCTCCGCCCCCGTAGTCGCCAACCAGGTTCAGCGGGGGAATTGGTGTCTCGCCATGGCGGGCGATGGAGCGCAGTGCGCCGGTCAACGCCAGGTAGTTGATGTCGTGGCCCGCAGCGGCCGCCAGTGGGCCGGATTGACCCCAGCCGGTGACGCGCGCGTAGATCAGGCCGCGGTTGGCCTCCAGGCACGGATCGGGGCCTAGCCCGAGTCGCTCCATGACACCTGGCCGGAAGCCTTCGATAAGGACGTCGGCTCGCTTGATCGCCTCGTGCGCAGTAGCCAGGTCATCGGCGTCCTTGAGGTCCAGTGTGAGTGAGGCTGTCCTGCTTCGACCGAGGATGCCCGCGGCTACCGTCGACTGGCCGGGCCGATTGATCCGCAGGACTTCGGCGCCGGAATCTGCGAGCATCATGGCTGCGAAAGGTGCCGGCCCCAGCGCGGCGATTTCGATGACACGCAGCCCCTGGAGGGGCCCGTCACGGGTGGGAAGGCTGTCGGTCATGGAACTTCCTTATCCGACTGTATAAATGTGAGGTGAGTGGTGCCTGATGCGTCGGTGATGAACCGGGACCGCACAGATGAGTCCACCTGAAGGTCTGTCATCGTTGAGTCGATGATGTTGGCGTACAGCCGAACACCCTCATCCAGGGCGACGATGGCGACGACGTAGGGCGCCGGCAGATGAAAGTCGTCCAGGTATTCCTTGTGGAAGGCGGCGAACGACCAGAGCCGGCCGGTGCCCGCGCTGGGCACCCACGTCGGTGGCTGGGTATCTCCGCATGTGCGGCAACGCTCGCGTGGGGGAAATTCGAGGTGTTGGCACGCTGCACATTTGCTTATCAGGAGCACACCGTGGTGTAGCGCCTCTGAGTGCTGGTGTAGCGAAGATCGCGGGGCCATCATCGCACTGCTCCGTAGATGATGGAGGTCACGACAGGAGCAGCGCAGACGTACTGTGCGATCTGTGCGCCCGTGACTTGGCGCTGTCCGCAGCCGTTGCGCAGTTGTCGGACGGCCTCGACGTTGAGGGCCCAGCCTTGCATGTAACTTTCCGACAGGTGCCCCCCGGAGGTATTCACCGGCAGTGTGCCGCCGATGCCGATGCGGCCGTTCTGGATCCACTCAAGAGCTTGCCCGGGTACACAGAATCCCAGGCCTTCGAGGGTGAACAGCACGTTCGGACTGAAGTTGTCGTAGGCCATCAGTACGTCCACAGCGGAGCGATCGCAGTCGGCCATCTGGTAGGCGCGCTGCCCCACGGCACCGATGGCGCCGCGCCAGTAGTCATCCGGCGGGAAGTCAGAGTCGCGCACCTGTCCTTGCTGACCGAAACCGAGAACATCTACCGGTGTCTGCGCGCAGTCGCGTGCTCTTTGCCTGTTTGTCAGGATCATGGCAACTCCCCCGTCGTTGATCAGGCAGTAGTCAAAGATGCGCAACGGTGCGACGATCTGACGAGCATCCAGGTAATCGGTCAGCGAAATCGGCTCGGTGAGAACCGCTTCCGGGTTCAATGCGGCGTGGGCACGAAATGTCCGGGCCACGGCTGCGAGTTGGTCAGGGTCAACTGAGTGGCGTTGGCAGTAACGCTGGTACATGAGTGCGTAGAAGGCGCCGGGTGAGGTGATGCCGTAGGGCAACGTCAAACAGGGGTTGGTGCCGTATCCCTGCGCGGCTGCCGAGGCCGCCGGTCCCCCACCGCCGTAGGTGTGCCCCCCGCTGCGGCCGTTGTTGCCATAGACCAGCGCCACTGTCGAGGCCGACCCTGTGGCGATAGCAGCGACGGCCAACTGGATGGCCACCCCGGTCATGCGACCTTCGGCTGGTAGCTGTGCTGTCCATCGCGGTTCGATGCCCATGCGTGCGGCCACTGATTCATAACTACTCACGCGCATAGCGATCAGGCCGTCGACGTCGCGAGCCTCCAGGCCAGCGTCTGTCAACGCTGATGCCAAAGCGTTGCAGCCTAAGTCGTCTGAACTGACACCCGGCAGGTTCCCAAATGCGGTGGTGCCGACGCCGACAACAGACGCCGCGTTGCGAAGTTGCTTTTCGCCCATGCTCACCCCCGGGGCTCGGATCTCGTGTGTTCGGTGCTGCAACCTCGCGTGGTAACGCTCAGAGTCAGCCTAATTGATATTTGATACATTACTGTACAAATGGTGCCGCCGCTGGTCAACCCCCTTCAAGTAATCCGATCGCTCCAGGCTGACCTCAGTTCAGTTCGCAGACCCCGCAGCGGCGGGTTTACCAGCTGATCCATCGATTTTCGCACGGCAGCCACCAGGTCTTCGTCCCGGCGCTCAACGCACGGCTACGAAATCAAAAGCTTGATATTTGATCCGAATGACGTCAGACTACTGTGGTCCGGGCCACATCGCGGCGCCGGAATGACCACCATCCGTGCCCGTAACGTCGGTATTTTCGGTCGCCAAAGGCACCTGACGGAAGGCCAGTATCGGCATGTCTGCCGACTCATCGAGCACGAAGATGACGCGCGTCGTCGCGGCCGGTTTCACCGGGACCGCACTGGAGTACTACGACTTTTTCCTGTACGGCACCGCCGCGGCCTTGGTATTCGGGCCGTTGTTCTTCCCTTCCTACAGTCCACTGGCGGGCACTCTTGCATCCTTCGCGACTTTCGCCGTGGGTTTCTTGGCACGTCCACTGGGCAGCATGATATTCGGCGGCATGGGCGACCGCATCGGACGGCGTAAGACACTGGTGGTATCCCTGGCTTTGATGGGGGCGGCCACCGTCGCGATCGGTGCGCTACCTACGTTCAATCAGATTGGTTGGGCTGCACCAGCATTACTTGTCTTGCTCAGACTCGTTCAGGGCATCGCCATGGGTGGTGAGTGGGGTGGTGCGGCGCTGTTGCTGGTCGAGCATTCCCCTCCGCACCGACGGGGCTTCTATGGCAGCACTGTCCAGATGGGCGTGCCGGGCGGATTGCTTCTGTCCACCGCAGCTGTTGCCGTCAGTGACCGTATTTCGGGGACCGATTTCGAAACGTGGGGCTGGCGCCTACCTTTCCTTTTCAGCGCGGTGCTCTTCGTAGTGTCTTTGTTCGTGCGCCTTGGGGTGGAGGAGACGCCCGACTTCCTTGCGCTACGCGACACTTCGGGGCAACAGAAGCGGCCTGTTCGTACGCTTTTACGCGATCAGTGGCGCGACGTGGCGTTGGCGGCAGCAGTGATCGCCCCGGGCGGGATCCTTTTCTATCTGGTCTCGGCCTACACGGTGTCCTATGGCACGTCCATTCTGGAGATGAGCCGCTCTACGATGCTCAACGCGCTGCTGTGCGGTTCGTTGGTGTATCTGGTGACCCTTCCGGTAGCGGGTTACCTCAGTGACCGATACTCGCGTGCAGCTGTGCTTCTCGTAGGCTGTGCCTGTGCGGCAGTAGGTGGCTATGCCATGTTCGCCTTGCTCGACATGCGGTCCGGCGGGAGCGCGTTTCTGGCCATCGCGCTGATGTTGGGGCTGGCGCATGCGGCGCTGCAGGCGCCGCAGCCGGCTTTCCTGGCCGAGCGGTTCCGCGTCGATGTTCGCCTTAGTGGCGTTGCCTTGAGCCAGGCGTTGTCAGTGAGTGTCATCGGTGGGACGGCGCCGTTCGCGGCAACCTTGTTCTTCGACTGGACCGGCGCGACCTGGCCGATCTGCACGTGGCTTGCGATCTGGTGTGTCGCAGGCGCGGTGGCGACAACGTTGTTGAGTCGCCGTCCGGCACAGTTCTTCGATGATGGCGGGGCCACCGATCAATCGGCTTCCCATCCCGGCGCGGCGCCGTTGCCCACCTCGGCAGCTACTGATTGAACGCCCGGCGCAGCCCAACCTCTGTGTGGGCGCGGCGCGCCCGGCCATGGGGTGGCTGGCCACCGCGAAACCCTTTGTCCGCGCCCAGTCCCGTTCTTGCGCAAGCGCCGAAAGCATCTGCTGGTCAATAGCCCTCGTCAGCGAGGACCCCGTCGGCTTTCAGCTTGGCGATCACGTACTCGCCTTCGGCTTGCACATGGCGGCGAGAGGCGTCGTCGGCGGCGTCACCGTCACCGTCACGCAGTGCGTCCAGTATCCGCTGGTGTCCGCGGACTGCTTCGGGACTCGCGGCCGGCGGCGCTTCGTACACCTCACGCGGAAGGTTGCGCGCCATCTGGCGCAGCACCGACAGCAATCGGCGACTGCCACCAGTCTGGTTGATCAAGGAATGGAATTCCCAGTTCAAACCGTGTGCCAGTTCGGCGTCCTCGGTATCACGCATCTGCTGGTGCAACTCCTCAAGACGGGTCAGCGTCGGGGGGGTCAATCGCAGTGCCGCTCGTCGTGTCGCCAGCCCTTGAACCATGCCGTAAATCCTGTAGTGATCGTCGATGTCTTCGCGATGAATCGGGACGACGAACGCACCACGATGGGGTTCTGACTCGATGAGCCCTTCACTTTCCAGCGCAATCAGCGCCTCGCGAACCGGAAGTCGGCTCACTCCCAGTTCGTCGGCAATATCGTTCTGGGGCAACCGCTGCCCGCGACTCAAAGTGCCGTTGAAAATGAGGGTACGGATCAAATCGATCACGTCCCCGCTCATGTTTCGGCGCGGAACGCGGGCTTTCGCCGCGTTAGATGCAGCTCCAGGCTTCAAGAGCGAACCTTGACGAGGCGGCGTGCCGTCTGTCGAACGGGTCATTGATTCACTCCCTGTGAGATTTGATCAATATTCAGCATGGTAGCCCCTGCTGGGTCGCGCCGGGCGGAAGGCCACGCATATGGCGCAGCACGCAGTTACCGCAAGGGTGTTTACCTTATTGCTTTGTCGCGCAGACGTATTAGACCGACCATCCAGTCCGCGCCTCTCGACGCAAATCCCACATGGGTGTAGTGTGCATCACACCATTATGTATCAAGTATCAAAGGAGTTGTCGTGACCCAAGTCCTCGCACCGGCTCACTCGGCGGCCGTACAGGGCCGACTCGACACCGAGCCGCACTTGTTCATCGACGGGACCCGCGTCCGCGCCTTGAGCGGACAGACGATGGCGGTCCTGGATCCGGCCACAGGCAACCGGATATCCACCATGGCGTGCGGGGGCGTGGACGATATTTCGGCCGCGGTCCAGGCCGCCAGCCGGGCGTTCGCCCCAACATCGCCATGGCGACAGATGAGCCCGCTGGACCGGGGGCGCGTCCTGCATCGCATCGGCGATCTGATCATCCAGCACGCCGAGGACTTCGCTGAACTCGAAGTCCTCGATGCAGGCAAGGTCCGCAGCGCCGCCCGCGCGATCGACGTCGAGTTCGCATCGCGTGCGTTTCACTACTTCGCCGGGTGGCCCACCAAGATTGTGGGTTCAACAGTTCCGGTGTCGCACCCCGATATCCACATTCGCACGGAACGCGAGCCTGTCGGTGTTGTAGCTGCAATCACAGCGTGGAACTTCCCGCTGCTGCTGTGCGGATGGAAACTGGCGCCAGCGTTGGCCGCGGGATGCACCGTGGTGCTCAAACCCTCCGAGGAGACACCGCTTTCTGCTCTCTGGCTGGCCGAGCTTGCCACGGAGGCAGGCCTACCGCCAGGTGTTCTCAACGTCGTGCCCGGCACTGGCGATGCCGCCGGTCAGGCGTTGGTTGATCACCCCGACGTCGCCAAGATCACCTTTACCGGGTCGACCAAGGTGGGCAAGAGAATCGCCGCGCAGGCGGCTGATCAGGTAAAGCGAGTGACCCTCGAACTCGGCGGCAAGAGCGCCAACATCATCTTCGCCGACGCGGACCTCGACCAGGCCATCGACGGGTCCGCCGCCGGCATCTTCTGGCACTCCGGTCAGACGTGCAGCGCGCCCTCACGCCTGTTCGTGCAGCGCAGCGTCCACGAGCAAGTGGTGAACCGCCTGCGAGACCTGGCCGCCGACCTGACCATCGGGCACGGCCTTGACCCCGCGGTCGACTTCGGTCCACTGGTGACCGCCGACCAGTTAGATCGCGTCCGCGGCTACGTCGAGCGCGCAGAGGCCGCCGGCGCCAAGGTCCACCGACCCGCGACTGTGCCCGGACAACTCACCGGGCACTTCTATCCGCCCACCATCATCGACAACGTCAGCGACGACATGGAGTGTGTCCGCGAGGAGATTTTCGGCCCTGTCGTGACAGTCCTGCCCTTCGATGACCTCGATGAGGCGATCGAACGTGCCAATGGCAGCGAGTACGGCCTGGCGGCCGGCGTCTGGACCACCAACATCAACACTGCACAAAAGGCCGCCAGCCGACTCAGCGCAGGCACCGTCTATGTCAACGGGTGGGGACTTACCGACCCGGCCGCCCCATTCGGCGGATTCAAACAGTCGGGCTACGGACGCGACCTGGGCCCCGACTGCCTGGACGGCTTCCTGGAGACCAAGTCGGTGTGGACGTTCGTCCACTGAAACGTCAGAGCAAACAACAATAGAAAGGCAACCCCATGAAAACCCGTGCAGCAGTTCTCAAAGCACCGCACACCCCCTTCGAGATCATGGAACTTGACGTCGACGACCCGGGGCCGGGCGAGGTCATGCTCAAGGTCACCGCCGCCGGCCTGTGCCACTCCGATCTGCACATGCTCGAAGGCGACCTCGACGTCCGCTACCCCATGGTGGGCGGACATGAAGCCGCCGGTGTGGTGGAAAAGGTCGGTCCAGGAGTGACCAAGGTCGGCGTCGGCGACCACGTCGTGTGCAGCTTCATTCCCAGTTGCGGAATCTGTCGGTACTGTTCCACCGGACGCCAGAACCTCTGTGACGCCGGCATGACCATCCTGGAAGGCTGCATGCCGGACGGCACATTTCGACTGCACAAGGACGGCACGGATTACAGTGCGTTCTGCATGCTTGGCGCCTTCTCGGAGTACGCGACTGTCTCCCAACTCTCGGTGGTCAAAGTCGACAACTGGCTGCCCCTGCAAAGTGCCGTTCTCGTCGGCTGCGGTGTGCCGACGGGGTGGGGTACCGCGGTCAACGCTGGCAACGTCCGTCCCGGTGACACCACAGTGATTTACGGCGTCGGTGGCCTGGGCATCAACGCCGTGCAAGGGGCCATCGCTGCCGGGGCCAAGTACGTCGTGTGCGTGGACCCTGTTGCATTCAAGCGGGAGACGGCATCCAAGTTCGGCGCCACTCACACCTTCGCAACCGCGGAGGAAGCTCAGATCAAGGTCAGCGAACTGACCTGGGGTCAAGGCGCGGATCAGGCGCTGGTGCTCATCGGTCGCATGGATGAGGAAACCATCTCCGCGGCGTTCAGCATCATCGGCAAGGGTTCGACTGTCGTGGTGACAGGCGTCTCGAACGCCGCCAATCTCACGGTGCACGTCTCAGGTCAGGAAATGGTGTTCATGGAGAAGACGATCAAAGGCACGTTGTTCGGGTCGTCAAATCCCCAATACGACATCGTGAGGATGCTGCGCATGTATGACGCCGGCACGCTCAAGCTCGACGAATTGATCACCACCCGCTACCGGCTCGACGACATCAACCAGGGATATCGCGATCTCGAAGCGGGTAAAAACATCCGCGGCATCATCGACTTCGAGCTCTGAGCCGCGCCCCAACGGTATGCCCCATCCCTGACCGAGCGCCCTGCCATCGCCCATGGCCCCGGCGTGGCTCCCGCGCTCGGTCAGGGTAGGAGTTTCCCACCCTGTTTCTGCTCGCAGGCCTGACCAATAGTGGGTTGTGGGGACACACAGTCACACCGACACCCCGAACCGACACAACGGTTCTCGTCATACAAAAGGAGCAGAAAGTGAGCACACTCATCACAGGAACTCCGCTGGCCGGCCGCATCGCGGTCGTCACGGGAGCATCGAGCGGCATCGGTGAAGCCACCGCAGAACGATTCGCCGAACTCGGAGCGAAAGTCGCGCTCCTCGCCCGCCGCACGGAGCGCCTCGACGAGATCGCCGACCGGATCAACACCAAGGGCGGCACCGCCCTGGCTGTGCCCACCGATGTCACCGACCGGGCCGCAGTGCACGCGGCAGCCGAACGCATCGCGACCGAACTGGGCCCAGTCGACCTCGTCTTCGCCAATGCCGGTGTTCAACTCATCTCTGAGATCGGTGACCTGCAGGTGCAGGACTGGGACGCCCAGATCGACCTGAACATCAAAGGCGTCATGAATACCATCGAGGCATTCGTCGGCTCACTGGAGTCGGCAGGCAACCAGGACCGACCGGCCGACCTCATCACGACCTCGTCGATCGCTGCGACCAGGGTGCTGGAGAAGTTCCAGGTGTACTCGGGAACCAAGGCGTTCATCAGCCACATCACCAGGCTGTTGCGCACCGAACTGGGCCGCAAGAATGTGCGCGTGGCCACCATCGAACCCGGCATGGTCGACACCGAACTCCCCGACCACGTCAGCGACCCGGACGCTTCCAAGTTGATGGCAGATCTCATCGAGCAGATCGACGTCCTGCAGTCCACCGACGTCGCCGAAACCGTCGCTTTCGTTGCCGCGCTTCCGAAACACGTGAACCTCACCGAGATCACCATTCTTCCTACCGCGCAGATCATTTGACCCAACGGCCGGCTGGTGGTTCACACCGAACCACCAGCCCGATGAGTGAGGTAAGCATGCACAAGACTCACGCCCATCAGGCAAACACAGCAGATCAACAGGGCCATACCAACGTGGCCTTCGCCCTCGCAAGGCCCGCCATGGCAGACAAGCTCGGCGCCGAACTGCTCAAACTGATAGCGCCCACACGCACAGAACCTGGCTGCCGGCGCTATGAGATCCATCAATCGCTGCTTGATCCGCATCTGTGGATGATCATCGAGAACTGGCGTGCGCGAGCGGACTTCGACGCCCACATGCAGACAACCTATGTTCGCGAATTCCTCGCCCAAGTGCCCAGCCTGTGTGTTCACGACATCGAGATCGGCGAGTACCGCGAAGCGGCGTCCGGCGCCACCAACCACGAAGGAGGAAAATCATGACTACGCAACCGTCACAAGTCTGGATGGTCACTGGCTGCTCCACCGGCTTCGGCCGCAACCTTGCCGAGCACCTCCTGGACCAAGGACAGAAAGTCGTCGCCACAGCGCGTGACGTCAACAGCGTGTCCGACCTCACCGACCGCGGCGACGCCCTGGTGCTGCCACTGGACGTGATCGACCGCAAACAGTGCGCCAAAATAGTCGAAGCCGCAGTGCAACATTTCGGCGCCATCGACATCCTTGTCAACAACGCCGGAATCGGCTACTTCGGCGCCGTCGAAGAAACCGATGACCAGGTCGCGCGAAAGCTGTTCGATGTCAACTTCTTCGGTACCGCCAATACAATTCACGCAGTGCTGCCCGCCATGCGCACGCAGCGCCACGGCACAATCATCAATCTGACATCGATCGGCGGCCTCCGCGGTTTCCCCGCGGTCGGCTACTACTCGGCCAGCAAGTTCGCCGTGGAGGGTCTGTCAGAGTCGCTACGCATGGAGGTCGCCCCGTTGGGGCTCCATGTCATGGTGGTCGAGCCCAGTGGCTTCCGAACCAACTGGGCCGCTTCGTCGAACGAGGTCGAGACCACGATCGCCGACTACGACCAGACCGCAGGACAGGCGCGGCGCGCCTACCACCAGTCGGTCGGCAATCAGGCCGGCGACCCTGCCCGGGCCGCCGCAGCCATCTTCGCGGCCGCCACCAGTGCTCAACCGCCGCAACGGCTGCTCCTGGGTAACGAGGCCGTCGATGTCGCACTGGCGAAAGCGGCGACACTGCAAGCTGAGATCGCGGCCTGGGAGCAGGTGTCGCGCGCAGCCGACTTTCCCGGTGAGACAGCCGGACACAGCACCGGCGTCGAGGAGAACGTCCGATGACGATGGTGACAAATATCGCCTTCATCCGTGCCAAGGTCGGACGCGGCGACGATCTCGGCCGCCGGCTCATAGAGCTGGTGCAGCCGTCGCGCGACGAAGCGGGCTGCATCAACTACGACGTCCACCGATCCTTGACCGATCCCGACCTCTGGTGTGTCTACGAGAACTGGTCCTCTGCAGAGGATCTCGGGCGGCACTTCGACCTGCCCCACATGCAGGCGTTTGTCGCAGAGGTGCCAAGTCTGGTCGAGGGAGACCTTGATCTGCGGCGGTTCCGCATGGAGTCGACGCCGGCTCGGTGATCCCGACGCTCACCCACTGTCAGCCCTGCCAGGCTGCAGATCAATTATGGCCGAGGTGATTTGGGTTTGCATGAACCAGCGAAGGTGTTCCACAGCGTTCGCACGGCTGATTCGCTTCATCAGTATCTGGACACCCAGACCTTCGACATAACGCAAGAGGAACAGTGCCGTGGAGCCAGAATCACCCAGCAGCGTCGGTCGACCGGCGGTCGCTCGCACGATCGCTTCGGTCAACAAGGCCAGCCAGGCGTCGAAGATGTCGGGCGCGTCGGCGAATCGCTCGGGCGAGCGAGACTGCAATGCCCACAGTTCCGACCACAGCGCCCAGTCATCGGCGGTCCCGATCAGCGCGTCGGCCACCACTTCAAGGCGTCGATCGGCATCCGTCTCGCGCGCTGCCAGTTCCTGGCAGCGCGCGAGTTCGGTGGAACTGACCCAGTGAAAGGTCGCATCGATGAGCCCCTCGCGGGAATCAAAGTAGTGCTGCAACGTGCCGGTGGATACGCCTGCAATCCGCGCGACATCCACCAGGCGAAGATTGTCGCTGCGTTTAGCCGCGATCACCGCGGCGGCGGCGCGCAGGATATGCGCGAGTTGGTCGGGATCCAACCGGGGTCTTGGCACCTGCCCCACCCTAGTAATACCGCCACACCACTAACAGCCCGTGCAACGCGATCGACACTAACGTTCATACCAACTTAATAAGTGCATGAAATTATTATAAAATGCTGAACACACGAAGATTCATCGCGAACCACCGGCGCACGCACGTGCGAGCCGGCACCTGCGCGACGGCCGTACTGGTGCTGGCCGGATGCTCCCCCACCGCCGATGACGCTGGCCAGACACCATCGATCGGCTTCCTGCAGCTGGCCTCAGCGGCGTACACGAACGCCATCCGCACCGGAGTTGAGCAAGCCGCTGCAGCGGGCGGGTACCAGGTGACCACTTTCGACGCCGGAAGTGATCCGCAGAAGCAGGTCGCCCAATGCCAGGACGCGGTCAGCAGTGGTCGACTCGACGGACTGGTGATCGAGCCGGTTGATGGAGCGACTTTGGCGGGCTGTGTCGCCAGCGCGGTCGCAGCTGGGATGCAGGTTTCGGTCCTCGAATCGGCGATCGGTCCGGACCCCTCGTCGCCGGAGATCCAGGTCGACGGGATCGCCGCCCAGCTCGTCCTGCGGCCCAGCGATCTTGCGCTGGCGAGTGCGGAGATGGCGGCGATGGCCTGCCAGCACCTCAATCCCTGCGACGTGGCGTATTCGATTGCCGACCCCGCCGCACAGATTCTGGTCGAGCAGAAGGACGCCACGGTCGCGGCCCTGGCTGAGCATTCCAACATCTCCGTGGTCGCCGAGGTCAACGGCGGGTACGACAACCCCGCCCAAGGTCGCGCCGCGGTGCAGGACGCCCATCAGGCCCATGGCGGCATCGATGTGGTCATCGGCGACGACGACGTCACCATGCAGGGAATCAACCGTTGGGTGGTCGACGAAGGGCTTCAGGGCAAGGTGGCGACCATCGGCAACGGTGCCACCGAGGCCAGTGTCGCCTCGATCCGGTCCGGAGCGCAGTTCGGCACAATTGTGTTGTACCCGCGCACTGCGGGCGCTCGCGCCACCGAATACCTGCTCAAAGCCATCGGTGGTGAGTCCGGCGCCCCGATCTCCGAAACGTGGGCTGAGTTCAGCCCGTTGGGTCCGGGTCAACTGGTACTTACCCGCTCGAACGTCGACGCCTTCCAGCCGGAGTTCTGACATGGTGCACAACGCGATCACCCCCTGGTCCACAGGTTTGGAATACGGCGTCTCCGAGGCCATCGAGATCACCGCCTTCTCACGAATTCTGGTCATCGGTGGCCAGGTCGCCACCGATGATGACGGCAACCAGTTGTTCGTCGACGACATGGAAGGCCAGCTGAACCTGGTCCTTGACAAGATCGAGCGCCTGTTGGACGTCGCAGGTTACCTGCCCCAGCATCTTGTCCAGCTGAACTGGTATGTGCCACAGCCGCAACGCTATTTCGAGCACATGGCTACATACTTGGAGCGCACCGAGAAGTGGGGAGTCCGACCGACTGGAATCTTCTGTGTGCCAAAAGTACTCGGCCGCCCAGAATGGATGCTGGAACTGACCGGCCTGGCGATCGCATGATCTCGGCTGCAGACCTGGCAGTACGGCTATTCGCCCACCCGCCTGGCGAGTTGGCAGGCGCAGTTCGGGTGGTAGCTGTCGACGGCCGCTCGGGCTCCGGGAAATCGACGATCGGCGAGCGGTTGGCGCGGGAAGCCGGTGCCGACCTGGTTCACTTCGATGACTTGTTACCTGGATGGGAGGCTATGGAACCGGGCCCAGAACTCATCGTTGAGTGCGTCCTGGAACCGTTGGCTCACGGTCTCAACGGGCGATATCCGGTCATGAATTGGGAAACGCTCGAATACCAGGGAGCGCGGGATGTGAGTTGGACAAACCGCCTCGTCATCGAAGGCGTTGGAGCCGGCGCCCGCCATGTTCGTCCTTATCTCGCGGCATCGGTCTGGGTCGACGTGCCGCTGCCGATCTGTCAGCGCAGAGTCGAACAGCGCTGGGATTGGCCCACGTACGCGCCCCACCGTCAGCAATGCATCACTCACGAGTCGGATTACATTGCGCGCGAGCAGCCCAGCTCGCGCGCAGATGTCGTGCTCGACGGCACATTCGAACACGCCGAGATGTTGGCGATCACCTGTGACCGGATCAGACGATGAGCGGCGCCGATCCGCACGTCGCGATCCGTGGCTTGACCAAGACGTTTGGCACCACGACGGTGCTCGACGCGGTGGACCTCGACATCTTGCCAGCGACCATCCACGCTTTGGTCGGTGAGAACGGTGCAGGCAAGTCGACACTCGGGAAAATACTGGCTGGCAGCACCCTTCGCGATCAAGGCGACATCGCGGTCAACGGCACACGGGTGCATTACAGAACGCCCAGAGGAGGCCTCGAACATGGCATCGCCTACGTCCACCAGGAGATCTCGCTGGTGCCGTCTATGACAGCGTCCGAAAACGTGATGCTCGGACATGAGGCGCACACCCTGGGCGTCGTCCGTCGGCAGGCCGTGGAATCACGTTTTGTTGAGCTCGTGGGTCAGACCGGACTTCACGTTCCAGAGCGGATGCGGGTCGGCGATATGACCCTTGCTGAGCAACAGAAAGTTGAGATACTGCGAGCACTGGCGCGGGGATCGACATTCATCATTCTCGACGAGCCGACCGCCGCGCTCGGCCTTGAGGAGACCTCCCGGTTCCACCAGTTGCTGGGCACGCTGCGCGATCGCGGTGTCACCATCTTGTTCATCTCACACTTCCTAGATGAAGTCCTGCGAGTGGCAGACACTGTGACGATCCTGCGCGACGGACGCCGAGTGCGGACTGCCGCCACCTCCGCAGAGTCCTCGCAATCGCTGATCACCGGCATGCTGGGGCGTCCACTGGACGCCGCCTTTCCCGCTCGCCAATCTCCTTCACCGGAGGCACCTACAGTGCTCGAAGTAGCCGGGCTTTCCCGTGCCGGAGCAATTTCCGACTGCACCTTTCACGTGCGCAGCGGCGAAATCGTAGGCCTGGCAGGACTCGCCGGAAGTGGCCGCACCGAACTGGCCCGTGCGGTATTCGGTGCAGACCGCCCGCACCGTGGCACCGTCCAAGTACGGCACCAAGATCTCCGTCCAGGATCAATCCGGGCTGCGGTGTCCGCGGGGATCGCATTCGTATCCGAGAACCGTCGCGACGAAGGCATCGTGCCGATGTGGAGTACGGCAGACAACATCTCGATGACCTCGCTGGACCTTGTCAGCCGGTGGGGGGTGATACGCCGAAAGCGCGCGCATGCTTTGGTCAACGACACGATGCGGCGGTGCGCTGTTCACCCTCCCAATCCCGCGCAACGTATCCGCCATCTCTCCGGCGGCAACCAGCAAAAAGCGATCGTCGGACGTTGGATCGCCCGCCACCCCGCGGCTCTCATCGTCGACGAGCCCACGCGTGGCGTCGATATCGGGTCTCGGCGTGTCCTCTACGACATCCTGTGCGACCTGGCCAAGCAGGGCTGCGCCATCCTCCTGATCTCCAGCGATCTCGATGAAGTCATCGGCATGTCGCACCGCGTTCTGGTAATGAACCGCGGCCGCATCGCTGCCGAGCTGACTTCGCCTACCCATGAACAGATACTCACCGCCGCATTCGGCACTCCGACGAAAGATTCACGATGACCAGCGATGCTCTTCAACACAGCCGCTCAGAACCCGTCCCGGACACGCAAAGACGCTCCCGGGGAATACATTTCGGCCAAGTACGTGACCTGGGCGTCCTCGGCGCCGTGGTCGCCCTGTTCCTGGCGTTGGCGCTCACCTCGCCGGCCTTTCTGTCACTGCCGAACCTGATGAACGTTGCGACCCAATGGGCACCGGTCGGCATCATGGCACTCGGCGCATCTGCCATCCTGCTGACCGCGGGCTTCGATCTGTCTACCGGCGCGATGTATGTCGTGGCCGGTATTGCCGCGGTCACCGTCGCAGCAGCCGGATCGGTGCCTTTGGGCATAGTCGCCGGCATCGTGACCGGGACGGTGCTGGGGGCGATCAACGGCGTCCTTGGTACATACGGGCGCATGAATGTCTTCGTCGCGACGCTGGCCACCTCCATCGTCTTCGGTGGTGCTGCTGTCGCGGTGACGGGCGGAACCGTACAGATCGCGACCGACCCCGATTATGCGTTTGCGCTGGCCAGGCCCTTGGGCGTCACGGTACCGGTGTGGTGCTTTTTGGCCGTTGTGGTGGCGACGTGGTTCATCTTCAGCAAAACGACCACCGGGCGGTATCTCTATGCCACCGGAGGTAATGAGGAGGCGGCGCGCCTCGCCGGCATCCGCACTCGACCAGTTCGTCTGTTCGCCTTTGTATTTGCAGGTATGACTGCTGGTATAAGCGCGGTACTCGTCAGCAGTGGCAGCATGAGCGCCGGGACGTCCTCGGGCACTGCCATGGCGTACAACGTGTGGACTGCCATGCTGATCGGTGGCAATTCCATGGCTGGTGGCGAAGGTGCGGTTTGGCGCACCGTGGCCGGAGTGGCCCTGTTGGCACTGCTGCAGAACGGCTTCAACCTGCTCGGCGTCGAACCGCTCTACCAGCAGATCGCGACAGGTCTGGTGTTGCTGCTCGCCATCGGTGTCGACGCTTGGGCCCGGCGGGTGGCCCGTTGATGGCCGCCGCTGACCTCAACGAGTTCTCGCCCGTCCCGCTCGATGCCGAACTACTCGGGCCCTCCGCCGAAGGACATACGGCCACCGAGACTTCATACTTCGGCTTCTCGGTACCCGACGCCGGCATCGACTGCCTGATCTATCACTGGATACATCCCCAACCGGGAGTGCTCAGTGGCGGCGTGGCGATTTGGTCGACATTCGCCCGCTGGATGGGCGAGGCAGACCATCTCGATTATCGCAATTACTTACCGTGTCCACAGTCCAACCTCGACGATGTCCGCTATCCCACCGGCGTCCACGTCACAGTAATCGAGCCGTTTCGCCGAATCTCCGTTGAATATTGCTCTCCTACAACCGATGTCGAGTTCGCCGTTCAGTGGGATGCAATTGCAGAACCAGCCGGAAAACCTGGAGGAGGGAACTTCACCCAGCCGATGCGCACATCCGGTTCGCTGCGACTAAACGGGCGTGAGCACACCGTCGCCGGGTACTTCACCCGGAATCGGTCCTTTCAGGTCACCCGCGGTGAAGACGCGCCTTTCCGTAGGCACACCTGGTCAGCCCCGATCTTCGGGGAGGACCTCGCCTTCCTCATCGTCGCCGAGGACACCACCGAGATGTCCGTTCAGGCACTGCAATGGGGTTACGTCGCCGTTGACGGTCAGCTGCGGCAGCTCCGATCGGTGCGTCAGGTCACGCAGTACGCCCACGGTTTTCCCGACCACCCCGTGACAATCACGATCGAATTGCGGGACCACCACGATGAGATCTGGCTGCTGCAGGGCACCGCGGTGAGCAGCCTGCCCGTGCCCTACTGGCCGATGCTGCACGCCAACCTGACCTTCATGCGGTGGACGTTGCCGAACGGCCGAGTGGGTTACGGAGATTGCCAAGACATGCTGCACGCAAACAACATCGGCTGACAGTGCCGGCCGAGTCCAGTGCTACACCGTGATCGCACCGGTGTACTTTTCAAACTCTGTACAGAAAGGACACTCCATGAGGGTGACGGTGATCGGGCGAGGCAACGTGGGTAGTGGACTGGGTCGGCTGTGGAGTGATCGGGGCCACCAGGTGAGCTTGCTGGGGCGTGACGGTGGTGACGCGGGCTCTGCAGACGTGATCGTCGTCGCGGTTGCGGCCGCCCACATCGGGGAAGCTCTTGATTCGATCAGCGGTCTGGCCGGTCAGCCGACCATCGACGCCTGCAACATATACACAGACCGTCACGACGACTTCCGCTCGTTGTCGCATCATATTCAGTCGATCATCGGCGGACCCACCGCGAAGGCATTTTCGACCAACTTTGCCAGTGCCTACCCAGAGATCGGCCGGCAGCGGGTCCCACCGAGCAATCTGTACGCCGCCGACGACGATGCGCGCCGCTACGCCGAGACACTCAGTGTCGACGCCGGTTTCGCACCAGCGTATGTCGGCCCACTGGACCCAGGCGCCCGGCTATTGGAGGACAGTGCCGGGCTGACCCGAGCATTGGCTGCCCAGCTGGGTCCGCACTTCTACCGTTACGCGCCACCCGGGCAGCTGTGATGAAAGCAGTCAGATTCACCCGCTACGGCGGCCCAGAGGTACTCGAGGTGACAGACGTTGCCCGCCCGGTGCCGGCGTTCGCAGAGGTCCTGGTCGAGGTAGTCGCCGCCGCCACCAACCCCGGTGAGATCGGCATCCGCGAAGGACGCTACGCGGACAGGTGGCCGGCGCTCTTTCCGGAAGGCCAGGGAAATGACTTCGCCGGGCGGGTGGTCGCATTAGGAGGGGGCGACACCTATCTGAAGGTCGGTGACGAGGTGCTCGGATTCTCCCCTCGCCGCGCGCAGGCGGAATATGTCGCACTGGGCGCGCAACGGGTAGCCCTCAAGCCCACTGCTCTCTCATGGGAAGTAGCCGCCACTGTCGCCGGAGCGGGCGCCACCGCCTGGGCGTCGGTGTCGGCGGTCGACCCGCAGGCAGGCGAGACTGTCGTGGTGTCCGCGGCCGCCGGTGGTGTCGGGATCTATGCGTGCCAGCTCGCCAAACTGCGGGGTGCGGACGTGATAGGGACGTGCAGTGCAGACAATTTCGAGCGGCTGGCGGCGTTGGGTATCCGTCCGGTGCAGTATGGACCGGACCTGGCACGTCAGCTTCGCGTGCTTGCCCCTGGTGGCATCGACAGCTTCATCGATACTTTCGGCGGCGGCAACGTCGCGATGGCGGTCGATCTGGGAGTCGACCCTCACCGCATCAACACCCTGATCGACCACGACGCGGTGCGCCGCTACGGCGTGCACTCCGAGGCTCAGGAACAGGCCGACACTGCGCAGGTGTGGTCCGCCCTGGCCGAGCTGGTCGCCCGTGGCGACATCACGGTGCCGATCGCCGAGGTGTATCAGTTCACTACCGACCATGTCCGGCAGGCCTACCGCGACGTCGGAACCCGGCGAGTGACCGGCAAACGGGTACTTCGGATGAAGGCGTGAGCCGAGCCCCATCCCGCGGCGACGCCAATCCAGGCGACACCGGAATGCTCGCAGCACGAGCATTCTCTCAACCACGACAGAAGGTGAGTACGAAGATGGCACAACACGACCAGCATGCACAGGCCAACACTCAGGACGGTGCGGCGGAAGCCCATAAAGCTGTGGTGCGTCGCAACACCGAGCAGGTGCAGGGCCGGGGCGATTTCGCTCTCTTCGATGAGTTGTTCGACGAGAACTTCGTCGATCACACACCGCAGCCGGGGACGACCGCAGACAAGGCGGGCGTACTGGTTCTCTACAAGCGTTTGAGGGCGGCGTTCCCGGACTTTCGGCCCGAAATTCATTGGCAGACAGTCCAAGGGGACATCGTGACAACCTTCAAGGTGTATCACGGAACGCACGAGGGCGACTTTCTCGGCATTGCGCCCACCGGGACTCCGGTGGCTTTCGAAACGGTGGACGCTATGCGGGTTCGCGACGGCAAGATCACCGATCACTGGGGTGTCGCAAACCTCTACTCGGTGCTTCAGCAGCTCGGGCAACTTCCGTCGACCTGACCGCCCTCGCATGCGGTGGCGGGCCTGCGACGTCTCGGCGAAGGCGACAGTCCGGTTGACAACGGCCGGTCAACATTCGTCGCTGCCGCTGACACATCAGGTGGCACGCCTGCGGACGTCTTGCCGGTAGGTGTAGCGGCGCGGATTGAAATGCGATGAGGTCAATTCGATGTACTTGCCCTCGGCGTCGTAGTACAGCCGCTCGATAAGAAGAATCGCATCACCGGCGCGGCACCCGATCAATGCCGCTTGGGGTTCTTGGGCGATCATGGCAGTGATCTCCTGGCGCGCACCCATGATCGGCTTGGTAAGAAATTTCCCTGCAGCGCCGATCACAGTTCCTTCGCCCAGCGCAGGTGCGCCGATGGCGGAGAGTTGGGATCCCAATTCCGGGGCGAGATAGTGATACGTCAGGGCGAAAGGCTGCTGCTCGAAGCGCCGGCGGACGATTGCCCGGCTCACCTCGATGTAGGGCAGTTCCATCCGCGCAGCCACCGACGGCTCGACGACGACGGTGAAGGGTTCGATCACCTCGGTGTCGGTGTTCGGCCACACGGTCAGCTCGTCGAGTGAACCGATAGATCGGATATAGCGGTCATTGCCGTCGTGGCGGTGCCCGCCAACGTAGGTGCCGCTGCCCTGAACTTTGTAGATCAGACCGTCGTTGAGCAGGATGTGCAACGCTTCGCGGACGGTGTGCCTGCTGACGTTGTATCGGGATTGCAGGACGTTCTCGGACGGCATCTTGTGGCCGACCGAGTACACCCCAACGTCGATGTCGGCGCGCAATTTCTCCGCGAGTTCGCGATATGCCGGAGTGCGAGGTGAGGGCGCCGGATTGGCCGCTGGCACTGCTTCTCCTTCCGCCCTGAGCACGGACGTGGGTCACGCCCTCGAATCCTGCAGCCTATCCCCCACCACCGAGGCTGAGCAGCTCGTCACCGGGACCGCCGTCGCTAGGAAATGTCGGGCACCAACGGCGCGAATCCCCACCTGCCTGCGTTTCCCGGCCCTCACGACGCGCTCGTCGGACACCATACAGTCAGACCAGACCCTACTTACGGTTGCTGAGTTGACTCCCGGCGTCTGGCCGCGGGGATGCTCGGCGGCGCCGTGAGTTCATGACAATCAACGGCGAAGGGCGCAACGTCGGTGGACACGTACCCACATGTTGTCCGTATGAGTTGATCATTGTCGTTCCGTTCGGAAATGGCCGCCAGCGAACCAATGATTGGCGTCCTATACTACTGGTCGGTAGGAGGTTTGGTGGGAACGTTGCCGGTTTGACGCTGGCGCCTTTCGCGGGATATCGTCCCTACTTGTACGTACAACTTGGGCGGGTTGCTTTCAGCCACGTTTGCACGGCTCGCCAACTGCACCCCGCGCATACCTTCACCTGTTGGCTTCGGCCGCCGAAGCTGAATCTGGCCTCACGCGGTCAACTCGGTGACCGCCGCGGCCTGAAACACCTCGGAGACAAGGCATGACAAGCACCCCACGTACTGGCAACGATCTGGGCAGCTTCGTGTCCGGTTGGGATCCTCAGCCGACCCGCGCCACCGATGTAATCGACGCTTCCCGCGCACACAACCTCGCCGCCACGCTGGATCTCGACGAACACCTCCATGACGGTGCTGAATTGCCGCCCCTGTGGCAGTGGGCGTACTTCCCCGAATGGCCTGCAACCCAGGAGCTGGGCAGCGACGGCCACCCCCGTAGCGGGCACTTTCTGCCGCCCATCCCCGCCCGTCGCCGCATGTTTGCCGGCGGCAGGCTCAGTGTGAACACGCCGCTGCGCATCGGCGCACGCGTCGATCGCGAATCGCGCATCTCCGCCACCGCCCTCAAACGGGGGCGCAGCGGCGAACTGCTATTCGTCACGGTCGAACACGTCTATTGGCAAGACGGCGAGCAATGTGTGACCGAGCAACAAGACTTGGTTTACCGCAGCGACGACGGCAATGCCACCGAGTTCGAGCCGAACACTGCGCCGCTGAGCCAGCCAGAGCAGCCCTGGTTCCGGCGCCTTGAGACCACCGCACCCCTGCTCTTTCGGTTCAGCGCTCTCACCGCCAATGCTCACCGCATCCACTACGACCACGCCTATACGACCCGGGTAGAGGGCTTTCCCGCGCTCGTGGTGCACGGGCCTCTGCTTGCGCTTCAGATGGCCGAACTTCTTCGACGTAACGCGCCCGATCGCACAGTCCGCTGTTTGGAGTTTCGTTTGGTGAAACCGGTATTCCTCGGCGACGCGGTAGCCGTGCAGGGGAACCCAGACGGCAACCTCGTTCGGCTCTCAGTGGTGTCAGGCCACGGAAGCGAACACGCCACCGCGCGGGCCGAGTTGGCATGACGACGCAGTCAGACATGCTGGCCAGCGCACAGACTTTTCTGTTCGTGCCCGCCAATCGGCCCGACCGCTTCGACAAAGCCGCCCGCGCCGGCGCTGATGTCGTCATCCTCGATCTCGAAGACGCAGTGCCAGAGGAGGAAAAGACCGCAGCCCGTGAACACGCCCGGCAATGGCTCAGGCACGCAGGGCCCGCGATGGTGCGTATCAACGGCAGCGACACCCCCTGGCATTGCGAGGACGTCGACATGGTGACTAGCTGCCGCACCGCGGTGATGCTTCCGAAAGCCGAAGACGGCGGGCCTATTGAGAAAATGGCGGCGCGGTACCCAGACATCGACGTAATCGCCCTCGTCGAGACTGCCCGCGGCGTCGACCAAGCCGTGGCCCTCGCCACAGATCCTCACGTGCACCGACTGGCCTTCGGCAGCATCGATCTTGGCGCACAGCTCGGGGTGGACCCCGACGATCGCGAAGCACTGCTTTACGCCCGGTCACGGGTCGCACTGGCATCGTCGATCGGACGACTGGCACCGCCGATCGACGGTGTCACCACCAACATCACCGACCTAGAGCGCGTCGGTGATGACACCGCCTACGCCCGCCGTATCGGGATGGGTGCCAAGCTGTGCATCCACCCTGCGCAACTGCGACCTGTCCGCCAGGCACTGGCACCAACACCGGACGAATTGGACTGGGCACGAAGCGTCCTCGCAGCGGCCGCGCGTGACGGCGGAGCCACCGCCGTCAATGGCGCAATGATCGACCATCCGGTGGTGTTGCGAGCTCAACACATCATCTCGTTGACTGCAAGGTGAATTGCCTTGGCTGGCATCACGCTCGGTGAGATCTCGCACTGCGCGTAGGTCGGGCTTTCATCATCTCGCGAGTCACCGTCCATACACCCGTTCCCAGGAGAATCTGTGATCACCAAGCTCCTCGTCGCCAACCGCGGCGAGATCGCCATTCGTGCATTTCGCGCCGCGTACGAGCTGGCCATCGGCACAGTCGCGGTGTACCCGTTCGAGGACCGCAACTCAGTGCACCGGCTCAAGGCTGACGAGTCCTATCAGATCGGTGAGGTCGGCCATCCGGTGCGGGCATATCTGTCGGTGTCTGAGATCGTTGCCACCGCGGTGGCCGTCGGTGCGGATGCAATCTACCCCGGTTACGGCTTCCTCTCGGAGAACCCGGACCTGGCGGCGGCCTGCGACACGGCTGGGATCATCTTCGTCGGCCCGAACGCCGATGTTCTGGAGTTGACCGGCAACAAGTCACGGGCCATCGCCGCGGCGAAAGCTGCGGGACTGCCGGTGCTGGCATCCACAGATCCCTCAGTTGATGTCGAGGAGCTGCTGCGCGCCGCGCATGCCATGCAGTTCCCGGTGTTCGTCAAAGCTGTGGCCGGTGGCGGCGGCCGAGGAATGCGGCGGGTCGCCGAACCTGCTGCGCTGCGCGAAGCCATCGAAGCCGCCAGCCGGGAAGCAGAGTCGGCATTCGGCGACGCGGCCGTTTTTCTGGAGCAGGCCGTCATCAACCCCCGCCACATCGAGGTGCAGATCCTGGCCGACACCTACGGCAACGTCATTCACCTCTATGAACGGGACTGCTCACTGCAACGTCGCCACCAAAAGGTGATCGAGATCGCGCCCGCCTTCAATCTTGATCCCATTCTGCGGCAACGTATCTGTCAGGATGCGGTAACGTTCGCCCGAACGATCGGTTACACCTTCGCGGGCACCGTCGAGTTTCTGCTGGACGAGCGGGGCAACCACGTCTTCATCGAAATGAATCCGCGCATCCAGGTGGAGCACACGGTGACCGAGGAGATCACCGATGTGGATCTGGTGTCCGCGCAGTTGCGGATTGCTGCCGGTGAATCGCTGGCCGATCTCGGGCTGAGCCAGGAAAAGATCGTCCCTCACGGCGCGGCACTGCAGTGTTGCATCACCACCGAAGATCCAACGAACGGGTTCCGTCCCGACACCGGCCGGATCAGCACCTACAGGTCACCCGGCGGTGCGGGCATCCGCCTGGACGGCGGCGCCCTAGTCGCGCCGACGTCAGCGCGCACTTCGACTCGATGCTGGTCAAACTGACCTGCCGCGGCGCCGATTTCGCCACCGCTGTGCGCCGGGCCCGGCGCGCGATTGCCGAATTCCGCATCCGCGGTGTGTCTACCAACATCCCATTCCTGCAGGCGGTCCTTGACGACGCCGACTTCATGGCAGGGCGCATCACCACCAGCTTCATCGACGAACACCCCGCGCTGCTGACAGCGCGCGCGAGCGCCGACCGGGGCACCAAGATCCTCAATTACCTGGCCGATGTCACGGTGAACTCGCCGCACCGGGACCGGATCAGGGTGTATCCGCAGGACAAGCTGCCCACCTGTGATCTTTCCGTGGAGCCACCGCCGGGCTCGAAGAACAAGCTGGTTGAACTCGGCCCCGAGGGTTTTGCCAAGCACAGTTGGGGGGCGAGCGCCAGGGCACTACCTCAACGTGGATGTCCGCGAGTCGATTCCGGAAACCTTTACAAGCCAAGCCGCTGACGCATTGTGTGCCGCCGTCGCCTCCACCTGGCAGCCGGCGACACTGAAACTCACCGACGCCGCCACCAATAGCGCAGCGCGGCGCGGCAATTGGAAGATCGGCATCGGCTACCGCACCTGGATCAGCACCGAAGTCGGCACCATCACCCAGTCCGCGGAAGGTCTGTCGGTCAGCGAGCTGGCCGGCGGAACCCTGATCTCCGCGCCCGACGACTGGCCCGCCGATCGCGTCGTCGCCGCGATGACGCAGACTCTCGCGATGAACGGCTTGGACGAGGTTCCGCACTGAAGTGCCTGCGCGGCTTACCGGTGACGGCTGATCAGCCGGGCGGTAGGCGACGAAGCGACTATCGATCGTAGGCACGGCTCTGCCTATTGGGTCCAGCGAGGAGCTCAGTTTTCCGCGGAAAACTGAACCGACAGACCTCCGCGATCAGCGCTCGCGCTGCCGCTGCTTGGCGAGGTAGGCCTCGACTGCCGCTGAATGGTAGTTGCCTGGCGGCAACAGTCTGCTTTCACGGAGCCAATCGTGGATGCGCGTTTCCTTCAGTTCACTGAACCTTTGTCAAGGTAGCCTCTCGTCCGGGGGAGGTTGACGTGCCAGACGAGAGCGCGGTGCACCGGATCCCGGTGTTCTCTGACCGGTTCGTTCGCGGCATGTGCGACATACTGGCGCAGACAGGCCCGCCAGGCCTTACGGGTTCCGAGATCGATCACTTACTACAATCCGTACGTGCTCTGCCCCGAGACAGCGCGCTCAATAAACGCCAATCGCTATTTTCAGCCTTAATGGAGTCTCAGCATCGCCAACACGCAGGAAACGTTGTCAGCGCTTTCCTAGCACGCGCGATGAGTCCTGACCGATTTGTCGGCAACCCGCAGAGATTCGACGATCTTCGCGATCAACTTAATGAATTCCTTGTATTCCACGACCGATGTGTTAATGAGCAAGGCAAACTTGGGCCAGCTAAGGGCGCATCGACGCTTCGGGAGGCTGCGGCCCTAGCTGGTCGCCTCCAAACAGAACTGCGGAGGCGTCACGTCCACGCAGAGCTGTTGAACTACTGCGACGAAGAGTTGATCGCCAAGTCGCTGTTCCACGCAACCACGGAAGGAGCCAAAAGTATTCCGAGCAGAGTCCGTCGGATCTCACGCCTTGCGGGAGACGGCGCCGCTCTTTACGACGGTGTATTCGGGAGCGGCCGCGAGAGACCACTTTGGTCGATCAATACGATGAGCACAGAATCCGAGGTTAGTGAGCATCGTGGTTTCAAGAATCTGCTGATAGGCATTCACGGACATTTCCGTAACCCGCGAGCCCACACAACGCGCATCGATCACCCAGAGAGCATTAAAGATTTCTACGACGCATACTCACTTTTCTCCTACGTGCACAGGCGTCTCGACTCATTACGAAGGATGGAGAGTACATAGCGTATGTATCTGAAGCGTGTCGATGTACAGGGGTACCGAGCGGCAGCGACCGCACCACTGACGTGCGAATTCACGGGCCGGTTTAGCGTTTTGCTCGGAGCGAATGGAGCAGGTAAGACCACGATCAATGAGTCCATTGTTCATGCGCATCGGCATAAATTCCCACGCCCCGCGCAGGTGGACGCTGCCACGCTCGGAGTGCCACCGAGGAGCGTCGCGATCGAGTACTCATTCGACGATGACGCGGAGAACGAGGGTGCACTTGGGAACGCGTTGAAGCAGTCTGGATTCGCCGCCCCTCGATGGTCGCGCCCCCTCGAACGCTCTCTCGGCCGAGTCAGAGCAGGCAGCGTGATCGACGGAACAGAGGGACATGACAACGTGAGACTCGTGTACCTTCCGGCTCTACGCAATCCGGTGGACGAGCTTTCGCGGCGCGATGCGCAGGTATTGCTCGAACTCCTGCGAGCAGAGCAGCTTCGACGCACCGGACGCGGAGCGCTCAATGAACTTCGCAGCCTAGCTGAAGAGATGCTTAATTCCGTTACCGCGCATCAACTTATCGTTGATGTGCAGGGACGTATCGCAGAAAACCTCTCGACCATCACCACGGGGGTCAGCGAGCACTTCCCATTCGTCGGAACTCAAACAGTAGACGACACATACCTCGCGCGTGTTCTGGAACTACTACTCGCGACGACGCCATCACCTGAAGCGGGGCGCCGTCTCGAGGCGTCGAGCCTTGGCTACGTGAATCTGCTCCACATCGCCGTGACCCTTGCCGGCATACCCGATCCAGCGGACGAGCGCGAGCCCACCGAGGCCGCCGATGACGGGCTCACCCAAGCGGCGGATTCACCCGTGCCAACGGCGGAGGGCGACGCCGACGCGGCACGTGTGCGACTGCATGAAGCCGCTACAGCAGCGGAGGCCGATCAAGATTCGTTCTTTCCCGACCTTTTCCATGCAACTGTCATGATCGAAGAGCCGGAGGCTCACCTACACCCGCAGCTGCAGTGTGGCCTCATCCGCTACCTTCGCCAGGTTGCAAGCGTCCGAAAAGACTTGCAAGTGATCGTCACAACGCATTCGAGCGAGATAGTTGCCGCGTGCGACCCTGCAGAGCTTGTCATCATCCGGCTCGACAAGGAGCGCCGTACCGTCGCGCGTACCCTCAACGCAATACCGATGAAGCCAACAGTGCGAGAAGCGCTTTTCGATCAAACGCGGCTACACCTTGATGCGGAACGGTCTGCTTCGCTCTTCGCCGATCACCTTCTCATCGTGGAGGGTGTTACGGAAGCTGCTCTACTGCGTATTGTCGGGAGGGCCTGGGCACTTGGCGACCCCGAGCGCCAGGCTTTCATCGACGCTCTGTCCATCGTGATCGTTGGCCACAAAGTCGGTCCATGGCCGATACGCCTAGTTGCAACACCGGGCTTCGAGCTTGTTCACCGCGCAGCGGCGATAGCCGATACCGATCGCCGCGGGGATCCGCTGCCCGATCCGAAACCGCCGGCCTGGCATCAACAATTAGACGCCGCTACAGCGCGCTTCTTCTGGTCACGCCCGACGTTGGAGCCGTCAATGGTCTCGGGGAACGAAGGACTTTTCGAACGTGCTCTTCAACGCTTAAATGTTTCAGTCCCCGATCCACTCGACCTAGATGGCATCGATGAGTTGTTCGCATCGCAACCCAGGATCAAGGGCAAGTTTGCATTGACCCTGGCCAGCGAGATGCAACGACAACTCGCGGACGTCTACGTTCCCGAGCACCTAGCGGCGGCGTACACGTGGCTAAGGGACGGCGACCCGCAAGATGAGACCGGCCAAACCGTTCAAGAGGTGTGAGGCGTTGGCACTAAGACGATGATCCGTCTCACTGACGAGCAGGCGACTGCCGCAGCGTCTGCCAAAAAGCTCATCAACGTGGTGTCCGTACCCGGCAGCGGCAAGACTACGATCGCCGCTGAACGCTTCGGCTACCTGCGCTACAGCAGGAGCGATGGTCGAGGTGTCTTGGGTTTGAGCTTCACGCGTGCCGCAGCTGGAGTCTTGTCACGACGAATTGAAGGACGATGGGGTTCGCAGTGCGTGACGTTTCCCCACAGAGTCATGACCTTCGATCAACTCCACGTCCACATTATGCATGTCCTCCTGGCCGAAAAAATAATCCAGTGGCCGAACTCTTTGAAGGAAATTGAGGTCGTCGACGACTATCGGGGATTCAAGGGGCACCGCTGGCTGCTGGCAGGCAGTTACCGGCGCATCGCGAAGCTCAGAGGAGGTGGAACAGTTGTATCCAAAGGCACGCGAGTGCAGGTTCCCACGTCCGGGATCGGAAACGTCGCTCAGCACAATGCAATACTTGAGTCCGGTTTCTGCAGTCATGACGATGTAAGGAGCGTTCTCTCAGATGCCTTCGCCGCCCAGCACGCCGTTGACTTCGTAAAGACATGGCTCTCCGATGTATTTCGCGAGATCATCATCGATGAGATCTACGATGCGGCAGAGTTGGACCTTCACGTCGCGCGGCTCGGCGTCGCCGGGGCGTTGGGAATCTCGCTAGTCGGTGATCCGAGACAAGCCTTGTATGGTTGGCGAGGCGCCACACCCGATAAGGTGTCCTCTCTTCTCGATGAAGGTTTCACACCCTACCCGCAGTCACAGTCGTTCCGATTCAAGGGCGATCAGATGCCGCAACTCGCCAAAGATCTGCGAGATGGTCTGCCCGTGACGCTCCCACAAATCCAAAGCCGTGACGTTGATGTTGCACTGGCGCGCCAATGGAAAGACCTGTGGTTGGCCGGCCCCAACGTGCTTCCGCTGGCTTTCCGATCAATATCAAACGCTACCGATGCCGTTCTCAACCTCCTGTTGGACACAGTGACATGGTCTCGACTTGAGCGGCATTCGTTCGGTCGGGCAGCTGCACTTGTGCAGTTAGGTCTTGATGCGTCCGAAGTGCCTGAAGTACAGCAGACCTGCATGGTTCCACTGCTCGATGACCTGGTGGCAGGGGAGGACGCAGACGTGGTGCTTGACCGACTTCGCACGGCAGCCAGGGGCTTCGGCAGGAGGAGGAAGCCGTCGCGATTGAAGCCGAATCAGGAAGCATTCCGCTTTGAAGAGCTTTCGGCGCTGCGAGTGCGACTGCTTGAACCGGACTTGATCCCTGGGCTGACTGTCCACCAGGCGAAAGGTGGAGAGTGGCCCCGAGTCGGTGTCTATCTCACCGACAACGAAGCAGATCTCCTCGCATCTGGTCTCGAAGAGCTGGAGGACGACCACTGTGTGCTCTACGTTGCGATTACGAGAGCGATAACCAAGTGCGGCCGGCTGTCCGCTGCGGCCACACTGTTTGATCAGCCCTAAGCAGTAAATGGACTACCGCTTTCAGCCGCGACATCGCGGCAAGGATCCGCGGGTGCTGAAGGTGTAGGGCTCCCGCGGGCGTGAATCACTACTTGCTCCGGTCTAGTTTGGCGCGTGCATTCACAAGGCGCTCGGCAATGCTCACTTGCGGCCGGTCGTTGGGACAAGCGCCGAGAAAGCGTTCCAGAAGCGCAATTTCCGCCGCCAGATTACCTTGCTTCCGCAGTATTATGGCTGCCTGCTCGGTGTGAGGTGAGCCCGTCGTAGTGGTCCAGTCGTTGTGGGACTCTGTTGCCCGGTCTCCGGGCAAGGAAGAATCGACAACGACATGGCATCGAACAAG
>NZ_JBSFSB010000022.1:0-78193 GCF_053589535.1 Mycobacterium sp. NPDC003323
CGGGTGCACTGCTCCCCGCCGATGAGGAAGGTCGCCTCGCGGTCCTCCCAGCATTCATAGATGTTGGGACAACCCGCCTCCTCGCACACGGTGTGCAGACCCTCGCGACGGACCAGGCTCTTCAGCTCGGTGTACTCCGGGCCGGTGCGCAACCGCGTCTTGATCCACGGCGGCTTACGCTCGATCGGCGTCTCGGCATTGCGCACCTCAAGGCGCAGCAACTTACGGCCCTCGGGTACCACGGTCATCTCGGCCTCCGATCCACATGGCCGCGCTCGGCCTCGGTCAGTCCGCCCCAGACCCCGTGCCGTTCATGGTGGTTGACCGCGTGCCGCAGGCATTCGGCAACCACGGTGCACTGCGCGCAGATGGACTTGGCGTGCTGTTGGCGCTTCTTCTTGAGCCGGCGATGCTCATTCTCGGTCCCGTAGAACACCGCCGGGTCCTCATCGCGACAGCGTGCGGCCAGCTGCCAGTCCCAGCGCTCGGTGACGGGACTGAGCACGGGGAGCTGAGATTTACGGGTGACGGTCATGGTGCCTTCGTTCAGACGACGAGTTGCAGCGGGTTTTCCAGCAGTGCGGTCAGGTCGCGTAGGAACTGTGCGCCGGTCGAGCCATCGATGGCACGGTGGTCGGCCGAGAGCGTCAGGCGCAGGATCCTGCGGGCCACCACCTCGCCGTCGATCAGGCGCAGTTCCTCGCTCGCCGCGCCGACGGCCAGGATGGCGGCCTCGGGCGGGTTGATCACCGCGGCGAACTGCTCGATGCCGTACATGCCGAGGTTGGAGATGGTGAAGGTGCCGCCGGACATCTCGTCGGGGCGCAGCTTGCCGATGCGGGCACGACCTGCCAATTCCTTGGTGTCGGTGGCGATCTGCGAGACGGTCTTGCGGTCCGCGTCGCGGACCACCGGCACCACCAGTCCGGCGTCGACGGCGACGGCGACACCGATGTGCACGCCGCGGTGCTGATACAGGACGTCACCGCCGAAGGAGACGTTCACCGCGGGGTGACGGCGCAGCGCGACCGCCGCGGCGCGGACCAGGAAGTCGTTGACGCTGACCTTGGGGCCGTCGGTGGCGCGCAGACTGGCGTTGACGGTCTCGCGGAAGGCCAGCAGCTCGGTCACGTCGGCCGCCGCGGTCAGGTAGAAGTGCGGAGCGGTCTGCTTGCTCTCGGTGAGCCGTTTGGCGGCCACCCGCTGCAACGTGGTCAGCGCCACCACCTCGGAGTCGCCGTCGACCGGCGCCGGTGCGCTCGCCGGGGCCGGGGCGGGCACGGATTCGACATCCTTGCGGATGATGCGCCCGCCCGGGCCGGTTCCGGTCACGGTGTTCAGGTCGACGCCCTTGTCGGCGGCGATCTTGCGGGCCAGCGGGGACGCCTTGGGCCGGTCGGTCCGCTCGGCGGCCACGGGCGCAGGGGCGGCGCTCGGTGCGGGTGCCGTGGGCGCGGTGACCGCGGTGACCGGAGCGCTCTGAGGCGCCGGGGTGTCGGAGGACACCGCGCTGCCGTCGCCGATGACGGCGATCGGGATGCCGACGGCCACGCGGTCGCCCTCGCCGACCAGCAGGCGTTCCAGTACGCCGTCGTCGTAGGACTCCAATTCCATGACGGCCTTGTCGGTTTCGATCTCGACGAGAACCTCGCCGCGCTCGACCGGATCGCCGATCTTCTTCAGCCAGGTCAGGATGACGCCCTCCTCCATGGTGTCGGAGAGGCGGGGCATGGTGATCTCGGGCATGTGTGGTCCTCGGTGGTGTCAGAGCCGGCCGACGGCGGCCAGCGTCTCGCGGGCCGCGGTGTACAGCGAGTCCGCCGACGGCAGGGCGGCCTGCTCGAGCGGTTTGGCATAGGGCAGGGGAACTTCGGCGGCCGCGACGCGGCGCACGGGGGCGTCGAGGTGGTCGAAGGCGCCGTCGGAGATCGACGCCGCGATCTCGGCGCCGATCCCGTAGGTGAGCCAATCATCTTCGGCCACAACGACGCATCCGGTCTTGCGGGCCGATCGGATCAGGGTTTCGCGGTCCAGTGGGCGCAGACTGCGCAGGTCGATCACCTCGACGGAGATGCCGTCCTTGTCGTGCAGGCGCTCGGCGACCTGGGTGGCGATCTTGGCCATCCGCGAGTACCCGATGAGGGTGATATCGGTGCCGGCGCGCCGGACCGCGGCCTTGCCGATCTCGATCGGTTCGATCTGTTCGGGAACTTCGTCCTTGGTGTTGTACAACGCGAGGTTCTCCAGGAACAGCACCGGGTCGTCGTCGCGGATCGCGGCCTGCAGCAGGGCCCGTGCGTCGGCGGGCGTGCTGGGCGCCACCACCTTGAGGCCCGGCACGAACGCGTAGTACAGCTCGATGTTCTGCGAGTGGGTAGCGCCGAGTTGCTGTCCACCGCCGCCGGGGGTCCGGATGACCATGGGCACACTGGTCTGCCCGCCGAACATGCCGTAGATCTTGGCGGCGTGGTTGACGATCTGGTCCAGCGCCAGCAGCGAGAAGTTGATGGTCATGATCTCCACGACCGGGCGCAGACCCAGCATGGCCGCCCCGACCGCGGCGCCGACGAACCCCTCCTCGGCGATCGGGGTGTCACGGACCCGCTTCTCGCCGAACTCGTCGAGCAGGCCCGCGGTGATCTTGTAGGACCCCTCGAAGACGCCGATCTCTTCGCCGATGAGGAAGACCGAGTCGTCGCGCTGCATCTCGGCACGGAGAGTGTCGCGCAGCGCTTCGCGATAACTGATGACGGGCAACGGTTTTCCTCTCAGAACAGCGGGTCGGCGGGCAGCCGGCGCGATTCTCCCGGTACGGGTGTCGCGTAGGTGTAGTCGAACAGGGTGGACGGATCGGGGTGTGGGCTGGCGTCGGCGAAGGCGACCGCCGCGTCGGCCTCGTCCTGGGCGGACTGTTCCAGTTCGGCGGCGGTGGCGTCGTCCAGGGCGCCGGAGCCCAGCAGCTGGGCCTTGAACAGGACCACCGGGTCGGCGGCTTGTGCTGCGGCGACCGCGGATTCGGCGCGGTACTTGGCCGGGTCGACCACCGAGTGCCCACGCAGCCGGTGACTGACCGCCTCCAGCAGGGCGGGCTTACCCTCGCTGCGGGCCTGCTCGACCAGTTGGCGGGCGATATCGCGGACCGCCAGGACATCGGTGCCGTCGACCCGCTCCCCCGTCATCCGGTAGGCCGCGGCGCGCTTGTACAACTCGGGTTCGGCCGATGCCTTCTCCACGGTGGTGCCCATGCCGAGCTTGTTGTTGGTCACCACGAACACGACCGGCAGGTTCCACAGCGCGGCGAGGTTCAGCGATTCGTGGAAGGCTCCGATATTCGTTGTGCCATCGCCCATCTGGCACATCACCACATCGTCGCCGCCGCGGTAGTCGACGGCCAGCGCGGCACCGACGGCCAGCGGCAGCTGACCCCCGACGATGCCGTAGCCGCCCAGCAGCCGGGTCTCGGTGTCGTACATGTGCATCGAGCCGCCCCAACCCTTGGAGGTGCCGGTGCTGCGGCCGTACAGCTCGGCCATCACCCGGTTGGGGTGGATTCCCTTGGCCAGCGCGTAGCCGTGCTCGCGGTAGTTGGTGAACAGGTAGTCGGTGGGGCGCAGTGCGGCCATCAGGCCGACCACCGTGGCCTCTTCGCCGAGGTTGAGGTGGCAGTAGCCGCCGATCTTGGCCTGCGTGTAGCCCTGGGCGGCGCGCTCTTCGAAGCGCCGGATCAGCACCATCTGGCGGTAGTAGCCGCGCAGGGTGTCCACCTCTTCGCCCACGAGCGCGGGTCGGTCGATCGTATCGGTCATCGCAGGATCCTCAGCGTTTCGTTCCGGTGATGTGTACGGGCATGCCGAGCGCGGCGAGCGCGGCTTCCATCCCGATCTCCCCGAGGGTGGGATGAGCGTGGATGGTGTCGGCGAGTTCGTCGAGGGTGGCCTCCAGGGTGATGGCCAGCGCACCCTCGGTGATCAGGTCACTGGCCGACGGGCCGATGATGTGCATACCGAGCACCTCGCCGTGCCGCTTGCCGGCGACGATCTTGACGAAACCCTCGGTGTCGCCGAAGGTTCGGGCCCGGCCGAGCGCGGCGAACGGAAACTTTCCGGTGACGATGTCGTGACCGGCGGCGACGGCGGCGGCCTCGGTGAGCCCGACGCTGGCGATCTCGGGGTGGGTGAAGGTGGCCGCCGGCACCACGGTGTAGTCGATGCGCTTGTCGTGGCCGGCGATGACCTCGGCGGCGGTGAGACCCTGATGGGAGGCGACGTGCGCCAACAGTGCCTTGCCGGTGACGTCGCCGATGGCGTAGACGTGCTCGACGTTGGTCCTCAGTTGGTCATCGACGGTGATGAAGCCACGGGCGTCGATGGCCACACCGGCGGTGTCCAATCCGAGTTCAGCGGTGTTGGCGCGCCGACCGACCCCGAAAAGCACGATGTCGGTGTCGATTTCATGAGGCGTGGGCCCGCTGACGGATACCCGCAGGCCGTCCGTGCGTTCGATGGCGGTGACGGTGGACCCGGTGTGCACGGTGATGCCATGCGCGACGAAGGACCGCTTCAGGGCCGCCGCGATATCGGCGTCCTCGGCCGGGACCAGGGTGTCGCGCATCTCGACCACGGTGACGTCGCTGCCGAAGGCGGCGAACAGGCTGGCCCATTCGGCGCCGACCGCGCTGCCGCCTATGATGACCGCACGGTCGGGAACGCTGGTCAGGCAGAACGCGCCGTCGGAGGTGATCACGCCGGGCAGGTCGGCGCCGGGGACCGGCAGCGGGATCGGGGCGGACCCGGTGGCGATGATGACGTCGCGGGCGCTCGCCACGTCCACTCGCTCACCGGGTGCGGCGGCATAGCGCGGCCCCACACCGGCCTCCACATCGCAGATCTCGACCGTGGTCGGGCCGGTGAAGCGGGCGTGCCCGTGGATGACGTTGACACCGTTGGCCTTCAGCAACCCGGCCACCCCGTCGGTGAGGGTGGTGACCACATCGGTCATCCGGTCCCGCACGGCGCTGTAGTCGAAGCCGACGTTGTCGGCGCGCACACCGTAGGCGGCGGCGTCGCGCACGGTCTGCAGCACCTCGGCGGACCGGAGCATCGCCTTGGTGGGGATGCAGCCCCAGTTCAGGCACACCCCGCCCGGCCGCTCCTTCTCCACGACGGCAACCGAAAGACCAAGCTGCGCAGCACGAATGGCCGCGACATAACCACCGGGGCCGCCGCCGACGACCAGCAGATCGAATTCACGCACGCAGTCGAGTCTGCAACGGTGTGAAGGTCGCCACCATGGCCGCATGGCCCAGCGTTCGATCACATCAATTGGGCAGTCTGCCCAATCTCAGTCCCGATCCCCCGGTATCGCCAGTGCGGACAGGGCCAGCGACAGCTCGACATAGGAGGCCCGGCCGTGCAGCGATCGGCCCACCAGTTCGGTGATCCGGTGCAGCCGGTTCAGCACGGTGTTGCGGTGACAGTGCAGGCGGGCGGCGGTGTTGACCGTCGAGCGGTCCTCCTCCAACCAGACCATCAGGGTTTCCAACAGCACCTCGCGCTCGTGGCTGGGCCGCGCCAGCACACCGGCCAGGTTGCGATCGACGAGGCGTCGGGCCAGATCCGGGGAGCGCACCAGCGCCGCCTCGGCCAGGTGTTCGTCCAGCCACGCCAGCTCGGCGGACCCGGCGGGGACCAGGCTCAGGGCGATCACGGCCTCGGCGTAGGCCGCCCCGACATCGGCGAGTCCGGCGACCGCAGATGATGCCGCCGACCGTCCCCGCACCATGGGGCGCAACCGCGCGATGACGTCGGCGGCGGCGTGCTGCTCGAGTGCGACGACGCCGACCCGGGTTTCCACCTTGGAATGCCAAACCGAGCGGAATCCCATCCCGTTCAACGTGTTTCGCGGTGAGGCCAGGCCGGGTGCCCCGTCGTGGCGGACGTCGGTCACCACCACCAGATAGCCGCCGCCGACGGGCAGGTCGAGTTCGCGCGCGACCCGGCTGGCGTATCCGACGTCGCCGGCTCGGCGGTCCAGCAGATCCTCGATCAGGGCGTTACGGCGCTGCTCGTCATGGCGAACCCGCTCCTGCTCGCTGTCTCGGTAGGCGCTCGACAGCGCCGAGGACAGCTCGTCGATGACCGTCCAGGTGGCGGTGCCGGCATCGGGCACCACGTCGGGATCGACGCCGGCGGATTTGGCTCGTGCCAGCAGGGCCTCCCACACGATGCGGCCGCCGAGCCGGAAGGTCCGCAGCATGACCTCCAGCGGCACCCCCTGGTCGGCGCGGTGCCGGGCGATGGCCTCGACGACATCGTCGGTGCCGGTGCGCCGGCCGCTCAGCGATTCCAGCACCCGGATCAGGTAATTGCGGCAACCCTCGCGCAGATCCTCGCGCGGCACGCTGCCGTAGTCGGTCCATTCCGGGTTGTCGGTGAAGATCGCCGACACCAGGCGATCGGTCAGGGTGTCGACATCGGCGAGGCTGGCCTCGGCCAGCTCACGGGTCACCTCCGTCGCCGATCCCGGGTGTCGTTTCTGCACAGCGGGCACCGTACTCCGGGCTGCCGGTGCGGGTCGAGGTTCAGCTGTTGAGCGACCAGATCGAGTAGTTCAGGGCGGTCGCGAAGAGCACCCATGCGAGGTACGGGATGAGCATCGCGCCCGCGATGCGGTTGACCTTCCAAAACAGTGCGATGGTGGTCGCCACGGCGATGTCGAGCAGCACGATGTCGATGAGCGCGACGCCGCGCCACCCGAGTCCGAAGAACAGCGGCGACCACAGCAGATTCAGCACCAACTGGACGGTGTACACGATGATCGCGGGGTTGCGGAGTTGCGGGTCGGCCCGCCAGACCAGCCAGGCCGCGATGCCCATCAGCACGTACAGCACCGTCCACACCGGGCCGAAGACGTTCGGCGGCGGTGCCCAATCGGGTTGTGCCAGCTGCCCGTAATCGCTTGCGGCGTCGACGGATGCCAGGCCGCCGAGGATCGCGACGGCGGCCACGGCCACCAGCGATACGACGAGGGCGGGGATGTGCTGGGCGCGACCCGCGGTCGAGGTTTCAGAAGTCATCTGCGTCCATTTCTGCTGAGGCCGGCCGCCGTTGCGGTGCTGACACAATCGGTAGGTACCCACCATATTGTTCAGCCTGCTGAACAATTGCAAGTGTCCGCGAACGAGAGGTCAGTGATGGACGACTTGGACCACTGGCCGACGGGACGGCTGCTGTCGATGGCGGCCCGCCTGGTCGAGCAGTCCTGGGAGCACGTGCTGCGCGAGTACGACCTGTCCAGCGCGGGGTTGGTGGTGTTGCATGTGGTGGACGCGGGTCCGGCGACCCAACGCACCATCGCCCAGGCCTGCCGGGTGACCGATCAAACGGCCAGTCGCACCATCGAACGGCTGGAACGGTTGGGCTACGTGAGCCGCCGGGTGGATCCACGTGATGAGCGACGCAAGTCCGTGGCGAGCACGCCGGCCGGCCGCCGCGTCTACCGGGCGCTGCTGGAACGCGAGAAGAACGACCCGTCACTGATTGCCGCCATCGGCGCGGACGAACCGGCACTGCGCCGGCTGCTCATCGCATTGGTCCGGACCCAGCAGGGCGTAGCGGATCCCACGGCGGGCAAGCCCGGTCGACTCGACAACACCCGCCCCGGTCAGTAGGCAGGTAGCCATGATTGCGCCGCAGACGACCCGATCGACCGTTGCGGTGCGTCGCCGGCTGAAGGCGGTCGGCGCAGGCGTCGGCACGGCGGCGCTGATGGCGGTGCCCACCGACATCATCGACACGCCGTGGTTCGGTCGTGAGGTGCCGGTGCGCTGGTGGGAATACCCCACCGTGGTGGCGATCGGGTTGTTGACCGCCGTGTATGTGGGCGTGTCCGCACCACCACGCGCAGGCGGCAGCGCCGTCGGCGGAATCACGTTGGCGGTGCTCGCCATCGGGTGCCCCGTATGCAACAAGCTGATCTTGGCAGCCATCGGCACCACCGGGGCGTTGAACTTGTGGGCGCCCGTGTAGCCGATACTGGCCGCGGCGTCGGTGGCACTCATGACGGGGTTGGTGTTTTGGCGACGGCGGCAGCGGGTGTGCACCACGGGGGCGTGCACACCATGATGCGTCGGTGATCACCACCCTGCACAGGGTCTGCGCAGCCGTCGGAAGTCTGCAGAATCTCTATCGGATCCAAACGACGCAGATTCACGCCGCACCGATGGCTGCAGCCGTGGCCGTCAGATCCAACGCATGCCCCTTACCGCGCTGCAGTAGTTAGCGATTGACCGGATACGCCGCGAAGAAGGCGGCGGTCAGGGCCGCCATCATGGCAAGCGGCGCATGCAGCGCAGTGACCATCGCAGCCGTCGGTGTCCGTTGCCCTACGGGCACGGTAGTGCAAGTGACTTTTGCGCAGACGGAGAATCAGTGTGCGATACGGCTGTCAAAACACTCGTCGACGATCCCGCCTGGGTGGTCGAACTCGTAGGTGAATCAACGCCTGTCGGCACCGGACGGAGTGTTGCGCAGTTCCTCGCAGATGGCTTTGCCGAGCGTCGCGGTCGTGGCCTGCCCGCCCATATCGGGTGTCATGACATCGCCTCCTCGAGCGAGCACCGTTTCGATGGCGCCCAGGATGGCCGCAGCGGCTTCGGGCTCTCCGAGATGGTCCAGCATCAGCGACGCGCACCAGATCTGCCCGATGGGGTTGGCAATGCCGCGACCCGCGATATCCGGTGCCGACCCATGGACCGGTTCGAACAAACTCGGAAAACGCTTTTCGGGGTTGATATTTCCGCTGGGCGCGATGCCGATGGTGCCGGTGCAGGCCGGGCCGAGGTCCGACAGGATGTCGCCGAACAGGTTGCTGGCCACCACGACATCGAACCAGTCCGGATGCAGCACGAAGTTCGCCGTCAGGATGTCGATGTGGTACTTGTCCACATCGACGTCGGGGAAGTTCTGCCTCATCGCCTCGACGCGCTCATCCCAGTACGGCATGGAAATCGAGATGCCGTTGCTCTTGGTGGCCGAGGTCAGATGTTTCTTCGGTCGACGCTGAGCAAGTTCGAACGCATATTTCAGGATTCGGTCGACACCGACACGGGTCATCACGGTTTCCTGCATCACCGTTTCACGGTCGGTGCCCTCGAAGATCTTGCCGCCGATGCTGGAGTACTCCCCCTCGGTGTTCTCACGCACGACGAAGAAGTCGATGTCACCGGGCTCGCGACCGGCCAGCGGGCTGGCGACGCCGGGCATCAGTTTGACCGGCCGCAGGTTGACGTACTGGTCGAAGTGGCGTCGGAACTGCAACAGGCTGCCCCACAGCGAGATGTGGTCGGGCACCACATCAGGCCAGCCCACCGCTCCGAAGAAGATGGCGTCGAACCGGTTCAACTCGTCAAACCAACCATCGGGCAACATCTTTCCGGTCTTGACGTAGTAGTCGGCGCTGGCGTAATCGAACTGCTCGAAGTCGAGTCCGAAGTCGAAGGCTGCCGCGGCGGCCTCGAGCGCCTTGAGTCCCTCGGGGACTACTTCGACGCCGATACCATCGCCGGGAATGACTGCGATCCGGTGCGTCTTGGCCATCCTGAGAATCCTTCCGAGGTGCTTGCGTTGAACTTCGGGCGACGCCGTCGACGCCGACCCCGCCCTGCACACGATTCAACGACGCGGACTCCTCGTCCGTCCAAGACTTGTTTCGTCACGGTCTGATAGATGCCGTCTATCGGACGGTGCCCGTCGTGGCGACGAACGCCTCCGCAGCGGGACTGAGCCGCCGAGGATGCCAGACCAGTTCGACGTCCAGTTCGTCGTCCGTCACCAGCGTGTGCACCGCCAGACCGACGGACTCGGCCAAGGCGCGCCACGACTCGGCCACCACCGCAGCACCGACACCGCTGAGCACCAACGGCAGCAGGGCTTCGCGATGCTCGATCTCCACGACGAGTCGGCAGTCGGTACCCGCCAGGATGGTGTCGGCAACCCGGCGCATGCCGGTGCCGGGTTGCCCGACGATCAGCGGGAGACCGCGCAGGGCATCGAGCGCAATGGGTTCCTCCGGAAGATCGACCCCGGGCGTCGTCACCAACACGAACTGCTGCACTTCGATATGCCGGCGTTCCAGATCGGTGAAGCCCGCGGTCGTCCGCGGGCGGGCCAGGACACCCAATTCAGCGGCGCCGGTGCGCAGGGCGTCGCGCACATCGTCGGGGCGATCGGCGGCAAGCACAACCACCTCGACACCCGGATAGCGGCGGGTGAATCGAGCGATCAGCTCGGTGAGCGGGCTCACCGCTTGTGACGGCATGGAGGCCACCGTCAGCCGACCGCCCCGCAGACCGTCGACCGATTCGACCGTCGCCCGGGCGACCTCCAGCAGTTGCACCAGCTCCCGGGCCGGCGCCACCAGAGCTTCACCGGCCGAGTTCAGCACCAGGCCACGGCCTCGGCGCATGAACAACTCGGTGCCCAGTTCGTCTTCCAACCGGCGCAACGAGTGCGACACCGACGGTTGCGCGACGTAGAGCTCCTCGGCCGCGCGATGCACCGTCCCGTGGTCCACCACGGCCAGGAAGAACTTCAGTTGACGGATGTCCATCGCGGCAACACCTTCCCCGATCCAGGTCAGAGGCAATCGATAGAAGCAATCTATCTATCGGAACGAAAACACGTCTTGGACGTCGACATGGTGACTGAGGTCACCTTGAGGGAGTTCCCGGGTCCGGGACACAGCAGTGGTGTCGCAAGGAGCATTTTCATGTCGGATCAAGTCCTGTTGTTCGTTCACGCGACGATTGCGATCGTCGGCATCGTCGGGAGCATCACCTGGCTGAAGTTCCCGCCGGTGTTCGCGCTGCTGCTCGGAACCCTGTATCTGGGCGTCATGACGATCGGATTCAAGGACACCCCCGCCGCCATCTCCGACGGCTTCGCCGATGTGATGGGCGATATCGGCGTGCTGGTGACCTTCGGCGTCATCCTGGGCGCCCTGCTCACCGTCACCAACACCATGGAACGCCTCGTCGAGGCCATGCTGAAGGTCTTCGGAGAGCGCAGCGTTCCGTATGTGTTCGCCGCAGCGTTGAGTTCGTTGTTCTCCTCCATCTACTCCGACGTACTGCTGGTGCTGTCGTCTCCCCTCGCTCGCCGGCTCGGGCCACGTCTCGGGCCGCGTGGACTCGCGCTGATGGGCGGTGCGCTCACCGCCGGTATCGAGGTCGGGCTCGTGTTCGTCGCCCCGGGTGTCGCTGCCATCGCGATCGCCGGCATCCTCGACGTACCGCTCGGCCAGATGTTCCTGCTCGGCTTGGCCGTCGGGCTGCCCACCGCACTGCTGACGATGCTCGTCTTCCAACTGCTACTGCCGTTCATGGGCTGGGACAAGGATCTCGACGAGATCGAACTGCCGGACGATACCGAGTCCGACGCCGGGCCGACGGGACGGGCGAACAGAGATTCTGGTTCCGCACCGGCGCCGGCCCCATCGGGCGGTGGTACCGCCACCGTGACCGACTTCGTCACGCCGGTGCGACAACTGAACCTGTTCGTCGCGATCACCCCGGTGCTGCTCACCCTGGCTCTGATCGCCGGCGGCGCGCTTGCCGAGATCGCGGGGTGGCAGGCCGATGCCATTGCCTTTTTCACCGATCCCGTGGTGGCCATATTCACCGGTGCCGGACTTGCCTTTTTCCTGGCCAGTCGCGTCCGTGACCGCGGCGAGATCTCCTCGGCCATCGGATCTGCCCTGACCCAGTGCGGTCCGATCCTCGTCCTCAGCGGCATCAGCGGGTCACTCGGTTTCGTCATCGAAGGATCCGGCATGGCAGAGGTTCTGGGCAATGCCTTCCGCTCCGACTTCCTCCCGCCACTGCTGCTCGTTTGGCTGGTCGCCGCCATCCTGCACATCGCGCTCGGTTCGATCTCGGTTGCCGGTATCACAGCCGCAGGCATTCTGGCGCCCATCGCGGGCACCCTGGGTGTTCCCGTCGTCCTGGTGGCACTGGCGGCCGGATCCGGGGCCCTGTTCCTCCCGCATGTCAGCAGCAATTTCTTCTGGATGTTCCAGTCGCTGCTGGGCTTCTCCACCCGGGGCACCTTCAAAACTCACAGCGGGGCAATGACACTCGCGTCGGTGATCTCCTTGCCCATCATTCTGGCCCTCGGCGCAGTTCTCTGACCGTGCGCGTCCTGATCTCACCCGACAAGTTCAAGGGCAGCCTCACGGCCGCCGAGGTGGCCGACCACCTGGCCACGGGCTTGGCCGAAGCGGGTGTCCAGACCGATACCCTGCCGTTGGCCGATGGCGGCGACGGCAGTGTCGACGCCGCGGTACGCGCCGGGTTCGTCGCACGGCACGTTGAGGTCGTGAACGCAGTCGGCCGACCGCACCGCGCACGTATCGCCGAACGGAACGGCACAACTGTCATCGAGGTGGCCAACACCTGCGGGCTGCAGAGCCTGCCCGACGGTGTCTTGGCCCCTACCACCGCATCGAGTTACGGCCTCGGTGAGGTGATTCGGTGCGCACTCGAACGAGAACCGGCCAGCCTCGTGCTCGGACTGGGCGGTAGTGCGAGCACCGACGGCGGCATCGGGATGCTCGCCGCCCTCGGCTACCGGTTCCTGGACGTGGACGGCGCGGTGGTGCCGCCGGTTGCCTCCCGGCTCTCGCAGATCCGCGGCGTCGAGCCCGCACAGACAGTGCGTTTTGGTCAGACCTCCCTGATCATCGCGTCCGATGTGACCAACCCCCTTGTCGGACCGACCGGCGCGGCGGCCGTGTTCGGACCGCAGAAGGGCGCCACGGCAGCTCAGGTGGCGGAACTGGACACCGGACTTCAGGCACTGGTGAAGGCGTTCGGGGAGTCGGGATTCGTCGATGCGCAGGCGATGGCTGCACGGCCCGGGGCCGGCGCAGCGGGCGGTACGGGATTCGCGGCAATGATCCTGGGCGGCACCGTGGTGTCGGGGGCCGACTACTTCCTGGACCTGCTCGACTTCGATGGCCGTTGTCAAGAAGTCGATGCTGTCATCACCGGCGAGGGACGACTGGACCGCCAGTCGCTCGACGGCAAACTCCCGGTCGCCGTTGCGCGACGGGCGTCTCCGAAGAACGTCTACGCCGTCGTCGGAACGAGTGAACTCGCGCCGGCCGACACACCCTTCGCCGATATCTTCTCCGTCGCCGGCATCGCCGGTACGGACACATCACGTGACCGTGGCCGCACCACGGACCTCCTGGAGCACATCGGTCGAGTGGTCGGACGCCGGCTCCGAACCTCTTCTGCGTAGGCGACAACCAACACACGCCCATGACCGCATGGCCCTTTCAGGCGTCGCCGGCGGTTACCCTCTTGCCGAATCAGCAAGTTAACGTGCGACAAACGCAAGACGCGGTAGTTTCGGTGATGGGCGACGAGCACCGCGCCACGCGCCCCGCGGCACTGAATCCGTACACCCCAGATCAGGAAACACGATGCATCAACGACACGACGAGGACGTCTTCTCCGCACAATCGGAGCGACGAGTCAGCGAACGCGTTGCCGATCACGCCCGGCGACAAGGCCTTTCACTGCCCGGTCTGGACAGGGATTTCTGGGAGCACAGGTGGAAGTCCGCCGCCCGGCCTGATCGGCCCACACTCCCCGCCAACCACACCCTCACCGATATCGCGGCGCACCTGGCCGTCGGCGAGGCACTCGACGCCGGCTGCGGCGAGGGCGCGGACGCCATCTGGCTGGCCGGCCGCGGATGGACGGTCACAGCCGTCGATTTTGTCGGCAGCGCGCTGGACCGCGGACGCCACCATGCTGATCTTGCGGGTCCCGACGTGGCGAGCCGAATATCCTGGCAGCAGCACGATCTGAGTACGTGGATACCTGCGGAACGCGCATTCGATCTGGTGACGACACACTACTTGCACGGCATCGCCGAACGCGATGTCGTATTCCGCCGACTCGCCGCGGCGGTACGCCCCGGGGGCACGCTGCTGATCGTGGGCCACCATCCCGCCAACGCCGATATGACCGGCGGGGCCATGCCCGAAGCCGTGCTCTTCACCACCGCAGATGTGGTGAGCGTGCTCGGCGACGGGTGGGAGCTGGTCAGCATCGATGACGATGTTCCGCGGCGCACGGTCACCGATGGCGCCCGGCAAACCATGCTTCTGCGTTCGTCGTTGGTGCAGGCGCGACGCGGCGATCAATCGATCACGTTGTAGCGCAGAGGATTTTCCAGAACCGTTCGATCGGGACGACGCCCGGCGCGGTCATCGACATCCCACGCGGGTGTCCGGCAGGCACCGGTCTGGCGACCCGCCGGTGTGCACCGGCCTCACGGGAATGAGCCGGGCGTCCCCTCGACCGAACTACGTCTTGTCCGGATCCATGGCATCTTTCAGCTTGCCCATGACGCCCTTCTCGGTGCCGAAGGCCGGGGTTCGCGGTTCGCCCATACCGCCGTCGTAGGTGCAGTAGAGCTTGGGGTCCGGCGGCGGGCCCGACTGCCGGTCGCCGAGCGGTTGCGGATCTGCGAGGAACTGCCCGGTATGGCGACCGTCGGGCAGCGGTCCGATCCAGCGGCCCTTATCGGCGTCCGCCCCGTCGGACAGGTGCCACAACGTGCTGGCGTGCTCCTCGAACTCCTCGTCGAACAGATCATTCGGTGCTACCACGCCCTCCACGCCGTCAGCCTGCAACTCCTCGATCGCAGCGAGCCACATGTTCTGGTGATAGGTGTCTCGGGCGAGGTTGAACTTGAGCATCGCCTTGACGCCGGGATCGTCGGTCATGTGCCACAGCCGCGCGGTCTGCACCCGGCCCTGCGCCTCTGCCGCCACATTGGCGTAGAAGTCGGCCAGCAGATTGCCCGACGCCACAATGTATTTGCCGTTCCAGGGTGACCCCTGGCTGTCCGACAGGGTGGGCGCGCCTCCGGAGATGATGGCCTGTTGCGGGTCCATGCCGCCCATCACGGCGGCGACGACGGGGTCGCCCAGCGCGTTCTTGGTGGAGTCGGTGGCCGGTGCGCCTTCGAGCAGTCGCGCGCACATGGTGGCGATCATCTCGACGTGACCGATCTCCTCGGTCGCGATGTCCATGATCAGGTCCTTGTATTTGCCCTTCATGCGGCAGTTCCAGCCCTGCATGAGGTATTGCATGGTCACGGTCATCTCGCCGAACGCGCCACCCAGCAGCTCCTGGAGCTTGCGCGCGTATACCGGGTCGGGCTTTTCGGGCTTGACGTCGAACTGCATGTAATCGGTGTGACGGAACATGGAGACTCCAGAAACTCGGAAGCGGACACTGTTGTCGCCGGCGTGCCCGTGCTCGGCGGGCGACGTGAGCCGCATACCGCTTCTTAGGGCTGCCAAACGTCACGGGTCATCCGATCCGCGCAACCTTGTGAGGAGACCGAGAACCGACCCGGATGCCCCGTTCTCGGTCAGGTAGGGCGATATGTCCGCGTCGGATACGCCGGCCCACGCAGCGTGAAGCCATCGACCCGCAACCGCCGAGTCCGGTCCAAAACTCGCCGGATCTCGTGCAAGAGTCCGATTGTTTGCCCGGCGCGCCTACACTCGACGAAATGCGCGCGTCTCGAGTCCTCGACTCCGTCGAGGGCTACGGTCGACATGACCACCTCTGTTTCGCGTTCGGCGATGCCGCCGAGTTCGCCTCGCAGGCCCGCGACTTTCTCGCTGACGGGCTGGCTCAGGGTTTGCAGGTGCAATACGTGTTCGATGGAACGAACCGCCACGGGCCGTCGACCGGCACGAGCACTGTCGCAACCCGCAATTGGTTACTCGACGAACTCGCGCCACGGCGCGATGACGCCGTGAAGGTGACATCGATCGGTAGCACCTATGGAATCGGACATGTCGTGTCGGCGGACGAACAGATCGCCGTTTACGCCGAGGCGACGGCGGCGGCGCTGGAGTCCGGCTTCAGCGGATTCCGGGTCGCGGCCGATGTCACGGCGTTGGTACAGACCGCAGAGCAGTTGAGTGCGTTCGCCCATTACGAGCATCTCATCGACCGGTACATGAGCCGACACCCGATGTCGGCGTTGTGCGCCTACGACCGGACGGTGCTCGGCGCGCGCGGCGTCGCTCAGGTCGGGTGCATGCATCCGGTCAGCAACGCCGACACGATGTTCCGGTGGCATGCTGCAGGAACTCTGCACAACGACTCGTCGCCGAGGCGTGAAACGGTCGCGTTGGCACTGACCGGAGAGATCGACCGATCGGCGCACGACCTGTTCGAGGCTGCGCTGAATCGCACGGACATCGACCGTGGACAGCCGGTCGTGGTGGACGCCGCCGGACTGACGTTCGTCGATCACCACGCCCTGACGGCACTCGACGATCTGGGACGACGACACGACACGCGGATCATCGTGCACAACGCGGGATACGCAGTCGGCCGGATCACCGACTTCATGAAATTCGCGCACCTCACCGTAGGTGGACCGTCATGAGATCCGGCGCCGCGGCAGGCACCGACGGCTACTTCCACGAGGCGGCGTTCTATGCCAGCGACGAGGAATTCCTCGCGATTGTGCTGCCCTTCCTCACCGACGGGGTCGCCGCCGGGGAACCGACGCTGGTCACCCTCGCTGCGACCAACAGCCAGTTGGTCAAGTCCGCCCTATCCGATACCACCGGCGTCACCTTCATTCCGGCCGACATGCAATACGCGCGCCCAGCCGCAGCGATTCGGTCCTATCAGGAATTGATGACCGAGCACACCAAACGGGGTGCCCCACAGATCCGCATCGTGGGAGATGTCCCGCATCCCGGGTTCGGTGTTCCGTGGGGATGGTGGGCTCGCTATGAGGCGGCGGTCAATGACGCGTACAGCGCGTTCCCGGTGTGGGGACTGTGCCCATACGACGTACGCTCGGCCCCCGCAGAAGTTCTTGCCGACGTCACCCGCACCCACCCGCATCTGGCCACCAGCGATGGTCGGCATCTGCAAAATCCGCAGTTCACTGCGCCTGCGGAGGTCCTCAACGATCTGATGGGTAGTGCACCGCCGGCCGAAACCGGTTCGCCCGCAGTGGAATTGGTGAACCCAACCGCAGCAGCAGCACGCGCGGCGGTGCAGCACGCCGCGACGAGCGGTCTCACCATGGTCACCAGTACCGAAGTTCAGGATTTGGTCTTTGCAGTCAGCGAGGCGGTCGAGAACGCCGCTGTGCACGGTCGCTCTCCCACGAGACTACGAGTGTGGCGCCATCTCGATCGACTCGTCGCCCATGTCACCGATGCGGGGCACGGACCTCGCCACCCCTTCGTCGGCCTGGTCCGTGCCGTGGACTCGGCGACTGCCGGAGTCGGGTTGTGGCTGGCTCATCAGATGTGCGCCGACATCACCTTGCACCGGCACTCCGGAGGATTCACGCTGCGGGTGACCGTGGGTGCGGCCACGCCGCATCCGCTCGCTCCGTAGCAACGCGGAGCGCTCAGGCTCCCGACGGCACCGGATAGCGATCGTTGATGTCGGCCCCGGAGGCCTTCCGTGCGCAATGCGCGCAGCAGAAGATGCCCTCGTCCGCCTCGACGCCGTGGCCCAGGATGCGACAGCCGCAGTGCGCACAGTCGGGCGCGAGCTGGACGGCCGCACATTCCACGCTGTCGAACGTCGCCGACCGTCCATCGGCGAAGGTCACCTCGAAAGCCTTGTCGTAGTCGTTGCCGCAGGTATCGCAGATGGCCATTGAAGGACTCCTCACATCGTCACATTGCATTCTCGACATGGGTGCCCGACGCCTCGGGGTGCCAAACGGGTCGGTGGCCGGGCGCGGCGAATACCTGGTAAGGGCACCTCCCACAGGTTCATCACTCATCAGCCACGCCACCGTGAGTTGACCTGTCAACGGGTGGAGCCGACGCGTCGGGACAGGGCGCAGGTCCGCTGATCGGGCAGTGGACGCGCTCTTCGACGCGCATGCGCTCACCCGAGCCCACGACGGTGTGGCGGGACTTGATCCCGACAGCGGCGAGAACGGCACCACCGAGCAGTAGGGCCGCGGCAATCACCATGGTGGTGCGGAACCCCGCGTTGAATGCACTTGGATCGGCGTAGTGGCCGCCGCTGATACCCGCCATGCCTGGTATCACGGCCACGGCCAGGAGCCCTCCGGCTCGGGCCACAGCGTTGTTGACCCCCGATGCCGCTCCCGCGAGGCGGTCCGGTGCGGAGTCCAGGACGGCGGCCGTCAGCGGAGCCACCACCAGTGCGAGGCCGGCACCGAACACCAGCGCGGCGGGCAGCACGTCGGCGACCCACGTTGCCCCCGGGCCGATACGCAGCATCAGCAACAGTCCCGCCGCCGAGACCAGCGGGCCCAGGGTCATGGGCAGTCGCGGCCCGATTCGGCCGGCAAGTGCACCGGCGCGCGAAGAAAACACCAGCAGTATCGCCGTCACCGGAAGCAGTGCAGCCCCAGCGGCAACGGGACTGAATCCGGCGACGATCTGCAGCTGCAATACCAACACCAAGAAGACCACGCCCAACGCTCCGTAGATCAGCAGTGTCATGGCATTGGCCACACGAAAAATATTGTCGCTGAACAGTGAAGGCGGAACCAGTGGGTGCGGGGAACGCCGCTCCACCACGACAAACCCGGTCAGCGCCAGCACGCCGGCACCGACTGCCACCAGCGCGCTGACCGTGACCCCTGAACTACCCAGACCGGTCAGACCGTACGTCAGAGCGCCGAGACCCAACGCGGCAAGGATCGTGCCGCCGACGTCCAGACCTGGTGGTGACTGCGTGTCACGACTCTCGGGAACTCGCAGCACCGTCAGCACGATTACGGCCGTGGCCAGCGGGAGATTGATGAGAAACACCGCCCGCCAACTCCACTCGACGAGAAATCCACCCACGAACGGCCCCACCGCACCGGCCAGTCCACCCAGACCTGACCACGCGCCGATCGCGGCAGCGCGGTCGACGCCGCGGAACGACGCCGAAATCAGGGCCAGGCTGCCCGGGGTGAGTAAGGCACCGCCCACGCCCTGTAACGCACGGGCGGCGATCAACGTTTCGACATTCGGCGCCAATCCGCACGCGGCCGAAGCGACCGCGAACCACATCACTCCTATCAGGAACAGACGCCGACGGCCGAAGTGGTCACCGAGTGAACCGCCCAGCAGAATCAATGCCGCCAGGGTCAGGGTGTAGGAGTTGACGACCCATTGCAGAGCAGCGAAGTTCGCCCCCAGGTCGGCACCGATATGCGGCAACGCCACGTTCACCACCGTGCCGTCGATCATCACGATGCCGGACCCGAGCACCGTCGCAACTATCACCCACCGACCTGCGGCGGTCCCCATTCTCAGTCCGCTCGGATCAGCCACGCTGCCCTCCACGCCTACCAACAGAGGCACCCTCGGCGCGAACGGTACCCGCACTGTCCGTCTATCACGCGTCGGTTTGGTGGGTCGAGCGGCCTGGTTGGTCGGGGAACACCACCAGGGTGGACACTATGACGTGGCCCTTTCCGCAACAGTGTTCAAAGTCGAACTCGGTGTCTCCGATGTCGACCATGGTTACTACGCCGATCACGCGCTGACCGTGGCCCGCCATCCCAGTGAGACCGATGAGCGGATGGTGGTGCGATTGTTGGCGTTTGGGCTGCGCGCACACCGGCTCAGCGGCGTCGACGGCGAGTTGACGTTCGGACCGGGCCTGTCCACCCCTGGCGTACCGGACCTGCGGCTCGCTGACTACACCGGCCGCATCCTGGAGTGGATCAACGTCGGCCAGCCCGACGAGCGCGTCCTGGGCAAGGCGGCGGGCCAGGCCGAGCAGGTACTGCTGTTCCCGTTCGCCGCCGGCGTGGCCACCTGGTGGCGCACCGTCGGCGCCAAAGTGGCGGGGCTACCGAACCTGTCGGTGGTGCAGATACCGCACGCACCGGTGCAGCAACTGGCTCAGACCGTCGATCGACGGGTCTCGGCGCAGGTCATGGTGATGGAAACTCAGGTGACCATGACCGTGGGCTCGGTCGACGCCACCTTCACGCCCGAGGTATTGAAGTGAACGTCTGAGCCAAAGCGTCATCTGTCTGAATCGGCGGGACTGCAGCGATGCGTTTTCGGCGACACCCCCATCGATACTTTCCCTCACATCGACAGCGCGGTGTCAGTCCGATTCAAGATCGCTTCCAGCACCTCGGGCGACGTCGCGAAGTTCAGACGCGCGAAGCGGGATGTGTCCAGCGCGGTGTGTTGCGCGAAGTCGCGCCCCGGGCTCAGCTGAACCCGGCCCCGGTCCACGATGGCGGCCGCCGGATCCGCAGCGAGCCGGGTCGCCCCGAAGTCGAGCCAACTCAGATACGTCGCCTCGGGCGTGTGGTGCTTGATACCAGGACGATCAGCCGCCCACTGCTGGACGCGGTCGCGGTTGCGTCTCAGAAGTGCGATGGTGTCCTGCAACCACGGATCACCGTGCTGCCAAGCGGCCACGGTGGCGACCCGGCTGAGAACACTGGGAGTTCCGAAGTAGTCCAGCGGCGCTCTGTCCAGCGCTTCGGCTGTCGGCCGATGACCGAAATGTGCCACCGCGCAGCGTGTTCCAGCCAGGTTGAAGGCTTTCGTCGCCGACGTGGTGGTAATCGTGAGACTTTCGACGTCTGGGCTCAGAGAAGCGAAGGGAATGTGATGTCGCGGTGCATAGGTGAGATCGGCATGGATCTCGTCGGCAAGGACCAGCGTGCCGTGGTGCGTCGCGAGCTCGGCGAGGGACGTCAGTTCGGGGCGGGTCCATACGCGGCCGGTGGGATTGTGCGGATTGACCAGTACCAGCAGTCTCGGTGATTGTTCGGCGAAGATCGCGCGGTAGCGCTCGATCTCGAAACTCCAGCCGGCGTGGTTCTCGCCGAGCGGAAGCGCGACGATGCGACGCCCCGCACGGTGGATTGCAGCGAGAAAAGGCGGATAGTTCGGGACCTGGATCGCCACGGCATCGCCGGGAGCGGTGGCGTATTCGATCACGATCTGCAGTATCTGGATCAGATCGCTGAAGACGCGGGTCCGGTGCGACGCGGGGAACCACCCGTACCGCGACCGCATTCGTTCTTCGAAAGCGTGAACCACCGGGTCGCCGTCGGGCCAGTAGGGGTAGCCCAGATCCTGACGGTCGATCGTCTGCCGGAGTGCCGCAGTGACCGACTCGGGTATGCCGAGGTCCATGTCGGCAACCCAGGCCGGCAGCACGTCGTCGGCAACGGCCCGCCATTTGGCACCGTGTCCGCCACGTAGCCGTTCCGGGAGTAGGGGTTTCACCATCAATCGACCTTGACGCCGGCCACCGACAACACCAACACGTCGCGCAGTGTCTCCATCTGCCCGTGATGTTGGGCCAGTTCTTCGAACACGTGCTGCAGCGCGGCGCCCTGGGTCAGCGTGGTCGGCGGACCCAGAAACTCTGCGGGTGGTTCGCGACGAAGGGGTGAGGCGGGTTCGGCCGCATGGACATCGCTGTGCATCTGCGCGCGGACCGCATCCACTCTGCGCACCAGCGGTCCGACATCACCGCGAGCGGTGAACTCGCTGTCGCGATCACGGTCGACGGGACGTCCCCGCACGAATCCGCCGGCCCAGGTTTCGACGACCGCCAGACAGTGGTGCAGAAGTGCATAGGGCGTGTTGGCTCCGTCGTATGCCGGCATGTTGGCGAGTTCATCGCCAAGGCCATCGACGATCTGCGCCATTCCGTGCAGAGCACGATCCGTGAAGTACAGGTATTCGTCCCGCGTGAGCATATGACTCCCATCTCGTCACCGTTCTAACAGGTGACGAGCTTGCCTCAAAGGTTGTCACCGGTCAAGATGGTGACGTGGGATATGTGTTCGTCAGCGGAAATCTCGCCCTGGACTTGGCCGGCACCCAGAAGTGGCGTCGCACCGAGCCCGAGGAGCTCATCAACGACGTCGACGACCTCGCGCAGTGGTTCGCCGAAACCGACCAGTTTCCCGACGATCTCCATATCGACGCTGCGACGTTCCGCCGCGCGATGTCCCTACGCGAGGCGATCTACCGCTTGGCGAGCAGTCGCCTGCAGAACACTCCCTTCGACCCGGCCGACCTCGAGGTGGTCAACAACCTCGCCGCACTACCGGGTGTACGTGTCGAGCTGACCGATGCCGGCGTCATGCGGTCCGGGGATGCCCGCGCCGCACTCGCCGACATCGCCCGCAGCGCCGTCGACGCGCTGGCGGACACGCAGACGCCGATGAAAGAATGCGGCCGCCCGGCGTGCACTCGGATCTATATCGACCGGTCGCGCGGCGCTCGACGAACCTGGTGCGGCATGGACGAATGCGGCAACCGCGTCAAGGCCGCCGCTTACCGCGCACGGAAGCGCAGCTGACTGTTGGCGAAACCCTTCGGGTTTCGCCGGTTGATGCGTACAGCCACGCACGTTCGGCGTTGAGCACGGGGTGCCGTCCGCAGACCTCTGATGCGCCCGCCGGGTTAACACCCGCTTAACCGTCACCCCCTTGACAGGTGACGCGCGGGGTCGCAAGATCTTCTTTGCGTCACCCGTTGAGGGGGTGACACCGAAGGGAAGGTTCCCTGCTGTGGACTCCGCACATCCAAAGACATTGCCCAGCAATCACATCGGCACCACCGATGTATCTGCCCGACTCGAACGTCTGCCGTGGACGCGATACCAGCGCGGACTGTTCCTCGTCATCGCGACAGCCTGGCTCTTCGATTCGATCGATCTGGGCGCCCTGACCTTTCTGCTGGCCCCGATCAGTCGCGAGTTCGGGCTCACCGCAATGCAATCCGGCCTCGTCGGCAGCGCAACGTTCGCCGGTATGTTCATCGGCGCCATCGGCGCAGGCATACTGGCCGATCGTTTCGGTCGTCTCACCGTCTTCAAATACAGCATCATCGTGTGGGGTATCGCCAGCCTGCTGCTGGCATGTTCCTGGGACTTCGCGAGCCTCGCATCGTTTCGACTGCTGTTGGGCATCGGCATGGGCGCCGAGTTCCCGGTAGCCGCCGCACTCCTGTCGGAATTCATGCCGTCGGCCAAGCGTGGCCGCTATGTCGCCCTGATGGAAGGTACCTGGCCGGTCGGATTCATCCTCGCCGGGATTCTGTCCTACATCTTGCTTTCCACAACGCTCGGCTGGCGCGGATTCTTCGTCCTGCAGGCATGTCTGGCGATTGTCGCACTCATCGTCAGGCGCAATCTGCCCGAGTCACCACGGTGGTTGGTCTCCCGCGGTCGCTTCGACGATGCACGGAAGACCTTGGAGACGCTCGAACGCGAAACCGAACGAGCTTATGGCAAGCCGCTGCCCGCACCAGTCGACAGTGCCGCGTTCAACGATGAGCCCCGGCAGGACTCCGCCTGGCGGACCCTGTTCTCCCGCAGCTATCGGACCAGGACGCTGGCCAGTTGGGCGATGTGGTTCTGCCTCCTCGGCGGCTACTACGGATTGACCACATGGATTGGCAAACTGCTCGCCGACTCGGGTTTCGACGTCGTCAAGACCGTCGGCTACATCATCCTCATGGCCGTGTGGGGCATCCCGGGTTTCCTCACCGCCGCCTACCTCATCGAGATCGTCGGCAGGAAACTGTGTCTGGTCGGGTTCGCACTTTCGTCGGCGGTCGCCGCGTTCGTCTATGGCAACGCATCCGGGCTCACCGAACTCATCATCGCCGGGTCATTCCTCCAGTTCTTCTTCTTCGGGATGTTCTCATCGATATTCGCCTACACCCCTGAGCTTTTCCCGACCCGCGCACGGGCCATCGGTATGGGCAGCTCGACCGCTGCGGGCCGACTCGGCTCCATCTTCGGACCCGTCGTCGTCCCACTCATCATCGCCTCCGGCGGCACCACGTTGGTCTTCGCGACCAGTGCCGTGCTGTTCGTCACCGGGTCACTGATCGCGCTCATCTTCCTGCCCGAAACCCGGCAGACCGTACTCGAAGACATCTCCCGCTGACGCACATGACCGGTATCGCCATAACCAAGAAAGTGGACATGATTCGCACCATCAGTACTTCATCAGCACCAGCGGCTATCGGTCCGTACTCCCAGGCGACCATCGCCCACGGATTCATCTTCGTCTCCGGGCAGCTACCCATCCGGCCAGGCGCGGCTGAGCTCTGCTCCGACGACATCGCCGAACAGACACATCAGTGCCTGTGCAATATCGACGAGATCCTCCTTGACGCCGGATCCTCGATGCGCGACATCCTCAAGACCACAGTCCTGGTCACCGACCTCGCGAAGTTCGACGCGGTGAACGCTGTCTATGCCACGTTCTTCGACGGTGCCGCCCCACCGGCGCGCGCGACCTACGAAGTTGCGCGCCTACCAAAAGACGCGCAGATCGAGATCGAAGCGGTCGGTTTGTGCCGCCGTACCTGAAGCGGTAGCCGAACGTCATGACTGATTGGTGCGGCGGTAAGCACGGCCTCACCCGGACCGGGAACGGATAGGGCCGCCAGCGAATCAACGTTCTGGCAGAGCAATCCACGCATGGAACGACCTTTCCTTCGTTCCGGGCTCGGGCCCTCATCGGTGAGACCGCGCACGAAGAACTTGGTGGCGCAGTAGTGCGACCCGGTCGGGGCGCCCACCAGCCCCCACATGCTCGACATGTTCACCAGATGGCCGTCACCGGAAGCCTGCAAGTGGGGTAGAAACGCTTTGCTGCCGTTGAGGACTCCGCCGACGTTGATGCCGGTGATCCAGTCGATCTGTTCCCAGCTGACCTCGGTGAGTTCGCCGACCAACGCGACGCCGGCGTTGTTGATCAACACATTGGCACCTCCGAAATCGCCGACGACGTGCTCGGCGTGCGCGGCGAAGGCGTCGCGGTCGGACACATCGAGGTGATATCCGCGCGCATCGGCTCCATGAGCCCGGCAGAGCGCGACAGTTCCTGGCTTTCGCCGAGAACGCCGAACCCGCCTACCGGTTGATCATGTCCGGCGGGCTCGGAAACGATGCCGAAGCGAGTGAATTCATTGCGGCCCATCGAGCCATGTACCGCGAGATCTGCACGGCGCTCGCGGTACCAGGCCAGCCCGAGCATCCGCTACTGCGCGTGACATTCGAGGCGTGCTCGAGGCCGCCGTCACCGACGACCCGTCGCTACAGATCAATCCGGCGGCCATGGGAAAGAGGTAGGCGCAGGCGATCGATTGAGTCACCTCACCCGGAATAGCGGTATCGCAAGAATTCTGGCGTATGCCGCTATGCGTCTGCCTTCTGCAGATCCACCCCTACGAGGCATGACGGATGAATCTCGGTCGGGTAGAGAAGTGGTGTCCGTCGGGTACTGCAGCGTCGAAGTGCTGCCATCATCGGATGGTGGCTATCAAGGCGGCGCCCAGAACCGACAGCAGGCTGGCGGCCCGTTGTGCGGCGTTGTCGTCTCTGGGCGCTGCAGTTGTCCACTTCGCGGTGGTGCCGGCGCATTGGCAGGAGTGGCCGCTGTCCGGGGTGTTCTTCGCTGTTCTCGCACTGCTGCAGTTGATCTGGGCGCGGGCGGTGCTGGTCAGGACCACAACACCGGTTCTGGCCACGGGAATCGCGATCAACGTGGGTGCCTTGGCTTTGTGGGCGCTGTCCCGCACTGCGGGTGCCCCGTTCGGTCCGCATGCCTTCCAACCGGAGGTAGTCCAGGGCGCTGACCTCGCGGCGTTGCTACTTCAGGTCTACGTCGTGATGGGCGCTGGCTGGATTCTGTATCGAGGATTGCAGGGCGAACCGGTGTCGGCGCTGGCCGGTGCGGCGGTGCTTCTCGGCGCGGTCTTTGTCGTCACACTGGCCTCGACGGTGGGCGTCGTGTCTGGTCAGCGTCATGGCCACCATCACAGCCCCGCCGAGGCGGGTGCCGACCATCACGATCCAACCTCATCGGATGCCGGTCATCACGGAACCGATGTCGGGCATGCCGGGGATCATCACGGCGACGACCAACACGGGCACGCGCCGGCTCCGGCTGTCCCCCTGAATGTGACACCCGGTGCGCCGCCCCTGGCACCGCCTGCCGAGGCCGCACCGCTCCCGGTGGCCCCACCGCAACCATTACACGACCACACCAGCCACGAGCATTAGGCAGCCCACTTCCACGACGGTTCTCGGGAAGACTTTCCGGTCACCGATCAGCGTTGTAGGACGGTGTTGGTGCCGGCTTCTGGACGAAGGTCCAGTCGCCGCAACAGCTGCGCATTGGCGGCCACGACGATCGTCGACAGCGACATCAGGATGGCACCGATCGACATGGGCAGCACGAAGCCGACAGGTGCCAGGATTCCGGCGGCCAGCGGGACCGAGATGAGGTTGTACCCGGCGCCCCACCACAGATTCTGTTTCATCTTGCGGTAACTGGCGCGCGACAATTCGATGACAGAGAGCACCGAGCGCGGGTCCGAGCTGGCCAAAATGACACCGGCCGAGGCGATTGCGACATCGGTACCGGCGCCGATGGCGATGCCGACGTCGGCTTGTGCGAGGGAGGGCGCGTCGTTGACCCCGTCGCCGACCATGGCGACCTTTCTCCCTTCGTGCTGCAGGGCAGCCACTGTGGACGCTTTGTCTTCGGGGCGCACTCCGGCGAAGACGCGGTCGATGTCGAGTTGCTGACCGACGGAGTGGGCGACGGCTTCGGCATCACCGGTGATCATGACGACCTGCACCCCGAGCATGTGCAGTGCATCGACGGCATCGCGTGATTCCGGGCGCACCTCATCGGCCAAGCTCAGACCGCCGATGACCGCGCCGTCGCGGGCCACGTGCAGGATGATGGCGCCGTCGGCGCGCCACTGTTCGGCGAGGTTGATCTCGGATTCGTCGAGTTCGTCGAGCAGTCGGGGTCCGCCCACCCGTATTTGGTGGCCCTCGACGGTCGCTGTCACGCCGACAGCCGGCGACGAGGTGAAGCCGGCCGCGTGGGGGAGGACGAGGCCGCGGTCGGCGGCGGCGCGGACGATCGCCTTGGCCAGGGGGTGCTCGCTGTCTGCTTCGGCCGCGGCCGCCAGCGCGAGCACGGTGCTCTCATCATGGCCGTCGACGGCCTGTACCGCGGTGACGGTGGGTTCACCTCTGGTGAGAGTCCCCGTCTTGTCGAACAGCACGGCGTCCACGGTGCGCATGCCTTCCAGCGCGAGACGGTCCTTGATCAGCACACCGCCGCGGGCTGCCCGTTCGGTTGCGATGGACACCACCAGCGGAATGGCCAGCCCCAGCGCGTGCGGGCATGCGATGCCCAGCACGGTGATCGCGCGGACCACCGCGGCGTCGGGATACCCGGCAGCCGCCCATATCGACGCGGTGAGGGCCGCGGTGGCGACGGCGAACCAGAACAACCACCCGGCGGCACGGTCGGCCAGCCGCTGTGCTCGCGACGAGGAGTTCTGCGCTTCGGTGACCAGGCGTTGAATTCCGGCCAGCGCGGTGTCGTCTCCGGTGGCGGTGATCTGCACCCGCAGGCCGGAGTCGGTGGCGACGGTCCCGGCGGTGACAGTATCCCCAAGGCCGCGGGCGACCGGCCGGGATTCCCCCGTAACCATCGATTCGTCCATGTCGGCGCGGCCGTCGACGATGGTTCCGTCAGCGGGAACGCTCCCGCCCGGGCGAATCACCACCACGTCGCCGACACGCAGATCGGCCGGAGACACGGTGACGGTGTGCTCCCCGTCGACTTTCTCTGCTTCGTCTGGCAGCAACGCGGCCAGTGAGTCCAAGGCCGACGTCGTTTGAGCCAGCGAGCGCATTTCCACCCAGTGCCCCAGCAGCATGATGACGATGAGCAGGGCCAGTTCCCACCAGAATTCGAGTTCGTGGTGCAGCACGCCGAAGCTGGCACCCCACGACGCGAGGAACGCGACGGTTATGGCCAGTCCGATCAGCAGCATCATTCCTGGCTTGCGGGAGCGTATCTCGCTGACGGCGCCGGTCAGGAAGGGTCGCCCGCCGACTACGTACATGACCGTCCCCAGCACCGGAGCAATCCACTGTGCGCCGTCGAACGAGGGAATGTCGTAGCCGACGAGCATGGCGAACATCGATGAGAAGGCCACCACCGGGATGGCGATTATCAGGTTGATCCAGAACAGTTTCCGGAACGCGGCGACGTGATCGCCGTGCCCGCCGTGCCCACTGTGACCGTGGCTTTCATGTCCGTGATGTTGGGGCTCGGTCGCGGCGCCTGGACCTGCCTGGTGCTCGGCGTGGCCTCCGTTCACCGGACCCGCACCGCAGTGTATCCCGCCTCCGCGACGGCGGTTCGGACCTGCGCATCGTCGACGGATCCGTCCGAGGTCACGGTGAGGGCGCCGGTTTCGGCGCTGACCTCGACATCGGCGACTCCGGCCAGGCCGCCGACCTCCGCACGTACGGAAGCTTCGCAATGCCCGCAGGACATGCCTGTCACGGTGTAGGTCGTCGTGCTCATGCGCGCTCCACTTCTTCTCGGCCGGTCTTCCCGGCGCGGTGTCTACAGTCCGACGCTATACCCCATGGGGGTATAGCGCAAGCATGCAGATCGCCAGGACGGCGCCCCGTTCAAAGGGGCGATTCCCTTCATCGAATCTTCATGGAAACACTGGTGAATGCTCATGCCGTGGACTCACACTGTGTCCGTAGCAAGTACGTATGTTGTTGTCACACCGATCATCTAGCGAGCTGACACTCGTTCTGGGGCACCTCATCGACAGCAGCATGAAGGAGGCCATGTGACCCTCGAGAATCGATGTGCAGGCGCAACCGGGGCGGATAGCGTCCGACAGCGACCTCGGTCTCACGTATCACGTGCCGGCGCGCGGTATGCCGTGGCGATCTGCTTGGCCGCGGCGTCACTACTGGTCTCGACACCAACCGCGACCGCCGAACATGCCGGCGGACATTGGGATCCGAGTCTGCCGCAGGTTGTCAGTGCGGGCGCACCCGGCGACCCCATTGCCATCGCCAACGCGTCGTTGCAGGCCAGTGCAGCCGCGACACAGACCGCCTTGGCCATGGGACGTCGGTTTCTGAACACTCTGGGCATCCTGGGCCCGACAGCAAGTCCGGCCGCCAGCATCCGCGGCAACCGGGTCTACGGCGCCCAGGCCATCGAGCACGTCATCCGCCGGGCCGGCACCCAACTCGGTGTGCCCTACTCCTGGGGTGGCGGCACCTTGGAGGGCCCGAGCCGCGGCTTCAATCAGGGCGCAGGAACGGTGGGCTTCGACTGCTCCGGGCTGACCCGCTACGCGTTCGCCGGTGTGGGAATCGTGCTGCCCCGCTACTCCGGTGATCAGTACGACGCGGGACGCAAAGTCGCCCCGTCGGAAGCCAAACGGGGCGACCTGCTGTTCTGGGGTCCGGAGGGCAGCCAACACGAAGCGATCTACCTCGGCGGGGGCCGGATGCTCGAAGCGCAGCAGACCGGCGTTCCCATCAAGGTCTCCCCCGTCCGCACCTCCGGCATGACGCCGTATGTGGTGCGCATCATCGAAAGCTGACCCGCGATCGACGCCGGCGTCATGTAGTGACCCTCCCGTCGACGGCCGGTGCGGGGTCGAGGCGGCCACGTCGATCCAGACGGAACAATCCGAAGGCAGAGACCCCTCCGATCAGGCTGAGCAGCAACCACACCAGATCGGGTCGACCCAGAGCATTCATCGTCTGCAGCAGCCATCCGGTGGCGAGATTGCCGGCCAGGATGCCCACCCCGACGATCGTGTTGTAGAAGCCGTAGTGGGTCCCGACGAGGCGGCCACCGGCCAGCGATACCACCGTGTCCATTTCGAACGGGAACACCGCAGCCGAGCCCACCGCGAGCACCCCGGTCGCCAGCAGCAATGCCGCCACCGCCGCCACCGTGCCGGCTCGCCCGGCCTCGGGCAGCACCACCAACGGCAGGAAGGCGGCCGCCAAGATCAGCATGCCGATCGTCAGGGATCGCCCCGAACCCCACCGCCGGGCGAACCAGCGGGTGATGCGCATCTGCCCGCCGATGGCGACGAGCCCGGATACCACGAAGATCATCGCGGTGACCACCGAATCGTGGCCTGGCAACAGCTTTCGGGCATGGAGTGGCAAGGCCAGATAGACCTGGAACGACAACACATAGGAGCCGATCATGGCCGCGGCAAACAGCAGAAACGACCGGTTGGACGCGACCGAACGCCAATCCTGGAGTACCGAGGTCTTCGACGCCGGCGCCGCGGCGATCCGTTGCGGCAGCGCGAACAGCTGGGCCACGGTCAGGCCCGCGAACACGATCGCGGCCGCGGCTGCGGTCAACCGGAAGTCCACGAACATCAGTGCCAGACCGACCAACGGGCCGGCCAGAATTCCCGCCTGATAGAAGACGTTGAACAGTGCGAACGCCTCGACCCGCCGCTCACCTGCATCGGCGGCCACGTAGGCACGCACCGCGGGATTGAACAGCGCTCCCGCGAAACCCGTTGCCGCCGAGGCTATCAACACAAACGGCAGAGATTCGGCGACGACGAGCAGTCCGAATCCCACTGTGCGCAACACACAGCCACCGACGATCAACGGTTTGTACCCCAGCCGATCAGCCAGTGTGCCGCCGATGAGGAACATGCCCTGCTGGGAGAAGTTGCGCACACCCAACACCAATCCGACCGCCCACGCGGCAAGACCCAGTGGCCCGGCCAGATAACCTGCCAGATAGGGCATCAGCATATAGAAGCCCAGGTTGATCCCGAACTGATTGACCATGAGCAGCCGGCTTGGCCAGCCGAAACTCCGAAACTGCGCAACCAGACCCATCAGCGACTCACCGTCATGGGATCGACGACGTGCGCGCACCGGGTCCACGACGTCACCACCTGCGACAGCGGATCGGCGATGGTGGCCGGCTGCAGCGGTTGCGCGGCACCGAGCAGGCCGTGGGCTCGGCAGTACTCGTCGTTGTACACGGTGTCGAAGTATCGCTGGGGACCGTCAGGGAATATCGCGGCGACCGTCGCACCGGCGGGTCCGGTGCGCGCGGCCCAGCCGGCGACCAGCGCGACCGCGCCCACACTCCATCCGCCGCTGGCGTAGTGCGTGGCGGCCAATGTGCGGCACGCCCAGACGGCCTCCTGCGGGGCCACCCAGTGCACTTCGTTGAAGGCGCCGTAGTCGACGTTGCCGGGATAGATGCTCGAGCCCAGGCCGCGCATCAGTCTCGTCCTGGCCTTCTGACCGAAAATGGTGGATCCGACCGTATCGACGCCGATCAGCCTCATACGTGGATTGAACTGGCGCAGCACGCGTGCCACGCCCGCAGAGTGCCCTCCGGTCCCCACCGAGCACACCAGCACATCCACCCTTCCGAGCTGCTGCTGCAGCTCGAGCGCCAAGCCACGGTAGGCCTCGACGTTGTGCGGATTGTTGTACTGATCGGGATGCCAGGTGTCAGGATCGGATGCCACGATCTGCGCCACGCGATCCTTGCGGGCCTGCTGCCATCCGCCTTCGGGATGGGGCTCGGTGACGACCTCGACCTGGGCGCCGAACGCGGTGAGCATGTTCTGGATGATCGGTTCCAGCCCGGGGTCGGTGACCAGTGTGACCGGGTGACCATAGACCGTTCCGGCCAGTGCCAGACCCAAACCCAGCGTACCGCTGGTGGATTCAACAATCCGGGCGCCAGGGGCCAAGGAGCCGTTGGCGCGGGCGCGTGCGGCCATGTGCAACGCGGGACGGTCTTTCATCCCGCCGGGGTTGAATCCTTCGAGTTTGGCCCAAAAGCCTCGTTCTGAGGTTGTGAAAGGTTCGGCGATGCGCAAGACGGGCGTCTGGCCGACCATGGTGGCGGGTCGCTCATATCGGCCCAGGTCGGGCTTCTCGGGTAGCGGGGCCGTGCGGGCAGAGTGGATGGACAGGACATGGTTCATCGTGGGATGTCGCTTCTGTGACGCCGCGACCGGGCGCGGCAGCTGATGGCGGACAGCAGTCACCGGTGGTCCTCCAAGTTAAGGAGGACATCACCTGGCGCTGACCGATCAGCGGCGCGCGATACAGAAATGGGCGAGCACGTCCCGCCCCGACAACGTGTGCGATCCCGCTCGCGGAGGACCCCGAGGTGTCGCCGTCACCCGGTGCCGCCACAGCACCGGCACACCGATCAGGAAGGCCACCAGAGTGAACACCAGCAGCGTCATGGTCGCCCGCGGCAGCACCGCTTCGGCGACGGTGTCCGGCGCGAGCGGGATGTCGCCGCGGGACACATGCGGATGCTCGATGGCGATCAGCACCGAGGCATCGGCGCCGTGCGCGATCAGCGCGTGCGGTCCGTGCCGGTCAGGCGCGGACTGCACACCGACCAGTGCGGACTCCGCCCCGATTATCGCGATCAAGAACGCGATCGCTGCGGCCACGACTGCTCGTCGTCGCCGCGTCGAGATCGCGCCGGAGATGCCCACAATGTTGCCAACTGTAACAGCACAACCACCCCGGACCGCGAGCCTGCAAACCCGACACCGGGTTGTGATCTGCCGGCGATGTCGCGGCGTGTCGCCGACATCATCCACGCCGGTCGCCGCTCCCATTCGTCGACGTTACTGTGCACCAGCCGCTTTCGTTGTACGTCGAGTTTGTGTTCGGCGCACGTCGGAGCCGATAACCCTGGCCACCTACGGTTTCAGTACGTAGATCAGCGTGCAGTCTCGCGCACGCCGAACTACACGGCGAACTGTTTGCTGACATCTCCGTACGGCGCATCGCAGTTCGCTGCGGGGGCCATTCCACTATGGCGAGGGCACCTCCGGGTTCGGTAAGTGTTCTGTGAAGATCCGCTCAAGATCGGCCCTTCGCGCAGTTCAAATCGATTCGATCCGGTCGCGAGCAGGCACCATGAGACTCATGGAGCACCCAGCGGGACCATCCTCGGCGCCGGCCAACGGCTACCGGGCACTCGTCGTCGACGACGAGGTGCCACTGGCCGAGGTTGTCGCCAGCTACCTGGAGCGTGAGCAATTCGAGACCATCGTCGCCGACAACGGCATCGACGCCATCGCGGTTGCCCGCGAGCTTGATCCTGACGTCGTCATACTCGACCTGGGACTACCCGGCGTCGACGGTCTTGAGGTCTGCCGGCAGCTGCGGACCTTCTCGGATGCCTACGTCGTGATGCTGACTGCGCGCGACGCCGAGATCGACACCGTCCTCGGTCTGACCGTCGGCGCCGACGACTACATCACCAAACCGTTCAGCCCGCGTGAACTCGTCGCCCGGATCCGGGCCATGCTTCGCCGCCCCCGCAACCTGCACACCGCGCGGGCGGCGACCGGGGCCCAGCACCGGCCCACGCCACCCAGACAGTTCGGGGCCCTGAGCATCAACGTCGACGCCCGCGAGGTGCGGGTCGACGATCACCCAATTCTGCTCACCCGCACCGAGTTCGACATCCTGGAGGCCCTGTCCGGTCGGCCCGGTGTCGTGCTCAGCCGCCGCCAGCTCCTCGAAATCGTGCGCGACGGCCCATGGGTGGGCAACGAACACCTCGTCGACGTCCACATCGGACACCTGCGCCGCAAACTCGGCGACGATGCAGCCCAGCCGCGTTACATCGCCACCGTGCGCGGCGTCGGTTACCGCATGGGCACCGGGCAATGACCGCACAGGCGGGGAAGCGATCCCGCCGACCCGGCATCGGCCTGCGGCTGCTGGCAGCTCAGGCGATCGTGGTCATCACCGGGGCGCTGACCACCACCGCGGTGGCCGCCATCGTCGGACCTCCCCTATTTCGCGAACACCTCCACCGGGCCGGGGTGCCGGCCGATTCCATGGAGGAAGTCCACGCCGAAGAGGCCTACGGCTACGCGACCGTCATATCGATCGGGGTTGCGGTGGCGGTCTCGGCGTTGGTCGCCCTCGCCGTCAGCTTCTACGTCAGCCGGCGCCTGCAGCGATCGGTCACCGAGGTGGCCCTGGCCGCCAAAGCCGTCGCCAGAGGCCACTACGAGACCAGGGTGTCGCCACCGAATCTCGGCGAGGACTTCGACGCGCTCGCCGTCGCGTTCAACCAGATGGCATCCCGACTGCAAACGGTCGATTCGACACGTCAGCGACTGTTCGGCGATCTGGCCCACGAGATCCGCACCCCGGTAGCGGTTCTGGAAGCCTACATCGAAGCCCTCGAAGACGGCGTGCGCACCCTGAACCCGGCCACCGCGGCGATGCTGCGCGACCAAACCCGGCGGCTCGTGCGCTTCTCCGATGACGTCGCCGCACTGGCCAAAGCCGAGGAGAGTTCATTCACGTTGTCACCCAACATGGTCGACATGGGCAACGTCGCACGCCGTTGTGTCGCCGCGGCCAAGGAACGGTACGACACCAAGCGTGTCGCCATCCGGCTCCATCAGCCCCCGGAGTTGCCGGCCTTGTGGGCCGATGAGCAACGACTGGCCCAGGTGCTCGGAAACCTTATCGACAACGCCTTGATGCACACTCCTGCCGGCGGCACCGTCGAAGTCGGCTGTGTCCACCGCAATGACCGCGTGATCGTCACCGTGGCCGATGACGGCGAAGGGATCGCCGAGGAGCACCTGCCGCGAGTATTCGAACGGTTCTATCGCGCCGACGCCGCCCGTGACCGCGGACATGGTGGCGCCGGCCTGGGCCTGGCCATCGCAAAGGCCCTGGTCGAAGCGCACTCGGGGACAATCGCGGTGGCGAGTGCCGGGCCGGGACACGGCGCGACCTTCACCGTCGAGCTTCCCATCGCGTCGCGAAGCGGTGTGGCCGTCGTCCAGGAAGCGGACCGTTAGCGACACCGACGGGACCGTCTACTTGGCCAACAGTGCTCGCATCTCCTCGATTTCGGCTTGCTGAGCCGCCACGATGCTGTGGGCCATCTCGACCGCCGCCGGGAACTGCCCGTTGTCGATCTCCTGCTGAGCCATCGTGACCGCACCCTCGTGGTGCTCGATCATCTGCTCCAGGAACAACGTGCCGGCTTCAGCACCCTGGGCGTTCTGCAGCGCAGCCATATCGGCTTCCGACATCATGCCGTGACTGCCGCCGCCCATCGCGGGCATCTCACCCATTCCGCCACCGGACATATCGTGGCCAGGCATGGAATGTCCGGGCATGTCGTGCTCCGGCATATCCGAGCCACCCATGCTCGGCGTGGCGGACTCGCCCCACTGTTGCAACCAGCCCTGCATCTGCTCTATCTCGGGTTGCTGTGCGGCCCTGATCTCGTTGGCCAGCGACACCACCGCGGGATCCACCCCTTGCTTGCCGAGCAGCATGTCGCTCATCTCCACCGCCTGCTCATGGTGGGGGATCATTCCTCGGGCGAATGCGACGTCGGCGTCATTGTGCGCACTGGCATCTGCGGTGCTGGAGGCCGGACTCGACGCCGACGACGAGGTGACCACCGCCGTCGACTCACTGGTCGTCGAGCCGCCCGAACAGGCACTCAGCACGAGTGCGGACGCCGTTAGCGCCACAAATCCGTTTCCAAATCTATTGAGTCGCATCTGCGTGCACCCTTTCTCGATTGAATCGACAACGCAGCCAGTAGAGCGCCGTGACGAGGCGCCCGCTCCTTCAGCGTGAGACCTACCGGTATGGGTCTTTTCCACATCCCGTAAAGATTGGGTGAAGACAACACGACCGCTGTCGATTGCGAAAGTGATGGCGAACGTCACCGCTCCCCAACTGGCCCTTTGCATTTCTGGCACAAAGATGACGCAGCTGGTTTGATCATCCGGATGGCGCCACTCGGAAGCCAGAACCGCTGAGCGCTACACGGCCTTGCCAGCTGCAATGATGTCCGTCAAGGATTGCGTCATGGCGCATCGCTCAGCAGAGCTGTCTTCCTTCTTGAGGGCGAGGCGGCAAGCGCTGACCCCGCAGGAGGCCGGCCTCATACCAGGTACCGGCCGGCGGGTTCAGGGCCTTCGCCGAGAGGAACTGGCACTCTTGGCGGGATTGAGCACCGACTACTACCGCAGGCTTGAACAAGGCCGAGAGCATCGCCCGTCATTACAAGTACTTCGTGCCCTCGCGCGCGCGCTGCGCCTCGACGCGCACGCGACCGCGTACCTCATCTCGCTCGTCCATCCGGACCCCCTCACGGCACCGCTTCCCGCGACCACCACCGCCTCCGCGGGAGTCCGGCTCCTCCTGAACAATGGCTTGCGCGTGCCGGCGTTCGCCGTCGACCTCGGCCTCAACATCCTTGCCATCAACGCGGCCGGCCGCGCGTTGTACAGCGGATTTGCCGACACCTCCAACCTCGCCCGCATGGTGTTCCTCGACCCTGCCGCACGGAGCTTCTACCCCCACTGGCACCACGTGGCCACTCAGACAGTCGGCAATCTCCGCTGGGGTCTTACCCGTTTCCCTGGCGACGACCGCGTTGCCGAAGTAGTGGATGAACTTTCGCCTCGGAGTTCGGTCTTTACCGAGCTGTGGGCGACACACCACGTGCGTCCGCGCTCCAGCGAGGACAAACTCTTCCAGCACCCGCGACTCGGCGACCTACATCTGCACTTCGAGGCGCTCGAGGTGGCAGATGCCCCCGACCAGCGGCTGTTTGTCTACTGCGCGCTCGACGGGGGGCCCTCTCCCGATGCCGTCGCCCTGCTGGAGACCCTCACTGAGTCCGCCGTGCCCGACTAGCGTCATACCTTCACCGGCGCAGGAGCTTTCACTGCCACCCACCGCGTGCGCAATCAGAGCGAAGCCGCGGTGAGCTGGCCGATCTGTTCCGGTGTCAACCTCAGCTCGGCGGCGGCCACATTCTCCTCCAGATGCGTGCGGCGCGACGTGCCAGGGATGGGGAGCATGACGGGTGAGAGATGCAGCAGCCAGGAGATAGCCACCTGTCCCACACTGCAACTGTGCGCGCGAGCGACATCAGTGAGCGCCTGATGGGCTTCTGTCAGTCCGCCCTGCGCCACCGGCGCCCATGGAATGAAAGCGATCCCATCGCGTTCGCACACGTCCAGCATGTCTGCCGCACCTCGGTCGATGACATTGAACCGGCTTTGGACGCTCGCGATATGAGCGATCTGTCGCGCCTCGTCAAGCTGTGCGACCGTGCATTGCGACATGCCGATCTCCCGGATCTTACCCTCATCCTGAAGCATCTTCAGTTCGCCGATCTGTTCTGCCAACGGGATTTTCGGATCCACCCGGTGTAGCTGTAGAAGGTCGATCTGGTCGACGCCCAGGCGGCGCAGACTCATCAACACCTGCTGACGCAGGTATTCGGGTCGTCCGACCGGTGGCCACGCCGCCGGTCCCAGGCGTTTCGGTCCGGAGTCAGTGTCGATGACGTCAGGTCCGTTTCGGGTCAATCCCACTTTTGTCGCGATCACGATCTCGTCGGGGTACGGATGCAGCGCCTCATACAGAATCTGTTCGGCGACATGCGGACCGTAGGAGTCGGCGGTATCGATGAACTGCACACCGAGGTCGACCGCCCGACGGGCAACAGCAAGGCATTCATCTCGATCCTGTGGCTCGCCCCAGATCCCGCGGCCCGTGAACCTCATCGATCCGAAGCCCAAGCGCGCGACCGTCTTACCAGCAATGCTGATCGTCTGCGGGTTCACGCTCATCTTGCAACTACCTCCATTGTTCTCGTTTTCGCTTCCCGTGTGGCTTCGCCGTATGGCCGTTGCCGTTGCCGGCCCGGGCAACCAGTGCTGAGTTTCAGGCCCGCGCATCCGAATCGAATTCACAGAACATCCTGGTGAAGTACGCCGGCTGCTCCTCGGCGACCCAGTGGCCACAGTCCGGCACGAGCTGGCCTGTCACCGAATCGGCGACCTCTTCACACATGGCCCGGAAATGCTTCCCGAGATGACCGGATGCCCCGCCGGAAGCCAGCACCGGGACGGTGAGCTTGCCGTGTGCGCCTAACGCGGTGCGATTGTTCTCCGCGTCGCGGTCGAGTTCCCGGTAGATCTCACACAGTGCCCGCATGGCTCCCGGGGCTTCGAAAGCCCGGGCGTAGACGTCGATGTCGAGGTCGGAGATCGCGTCCGGTTGGTAGGTCAACTCATCGAAAGAGCGGGTGATGTACCAACGTTCCCGTCCGTGCGTGAGGTATACCGCGATATCGGGGTTGGCATGAAAAGAGAACTGCCACGCGGACTTCTGAGCCACCCGCCAGTCGTAATAGCTCGTGCCCGGCAGCGGAGCTTCCATGAATGTGGCGCTGACGACATCAGCGCGGTATCGCAGCGCAAAACTCAGCGCGAGTGCCGACCCGAGGTCATGCCCGACCAACGAGATCGGCTCTTCCACCCCCAGCACGTCGCGCACAAGAGTGTGAATGTCACCGGCCATGGTCCACTTGTCGTAGCCGTCGCGGGGTTTGTCGGACGCACCGGCACCGCGATAATCGGGCATGATCACTCGGTAGCCTGCGCCAGCGAGCGGCATCATGACCTTGCGCCACTCATAGCGGGTTTGAGGCGCGCCGTGAAGAAGCACCACCGTCTTGGTCGGCTGAGGGGGCGTGGCGACGGTGTAGCCGATGCGCACCGACCGGTCCGCATCAACCCAGGCCCGACCGTGGTGGACGACAACATCCTGCGCTGTGGTCATGGTGTACGCCTTTCTGGTGTTCATAGGCGTCAACGGCCACCGCCGACCCGAAATTGCGACCAAAGGGGGGTGCAACCCGGCCCCCCGACACGTCGAAACCACCGCTAGCCCCAACTACCTCACGATCACGGCGCACCACAAGCGTCAGCTCGTAACCGCTGCACGACACAGGCACCAGTACCCCTGACGAATCCGATGTCGTGGGATGGCCGGATGCCACCCCGGCTCCGGAAGACACGACGCACGCCGCCGCAACGGATGTGCATCAACGAGCGGTGGACTTCCTGACGCGACGGCAGTCGTCGGCGGCAGTCGTCGCGGCCGCGGGGCAGCAGGTGTCGATTGCCAAACTCGATGGCGAACGACGCCTCGCCTAGCTGCGCTTTTTCAAGATTGCCACGGAGATGGCGCAGCGATTTCTGCCATCCAAGTGGCGAAAGTGGGAACGGTACGGTGGTGCAGGTCGATCGCAATCGATGCGCCGTCTGATAACGATGGTTGGCAGTGTCAGTTGGTGGTCTGACAGCATTAGCGTGCGGGGCGGTCTGGTTCCAGTAGCTGGTCGACGGGCGCGTAGTCGTCGGTGAGTTGTTCGGCACTACCTACCCACGCGCTCAGATCGGCGCCGGACATGCTGGTCCATTTGATGGATCTGTTGTTGAGGTGGTCTTGCACAGTCTTGCCATCAACGCTGCGGTCAGAGGCAAGGACGACAAAGTTCCCGCCGTTGGGACCGAGATCCGGATCGCCGCCGAGATCACGAAGCTCGCCAAGCAGCATGACATTGTCGAAAACAGCGGACAGCGTCGCTACTTCCGCGCGAATGAATGCTAGATCGGCGTAGTCAATGAGGTTGGCGATGTATATTCCATCCGATTTTAAGACCCTGCGCACATCGCTCAACGTTTGTGTCGTTGTCAGATGCCAGGGGACACTGACCCCGCCGAAGGCGTCGCCGACTATCAGATCCTTGCTCCCCGTGGAGAGTCGCCGCAGCCCGAGTCTGCCGTCTTCGACGCGAACATCGATCCCGAGTTCGGGCGACAGACCCAGCTCGTCGCGATCGATTTGTACGACGCCTCCATCGATTTCCGAGATCAGACTTTCCGTTCCGGGACGAGTTGCCGCGAGGTAGCGAGGATAAGTGAGCCCGCCTCCACCCAGATGGTAGGCCTGCAGAGGTTCGCTGTCGGGAAAGGCTGCGTCTATGCCTGCCGCGATCGCGCGAACATAGGCGAACTGCAACACCGTTGGATCATCGACGTCGACGTAGGAGTGCCGCAGACCGTCAAGCATGAGCGTGCGTGCTGCCTCGCGTTGCGGGTCAGCCACGACACGCACACAGTGGTACTTCGTCTCGGCATCACACTCTCCAGGAGCGATAAGGGCCGTCAGTCCGCCGACGAGTACCGCCATCGTCAACCCGGCAGCATTGCCGACAGTCCATGTGCGCATACGCCATTCGCACAGGACGCCAGCCGCCACCAGCACGATTCCTAGCCCGACAAGGATCGCGCTGACCGGTACCCGGGATATCAGAACAAATCCGGTCAGCACCGTTCCGGCTATGGCACCCACGCTGGCCACCCCTGATAGCGAACCGACCACGGCTCCTGTGTCGTCAAGTCTGGTCAGGCGCAACTTGGTGACCATCGGCGTCACCGCCGACAGGAGCGCGCCCGGAATCAGGATCGTCAGGGATGCGACCAGCATCAATACTGCGGGCGCCCACTCCCCTGCCATCCTCACCACGGTGGGAGTGAATGCCACGACCACCCCCGATCCGCCGAGGGTCTGCCCCAGGAGTCGCCGAGGGTCAACGCGATCAGCGAGCCTGCCACCACCCCACGAGCCGAGAGCTATTGCTGCAAGCGCAATTCCGATGACCAACGTGCTTGTTTCCAGAGTCAGGCCCAGATAGGGAGCGAGCAGTCTCAGTGCGGTGATCTCGATGACAAGCACTGCGGCCGACGACCCGAATACCAGTGCCCACGCGACCACAGAGCCCATTTCAGGTCTTTGTCCGGTCATGCGTTTGAGACCTCTCCATCGGGGCCCGTACCGGGGTCACAGCGGTTCGGGCGAAAGTTCGACGTGTGATTCTCGTGCTAGCGGATGAACACAGTACTGTGCTGGTGCGCTGAATCGATTACAAGCGGAGGGCTTTCATTGTTCAGGTACTGGCCCATGTTGACATCCGCATCCAAGCGGTATGGGCGCTCACTGCCGGTGTGGGTCAGGTTCGTGAACATCCGACTGCATCGCTATGGCTGGCCATAGCGACAGATTTCAGTCGCGTTCAGCGGAATCAAGCGCTCAGCTGTCTACTGGGTTCCGGATTCGCTGGTCTTCGGGCTTGTCTCTCGATGTGCCGCTACTTCGATGCACTGCCATTGACCGGATGCTTCTGTGCGGCCATGGTTCTCGGGTGTTGCCGTAATCCCGGCGCCTCACGGCTTTAGTAGGATTCGGGCAAGCTCGGTGGTGGTCTGAACCCCATCGTCGTAGCCACCCTGGGCGTTGAGGCTGTTCATGATCGTCAGGGTGTACCGCTGCTGCGGTCCGGCGAAACCCACGGAATTGACTACCCAGCCGCCCTCCTCTTGGGACCAGCCGTTCTTGTTTCCCGGTGCCATTGCCGCTCCGGCGCCCCAGACTCCCCACTGCTGTGAGCTGTCTACGTTTTGCATCTCGGCCACTACTGCTGTGGCATTCGTGGGCGTCAGACGGCTCAGCACGTAATTCATTAGCGCGTCGAGATCGTCGGCTGTTGCCTTCTGGAACCCCCAGTACGGGTAGACGTCACCGAATCCGGATTGCGGTCGCACACCTGTCATGCCAAACCGGACGAAGTTCGTGTTGAAGATATTTGACGGTCCCCCGTAGCGCGACCACAGCGCGTCCGCGGCGGTGTTGTCAGAACTGCGCAACATCGCGGCCATCTGCTGGCGATCGGTGGAGCTCAGTTGCAGCGACCCCGATTGTTCCCGCGTCAGCAAGTCGGCGACCATGGCGAGCTTGATGGTCGAGGCTGTCCAGATCGGCGTCGCGGCGTTCGCATTGCGATATGCACCGCCGGTCGTGCGGTCACGCAGGACGAACCCGACCGTTCCGGGCCGGGTCTGCAGATAACGTTCCGCCTCGATGAGACGTTCGCGAAAATCACACTGCCCGGCCGCCTGAGTGCAGGACGCCGCAGCGGTTGGAGAGAATACCGTAGCCCAGAGGAGGAACGCGCCCAGCAGCGAAAACACCTGCCTGGCCTTCAACTTCTGACTCCCGTCGTATCTACGAATTAAATACGTAGATAGTTTTAACACGGCACCGTGTCCCACTGCGGCCGTCGCCAAGCGTGTCGCGGTGTGCGCTTTAGGTCAGCAGATCATCGGGAATCGGCATCGGCGTCATCAGGCCCGCCGAGGTGCGGCCAGTGTTGCCCGGTGGGTAGCGGCCGCTGAGTGAGCCTGGTGCCGCCACGACTAGTCGTATCAGCTGACCGACGGCCTCCCGGCGGTCACGCTGGCGTAAAGCGAGTGCCAGCATGGCTGCGTGGTTACAAGTGTGTAGCCACGGATCTGGTTGCGAGACGATGTGCGCCCTCTCCAGGTGCGACCACCGCCGCGCCGCGGTGTCGGCGTTTCGCGCGTCTCTCATCTCGCGGCGATAGAGCTCCCTGGCAGGAGGCGGCAGTCGGCTCACGATGCCGGCGCGTTGTTCTGCAGTGCATTGTCGATCGCGTCGCGCAGATCATCGCGTGTCTGGAGGGCGATCTGCATGCCGTTGACGAAGAAGGTCGGTGTGCCCATCACCCCGAGGGCTTCACCGTCGCCCATATCGAGGCGAATCCGTTCCGCGGTTTTTGGATCGACGTAGGCGGTGTCGAAGGCGGCCATGTCCAGACCCAGTTCCTCGGCAAAACCTCGGAAGACGTCGTCGGCGGGGGTTCGCTGTTCGCCCCACTGCTCCTGGGTGTCGAACATTTTTCGGTACATGGGTTCGAGGCTGCCCTGCTGTGCGGCAGCCTCCACCGCGCGGGCTGCGCGCTCGCCATTGAAGTGGCCCGAGAGCGGGAAGTAGCGCACCACGAACTCAACCCGATCACCGTACTGTTCACGCAGTTCCTCGACCATCGGGTAGGCCGCGCGGCAACCCTCACATTCGAAGTCCAGAAATTCCACGACTGTCACTGCCGCATCGGGGACGGAATTCAGTCGGTGGCTGTTGTCGCGAACGACGGCGGCGGCCGTTGGGTCGGTCGAGGATGTTTCGCCGGCCACGCTGGGCGCCTCGCTGTCCCGCGTCACGAGCAGGAACACGGCCACCGTGACGATGACAGTGACAGCCAGGGCCGTGATGGCCAGCCGGGCAATCGGCGTTTTGAGCACGTGTCCTCCCTGCGTGGCCATGGTGGCAACTCTGCCGCGCGGCACCGTGGACTGAACCTACGTATCCGCTACGTAGAATGTAGCCTAGATGCAGGCGGGCAAGCGATGGGGTGACGTTGATGGGGCAAGTCGGCGCTGTGATGACGGGGCGACGGCATGGGTTCACGTGGTCATTGGCGGCACTGGTGGTGTTGTCGGCGTTGGTGACGGGCCTGAGCGGTTGCGGCAGCTCGGGTGCCGCCGCCGAACCGCAGTCCCTGGATAAGGGCACACCGTATGCCGATCTGCTTGTGCCCGAGCTGCAGACTTCGGTGACCGACGGGGCCGTCGGTGTGTCGGTTGAGTCGCCGGTCACGGTGAGCGCCGAGGCCGGAGTCCTGGGCGTCGTCCGCTTGGTCAATGAGGACGGCCGCCAGGTCCAGGGCGCGCTGAGCGGCGATGGCACCCGCTGGGAGACCACCGAACCTCTCGGCTACAACCGGCAGTACACGTTGCAGGCCGAGGCACTCGGACTGGGCGGCACCATCAGTGCCCGGGCCACCTTCGAAACGCACTCGCCTCAGAACCAGACGATGCCGTATGTGACGCCAGCCGACCAGGCGATCGTCGGGGTCGGTCAGCCCGTGGCCATCCAGTTCGATGAAGACATCCCCGATCGGCTGGCCGCCCAACGCGCCATCACGGTGAAGACGACTCCTGAGGTGGAGGGTGCGTTCTACTGGCTCAACAACCGTGAAGTACGTTGGCGCCCTGCGCAGTACTGGGAGCCCGGCACGAAGGTGGAGGTCCAGGTCAAGACCTACGGGGTCGACCTCGGCGATGGCCTGTTCGGACAACAGGATGTAACCTCCGCCTTCACCGTCGGAGACCAGGTGATCGCCACAGCAGATGACAACACCAAGATCCTGACGGTTCGGGTGAATGGCGAGGTGGCGAAGACGATGCCGATCTCCATGGGCAAGGACTCCACGCCCACCGACAACGGCACTTATATCGTGGCCGAACGGCATTACTTCATGGTCATGGATTCCTCGACCTACGGTGTGGCGGTGAACTCCGCCGACGGATACCGGACCGAGGTCAACTACGCCACCCGGATGTCCTACAGCGGCATCTTCGTGCACGCCGCACCGTGGTCGGTCGGCAGCCAGGGCCACACAAACGTCAGTCACGGTTGCCTCAACGCCAGCACCGAGAACGCAAAGTGGTTTTACGACAACACCAAACGCGGCGACATCGTCGAGGTCGTCAACACCGTCGGTTCGACATTGTCTGGCACAGACGGCCTGGGTGACTGGAATATTCCGTGGGAGCAGTGGAAGGCCGGCAACGCCGCCGTCTAGACGCTATCGGCGATCGAACAATCGCGACGCCTCTAGGAGCAGATGCTCGGACTCATCCGCGCTCATCTGTTCCACAAAGAAGGCCAACACCACGTCAGGATTGCCGCCGGCCTCCAGCGCCGTGCGCATCACCGTGGCGGAGCGTTGCTCGCGGGTCATGGTCGGCCAGTACCGAAAGGCCTTGCGTTCCCGTTCTCGTCGCACCCAGCCTTTTCGGTGCAGGTTATCCAGCGTGGAAAGCACCGTTGTGTAGGCGATCTGGCGCGATCTGGCGAGTTCGTCGAACACCTCGCGGACGGTGACTCCGGAAGATGCTTGCCAGACCCGGTCCATGACCGCGTTTTCCAGAATGCCGAGATTCGATTGCTGCATGATCAATAGCGCCGCGCGTTGTAGATCGGCGCCGACGATATCGGGGCGACCTTGACCGGTGTGCCATAGGTGGATGCGTGCACCATGTTTCCCTGGCCGATGTAGATGCCGGCATGTGAGGCATCCGAATAGAAGGTCACGATATCGCCGGGCTGCAGCGATTCGATGGCTACGGGCTCTCCACCGGCCGCCAGGGCCTGGCTGGATCGCGGAAGCGACTTGCCTTCCTGCAGGAATGCCCATTTGATCAGCCCCGAGCAGTCGAAAGCAGCGGGGCCGCTGGCCCCCCAGGAGTACGGCGACCCGATGCGGCTCAGTGCGGCTTGCACCACAGTCGTTGCTCCTGCCGCGATTGGCGGCGCAGGTGCGGTATCGGGCAGCGCAAGGATGGCGGTGTCGGGCGGCGGCGCCGGGGCCGGGCCGGGATCGGCCAGCACGGCCTGCTGCTGCGGTGTCAGTGCGCGGTACTGAGCCTCGACCGCATCGATCTGCTCCTTGACGCGGCTCTGTGTGGCCTGCAGGTCGGCTCGCACCGCGGCGGCTGCCGCGGCGGCGGCGCGGGCCTGCGTCGCTGATTGCAGCGATGTGGCCGCAGCGGCTCGCGCTGCGGCCATCGCTGCGCGATGCGCCGTCATTCGTTCGGCCATTTGTTCTGCCATCAGCGTTTTGAGCGACAGGTCGTCGATCATGCGTTGCGGGGATGAGGCGACGAGAACGGCCGCTAGGGTGCTTGTCGATCCGGCCGTGTAGGCCGCAGCGGCGGCTTCGTCCACCGCTGCCTGATACGTGGTGAGCGCGGCATCCGAAGAAGCTGCAGCAACGCTGTCGATACGGCGACGCTCGTCTGCTGCCCGCTGGGCAGCCACCTTGGCTTCGAGGTCGATTTCGGCGGCGTACATCTGCTCGGTCAGGCGTTCGGCTTCACGCGCAAGCTCATTCATGCGTGCCAGTGCGTCGGCAGCGGGGTCTGCGTGCACCTGTCCGGCGCCGGCCAGCAGTAGTGCCGCGGCCATCAGGGCGAGCGCGTAGCAGCGGGCGCGGAAGTCTCGGGATCGCGCACGCGCGCGGACGTGATGCATCGGCTCTCCTCGCCTTCCCGGCTATTACGTATCTACTACGTAGATCACGGAAAGGTTACGGAAGATGGCGTCCGATGTCCATCCGAGATCACCGGATCGGCAATGCCGTTCCCGCATAGGCGAGTTGGCACGCTTACTACGTTGTGCCATAGTACGTATTTACTACGTACTATGGCACCGACTGCCCGTGAGGAACGACGATGACCAGCGGAACCGCCATCACGGCGAAAGTGCATTCCCTCAACCGGCCCAACATGGTCGCGGTCGGCACGATCGTGTGGCTCTCCAGCGAGCTGATGTTCTTCGCCGGCCTGTTCGCGATGTATTTCACCGCCCGCGCCCAGGCCGAGGTATGGCCACCCCCGCCCACGGAACTGAACCTGGCGCTGGCGGTGCCGGTGACGCTGGTGCTGGTCGCGTCCTCGCTCACCTGTCAGATGGGCGTGTTCGCCGCCGAACGCGGTGATGTGTTCGGACTGCGCCGCTGGTATCTCGTCACCTTTGCGATGGGCTTGTTCTTCGTCCTGGGCCAAGGCTACGAATACATCAAACTCGTCGCCGAGGGCACCACCATCGCCAGCAGCGCCTACGGATCGGTGTTCTACCTTGCCACCGGTTTTCACGGGCTGCATGTGATCGGCGGGCTCGTGGCGTTCCTGATGTTGTTGGCGCGGACCAGGATGAGCAAGTTCACCCCGGCGCAGGCGACTGCTGCGATCGTCGTCTCCTACTACTGGCATTTTGTGGACATCGTCTGGATCGCGCTGTTCGCCGTCATCTACTTCGTGCGATGACGGTACGGGCGGCACTGGTCGTGATCACCGTCTGGATAGCCGGGTGTGCAGCGGCCCCACCTGTGTACGGGTCGACGTCGTCGGCGCAGTCACCGGGTATCTCGACGCCGGCGACGCATAGCTACGACGATGGCCACACCGATCAGTCATCGGCGGGTTCGAATCCGGCGTTCTGGATTCTGTCGGTCGCGGTGATCTGTCTGATCGTGATCGCGGCGATCATGCTGCGCGCCGGCCGGCCACCTCGCGCACACCTGTCGCGTAGTGAATCGCCGCTGGACCGGTGACGTGCACACGCGGACGTCTACTGAGTTACTCCGTATATAGTCGGTGGCACCGCCGAAGCGACGAGTTCCGGCACGGCGATGTCCCACCACCACGAAGGATGTACACAGTTGGCCCCGCTCACACGACTTCTCGTGACCCTCTTTGTGGTGATCACCGCGCTCATCGGTGCCGGGGTGTATCTCTCGGTCCGCGACGCGGCTTCGCCGACACAGGCTCAGGTGGATGACCCCGGTCAACTTGTCCGTGGTGATAGTCATCGCCTCAACACCGCCGACGACAGCGATGTCACCTTCGTCGAGTTCCTGGACTTCGAGTGCGAAGCATGCCGGGCCGCGTTTCCGCTCGTGGAGCAGTTGCGCGCCGAGTACGGCGATCGGGTGAATTTCGTCGTCCGATACTTCCCCATCCAATCCCACTTCAACGCCGAGCGGGCTGCACGAGCCGTCGAAGCCGCCGCCGGTCAGGGCAAGTTCGAGCCGATGTACAAGAAGATGTTCGAAACCCAGGCCCAGTGGGGTGAGCAGCAAGTCCCCGCCGACGCCACGTTCCGCGGGTTCGCCACCGAGCTCGGTCTGGACATGACCGCGTTCGACGCCGCCTACAACGATCCCGCGACCATCGACCGCATCAACGTGGACGTCGCCGACGGCGAGGCTCTCGGTGTGCGGGGCACACCCACCATCTTTGTCAACGGTGAGCAGCTGGAGTTCAGGACATACGAGGACATGTCGGCTGCCCTCGACCAGGCTCTGCAGAACTGACCGGCACTGCCATGCGCATCTCGCCCGCCCGCACGCGTGTCATCGCGGTCCTGTCGATGGCATCGATGCTGTTCGTGGTAGCGGCAGCTACATCCGCTCATGCCGAGCCTGTCCAACCCGTGGTTCCCGGCGATACGCCGGCCGTTCCGGCAGGCCAGAATCCCGAACCTTATGTCGGCCGAGCTGTCTTCGCCCCGCCGACGTTCAACCCGCTCAGCGGCTCGACGGTCGGGGTAGCCAAGCCCATCATCATCAACTTCCAACGCCCCATCGCGGATCGGCCCATGGCCGAGCAGGCCGTACGCATCTCCTCTGAACCGGCGGTCCCTGGCAAGTTCTACTGGATGAGTGACACTCAGTTGCGCTGGCGACCGCTGGAATTCTGGCCTGCCGGGACCACCGTCAACATTGATGCCGGCGGGACGAAGTCGAGCTTTCGAACCGGCGATGCATTGGTGGCCACCATCGATGACGCCACCAAACAGATGGCGGTGATGCGCAACGGTGAACTGGTCAAGACCATCCCCGTGTCCTTAGGGAAGCCCGGCTACGAAACACCCAACGGCACTTACTACGTGCTGGAGAAGTTCGCCGACATGGTGATGGACTCATCGACCTACGGGGTACCGATCGACTCGGCCGAGGGCTACCGGATCAGAGTTCAGGATGCCGTACGGATCAACAATGCCGGGATCTTCGTCCATGGCGCGCCATGGTCGGTGGACGATCAGGGCGTGCGCAATGTCAGCCATGGATGTCCGAATCTCAGCCCGGCCGACGCTCAATGGTTCTTCGACAATTTCGGCAGCGGAGATCCGGTGGTCGTCAAGAACTCCGTGGGAGTCTATGACGACAACGACGGCGCCCAGGACTGGCAGATCTAGATCTTCATCCTGATCATTGAGAATCGATGTCCACGAGATACGCTTCAACGGGCAGATCGATATTGCGCAATCGCAAGGCCCCCAGGGGTGCCGCGGTGAGGCCACCCTGGTGCCCGGCCGCAGACACGGTGGCGTGATCGGCGATCACCTGGCCCGGTCGCGCGACTGCCACCAGCCTGGCCGCGGTGTTGACGGTGGCACCGAACACATCCCCACCCCGCCGCACCAGCGGTCCCTCGCTCATGCCCACGCGTAACAGGGGAAAGCCGCTAATGCGGGAAGTTTCGCGGTTGAGTCGACGCAGAAAACCGACCGCAGCCACGGTAGTGGCGCAGGTGACCATGACGGCGTCACCGATCGTCTTGACCATCTCATCGCCGGGCCCGAGGACGCTTGCAGCGATCTCGGCAAAGGAAGTCGCCAGCTGCGCGGCGCGGTGATCCCCATGGGCTTCGGTGTAGGTCGTGAACCCGGTTATATCTGCGAACACCACCACCGACCGCACATCCTGATGGTCGAAATCACCTGTGCTACAGCGACTAGCCGCGTCGATCATGAGCCTGACGCAACGTCAGTCGGGGTCGGCGTCGCGAGCAGGCGCAGTGCGTTGAACACGACGATCAGGGTGGAACCTTCGTGGATGAGGACCGCCGGGCCGATACCCAGACCGAAGACAGTCGCCGGGATCAGTACGGCGACGATGCCCAGGCTGGCCCACAGATTCTGCTTGATGATGCGCGTGGACCGGCGACTGAGGTCGACAGCGAAAGGCAGTGCTTTGAGGTCGTCGGCCATGAGCGCGATATCGGCGGTCTCCAGCGCCACGTCCGAGCCGGCGGCACCCATGGCGATGCCGACATTCGCCCGTGCCATCGCGGGCGCATCGTTGACACCATCACCGATCATGGCCACCCGCCCACGGTGCGCACGCAAGGACGCGATTTCGGCCACCTTGTCTTCGGGCATCAGGTCACCACGTGCGGTGGCCACGCCGACCTGCGCGGCGACAGCGTCGGCGACACGCTGGTTGTCCCCGGAGAGCATGACGGTTTCTTCGATGCCGAGGCGTCCGAGGCGCTTGATGACCGCTGCTGCTTCGACGCGCGGCACATCCATCAGGCCGATCACTCCCAGCCAGCGATCACCGGCACGCACCAGCATGGTTGTGCGGCCCAACTGTTCGAGAAAGTCGACATCGGCCGACAACTGAGTCGGAATCTGTTGGCCCGCTTCCTCGAAAAGACTGCGCTTACCGATGCGGACATCTAGCCCATCGACGGTCGCGGCGATACCACGGCCGGTCATCGCACGAATATTGCTCGGCTGAGGCAACGCCGCCCCGGACAGTCGCGCACGGCCGTCACGGACGATGGCGCGTGCCAACGGGTGGTCACTTTGCTCTTCAACGGCGACCGCGACCGAGAGCAGTTCGGTGTCGTCGGCGCCGGAGGTGGCGATGACATCGGTAATCTGTGGCCTGCCCTGGGTGAGGGTCCCGGTCTTGTCGAAGGCCAAGACCTGCACGCGGCCCAGTTCCTCCAGCGCGGCACCGCCTTTGACGAGAATGCCGGCCCGCGCGGCGCGCGCCACCGCGGACAGCACCGCGCTCGGTGTGGCGATGGCCAACGCACACGGGCTGGCCGCCACCAGTACAGCCAGCGCGCGATACATCGTCGCGGTGAACGGTTCGTCGACGATTAGTCCGGCGAACAACAGCAGCACAACCCCGGCCAAGATGGTCGGGACGAAGATACGTTGGAAGCGGTCCGTGAAGCGTTGAGCAGAGGTTGTTTTGGTCTGCGCCTCGGCGACGAGGCGCACCACACGCGCCAACGTCGAGTCTGCCGCGCGTCGGGTTACCTGGATCTCGATGGCGCCGGTGCCGTTGATCGTGCCGGCGAAGACGCGTCCCGATGCATCGACAAGTTCCGGTGCCGCGGCGGCGGCCGCGATGTCGGCCACCGGACTCTTGTCCACCGGGACGCTCTCGCCGGTCACCGGGGCCTGATCGATACTGCTCGACCCGGCGACCACAAAACCGTCGGCAGCCAAGCGCACGTTGGGGCGGACGACGACGATATCGCCGACGCGAAGGTCGGCGACCGGGATCTCGATGGCATCCCCGGTGCCACCGCGCCGCACCAGAGCTGTCTTGGGCGCAAGTTCAGACAGTGCCTCGATCGCACTCCGTGCGCGGCCCATCGCGTAGCCCTCAAGCGCGTGGCCGACGCTGAACAGAAACAGCAGCAGAGCACCCTCGGCAACCTCACCGAGTGCAGCGGCGCCCGTCGCTGAGACCAGCATCAAGAAGTCAATCTCGAACTTGCCGTACCGCACACTCGCGTACGCCTCTTGCACGGTGTAGAAGGCACCGAAGAAGAAGGCCAGCGAATAGGCGATCACCTCCACCGTACGTGGGGTGTCGGCAAAGCTCGCCAGGGCCCAGCCCGCAACCAGCAGTGCCCCGGACAATCCCGCGAAGATGAGTTCACTGCGTTCTCCGAAGATTCCGCCATGACTGTGCCGATGGCCGTCGTGAGCGTCGCCGTCATCGGAGTGGCCACCACCGGCGTGTTCGCTGTCGTGCTCGGGGGTTCCAGGCTCCGTGACGGACGGGAGATGGTCGCTGATCAGTTCGACTAGTTCCTGGGCGGTGACGCGTGCGCGTTCGAACTCCACGACGATGGCGGCCGACGTGACCTCCGCGGCCACGACACCCGGCGTAGCACGCAACTGGGCGAGGGCTGCGCGGGTCTTTTCGCCGGGCATCGTCTCGTCCAGTGACCGACTGAGGTGACCGTAGCGGGTATTGATGGTGGCCGCCGCGCGCTGCGCTCGACGTGCGACATCACCTTCGCCAACCTCGGCAGCGTCGTAGTGGACACACAGTTGCGGCGTGCGGCCCTCCCCTGCGATGACGTGAGCCTGCTTGATGATCGTCTGTGCGGCAAGGTCATACGTCAATCGCTCAGCGCAGCGCTGGTCTCCGTCGGGGAGCAGGTCCGCCAGGGCGAGGGCCAATGAGTTCACCGCGGGGGAAGCGTTGCGTCCGGCATCACCGCCGCATTCTCGTTCCGTCATACATGCAACTATACGCATGTGTGCATATGAGTAGTCAATCCCCGAGTTCAGGTGCGGACGTGTTCGTCGTCGAGCCGGGTCACGTCGCCGTCGTCGGGACCGTGCGCACGGCCGATATGGGCCTCGGCCCGCATCCGCTCGACCATGTGCGGGTAGTGCAGCTCGAACGCCGGACGCTCCGAACGGATCCGGGGCAGCTCGGTGAAGTTGTGCCGCGGCGGCGGACAGCTGGTGGCCCACTCCAGGGAGTTGCCGTAGCCCCACGGGTCGTCGACCACGACGGGCTCGCCGTAACGCCAGCTCTTGAAGACGTTCCACACGAACGGCAACGTCGACACACCCAAGACCAGCGCACCGACCGTGGAAACGACATTGAGTGTGGTGAAGCCGTCGCTGGGCAGGTAGTCCGCGTAACGACGCGGCATCCCGTCATTGCCCAGCCAGTGCTGTACCAGGAAGGTGGCATGGAAGCCCAGGAAGGTCAGCCAGAAGTGCAGCTTGCCCAGGCGCTCGTCGAGCAGGCGGCCGGTCATCTTCGGGAACCAGAAGTAGATGCCCGCGTAGGTGGCGAACACGATGGTGCCGAAGAGCACGTAGTGGAAGTGCGCGATGACGAAATAGGTTTCGCTGACCTGGAAGTCGATCGGCGGGCTGGCCAGCAGCACCCCCGACAGGCCACCGAGCAGGAAGGTGATCAGGAAGCCCACCGAGAACAGCATCGGTGTCTCGAAGGTCAACTGCCCCTTCCACATGGTGCCGATCCAGTTGAAGAACTTGATACCGGTCGGCACCGCGATCAGGAACGTCATGAACGAGAAGAACGGCAGTAACACCGCACCGGTGGCGTACATGTGGTGCGCCCACACCGCGACCGACAGCGCCGCGATACCCAGCGTGGCGTAGATCAGGGTGGTGTAACCGAAGATCGGTTTGCGGCTGAACACCGGGAAGATTTCGGAGACGATGCCGAAGAACGGCAGTGCGATGATGTATACCTCGGGGTGGCCGAAGAACCAGAACAGGTGCTGCCACAGCAGCACACCACCGTTGGCCGGGTCATAGATGAGCGATCCGAGATGCCGATCCGACAGCAACGCAAAGAGCGCGGCGGTCAGCAGCGGAAAGGCCAGCAGTACCAGGATCGAGGTCACCAGGATGTTCCAGGTGAAGATCGGCATCCGGAACATGGTCATACCGGGGGCGCGCATGCAGACCACGGTGGTGATCATGTTCACCGCACCGAGGATGGTGCCCAAACCGCCGACTATCAGGCCGACGATCCACAGATCCGCGCCGGCGCCGGGGGTGTGGATGACGTTGGACAGCGGCGTGTAGGCGGTCCAGCCGAAGTCGGCGGCGCCGCCGGGGGTGATAAAGCCGCCCATGGCGATCAGCGCGCCGAAAAGGAACAACCAGTAGGACAGTGAATTGAGCCGCGGGAAGGCGACGTCGGGCGCGCCGATCTGCAGCGGCAGAACCAGGTTGGCGAACCCGAAGACGATGGGGGTCGCGTAGAACAGCAGCATCACGGTGCCGTGCATGGTGAACAGCTGGTTGTACTGCTCGTTGGACAGGAACTGCAGCCCCGGCACCGTCAACTCCGTGCGCATCAGTAGCGCCATCAGGCCGCCCGCCATGAAGAACCCGAAGCAGGTGACCACGTACATCATGCCGATCACCTTGTGATCGGTCGTGGTGATCATCTTGTAGATGAGGTTGCCTTTCGGGCCCATCCGTGGCGGGAACGGACGCCGTGGCACGAGTTCTCCGGCCGGGGGCGCTTCGGCTACCAACGAATCCTCCTGATATCGGCTGCAATCCACGACAGATCACCACAATCTACTGACTAAATACGTAGACTAACGTACTGAGTAAATACGTACTAGTGGATGTAGTAAGTCAATCCGTGCCGCGCCGCGTTCCAACACCTACTGGCGCGTGTGCCGGCAGCGGCGAGACCCCGTGTTCGCCCGGGAACTCAAGACCCCCCGATGCCTCAGGTGCGCGGGGCAGGCTCAGCTGGGCGGCCGCGCCACAGCCGCCACATTCCCCACCACGCGGCCGGCGCAAGCGCAACCACCGTGGCCATGCCGGGGACGTAACCGACGCCCATCGGCGCCAGCCAGGGAAATACCAACCAGTGGGCCAGTTCTGCGATGCCGAGTGAGGCGAAGAAGGTCCACGCCAGATACGGTCCCAAGGGGTGCTCCATGCGCATCAGCACAGGCACGAGTAGCCACGCGCCCACCGAGACCACGACGAGCGAAATGACCGGCGCTGAGGCGATCTCAGGTGTCTGAACCCCGGTCACCGACGACAGAAAGGCGAAGAAGCCCCACTGCTTCTCCTCGATTCGGTGGGCGATGAACAGCACAAGGGCGAGCCAGTACGGCACGTGGATATCAATCCAGCTGCCCCTCGCGGGCACCAGCAGCCACAGCACAAGTCCCCCGACGAAGCCGGCGCTGAACACCAGAGCGGCCAGCGCCCCCAACGCCCAGAATCCGAGGACGAGCGCGGCGGTACTGAGGCCGACAGCATGGATCAGTGTTGCGTGATCGGACGGAATCGTTGCGCGTACGCGGGATGGCTTATCGGTCATCGGGGCGCTCCTGCGACGCCGACGGCGCGAACTGTCCATCGGCGGCGAAGCTTCGGCCACACCGCGAAGATGACGACGCACCACAGTGCGATGAGCGCCGTGGTGATCGCGATGGCGCCGCCGATGCGCTGGTCAGCGAGCAGCTCGGTGTGCCACTGCAGCTGTAGCGATCGGTAAAACGATTCCCCGAGCACGTCGCCGCGCCTGCTCACCAGCAGGCCCGCCGTGAAATAGGTTGCGGGCACGGCGATCAGCATCGCCGCTCGCCGCCGGGGAGCATCCGCCGATCTGCTGATCACGGCGAAGAACAGACAACCCGTCACCAAGAGATAAAGGTTGGTGAGCACATGGGCGCTGTGATTGCTCACTGACACGGTGAAGATCGTCTCGGTGTGGAGCACGACGATGCCGCCGATGAATGCCACAGACACCACCAGCGGATCGGAGGCCGCTCGCGCAAGTGGGGAACCCAACGCTGTGAGCAGCCACTCTCGTGGGCCCGGTACCGCCGCTGTCGCCGTCCTCGGCAAAGCCTGTAGCGCCAGGGTTACTGGCGCGCCCCCCACCAGCAACACCGGGATGACGGTCGACAGCAACACCTGGACCAGTATGTGCATGCTGAACATCGCGGGCATATAACTGCCCAGCCCCGATGAGGTCGCCGCCAGCAGAGCGGCGCAACCACCGAACCAGCAGATGCTGCGCGGCAACGGCCATGGCGTCTTTCGTCGTCGCAACCGACGCACCCCACGTAGGTAGAGGGCCGCAAGGACGACTGCGAGTGTCCCCAGGATCAGGTCGAAACGCCAGTCGAGCAGGATGCGTGCCGTGGTGGGCGGACCGGCAGGTTCGAAGCCGATGGCCATTTGCGCAGCCGACGGTTCGACCCGATTCGCCGGCGGCGGCGTGCGACTCAGGCCCACCGCGATACCGACGGCCACCGCGAAGATCAGTGCCTCGGTCAGCCCCAGGCGCACCAGGGCTTGGCGAGCGGATGTGTTGTCGCGCAACGCATTGACCACGGATCGGCGCTGTTGCCAGCCCAGCATCCCCAGCGCCACCAGTGCCAGTGCCTTGGCGCCAAGCAGCAAGCCGTACTCGCTGAGGAGGTCTGCCGGGGTGATCCTCAGGGCGGCGTTGATGATGCCACTGGATGCCACCGCCACAAAGCACCACAGGGCCATCGTCGAGAATCGCCGTACGGCGGTGTCCAGATGGTTTCCGACCCGCCGGGCGTGGGTGAGCAGAGCCAGCAGTCCGCCCATCCAGAGGGCAGCAGTCATCAGGTGGATGAGCAGACTGTTGGTCGCGATGTCGTGGGCGCCACCGGAGGAGGAATGGCCCGACAACCCCAGCGGCGCCAAAGTCATCAGTGAGGCCAGCAGCAGCAACGGTGTGGGGGCCCACCGCAGCACCGGGATGCTCGCCACCGCGACCACCGCGGCCAGGGCGGCGGTCCACCGCCAGGCGTTGGTGATTTCGACAAGGTCGGCGGCCGTCCAGATATCGCCCAGCCCAAGCTGGTGCAGGGGTAGCCCGGAGACGTCCGAGACGCTCAGGGCCACGAGGAGCGCTGCGCAGGTCGCCCACACCGCGCAGGCCCAACCCCCGAGTCGAAGGGCGCGATAGCCGCCCACATCGAGGACGCCGTTGGGCTGGGCAGGAGTCAGGAACGCCGCGAAGAGGAATCCGCCGACGGCGATCGCGGCGGCGATCTCGCCTGCCGCGCGCACCGCAGGTAGGCCGTAGGTGGTGATCGGTCCGGGATCGGGCAGGCCGGTGGCCGTCAGTGCGTCGGCCAGTGACACCGCTCCGATTACCGAGGCTGTCGCGGCGGACAACACGGCCACTGCCACGAGGGTGATGAGCGAGGTGCGTCGAGCGCCGACTGGGCGGGTCATTTGCGGGTCCTGACCGTGTCGGCGGCTCTTGGCTCAGCTTCGGGCAGCAGCTTGCCGACCAGTCGGTCGAACTCTTCGCCCCACCCTGCATTGTCGGTGCGTGCCAGGCCACCCATCTGCACTGTCAGATCATCGGTCGTGTCGTTGCGGCGGATCGTCACCCAGATGCGTCGACGGCGGATGGTCAGTGACACCAGGAGGCCGGCCATCATCGTGATCGAGAACACGAGCACCCATATTTGGGCGGGATCGTGAGATACCTGCAGGCTGACGAAGTCGGTGACCGCATCGAAGCGCACCACTGTGCCGTCTTCGAGTTGGGTCTGTTCGCCGAGGCTCAGATTCACCCTCGCCATCCGGATGAGCCGGCCTTGGCCGATCATCCGCTTGTCGAGGGCAAAGATGGACTGTGGGCGGCCGGTATCGAGACCGGTGTCGCCTTTGTAGATGTCGATGGCTACAGCGGGGTCGTCGGCGGCGGGGAAGGCAGACGAGAGCAGCGTGCCGTCGAGTCTCTTGGTCGGCGCGAACAGTCCTTCTATCGCGATCTGATTCTTGCGGCGTTCATCGGGGTCGGGGTAGCTGCCGGCCGGCGGATCGAAGCGCATGGCTCCTGACGACAGCAGCGTCTGCAGTTCCTCGGGTTGCCACTGCAGTGTCTGGCTGCGGGTCTGTCCGTCGGGAAATGTGACGGTGAAGGTCGGAGCGTATCCGTGGCCGAGCAGGTAGACCCGGTTGCCACCCACGCGCAGCGGCTCGTTGACTTTGAGCTCATAGGTGTTCCATTCGGAGGTGGCCAGGCTTTCACCCGCCTGGTAGCTGATGTCAGCGGCGAAGCCCACGGCTTGGCCGCTCGGCAGGAAGTTGGCCGTGAAATCGTTGACACGCAGGCAGATCGGATAGAGGCCGGTGCCGTCCACGGTTGTGCCCGGGCGAAAGGCATCGAAGGCCGCCGGTGAGGCTGAGCAGAATCCGGGTCCGCCATCGGCGAGCACGATCACGTTGCCCTCATAGCCGAACAACTTTCCCGCGGCCATCGACACCAGCAGCCCGATCAGCGAGAAATGAAACGCCAAGTTGCCCGCCTCGCGCAGATACCCTTTCTCGGCTGATATTTCGATGGTGTCGCCGTCTTGCCGAATGGATCTGCGCCACCCGCGCAAGCGCTCTTCGACGGTGGCGCCGAGGATGTCGGGGTCGGCGCGCACCGTCATTACGCGATGTTTGGGCAGTCGGGTGAGGTTTCGGGGCGCGCGTACCGGTGTGGCGCGCAGGCTGCGGGCGTGGTCGACCAGTCGGGGCGTGAGGCAGCCGATCAGGGAGACGAACAACAGTACGTAGATGGCCGTGAACCAGACACTGGAGAAGACATCGAAGATCTGCAGGCGGTCCAGCCAGGGACCTAGACGTGGATTGTCGGCGATATAGCCGGCCACGGTGGTCGGGTTGACCGGCCGTTGCGGCCACAGCGCACCGGGTATCGATGCCAGTGCCAACAGGAACAGCAGCACCAGTGCGGTACCCATCGATGTGAGGGTGCGCCAGGTGTTGCGCACGAATGCCACGGCGCGTGTCACCATGCTAGATCCGCCAACACACCTATCGGCTTCATGCACGCCGAGTTCGCCTTCACCACCAGTACCGCACCGCCGTCACGAATCATCTCCATTACGCACCTACTACGTAGACTAGTAAATGTAGCGAACGCGAGAACAGCCGCCAGCGGCCAGTTGACCGCCACCGAGCCGCTTTTCAAACATATCAATAGCCGTTACTATGTTGATATGACCGAGCGTTCTATCGACCTCTGCGATCTGCTCTGTCTCGATCTGCCGCACGCGGAGGCCATTCGCGCCTCGTTACCGCACCAGCCTGCCGTCGAGTCCGCGGCGCTGGCCGCCAAAGCGCTTGGTGATCCCACCCGACTGGTGATCGCCACCTCGCTGCGCGGCGGTGAGGAGCTGTGCGTCTGCGATATGGCCTGGGTCGTCGGCGCTACACAGAACCTGGTGTCCCACCATCTGCGACAACTCAAGAATGCAGCGCTGGTGGCCTCGCGCCGCGACGGCAAGTTGGTGATGTATCGCCTCACCGACCTTGGGGAACATCTGACCGCTGCGGTCCTCGGGCCGAATGCCGCGAAGCGCGCCGACCATGTCTGACGCATGCTGCGGACCGCGACCCACCGCAGCAGACCAGACCGATTACGGTCCCGAAAAGCTCTGGCACGTCCGCGAATTGCAACTGGCGTTGGTGGCGGCCGTACTGTTGGCCGTTGGCTGGGCGGTCGGCAAGGCCGGACTGGCGGGCATCACGATAGCGCTGGAACTGGCGGCCGGCGCCATGGCCTCGGCCACCTTCGTCCCCGATGCACTACGCAATTTGCGTCGTGGCCGTATCGGTGTCGGAACACTGATGACCATCGCCGCTATCGGCGCGATCGCACTCGGCCAGTTCGCCGAAGCCGCCCTGCTGGGGATCTTGTTCTCCATCGCCGAAGGGCTGGAGCACTACGCAGTGACCAAGACCCGACGCGGGCTGCGCGCCCTGCTCTCGTTGGTGCCCCCCAAAGCTTCGGTCCTGCGAGGTGGCGCCGAAATCACCGTAGCTCCTGAGGAAATTGTCGTGGGCGACACCATGGTGCTGCGACCGGGCGAGCGGGCCGCCACCGACGGAACGATCACCGCCGGCCACACCAGCTTGGACTTGTCGGCGATCACCGGTGAGTCGGTGCCGGTCGAGGCGGGCCCGGGGACTCCGGTGCACGCGGGCGCCATCAACGGCGGCGGTGCCGTCGAGATCGAGGTGAGCGCGTTGGCTGCCGACAGTTCGTTGGCCCGCATCGTGCATATCGTCGAGGAAGCCCAGGAACGTAAAGGTGCCGGCCAACGCCTTGCCGACCGCATCGCCCGGCCACTGGTGCCGGCCATCATGGTCTTGGCGGCGGGGATCGCCGGACTCGGCGCACTGCTGGGTGACCCGATGCTGTGGCTGGAACGGACCCTGGTCGTGCTGGTCGCCGCCTCACCGTGTGCGCTGGCGATCGCGGTCCCCTTGACGGTGGTCTCGGCCATCGGCGCCGCCAGTCGGCAGGGGGCGCTGGTCAAGGGTGGCGCCGCTGTCGAGGAACTGGGCCGTATCAAGGTTATTGCCCTGGACAAGACCGGCACATTGACTCGCAACACGCCGCAGGTCGTGGAGGTCGTGACCATCGCAGGGCACGCCGAGGCCGACGCGGTGCAGTTGGCCGCGGCGCTCGAGTCACGCAGCGAACATCCCCTCGCTCAGGCGATTCTCGCCGCCACCGGCCCGGTGCCGGCCGCCACCGATGTCACCGCCGTCACCGGCCACGGCATTGAGGGCCGCCTGGGCGAGTCGACGCTGCGACTGGGGAAGCCCAGTTGGGTGGATCCGGGCGTGCTCGCCGACGATGTGGCACGGATGCAGGGCGCCGGGGCGACGGTGGTGGTCCTGGAGCGCGATGGCCTCACCTGCGCCGCGATCGCAGTCCGCGACGAGCTGCGCCCCGAAGCTCCCGAGGCGATACGTCTGCTGCGCCGTCTCGGTATCGACGTCGCCATGCTCACCGGGGACAACACACTGACCGCCGAGTCGCTTGCGGCACAAGCCGGTATCCCCACCGTGCGGTCGGAGCTGCTTCCGGAAGACAAGGCCCGACTACTCCCCGAAGTATCCCGTGGGCGTCCCATCGCGATGGTGGGTGACGGCGTCAATGATGCGCCCGCGCTCGCCACCGCCGATATCGGAATAGCCATGGGCGCCATGGGTACCGATGTGGCGATCGAGACCGCCGACGTCGCGTTGATGGGCGAAGACCTGCGGCACCTACCGCAGCTGATGGCCCACTCACGACGAGCGCGCCGCATCATGGTCCAGAACATCGGGTTCTCGATGGTGATCATCGGATCATTGATTCCGTTGGCGGCATTGGGCGTGCTCGGCCTGGCCACCGTGGTACTCATCCACGAGGCCGCCGAGGTCTTGGTCATCCTCAATGCCATTCGTGCGGCGCGCACCCGCCCGCTACCCGGTTTGACCTCTGCGCCGGTCAACTCCTCGACACCACACCATGTCGACATCGGCGCCGCTCCAGAGCCGCTGGATGCGTGCTGCGCCGCGCCACCGGCGCCGAAAGCCCTAGCGATTCCGTTGACGCCGACGCCAGCGGGCACGGCCGCCGATGACTGTGACTGCTGCGGATCGACGGAGGCGGCCCCGCATATCGAAGCCAGCTCACAGGACGGCGCGCCAGGACCGCGCCGGTGAAGCCCACCGAGCCGTGACAGGGTGGCGCGCAGCGGCCTGGCGCCACGTGGGGCGACTCGGTGCCGCCATTGTCGGCGGTGTGTTGGTCTGGAGCAGCTTTCCCCCGATCGGATGGTGGCCCGCAGCAATCGGGGGCTGCGCGCTGCTGGGCTGGGCGCTCACACATGGGCGTCCTGGGGTGCGCGCAGGGTCGGCGTACGGATTAGCCTTCGGTCTGGCGTTCTACCTGCCTCTGCTGCCGTGGACCGGAGCCCTGGTGGGCCGGGTTCCCTGGCTGGCCCTGAGCGTGCTGTGCGCACTGTTCCCCGCGGTCTTCGCTGCTGCCGCCGTAATGCTGCGACCGCTACCCGGATGGCCGATCTGGTGGGCCTGCGCCTGGACCGCTGTCGAATGGCTCAAGTCCAGTGTTCCTTTCGGCGGATTCCCGTGGGGCGTATTGGGATTCGGGCAGTCGAACGGCCCGCTGGCTCAATTGGCGCCGTGGGGCGGCACGGCACTGGTCTCCTTGACCGTGGTGCTGGCCGGGTTCGGTGTGACGGCGGCACTGACGTCGGCACCCGGACACCAGCTGCGGTCAGTGGCCGTCCCAATTGCGGCGGTTGCGGCGTTGGCGGTGCTCGCCGTGGCCACCGGGGCCGGCTGGCAGCCTTGGCGATCCGAGGACCGCCGTGCCTCGGTGACGGTGGCCGCAGTGCAGGGCAACGTGCCGCGTCTCGGACTTGACTTCAATGCCCAACGACGTGCCGTGCTCGACAACCACCGCAGGCAGACCGAGTTGCTGGCCGCGGAAATCGGCGCCGGGCGTCTCCCCCAGCCTGATCTGGTGGTCTGGCCCGAAAATTCCTCGGATATCGATCCGCTGGCCAATCCCGATGCCGCAGAGCAAATCAACGCGGCTGCGGATGCGGTGAACGCACCGATCCTGGTAGGAGCCGTTCTGGCCGGACGTGACCCGGAAAAGGGCAGCCGGAACACCTCGAACACCGTGATCGTGTGGGCACCCGGCCATGGGCCCGGCGCACGGCACGACAAGAAGATCCTGCAACCGTTCGGTGAGTATCTGCCGTATCGCGCCTTCTTCCGGCTGTTCTCCGACTACGCGGATCGCGCAGGCTTCTTCGTACCCGGCGACGGGCCCGCAGTGGTCCGCGTCGGTGATATCACCGTGGGTGTTGCGACCTGTTGGGAGGCGGTGTTCGACCGCGCACCGCGCGAATCCGTCCGCAACGGTGCACAGATTCTGGCCATCCCGACCAACAACGCAACGTTCAACGAGACAATGAGTCGGCAGTTTTTGGCCTTCGCCAGAATCCGCGCGCTCGAACACCAGCGTCCAGTCGTGGTCGCGGGAACCACCGGTGTCAGCACAATAATCACCGCGGACGGTCAGATCATCGACGAGACCGAGTTCTTCACCGCGGACCACCTGGTCAGCACTCTGGAGCTGAACCGAGACCTCACGCCGGCCACCCGATTCGCTCCGTCCCTCCAAACTGTCCTCACCGGGACGGCGCTCCTCGCGGGACTCGTGTCAGGAATCGTCAGGCGTCGCGCACAGCCCGTCGGGGCGACGCTCCACCCATGACGGCCCCATGGCGACCAACGCATCCACCCGGTTTCTACTGACCAATATAGTACTAATTGCTTCAGTATGTGATGCGGTGAACATGCAGTTCAGGGCGATTCATGCTGCCATGCGGATCACTGCGTGACCGTTCGAACGTCGCGACCGGGCTTGCTGCACAGCCATCACTGGGTTAGCGTCTCGCGATATAACAGAACGATAACGGCGCGGGAAGGTGGCAGGTTGGTTCGGCAGCGACGCGCTGCGCGCCCTCACGCGCCGGCCGAGCATGTAGGCGACGCCGTCACCGAGGTCATCCCGGCCGTGAGACCGCGCTTGAGCCGCCAAGGCCGCTTACCCAAAGACCTGCAGGTGCTCATCGCTCCAGAGCTCGACGATCTGAATGATCATGTCGACATTCCTGCTTTGATCCTCCTCGGCCCTGGCGGCGAATCCGCTGTCGGGCAACCTCTTTTGCTGCCCACGGTCAGACCAGCCCCCATGGACCCGATACGTGGTAAGCACCGACCGCCGTCACATCGCAAGAGCCGCAACGCCGTCGGTGCCGCGCATAGTCGCGTTGTCATCGCCGGCATGGCAGCCGGAGCGGTAGCGGCTGGGGCACAGGTGATGTCACCGGACACGCCGTCCGGGGTCGGGATCGCAGCAACCCAGAACCAGCTCTCGCAGGAACCCGCGGGCATACAGATCGTCCCGGCACTGAACACGTCGGACTCCGCAGTGCACGTCGAGGAGTTGGCCCGCGCTACGGCTTTCGCCCAAGAGCGCGCGCAGCGCGAGGCGGTGTTGCGGCGCCCTCAGTTCGTCTTTCCCACTTCGGGCATCCAGACATCAGCATTCGGCACGCGCTGGGGCACCCTGCACGCAGGCCTGGATATCGCCAACACCATCGGGACCCCGATCTATGCCGCTGCCGACGGCGAGGTCATCGCCGCCGGTCCCACGGCGGGCTACGGGATGTGGGTCAAGATCCGCGGCCGGGACGGAACGGTCACCTTGTATGGCCACATCGACTCCGCGACGGTCCAGGTCGGTGACCGAGTGATGGCCGGCGACCAGGTGGCCACCATGGGCAATCGCGGAAACTCCACTGGTCCTCATCTACATTTCGAGGTGCATCTCAATGGATCGACCAAAACCGATCCGACGTCGTGGCTGCGCGCTCGGGGAGTGCGCATATAAATGTCACCCGCTGACTGGAACGCCACGCGCGCGGTTGCCGCGAGCGCTCCTGTGACACCGCGGGCGGCCGACACCGTAAACTCACTACTGACTTAATCAGGAGGTTGTTTCATGGCGCGGGTGCGTGGCTTCGGAGAACTCGAAGCGTCCATCATGGACCGGCTGTGGAATCGCGACTCCGACGCGACGGTGCGCGACATCCTCGCCGAGCTGAGCACCGAACGCGACATCGCCTACACCACCGTCATGTCGACGATGGACAATCTGCACGGCAAAGGGTGGTTGTCGCGTGAACGTGACGGACGCGCGTACCGATACCGGCCCACCCTGACCAGAGAAGAGCACAGTGCACGTCTCATGTTGGAGGCTCTCAACGGTGGCGGCCGTTCAGAGGCCGTCCTGAGCCACTTCGTGGAGCAGATCGATGCGGCGGAGTCTGCCGATCTGCGCGCGGCCCTGCGGCGACTGGCCCGCAAGTCCTCACGACGATGACCGTCGCAGCCGCCCTCCTGCTCTACGTCCTGGTCGTACTCGCGGCTGGGCCACAGTTGCTGGCTCGGCTCGCCGCCGACGGCATCGCACCCCGGCTGGCGATCACGGCCTGGTTGACAGCGGTGGTGACGGTGATCGGAAGCTCGATCGTGGCGATGGCGCTCATTCTGATCGAGGCCGCCGGGCACTGGGACAGCCCCGACGCCCTCCTCGCGTCCTGCCTTGAGCGGCTGCAAGCGATCCTCATGGGCCACTCCGGCTGGCCCTCTCAGCTGGTGGCTGCAGCGGCCGTCGCCCTTGCCGGCGGCGGATTGAGCGCTGTGACGGTCCGTACCGTTCGAGCGTTGAGCCGGATGCGCACTCACACTCTCGATCATGCCGATGCTGTCCGGTTGGTCGGAAGGTCCGCCGGTGGCGATGTGGTCCTCATCGACGCGCCCGAACGCGCGGCTTATTGTGTCGCCGGTAGGCCGGCGGCGATCGTGGTGACCAGTGCCGCCGTGGCCGCATTGGATAAGCCACAACTGGCGGCCGTGATCGCCCACGAACGGGCCCACCTGCGGGGGCGCCACGCGCTTATCGTCGCCGGAGTTCGGGGTCTCGCCGCAGCGCTGCCCAGGATCAGGTTATTCGCGGCGGCAGCCTCAGAAATCGGATCACTGTTGGAGATGTGCGCCGATGATGTGGCTGCCCGTAAGCACGGCCATCAACCGTTGCTTGACGGTCTGCTTGCGCTATCGGGTGCCGCCGCGCCGACCCACGGGCTGGCCGCCGCCAGTGTCGCTGTGCTTGTTCGCGCGAAGCGCCTGACCGATCCTCCGAGCGGCTTGGAACAGATCCGGACCCGCGCCACACTCAGCGGTGCTGTCGCGGCGATGGCGGGGACCCCGCTTGTCATCACGGCGTTGGCGTTGTCGGGTGCATTGATCTGTTTCGCCTAGCAGCAGCGATCAGTCTGGCGTGCCTGCAGTGGGCGGCTCAGCCTGGTTGCGTCGCGGCCCCTCGTGCAACCCCCGTAGAAAAGCGTTGTACGCCGCCAACTCTGCATCACTGTTCTCGATATCGGCTTCGCGCCTGCTGGACTCCGACTGTTCGTCGCGGCGCCACCGAATGGCGAAAATCAGCACCGTCAACAGGGCAATAGGTTCCCCGTAGGACCACGCCAGCGCCCCCGCAACCGCCTGATCGGCAACGGGATCTACATTCCACTGAGGCGGCGGGCTGGAGAAGGTGTCGGTGAGGGCCCGCGGAGCCATCATCAGGATGACGCCGATGAAAACGTGCAACGGCATCTCGAGAAAGATGTCGAAGAATCGGCCGAGGTTGCTCTGCCGGACCGGCAGTGGCCCCGTTGACAAGATCGGCACGATGAACAGCAGACCACTGACCAGAAAGAACACCTGCAGCATCAGATGACCGGCCACACTGGCCGCCGCAGCATCGAACAGGTCGGACAGGTACAGACCGTAATAACTCAACAAGAACAGCGGGATGGTCAGCCCTGGGTGCAGTGCGATACGACTGGCGCGACAGCGCAATCCAGCCAATGCGGCAATCAGCACACAGCGCCCGAGCCCATGATGAGGCGTAGACCTCAGCAGCAGGCGACCCGGCGCCCCCAGCACCAGCAGGGGCGGAACCAGGATCGACAGCGTCAGATGCTGAAACATGAACGCACTGAACAGGCGGTACCCATAACCGTCGATAGCCAGACCAGTGACTGCCGCCAAGGCCGAACAACCGATCATGAAGCTCACCGTTCGAACCCAACTCCATTGACGGCCTTGCGATCTCAGCGCTAACAGCGCCCCCAGATACCACACCGCCAAGCCGACCGCCACCGCCGGCAGCGCCGGAAACGGCGGCACGAACCAATCGAACATCCGCAGAACCGTTGGCGGCTCCGCGGGCAAGATCACCTCACCGAACACGGATCTTGGTCTCATACACGCGGCTCAGCGGCCAGGCGTCGAACCAATGGTTCGAGGTCCTCGGCGAGCAACGCACGCAGGAACACCGCAGCCACGCGATGCTCGCGGTCCAAGACAATCGTTGACGGGATCACCGCCGTGGGATACCGGTCACCGAAGGCGATCATCGTACGCATCGACGGGTCATAGATCGATGGGAAGGTGACCTTGCGGTCGTTGATGAAATCAACTGCAGCTTGACGATTGTTGTCGCGAACGTCGATACCCAGGAAGGCGACGCCATCGGCACGCGTCGCGTCGTACACCTGTTGCAGCTCTGGCATCTCGGTGCGACACGGGGCACACCACTGGCCCCACACATTGATCACGACGACCTTCCCGGCGAAATCGTCCAGAGACACCGTGCGACCGACGTCCATAAGGTCCGGCCCGCTAACTTGGCCCGGCCGACCACGGTCTGCTGGTGGGTCAAAGAAGATGTCGACTTTCCCACCGGGGGCGACGAATTGAAATGTGGACCCCTGGGCAACCGTGCCGGCACCGGTCGAGCAGCCTGCGGTTGCACTGAGCACCGTCAATGCCATCACCGCCGCGACGATCCTTCGCCACCCGCCTACTACCCCGTCCGACTTCACCCCCGCAAATCTACTACGTAGAAGATACGTAGTATGTGACACGGTCAGCGGCCGCCGCGGCCCCCTGAATGGATGGAACAACGTGAACACAGCAGCACGCCTGCTTGCGACAGGCCTGATGGCATCAATATTCTGGATCGCTGCAGCGGGGACCGCCGCCGCGCACACCGCCTTGGTCAGCTCTGACCCCGCCGAACAAAGCTCGGCGCCGGTGCCGCCGACCGCGATCACCCTCACCTTCAACGAGGATATCAACGCGACCTTCGCCAATGTCGTCCTCAACGACTCCGCCGGGCGGAACTGGATATCGACCACACCCCAGATTCAAGGCCCCACACTGACCGTCACGGTGGGGCCGGGCCAACCGCCCAATGGCGAATACACCGTGGGGTACCGCGTGCTGTCCGCAGATGGACACCCCGTGTCAGGGTCCTACACCTTCACCATCGACGCCGACTCCGCAGTGAAGGCGCCGCCATCACCACCTACCGAAGCCCCCGCGCCCAGCACGACCGCCACTGCCCAGCCATCCTCAAACAAAGAAGCTTCAAACGACGAAGGCGGCACCTCGACCGCAGTACTTTCGGCGGGAGTCGCCGGTCTCGCCGCAGGCGGCCTGATCGCCCTGTGGCAGGCCCGCAAACGCCGCCGCAACCGCAACTCAACACCCGGTGCGGAATTCCCCACAAGTCCGCAGTCCCCGGACATCGAAAGGCCATCCACCTAAAGCTCCTCGAATGCCTTGAGCCGTAGGGGCAGTCGCCAGAGGTCACAGCTGTGTGACAGAAGTGACCAGTGAGGCTGAGCTCCTATACGCTTCCCGCATAGTACGTAGTTACTCAGTAGATTCTGGCTGTGCGGAAGCGGAGGGTACTCCCATGGGCTCCATCGATCGACCCCTACGCATGTCCTGGGCGATCCTGCTGGTCTCCGCATTGACCGTGAGCGGACACGGTTTGGCTTCAGCCGATCCGAACCAGACGCAACCAGGTACCGTCGCCACACTGGTCGGCGACGTGGCACGCGCCGACCAGAACCTTGCCGATCTGCAGGCAGGCATTCACAGTCAGCAAGAGATCGTCATGAAAGCCCTGCACGAGCTTGAGCGAGCACGCGATGCCGCCGATATCGCAGACCGCACACTCGAGGCAGCACGACAACAGACACAGCAGGCCGCCGACGTTGCGGGCCGTACACAACAGCGATTCGATGAGTTCGCGGCGTCCCAGTATGTCAACGGTCCAGCCTCATGGCCCATCTCAGCATCGAACCCCGAACAAATACTTGACGCCGGGGCAACACAGCAGACGCTGGCACTGGCGTTCACTCAGGCCCGCACCGACCTCCAGCGCGCCCGTATCGAGCAGGCCAACACCGAATCATCAGCACGACAGGCCCGAGCAGAGGCAGGCATAGCGACAACAGCCGCCCAAGACCGTTACGACCAAGCGGTGCAGACACTTCGCACCACTAAAGACGCGTTCGCGCAAAAGCAAGTCGAAATAGAGACCGCAGCAGACCAAGCCCGCGCCACACGGCAACGCCTCGACGACGCGCTGCGCTCATCGCCTGCTCCCGCACCGGGTGCCCCCGAATCAAGCTGGGACGTCGACCCCGCGCGCCAGCAGGGTGCTACCCAGTGGAGCCAGACGATTCCGATCGTCCCCGGGGCAAATCTTCAGGATCCTGTAGCCATCATCAACTCAGTGCTGCAGATCTCTGCAGCCTCGGCGCAGATCACCGCAGACCTTGGCCGCCGCTTCCTCGTCAAACTGGGCCTGATACCCGCGTCTGCTCCTGCCACGGCGGCCGCGCCGGGCGGCCGAATTCCCCGACTGTACGGACGGCAAGCCATCGAGTTCAGCATCCGCAGAGGCATGTCACAGATGGGCGTCCCCTACTCGTGGGGCGGAGGCAACGCCGGCGGCCCGACGAACGGCATCGACCAGGGCGCCGGCACAGTCGGCTTCGACTGCTCCGGGCTCATGGTCTACGCCTTCGCTGGAGTCGGCATCGACCTGCCGAAATATTCTGGAGCACAGTATGATCTGGGTCGCCGCGTACCGGTAGCCGAAATGCGCCGCGGCGACCTGCTGTTCTGGGGACCCGGTGGCAGCCAACACGTCGCCCTGTACCTAGGTCAAGGGCAAATGCTCGAATCTCCATTCACTGGTTCGCAGGTACGCATTGCCCCCGTCCGGCCAAGCGGAATGACCACTCACGTCGTCCGACTGATCGAGTCCTGACCCATTACGCGCCAGTGAGTCACCACAACAACAGCCGCCGCAGCTGTCGATTGCAAAAAACGATGGCGAACGGCACCTGGTCTAATTGCGCTTTTTCAAGACTGCCACGAATGGGGCCGCTGTTGTCGATGCGTGCCCATGGACCAAAGAACTGGGGGCGGTGACATCTACGGCCTCGGCCTTAGCGCCCCCGTCGGCGCCTTGTCGCCGATGCCTATCGTCAAGGATATTTCTCCCGGTTCTGGCGCTGTAGACGTTTCAGGGCCCTCCGCCGGCACGCAGTCTGCCGAGATGGACCCTGATCTTTCCGATTCTGGTTGTTTGGATTCGGGTGAGATCACGGGTGATATTTTCAAATGGGTATGGAGCGCACACGATTTCGTGTCCATGGTCACGATAATCACCGTTGTGGCGGTGAGTTTGTTCCTTCATGAACATGATCTTGATTGGGCGGTTGGCATAGTAGCTGTCATCGCCACTGTTCTCATTTCGCGCCGTGACCCGCACTGAAACAGATCATTTCTGCCGCCGCCGCGGCGGCGGCCGCCGACCCTTTCTGTCGCGGCTTCTTTTTCTCTCCAGCAGCGACAGAAGTACCGTCGAGTTTTCATCCAGGTGTCAGGATTACACGTTGATCCTGACGAGGGATAACGGTGCCCAGTTCGATGAGGACGTAGCTCGCTATATCGCCGCTGCGAAGAATGCGCAGCGCCGGGACGCGCGCGAGCCGTAACCCGTAAGCCTGCAGCGAAGCCGAGGCCGAAGAAGACGCCTTTGAAGGCATCGGTACAGCCGAAGACCAAACCCGCTGCGCTCGCTGCGCACATGTGTCGCCCTCCCGGCTAGGAGGCGACACTTATGGGACTAATGGTCGCTATCATTGAAGGATGCCGACACTTCCCGCGCTCAGCTACGAGACGCTGCACTGGACGCCCAGCAACGGCGGCAGGTACTCCCGTTCGTCTCGTCGGGGTGGGCCGTACCGGGCGGCGATCCCCCCGGTTATCGCCGAACTGCAGGTGGAGCTGCCGCCGGAGGTGTACACGGCAGCCGAGGACGCCAGCCTCGCCATCACCCGATTCGACGCCGAACTCGGCGGCGAGATCGCCCCGTTTTCGGCTGTGCTGCTGCGCAGCGAGTCCGCGGCCAGCTCGCGCATCGAGAACCTCACCGCGTCCGCGCGTTCGATCGCGGAGGCTGAACTGCCGGGCGGCAAGGGTAAGGCCAACGCCGAGCAGGTGGTCGCCAACACCGCGGCGATGACCGCCGCCATCGAATTGTCCGATTGTGTCGACGCTGATGCCATCCTGGCCATGCACGCCGCGCTGATGGCCGGCCAGCCGCGCCACACTCCAGGGCAGTGGCGTACCGAACAAGTGTGGATCGGAGGTGGAAACAGCCCGATCAGCGCGATGTTCGTGCCGCCCCGCCACGAGCGCGTCCCCGCCGCGATCGATGACTTGATCGCCTTCGCTGCCCGCGACGACGTTGCGTTGCTCGCGCAGATCGCGGTGGCGCACGCGCAATTTGAGACCATCCACCCGTTCACCGATGGCAACGGTCGCACGGGTAGGGCTCTGGTGCAGTCGATGCTGCGCAACAAGGGCTTGACCCGCCAGGTGACAGTCCCGGTGTCGGCTGGGTTGCTGTCGGATACCGACGGATACTTCGCCGCCCTCACCGCCTATCGGGAAGGCGATCTCGCGCCGATCGTTGAGGGGTTCGCCCACGCCAGCGAGCGCGCAGTGGTCAACGGCCGTCAGCTGATCGATGCGCTGCGCGAGATCCGTGCGAGTTGGAATGACCGGATCACCGCGCGGTCGGACTCTGCGGTGTGGAGGGTTGCCGACCTGTTGACTCGGCGGCCGGTCGTCAACGGTGTGCTTCTGCGCGACGAACTGGGCCTGTCCACCGACCACCCCCGCCGCTACATCGGTCCCCTCGCCGAGGCCGGCATTGTTGTCGAGTTCACCGACCGGGCACGCAACCGTGCCTGGCGTGCTCCAGAAGTTCTGGATGCATTGGACGATTTCGCCGAGCGAGCCGGACGACGCGGGTAATCCCGCCTCACCGTCGCGACGAGTCAGTGTCATCGGGTGATCCTCCGCCTCGGCGAATACTTCAGCGGAGTGCTTGCTCAAATCCGACGAGCGGCGTGTGGCGCCGAGAGACCTCGAAGTCAGGTGTCAGGTTATTCGGATCCACGGCAGTGAGCCTCGTTGGCAGCAAGGACATGCCGTCACTACTAGTAGTACCGTGGGGTGAGCGGGCTCGGGAGTGGCTTGTCGGAAGCGCCGACCGTATGGGTGTTGAGTCGGCCACGCGCGAGCAGCGTGTCTGCGGGAGTCGTCCCAGGTGCCCTTCCGAGTCCGCCCACGTCCGTGGCAGTGTTCGCCGGGCCCAAGCGGTGGGCGCGGTGTCATTGGCCGTGTTTGTCGTGGATCTGGATTCCGCACTGTCGCAGTCGTTTTGCTATGGCTACTTTTTCGTAGCCGAGGTCTTCTCCGATGGCTCGGGTGCTTTGTCGTTCAATTTCGTAGCGCCGGTAGAGCTCGGCACACGTGATGGTTTCTTGAGCGGTGGGGCGGTATCTGCGGTTGTAGGCCACCGTCGTTGGTGCGGGTGAGGTCATCAGGAGGTCGCGGACGTAGTCGACGGGCCTGCCGAGTTGTTGGGCGGCGGCCGTGACCGACAGATAACCGTGGCGTACGAGGTGGTGCAGGGCGGCGGTGTCGGTGTCGAGGTCGGCCGCCCCGGGCAGCGCGAGGTCGGCGATCAGCGTGGTGTCGGGGGTCCAGGTGACGGGTTCGTCGGTGACGTGCTGGGAGGCGAGGAAGTCGGCGGCGCAGGTGTCGAGTGCGGCGGCGAGTGTGGGGGTGAGTTGGCGGCACATCGGCCCGATGAGCATGGTGTTGTGGATGGCCGGCCAGGGTTGTCCGGACGTGGCGGCGGGCATGCCGCTGATGCGCTGATACAGGTAGAGGCGGGCGGTGTCGAGGTGTACCGCGAATCTGGAGATACCTGCTGTGTCGCAGGCGTTTTGCCACTGCGTCTGGGTGAGCAGTGTGCGGTAGTTCAGCTGTCGGCGGCGGGTGTAGTCGATGGGTGGTTCGTGGTCGATGAGGTCGTCGTGCAGCGCGATGATCGCTGCGCGGATGGTCGGCCAGTACGGCTGCCGGAACAGGTTGTTGACGAAATGGTAGGCGGACTGGCTGGACTGGGTGCTGCGCAGTGTGGCGAGGGCGTCGCCGAGTCGGTGGGTGGATCCGGCGATGAGCACCGCCGCCGAGAGTGTCTGGCGGGCGACTCTCTGGGGGTGCTGGGGTGGGGTCAGTCGCAGGCTCCACTGGGCCCAGAGCATTGTCGGTAGCCGACGTGCCATGGCACTGCGCGACCGGGCCGGCGATGGGGTCGGCGTGGGTGGCTCGACGGTGCCGATGCGGTAGTTGAGTTGTTGGATGACACTGAGTTCGGGGGCCAGCGCGGCGAGCTGGACCGCTTTGAGTACCGGTGTTTTCGGCCCGGCGGACAGGTTTGCGGCGACCAAGTAGGTACCGCGTGCACGGGTGGCCGACAGCAGGATCGCAAACCGGTCACCGGCGGCATCCACGGTGTCGCAGCCCAGGACGGCGAGCGCGCCGATGACGCCGGCGGCGGTGGTGGCGGCATCAGCGGGGACATGGGCACCGGCGTGGTAGCCCGATACCGGAGCCGTGGGTTTCACCGTGCGGTGCGCGGCGACGATGTCGGCGGGCACGAGTGCGGGCAGGGCCGGTGATTCCGGTTCGATGAGGACGCGGCGGGCCAGGCTGCGGATGTCGGCGAGTGCTGCCCGGGCAGTCTGGGGGTGGGTGCGGTAGACCCCGACGTCAGCAAGGTCGCGCGCGATGATGCGGTGGATGACATGTTGAGCGTGGACGGCGGGGTGCTCGCGCGGCAGCACCACAATTGGTTGGTCGGCGAGCTGGGCGGTGCAGAACTGTTTGGTACGGGTGTCGTTGAGTAGCGCGGAGCCCAGGCAGGTGCCCGGTTGCGGTATCAGTGGCGTGGGTAGCGGTTGAAGGCGCTGGCGCTGCCGACACTGGGGGCACCGGTCGAGCAGCAGGCAGCGATGCTGCGGGCAGAGAAAGGTCCATCCCAGCCGCCACGCCAGTTGCCATCGTCCTGCGGTGTCGGCCAGGCACTGTGGGCAGTACCGCGATCCGTGGGTGCGCCCCCACGGGAAGGGTGTGTAGGTGCCGGCGACGGGGTCCAGCCCGGTGGCGCGCCCGGCATAGCGGGCCAGGGTCATGGCGTGGATGTCGGCGACAGCGGTGCCGGTGGCGTGCGCGATGGCTGCGGCTTCATCATCGGTCACGCTCAAGGTCAGACGGTAGGTGAAGCGGCGCCGCCAGGTTCTTCCCGGACCGGGCTGGGGCACCGGGAGCAGTGCGTCGAGCAGATCGCCCCACGGTGCGCGGTGGCGGTGGGCCAGGGCGTGCAGCCAGGATTCCAGTGACTCGCCGGGCACCGGAGTGACCCGCAGCGGAAGGGTGGGGGCGGCGGGGCTCATGGCCGGTGTCCAGCTCGGGCCCCTACAGGGTCCTAGCCGATGCCGTCGACGAGGTCGACCACGGTGACATCCAAAGCCGCGGCGATGTCAAAGAGGCGCTCATGCAGGATGCCGCGCCGGCCGTGCACCACGTCCATGAGGACGTTGCGCGAGACCCCGGAGCGTTCGGCGAGGTCCTCGAAAGTGAAGTCGTTCTCGACGCGCAGGCGGTTGATGCGGACACCGATTTTGCGTCGCCGTGTCTCCCATGCCGCGACCCGTTTCGGGTCGTTCTGGTGGGGGCGGGTCGGCACACCTTCAAGTAGTCAACGCCCCCCACCGGAAGTCAGCCCCACTAGTGGTGGAATCTGAGTTGTGACCTTTGCAGACGGTCGATGCGTGCGAGGTGGATCACATGACGGCGACAGATCCCACACCACCGCACACCGCGTGTAGTGGGCAGGTATCTGCTCTGCGGACGCTGCCGCTGCGCGTTGCACCCGTGCGCGGTGAAGTGCTGGAGTCGTGGCTGCAGGCCCTCGCGCACCGCAGCGGCGCCACCTGGGGCGACATCATCGCCGCCACCGGGTGCCAGTCCGGCCAGGTGGCCCGCGCGCGCCGGCCGATCAGCATGCTCACCGACCACCAGCTGGCCGGCCTGACCTTCACGACCGGGGTGAGCGCGCAGACCGTGCGGGCGATGACACCGTCATCCCTGCTGCCAGACCCTCACTCCCCGACCGAACTGCGCGTACTGCTGATGCCGGGGTCACGGTTCTGTCCGCGCTGCCTGCACACCAACGGAGGCCGATGGCTGCTGTGGTGGCGGCTGCGGTGGGCGTTCGCCTGCCCCACCCACCGCTGCCTGCTCGCCGATTACTGCCCGGCCTGCCGACGCCGGCCACGCATCGAAGCCCCACCGATCGACCTCGTGCCCCAACCGGCACGCTGTGATCGCCCGGCACTGGGCGCACGCGGCAGACCAGTCCCGGCGCGCTGCAGCGCACTGCTGTCTGACCCCTGCACCACCGGAGCCGAGACTGACGACGCCGTGCTGCATGCCCAACACCGGATCCTCGACGCGATCACCACCGGAAAAACCTCGGACGGTATCTACCGTGGCGGCACCGTGAGTGCGCTGGCCTACGTCACCGATCTACGTGTCCTGGGCGAACAGCTGCTGCACCACACCACGTGCGACGCACCGTCGGTGATAGCCCTGAATCGCAGCGCCACGCCGGCATGGGCACTGAACAGGGACAGCACCTGCGCCGGCACCGCCGCACTCGGCGCCTCCCTAGCCGTCCCGATCCTCGACTGCACCACCCCTGTTGAGGCGGCGCAGCTGCTGGGCACAATGCTCGTGCCGCACTCCCGTGACACCGTGGCGCGCCACCTCCGCCACAGCTGTGGGGTCAGTGCGGCCGCGGCACGGCTTGGGCTGGCCGTGAAGTCCACGGGCACTGCGGTCGAACAGCTGCGGATCGTCCCCATCAGTCACCCCGCGGCGCGGTGTGCAACGGAGCGTCATCACAGCGTCCCGGCGCTGCTGTGGTCGACCGTGGCCTACCCTTTTGTTTTGCAGGGCTTAGGTTTTGAACGGCTCCGGCACGCGCTGAGTGTTGCGGTGCTCTTGGTGGGCAATGAGATCAGCCTGGAGCAAGCGTGCGCACGCCTGGGGAATCCGTATCCCACGCGCAGCGTCACGCGGGCACTGCAGCACCTGCACACCCAACCGATGTGGCCGCACTGCCTCGCCACTCTGGCCCGCCTGGCCGACACCATGGAGCGCACACCGCCGCCGATCGACTACGCACGCCGACGTCGACTCCCCTATCAGGAGCTGCTTCCCGAGGGCCTATGGCATGACATCTGTTGGCAGCAAGGGATCTTGGCCGGGCGTGGTGTGAAGGTGCGGGTGTACCGGTGCTGGCTGTTCGAGCGTCTCACCGGCTCCCCCGCCATCCTCTGCCCCGACGCGCTCGACTCCGCAAAGTTCGCGTCGACGCTCGCGGAGCTGCCGCGCCAGTTAACGCCGACTCTCGGTGCCGCGCTGGACCATGCCGCCAGGATGTTCCTCGACGAGCAAGGTTTGCACCACGAGCCGGTGTCCTGGCAGCCCACCCTTCAAAACACCGATGGCGCGCAGGCACGTTGGGGCACCCACGAGATTGCCCAGCTTCACACCATGATCGTGGACGGGAATCGGTCGATGACGGCAGCCGCCGTCGCGCTGCACACCACTGTGGGCGTCGTCCGAACAGTACTCAGTGAGTACCCCCCCCCCCCCGGCAGTGTATAACCAGCGTGATTGCCGCAGCAGCGACGCAACACGAGCGCACCGCGCACTCCCCGTAACTTGCCGATTGGGTTCCACGCAGAGATAGCGCTCAGCATGGCCGAGATTGCGTTGCACGAGCAGCTTGAGTCGCCCAATAGTGGCCACGTGCCCCTGGCCTCGTCCTCAGCTCATGATCGTGTCTCGGGCGGTCCGATAGCGAAGGCCGCGCCACGTCTCGCCTGCGCGAGCGGTAGGTGGTCCTTCGATATCGAAGCGCGAAAGGCGTCAATACGACACCTGCGTGCTTTCGCATTTCACAATAGGTACTCATTGATCATGATCTGGATCTCCGCGATACGTGCGACATGAAGTCGTCAGCGACGGGAAATCAGCGAAAGTGTCAGTATCTGCCGCTAAGTTCTCCCATCAATGAATATCTCTGAGCTCGCCGCGTCGATCAACCCTGAGAACACCCTCTTACTCCTAGGCGCCGGCGCCTCAATTCCCTCGGGCGCGCCAACGGGGGCGCAACTGGCCCGCTACCTCGCCGAGAAGTTGTCGCCTGCTCCTGTGGGGGACGATCTCTCCGAGATCGCAGGAATCTTCGAGGGCCGCAGCGGCAGACGAGAACTTGCGATCGCAGTCAAGCAACGACTACGGGAGCTTCAGCCAACTGGTGGGATCCTTGCTCTTCCGACCTATAGGTGGAAGGGCATATATACGACCAACTTTGACAGGCTTGTTGAAATCGCATTTCGGAACGCGGGTATCTCACTTGACGTGGTGCGTTCAAATTTCGACTTCTCCACCACGGCAGGAAGCACAACGCAGACTCTCTATAAGATTCACGGCTGTGTCACACAGGATATCGGGTTCGGCGACCGGTCTCGGATGGTGTTGACGGAGCTCGATTACGACGAAGTTGACCATTATCGACAGTCCCTGTTTGCCAGCCTCAAAATGTCCATGATGAATGGCAATACCCTGGTAGTTGGCCAGTCACTGCGCGACCACCACCTGCGCGAGTTGGCCAAGGAAGTCGCGGCGCTGCGCACTCAAGGCGTCCAGGGTCGCGTTTTCCTACTGGTATACGAGTACGACGACGACCGTGCCAGGCTGCTCGATCAGCGTGGGATAGAGGTCGTCCGAGGCTCGCTTGACGACCTGATGCACCACCTCCAGGCTGCTCAGCCGGAAGTAGCGCGAGCACCAAGTGACGGAACTCTCCACCCAACGTCCCTCCCGCCACAACTCGCCACTACCACGATCGAAGTGGCACACGCAATTACACTTTCGTCTGATCCTCTGCGCCTGTATAACGGTAGCCCAGCGACGTATGCGGATATTCACGCCGGATTGACCATCTCCCGCAACATCGAGCGGCGACTGCGACAGTCGCAGGAGGGACTGAGAGGGTTCTTCCTAGTTCTGGCGGGAGCTGCTGGAGTCGGCAAGACCTCGTTAGCAAGACGATTACTTCATCATCGGCACAATGAAGGCTTCCTCACCTTCGAGCACACCAACAGCTACCCGCTGGATGTGGACGGCTGGATCAGCTACGAAAAGAAACTCCGCGCGAACAATCAGCAAGGCATACTGCTGGTCGATGACTGCGCACAGCATCTGTCCGCCGTTAGTCGCGTAGTCGATACGCTAGGAAAGCTGGACCGTCCCTTTCTGCGGATCGTCGTTACTGTCAATGCTGCTCAGTGGAAGACGCGGGTTAAGAGCCCGTACTTCTTCAGCCGTGGCACATTCGAACAACTAACCTTGCTGGCCGACAACGATATTCGGGAAATGATCAATCTGGTTGATCGCAAGCCGGAGATTCGGTGCCTGGTCGAGACTGACTTCCTCAACCTAGGATACGAAGACAAGGTTCGTCGCCTGCGGGAACGGTGCAGCGCGGACATGTACGTCTGCCTCAAGAACATCTTCCAAACCGACCAGCTTGACGAGATTTTGCTCAAAGAGTTTGCCGACCTGGATAACGATGCCCAGGACGTATACAGGTACGTCGCGGCAGTCCAGTCTATGGGCGGCAAAGTCCACCGCCAACTTGTTATGCGATTACTGGGGCTTGATGCGACCGGTTTGGCAAACCTACTCGAACGCATGGCCGACGTCGTCAGTGAGTACGACATCAACTACCACCGAGGTCTTTACGGGTGGACAGCACGACACGATGTCATTGCACATGTCATCTCGACGTTCAAATTTGCAGACCAAGAAGAACTACGCCTTCTTCTCGACCGACTCATAGACGGACTCAATCCGACTGAGTACCTCGAACTCGAGACTGCTCGTGGTATTGCCGCCAATGACATGGGCATACCGCGTCTCAACAACCGGGAACACCAACGAGGTCTAATGCGGAAGCTGATAGCCAAGGTGCCGGGCGAGCGCACGCCCCGCCGCAGGCTAATCCGAATGTTCCTCGACGATGGACTGCTCGATGAGGCTGACCGCTCCATCCGCTCAGCTCAGGACGATCTAGGCGTAGACAGCATCATCGAGCGCTATCGAGCGACCCTGACTCTACGGCGTGCAACTAGCAGTGACGGATTAATGGACGAAGATCGACTCGCCATGCTCTTGGAGGCTGAACGAATTGCCCGGAGTTGCACGAACAGGTGGCCACACGACCGTTATCACTTCCGCGTGCTCGCAGACGTAGGCATCGCTCTCGCGGACCGCTTCGGTAGGTTGGATGTCCTGGACGACACGATTGCCCTGTTGCAGGCTGCTGAAGTCGACAACCCCGACCCTGACTTCGTGGGGTCTGCTGCACGATCAGGTGACAGTTTCGGTCACGCGGCCTGACTGGCCGGTGTGGTCATGATGGCTTCGAATTCGATGGGGGTCAACCGGCCGAGTCCGGCCTGGCGGCGCCGGCGGTGGTAGGTCCGTTCGATCCAGGTGACGATGGCGATGCGCAGTTGCTCGCGGGTGTCCCAGCGGCGG
>NZ_JBSFSB010000023.1:0-77216 GCF_053589535.1 Mycobacterium sp. NPDC003323
GCGGCCAGTTCGACGGCGGCCACGGCGAACGGTTCGAACGGGTCCGGGGACGGATACGGCGGTGGGGGTGCGTAGCGGTTCTCGGTGTAGCTCCAGACCGTGCCGCGCCGGCTCAGCGGGACCAGTGTGAGCACGTCGCTGTCGCAGGCCGGGTTGGGGCAGTTGTTCTCCCGCGGCGGGAACACGTAGGTGGCGCAGGTGGGGCACTTGCCACCGATGAGGCGCGTCGCGCCCGACTCGTCGGTGGTGAACCACCCTTCGATCGCGGGTTGCGTGGATGCTGCTGGCACGACGGTCACACTATCCGGTCCGACCGCGAAACTGAAACGTGTTGCAGTTCTGTTGGCGGATCTGTTGTCGTACCCGTCGTCTACAACTGCCTCATGACCGTTCATCGCGCTTACCCGCCCGGTGTGCCGTGCTGGATCGACCTCGAATCGCCCGACGTGCAGGCGGCCGCCCAGTTCTACGGTGCGCTGTTCGGCTGGACCTTCACCGACGCGATACCGGCCCACGCGCCCGGAACCTATCTGATCGCCGAACTCGACGGCCGCGATGTCGCGGCCATCGGGCCCGACGGCGGTGCTGATTCGGCGCGATGGAACACCTACGTGGCCGTGGACGACGCCGACGTCGCCGCCGCCGCGGTGCGTACAGCAGGCGGAGCGGTCACCATGGAACCGCAGGATGCCGGCCCGGGCGGGCGGCGTGCCGACTGTATGGATCCGCGAGGCGCGCACTTCCGGCTGTGGCAGCCCTACCGCCGCCCCGGTGTACAGGCCTCCAATGTGCCGAATGCGTGGAACTTCACCGATCTGCACAGCGGCGATATCGACGCCGCACAGCGGTTCTACGGGCCGCTGTTCGGTTGGCAGTTCGACGACACCGAATTCGCGACGTTGGTCCGCAAACCCGGCTACGGCGAACATCTGGCCGCGACCGTCGATCCCTCGATCCACGAGCGTCAGTCCGCCACGCAGGCACCGCCGGGATTCGCCGACGCGGTCGCCTGGATGATCGGGCAGCCCGGCGAAACGGACCATTGGCACGTCACTTTCACGGTCGCCGACCGCGATGCATCGGCAGCCGACGCCGAGAAGGCGGGAGCCACCGTCCTTTCCAGCGAGGACACCGACTGGACGCGGGCCGTCACGATCCGGGACCCGCAGGGTGCGGAGCTGACGCTGAGTCAGTTCCTCGGCTGAGCGCGGCAGGACATCATGGTGCTCACCAGATCGAGGCGTGGGACGGTCGGTCCACCGCACGGCCGGGTCACATCACGCTCAGCGTCCTGACCTTGGGCCACAGCGTGTCCCAGTCCTCCTTCGGACCCGTCAGCAACCATCGGCCGATATCGCCATCGCCGCGTTCGAGTTCGCGGATCCCGGTGAAATACGGTGCCAACCGCTCCGGGCCGTGGTCACCCACCAGCAACACGGTGTCCAACCCGGCGGCCGGTGCGGGGAAATAGCCGTAGCTGCGTGTCGGGCTGAACGCCGCCGGCAGGTCGTATCGATCGGCGTACCCGTCGAGATAGGCGGCCACGATGTAGGACTCACCGATGATGGCGGTCCGCTCTCGCTGCTGCGGGGACAGCCCGTGGAAATCCGCGGCCGCGCGCTGCGCGATCTGCTCGCCCACATCCGAGCGAGTCATCACAACCCCCAGGACCACACCGCCGATCGCCGCGGCCGTGCTGAGCGCATACGCGGGCCACACCATCCACCCCCACCGTTGCCGGCCGCGTTCGCGACGGCGCTGCAAGCTCAGCGCGCCGATTGCGGCCACCGGAGCGAACAATCCACACAGGTAGTACGGCCGGCCCGCCGTCACCACGAACACGATGTAGAGCACCGCGAACGTCAGGCCGAGAAAGCGGAAGTCGAGCAACGTTTTGTCGAGTAGCAATCGGGTCAGGCCATACACCGCCAGTGCCACGGCGGCGATCCCGCCGGCCATCAGCAGCTGGACTGCGATCCCGCTGCGTCCGCCGTACAACGGACCGGCCTCGGCGGCGACCACCTCGGCCATCCGCAGCTGAGGCCAGTCGTGCCGGGCCTGCCACCACAGCGTCGGAGCACTGATCACCGTGGCGATGCCGAGTCCTGCCCACAGCATGGGTCGGCGCGCCAGTGTGCGAGGGCCGACGGCGAGCACGGCGAGCAGCAGCACCGCGCCCAGCGCGAATACCTGGAACTTCGTCATCGCCGCGATGCCCGCTGCCACCCCCACGGCGAGCAACAGCCGATCGTCGCGCACCCGGATCCAGCGCATCAGCGGCCACAGGATCAACAGCCAGGTCACGGGCTCCAACGTGTACGGGGTCAGCCAATGTCCGCCCATCGCGGCCCAGAAGGCGGTGGCCTGGGCGGCGGCGACCAACGTTTGTGCCCGCCGGTCGCAGCCCATCTCCCGTGCAATGAGTGCGGCCACCGCGACGGCCGCCACCGTCGCCAGGATGGCCGGAATGCGAAGAGCAAGAATGGAGCCGGGAAACACGACGTCGCTCAATGCCGCCAGCGCCGGAGTGAGCGGAGGTTGGTCGGCCGAGCCCCAGTCCAGGTGGCTGCGACCGATGGCCAGCATGTAGACCTCGTCGAACCAGTAGTCCCTGCCGGCGATTGCCGCGGCCACCTGCGTGATGCCGACGAGTCCGGCGATAACCGCCACTGCGCGGAGGGCAAACGGGTGTGCTGGGTATCGAGTCACCGCCCCCCCCCAGGGTAGCGGTCGGTCGGGCGCCGGTGGGATCGTCGGCGCGAGATCCGAGCAAGGTGAACGGCGGTGACCGGCTGTCGGAGTGGGTGCCTAGAGTTGGGGGCGTGAGCCCCGCGAAGACCGAGACCGCCGCAAAGAAGACGAGCACCGACAAGCCCACCCTGATGCTGCTTGACGGCAACTCACTGGCCTTCCGGGCGTTCTATGCGTTGCCCGCGGAAAACTTCAAGACCCAGGGCGGGCTGACCACCAACGCGGTCTACGGCTTCACCGCCATGCTGATCAACCTGCTGCGCGATGAGGAGCCCAGCCACGTCGCGGCGGCCTTCGATGTGTCGCGGCAGACGTTCCGCAAGGACAAGTACCCCGAATACAAGGAGGGCCGCTCGGCGACCCCCGATGAGTTCCGCGGCCAGATCGACATCACCAAGGAGGTGCTGAACGCGCTCGGCATCACGGTGCTGGCCGAACCGGGTTTCGAGGCCGATGACATCATCGCCACGCTGGCCACCCAGGCGCAGGACACCGGCTATCGGGTGCTGGTGGTGACCGGTGACCGCGATTCGCTGCAGCTGGTCAGCGACGACGTCACGGTGTTGTATCCAGTCAAGGGCGTCAGCGAGCTGACCCGCTTCACCCCCGACGCCGTGCAGGCCAAGTACGGGCTCACGCCCGCGCAGTATCCCGACTTCGCGGCGCTGCGTGGCGATCCCAGTGACAACCTGCCGGGCATCCCGGGGGTCGGCGAGAAGACCGCGACCAAGTGGATCGTCGAACACGGCTCGCTGCAGGGGCTGGTCGACAACGTCGACAAGGTCAAGGGCAAGGTCGGAGATGCGCTGCGCGCCAACCTGTCCTCGGTGGTGCTCAACCGCGAGCTCACCGAACTGGTCAAGACGGTTCCGCTGCCCCAGACGCCGGACACGCTGCGGATGATGCCGTGGGACCGCGACCACATCCACCGGTTGTTCGACGACCTGGAGTTCCGGGTACTGCGCGACCGACTGTTCGACACGCTGGCCTCGGCCGACCCCGAGGTCGACCAGGGATTCGACGTGCGCGGCGGTGCCCTGGCCGACGGTGAGCTGGCGGCCTGGCTGTCCGAACACAGCCTGGGCAACCGCTTCGGCGTGGCGGTGGTCGGCACCCACCTGGCCTTCGACGGTGACGCCACCGCCGTGGCCATCGTCGCCAACGACGGTGACGGCCGCTACATCGACACCACGACCATCCACCCCGATGACGAGGCCGCGCTGGCGTCCTGGCTGGCCGACCCGGGCCCGCCCAAGGCGCTGCACGAGGCCAAGCTCGCCATGCACGACCTGGAGGGCCGCGGCTGGAAGCTGGCCGGCGTCACCTCAGATACCGCCCTGGCGGCCTACCTGGTGCGGCCCGGGCAGCGCAGCTTCGCCCTCGACGACCTGTCGCTGCGTTACCTCAAACGCGAGTTGCGCGCGGAAAGCCCAGAGCAGCAACAGCTTTCGCTGCTCGATGACAATGAGGGCGTCGACGAACAAGCCGTGCAGGCGCTGCTGCTGCGGGCCGCCGCCGTGCTCGACCTCGCCGATGCGCTCGACGAAGAGCTGGCCCGCATCGACTCGTCGTCGCTGCTGGGCCGGATGGAGCTGCCGGTGCAGCGCGCGCTGGCCGAGATGGAGACCACCGGCATCGCGGTCGACATCGCCTTCCTGCAGCAACTGCAGAGCGAGTTCGGTGACATGATCCGCGACGCCGCCGAAGCCGCCTACGCGGTGATCGGCAAGCAGATCAACCTCGGGTCGCCCAAGCAGTTGCAGGTCGTGCTCTTCGACGAACTCGAGATGCCCAAGACCAAGAAGACCAAGACCGGCTACACCACCGATGCCGATGCGCTACAGGGGCTTTTCGACAAGACCGGACACCCGTTCCTGCAGCACCTGCTCGCTCATCGTGATGCCACCCGGCTGAAGGTGACCGTCGACGGGCTGCTGAACTCGGTGGCCTCCGACGGGCGGATCCACACCACCTTCAATCAGACGATCGCGGCCACCGGTCGGCTCTCGTCGACCGAGCCCAACCTGCAGAACATCCCGATCCGCACCGAGGCCGGCCGCCGGATCCGCGACGGTTTCGTCGTCGGCGCGGGCTACGCCGAGCTCATGACGGCCGACTACAGCCAGATCGAGATGCGCATCATGGCGCACCTGTCCCGCGACGAAGGCCTGATCGAGGCCTTCAACACCGGAGAGGATCTGCACTCGTTCGTGGCATCGCGCGCGTTCGACGTACCGATCGACGAGGTCACCCCCGAGCTGCGCCGCCGGGTCAAGGCCATGTCCTACGGCTTGGCATACGGATTGAGCGCCTACGGCCTGTCGGCCCAGCTCAAGATCAGCACCGAAGAGGCCAAACAACAGATGGAGCAGTACTTCGACCGGTTCGGCGGCATCCGCGACTACCTGCGCGATGTCGTCGATCAGGCCCGCAAAGACGGCTACACCTCGACCGTCCTGGGCCGTCGCCGGTATCTGCCCGAACTCGACAGCAGCAACCGCAATGTGCGCGAGGCCGCCGAGCGCGCCGCGCTCAACGCGCCCATCCAGGGCAGCGCGGCCGACATCATCAAGGTCGCCATGATCAACGTCGACGAGGCGATCAAGGCGGCGGGCCTGCAATCGCGGATGCTGCTGCAGGTGCACGACGAACTGCTCTTCGAGGTGGCCGAGGGTGAGCGCGAGACCCTCGAGGCGCTTGTCCGCGAACACATGGGCAACGCCTACCCGCTGGATGTGCCGCTGGAGGTCTCGGTCGGTTACGGACGCAGTTGGGACGCGGCGGCGCACTGACCCCATGACGTCGACCGGCGAACAGCAGATCCGCTTTCTGGCTCGGCTGGGGGCGGCCATGTGTGCCGCCAACTATCCGGTGACCCTGGTGCGGCAGATGCTGGATCGGACCGCGGCCCACTACGGGGTACGCAACGACGGCATCGCGCTGCCCAATCATGTGCAGGTGGTCGGCCCCGTGACGGCCGAGGGCACGGTGGTCCGCGGCATGCGGGTCGACGCCGATCTGCGGTTCGACCAGATCTTCCCGCTGGCACGGCTGGTGTCCGATGCCATGTCGGGGCGGGTCAGCGCGCCGGACGGCGAACGCCGTCTGGACCAGATCGAAGACGCCGCCCGTCGATACCCGGCCTGGGTGAGCGTCATCGGTTACGGCATCCAGAGCGCGGGCCTGGCGCTCGTACTGGAGCCGACGGCGCTGAACGTGCTGGCGGCGCTGCTGCTGGGTGTGATGGTCGGCAGCTTCCTGGTGGTGAGCCAACGGTTCGGGGTGCTGGCCCAGCTGGTGCCGGCGATCAGCGCGTTCGCGGTCGCCTCGATCTGCATCGTGTCGGCACTGGAACTCAACCTCGACCACGTCGGCTTGCGCGCATTGATCCCACCGCTGGCGGTGTTCCTGCCCGGGGCGGCGATCACGCTGGCCGTCATCGAACTGATTTCGCGCGACGTCATCGCCGGGACCAGTCGACTGATCGCCGGGTTCGTGCAGATCGTCCAACTCGCCTTCGGCATCCTGATCGCCACGCAAATTCTCGGCATGAGTGAGGACCAGCTCAGTTCCGAGGCGGTCAACCACATCGGGCCGTGGGCGCCGTGGCTCGGGGTCGCCGTCTACGGTCTGGGCGTCATGCTGTTCCTGGCTCCGCCGGCGTCCTTCCTGCCGTGGCTGGTGCTCATCACCTACACCGCGTTCGCGGCCCAGTATCTGGGCGATCTGGTGCTGGGCAGCTACGCCAGCGGTTTCTGTGGGGGACTGGCGTTGACCGTGGTGGCGCTGGCGGTGTCACGGCGGCGCAGTGCGCCACCCGCGATCACCATGATCCTGCCCGGGTTCTGGCTGCTGGTCCCCGGCTCGATGGGGCTGATCGGCGTCACCGAATTGTTCGGCGCCGACGGGGACTCGGCGCTGCCCGCCACCCTCATCTCGATGATCTCGGTGGCCTTCGGGCTGCAGGCCGGCCTGGTGATCTGGCAGCTGGCCCGCCGCTAGACGCCCGGCGCCCGGTAATGCGCCAGATGCTGCAGCGCCGGGGTGGCCGCCCGCGCGGCGTGCACCGCGTAGGCCTCCTCGGTGAGCATCGCGTGCACCCGCTCATCGCCGAACCCGCGGTCGATGCGGTCGCGTACGAATGCCAGTTCCACGACCTGGGTGGCGAAACCCTTCACCGCCTTGCCCGCAGCCTTCCCGTTGTGCCGGGTGACCTCCGCGACGGCCAGCTTCCGGGTCCGGATCGACCCGAGCCAACTGGCCTCGTTGGCGCTGATCAGGCCCGCGGACACCATGCTCGGCAGCTTCGCGGCGACCACCTGCTGTTCGCGGCGCCGGCTGCGGACCGCCAACCAGATGGCCAATGCGAAGACCGGCATCATCCAGAGCACGTACACCGCGAAATACGCCTCGATGCCGATCACCGAGGATCCATTCCACATGGCGTGCAGGATCACCGCGCCGAGATACCCGACGATGATGCAGCCCGCCCTGGCCAGGACGCTGCGTCGGTGCAGTGCGAAGTAGATGCCGACCGCCAGCACCGACAGGAACAGCGAATGCGCGAACGGCGCCATGATCAACCGCAACGCCGCCGTCATCAACGAACCGGCCAGCGATTCGCTGTTGGCGATGTAGAGGATGTCCTCGAACCAGGCGAAGCCCGCTCCGACGAGTCCGGCGTACACCAGGCAGTCGGTCAGCGAGTTCATCTCGTGACGGCGCCGTCCGGTCATCATGATCAACAGGAACAGCCCCTTGGCAGCCTCCTCGATGATCGGTGCGCGCAGCGCCGTCGACTCGAATCCCTCCGGTAAGCCGGGCGTTGGCAGGAACACCGCGTCCGCCCACAGTTCCAGGATCAGCGACAGGATGATCGCCACCGACGCACCCCAGAGGAAGGCCACGATCAACAGCCGCGGCGGTTCCGGCTCCCAGCGGTCCAGCCACAGATAACACAGCACCACCACGGCGATCGCGATGCTGGACAACACGAACCCGATCGCGGTGCCGACCGGGTTCGTCGCGGTCAGCAGGATCATCAGCAGGCCGACGACCACGCTGAGGCCGATGATCACCGCCAGGGGCGCGCCGACCTTGCGGACGGTCGGCGGCCAGGTCGGCAGGTGCGGCTGGGGCGGCTGTGTTGGCTGGGGCGTCACGGACACGTCAGGACTGTAACCAGACCTGCGCTCGATGGACCGGGTTTGTCCAGCGTGGACTGGTTCTAGTACCCTTGAGAAGTACCTGTGCGTCCAGTCGTGTCCTGGGCCCCGCGGGCACATCGCACAATTCTGGCGCCCGCGTCGAAACACCCATTGTGCGGCACAAATAGAGAACTGTCCCTACGAGTAAACCTGTCCGGAGCAACCCACCACATGCCAAGTCCCTCCGTCACGTCCCCGCAAGTTGCCGTCAACGACATCGGCTCTGCGGAGGACTTCCTCGCCGCCATCGACAAGACCATCAAGTACTTCAACGATGGCGACATCGTCGAAGGGACCATCGTCAAGGTGGACCGCGACGAGGTCCTTCTCGATATCGGCTACAAGACCGAAGGTGTCATTCCTTCCCGCGAACTTTCCATCAAGCACGATGTCGACCCCAACGAGGTCGTTTCCGTGGGCGATGAGGTCGAGGCCCTCGTTCTCACCAAGGAGGACAAGGAAGGCCGTCTGATCCTGTCCAAGAAGCGCGCTCAGTACGAGCGTGCCTGGGGCACCATCGAAGAGCTCAAGGAAAAGGACGAGGCCGTCAAGGGCACCGTCATCGAGGTCGTCAAGGGTGGCCTCATCCTCGACATCGGCCTGCGCGGCTTCCTGCCGGCATCGCTGGTCGAGATGCGTCGCGTCCGCGATCTGCAGCCGTACATCGGCAAGGAGATCGAGGCCAAGATCATCGAGCTCGACAAGAACCGCAACAACGTGGTCCTGAGCCGTCGTGCCTGGCTGGAGCAGACCCAGTCCGAGGTCCGCAGCGAGTTCCTCAACCAGCTCACCAAGGGCGCCATCCGCAAGGGTGTCGTGTCCTCGATCGTCAACTTCGGCGCCTTCGTCGATCTGGGCGGCGTCGACGGCCTGGTGCACGTCTCCGAGCTGTCCTGGAAGCACATCGACCACCCGTCCGAGGTCGTCACCGTGGGCGACGAGGTCACCGTCGAGGTCCTGGATGTCGACATGGATCGCGAGCGGGTTTCGCTGTCGCTCAAGGCGACCCAGGAAGACCCGTGGCGCCACTTCGCCCGCACCCACGCGATCGGTCAGATCGTGCCGGGCAAGGTCACCAAGCTGGTGCCGTTCGGTGCATTCGTCCGCGTCGAAGAGGGCATCGAGGGCCTGGTGCACATCTCGGAGTTGTCCGAGCGCCATGTCGAGGTCCCGGACCAGGTGGTCCAGGTCGGCGACGACGCGATGGTCAAGGTCATCGACATCGACCTGGAGCGCCGCCGCATCTCGCTGAGCCTCAAGCAGGCCAACGAGGACTACACCGAGGAGTTCGACCCCTCGAAGTACGGCATGGCCGACAGCTACGACGAGCAGGGGAACTACATCTTCCCCGAGGGCTTCGACGCCGATACCAACGAATGGCTCGAGGGCTTCGACAAGCAGCGCACCGAATGGGAGGCCCGGTACGCCGAGGCCGAGCGTCGGCACAAGATGCACACCGCGCAGATGGAGAAGTTCGCCGCGGCCGAGGCCGAAGAGGCGGCACGCCCGACCTCCTCGTCGTCCAACGGCCGCTCGGAGGAGTCTGCCGGCGGTTCGCTGGCCAGCGACGCCCAGCTGGCGGCGCTGCGCGAGAAGCTCGCGGGCAACGCCTAGGTAGTTCACGATCGAACGCCCCGACCCATGAGGGTCGGGGCGTTCGTCGTTCGCGGCCAGCGGGGCGGGACCTACCCGCGAGCAGTCGCAAAACTGCGCTATAACGGCGAAATTGGGGCAGTTTTGTGTCTGCTCGCGCAATTGGAGAGACTGTGCCGGTGCTTCGTATCGGACTGACCGGCGGCATCGGCGCCGGCAAATCGACGGTGTCCTCGACGTTCTCGGATCTCGGCGGCATCGTCGTCGACGGTGATGTCATCGCCCGCGAGGTGGTCGAACCGGGCACCGAGGGGCTCGCCAAATTGGTCGATGCCTTCGGCCGCGACATCCTGCACGACAGCGGTGAAATGGCCGGCGCGCTGAACCGCCCGGCGTTGGCGGCCGTCGCCTTCAGCGATGACGAGAAGCGCCAGACCCTCAACGGCATCGTGCACCCGCTGGTGGCACACCGCCGCTCCGAGCTGATCGCAGCCGCATCGGAAGACGCGGTCATCATCGAGGACATCCCCCTGCTGGTGGAATCCCAGATGGCACCGATGTTCCCGCTCGTCATCGTCGTCAACGCCGATGCCGAACTGCGGGTCGAGCGGCTCATCGAATACCGCGGGTTCACCGAGGCGGACGCCCGGGCCCGGATCGCCGCCCAGGCCACCGAGGAACAGCGCCGCGCGGTCGCCGATGTGTGGCTGGACAACTCGGGCACGGCCGGGGCGCTGGTGGAGCAGGCGCGCGCCCTCTGGCATGAGCGCATCCTGCCGTTCGCGCACAATCTGCAGGCCCGCCGGCCGGCGCGACGCCCAGCCGCGGTGGTCCCGTACGACCCGACCTGGCCCGACCAGGCCCGACGCATCGTGGCCCGGCTCAACACCGCATGCGGGCACCGGGCCGTGCGCATCGATCACATCGGGTCGACCGCGGTGCCCGGCATGGATGCCAAGGACGTCATCGACGTGCAGGTGACGGTGGCCTCGCTGGAGGTGGCCGACGAACTGTCCGAGGCGCTACTGGCCGCCGGGTATCCGAAGGTGGACGGCGTCACCGCCGACACCGCGCACGGTGCGGACGCTGCGCAGTGGCAGAAGCGCTATCACGCCTCGGCCGACCCGGGGCGTCCGACCCATGTGCACCTGCGCGTCGACGGATGGCCCAATCAGCGGTTCGCGCTACTGTTCGTGGCCTGGCTGCGCGCCAATCCCGGTGTGCGCCAAGACTATCTGGCTGCCAAGCAGGCCGCGCTGTCGGCGCCGGACTACGCCGAGGCCAAGGAACCCTGGTTCCTGGACGCGTATCGCCGTGCGTGGGAGTGGGCGAACACCACGGGCTGGAGCGCCTGAGCCGCTATGGCTGCGGCGGTGCCGCCGGCGCGGGCTGCCCCGGATACCCGGGCAGCTCCGGAACCCCCGCCGGCACCGTCAGCGGTGAGGCCGGATCGTTGAGCGGCGCCCCGCACTGCAGCACCCCGTAGAGCGGGTCGTCCTTGGGTCGGAACAGCCGCGGCGCGATGAACTGGTCGGCCTGCGCGACGATCTGGTCGTCGACGAGGATCTCGCAATGCAGGTTGGAGCCGTAGGGCCACTCGATGGACAACTCCATACCGGCCAGATTCGGGTCGGCCATCACGGTGTTGACCTCGAACGTCTGGCCGGGCAGCATCGTCGGTTGCTCACTGTTGACGTTGTGGTCGTCGGCCTTGTAGACGACGACCGCGCCCCGGGACGTGCCGTCGGCACGCGCCCGGTAGGTGACGTTGTGCAGCAGTGGTGGCATCGGCTCGGTGGCTTCGGGCTGTGGCTGTTCGGCGTCGGGTTCGGCGACGGCCGAGGCGGGCATCAGTTGACCGGCCAGCAGCAGTACCGCGGCAGCCGTCAGCGCTGCGTGCCTGCGAACACTCATGGTGCTGACTTTACGCCCGCCAGGTCAGCGTCACACCATGCCCGGCCAGCCAGCGGTCCAGGTCATAGCCGTGACCGGCCAGTCCATCGACGGTCGACACGGCCGTCGCGATGGCTCGTTCGGCGTCTTCGGCTCCCAGCAAGCCCTCGCTCACGGCGGCGACCAGTTCGTCGGCGTCGGTCAGCAGGACGTCGCGGCCACTGCGCAGCACCAGATCCAGGTAATGATCCTCGGCATGCCAGCTTTCGGCTCCCGCGGTGAACCGGCCGACGTCCAGGTAGAAATCCTGGTCGCGTTCGTGGCCCGGGTTGAAGTGGAAAATGGTCACCCGCAGCGACAGTGCCGGCAGCAACCAGGACTCCAGCCGGTGGAACTGCGCGCGGCCCGGCGCCGGCCGGTCCATGTACAGACCCCACGGCTGCACGACGAACGTCTCGACATCGCGCACGATGCCCTTCGGATCGGTGTTGGTACCTTCGCGCAGGTCGAACACCTCGCGCTTGGGCGGGTGCACGCTCACCGCCACCGGCGCAGATCGAGCACCCGCGGCCCCTGACCGGCCGGGCGGGTCACCATCCGCAGCACCGCGCCCAGGACGATGGCCAGCCAGCATCCGGTCCACAACAGGTCGGCGGCCTCCAGCCAGCTGCACTGGTGCGAGGGGCGCAGACCGCCGTCCCCGCAGGTCGAGCCGAGGCGCTCGGCGATCTCTCCGGGGCCCGGCCAGATCAGCAGGACCGCGCACACCAGCCCCGCGACCAGCAGAAGTAGACCCAGTTGACGCAGCGCGATGCGGGCGGGTTCGGGCACGGCGTCACGGTAGCGCGGCGGCGGCGTTCGCGGGGAATGAACATGTCGGTGGGCACGCTTAACCTGGACATCATGGCTTTTGCGACCGAACATCCCGTGCTCGCGCATTCGGAGTACCGACCCGCAGGCGACGCCGTCAGCGGCCTGGTGCGCAGCGGCGCCGACTTCCGGGTCGTCAGCGAGTACGAGCCCGCCGGCGACCAGCCGGCGGCCATCACCGACCTCGAGCGCCGTATCAGGGCGGGGGAGCGCGATGTCGTCCTGCTGGGCGCGACGGGCACCGGTAAGTCGGCGACCACCGCGTGGCTGATCGAACGGCTGCAGCGGCCGACCCTGGTGATGGCGCCCAACAAGACACTGGCCGCGCAGTTGGCCAACGAACTGCGAGAGATGTTGCCGCACAACGCGGTCGAGTACTTCGTCTCGTATTACGACTACTACCAGCCCGAGGCGTATATCGCGCAGACCGATACCTACATCGAGAAGGACAGCTCGATCAACGACGATGTCGAGCGGTTGCGGCACTCGGCGACGTCGAGCCTGTTGTCGCGGCGCGATGTCGTGGTGGTCGCGTCGGTGTCCTGCATCTACGGCCTCGGTACGCCGCAGTCGTATCTGGATCGCTCGGTGGAACTCAACGTCGGTGACGAGGTGCCCCGCGACGGGTTGCTTCGGCTGCTGGTCGACGTGCAGTACGACCGCAACGATGTCTCCTTCACCCGCGGATCCTTCCGGGTGCGCGGTGACACCGTGGAGATCATCCCGTCCTATGAGGAACTCGCGGTGCGCATCGAGTTCTTCGGTGACGAGGTCGAGGCGCTCTACTATCTGCACCCGCTGACCGGCGACGTGGTGCGCAAGGTCGATTCGGTGCGCATCTTCCCGGCCACCCACTATGTCGCGGGACCGGAGCGGATGGCGCAGGCGATCTCCACCATCGAGGCCGAACTGGAGCAGCGGCTGGCCGAGTTGGAGGGCCAGGGCAAGCTGCTGGAGGCCCAGCGGCTGCGGATGCGCACCAACTACGACCTCGAGATGATGAAGCAGGTCGGGTTCTGTTCCGGCATCGAGAACTACTCGCGACATATCGACGGCCGCCCGGCCGGCTCGGCACCGGCGACCCTGTTGGACTACTTCCCCGAGGACTTCTTGCTCGTCATCGACGAATCGCACGTCACCGTGCCGCAGATCGGCGGCATGTACGAGGGCGACATGTCGCGCAAACGCAACCTGGTCGACTTCGGGTTCCGGCTGCCCTCGGCGGTCGACAACCGGCCGCTCACCTGGGAGGAGTTCGCCGAGCGCATCGGTCAGACGGTGTACCTGTCGGCGACTCCGGGCGACTACGAGATGGCCCAAGCCGGTGGTGAGTTCGTCGAGCAGGTCATCCGCCCGACCGGACTGGTCGACCCGCAGGTGCAGGTGAAACCCACCAAGGGCCAGATCGACGACCTGATCGGCGAGATCCGGCTGCGCACCGAACGCGATGAACGCGTGCTGGTCACCACGCTGACCAAGAAGATGGCCGAGGACCTGACCGACTATCTGTTGGAGATGGGCATCCGGGTGCGTTACCTGCACTCCGAGGTCGACACCCTGCGCCGGGTCGAGCTGCTGCGCCAGCTGCGCCTCGGCGAGTACGACGTGCTGGTCGGCATCAACCTGCTCCGCGAGGGGCTGGACCTGCCCGAGGTGTCGCTGGTCGCCATCCTGGACGCCGACAAGGAGGGCTTCCTGCGGTCGCCGCGCAGCCTCATCCAGACCATCGGCCGCGCCGCGCGCAACGTCTCCGGCGAGGTGCACATGTACGCCGACAAGATGACCGACTCGATGAAGCAGGCGATCGACGAGACCGAGCGTCGTCGTGCCAAGCAGATCGCCTACAACGAGGCCAACGGCATCGATCCGCAGCCGCTGCGCAAGAAGATCGCCGACATCCTCGACCAGGTGTATCGCGAGGCCGACGACTCCGAGAACGTCGAGGTCGGCGGATCCGGGCGGAATGCGTCGCGTGGTCGCCGGGCGCAGGGCGAACCGGGCCGGGCGGTCAGCGCCGGCATCGTCGAGGGACGCGACACCGCGAACATGCCCCGCGCCGAGTTGGCGGATCTGATCAAGGATCTGACCGAGCAGATGATGACGGCGGCGCGGGACCTGCAGTTCGAGTTGGCCGCGCGCATCCGCGACGAGATCCAGGATCTGAAGAAGGAACTGCGCGGCATGGACGCCGCCGGTCTCAAGTAGCCATCCGGGCACGATCGGGTCTTGAGCTCAACCACGGTTGAGCTTCTAGCGTTGTCGGGGTGACGCACACGCAAACCCCGACCGGCGGCCGTTGGCGTGATCTGCTGGGCCCACAGCACCTCGGCGCTTCGACAGTCCTCGCCGGCGGCGTGGCGCTGTATGCGACCAACGAGTTCCTGACCATCAGCCTGATGCCCAGTGCGGTCGCCGAGATCGGCGGCCATCGCTACTACGCCTGGGTGATGACGGTGTACCTGGTCGCCTCGGTCGCGGCCGCGACGACGGTGAGCGCGGTACTGGCCCGGCTGGGGCCCCGATCGGCGTACCTCGGTGCACTGACGGTTTTCGGTCTCGGCAGTGTGGCCTGCGCGCTGGCGCCGACGATGGAACTGCTGCTGGCGGGCCGGACCGTGCAGGGAGCGGCCGGGGGTCTGCTCGCCGGGCTTGGTTATGCCGTGATCAACTCCGCGTTGCCGCGATCGCTGTGGACGCGGGCGTCGGCGCTGGTGTCGGCGATGTGGGGAGTCGGCACCCTGCTGGGTCCCGCGGCCGGTGGCTTGTTCGCGCAATATGCCTCGTGGCGTTGGGCTTTCGGTGCACTGGTGGTTCTGACGGTACTGATCACGGTGCTGGTACCGATGGCGCTGCCGAGGCGGGCGGATGCTGTGACCGCCGCCATCCGGATTCCGACGTGGTCGCTGGTTCTGCTGGGTGCCGCGGCGCTGCTGGTGAGCGTGGCCGGCTCGGCGACCGGCTCGACGTGGACGGCTGCGGCGCTAGGGGCCAGTGCTGTCGCGGTGGCCGCGTTCGTGGTCACCGATGGTCGCGCCGCGCGGGTGGCAAGACCATCGGTGTTGCCGCCCACCGCGTTTCGTCGCGGGCCGCTGAAGTGGATCTATCTGACCCTGGGTGTCTTGATGGCATCCACCATGGTGGACATGTACGTGCCGCTGTTCGGCCAGCGGCTTGCTCACCTGGCACCGCTGGCGGCGGGATTCCTCGGGGTGGCGCTGGCCGTGGGCTGGACGGTCAGTGAGGTGCTCAGCGCGTCGGTCGACCGGCGGACCGCGGTCATCCGGATCGTGGCGTTGGCACCGGTGGTCATGGCCGTCGGACTGGGCGGTGCCGCGCTGCTGGTGCGCGACGGGATGGCCGGCTGGTCGGTCGGGCTCTGGGTGCTGGCCCTCGGGGTGACCGGCACCGGCATCGGCATGGCCTGGCCGCATCTGTCGGCATGGGCGATGGGCACCGTCGACGATCCCGCCGAGGGGCCGGTGGCGGCCGCGGCGATCAACACCGTCCAGCTGATCTGCGGAGCCTTCGGCGCCGGGGTCGCCTCCGTCGTCGTCAACCGTGCCGGGACCGATGACGGTTCCGCCGCGCAGACACTGTTTCTCGCCTTTGCCATGCTCGCCGCGGTGGCGGTCATCGCGGCGTGGCGAGCGGGTCGTCCGGTTCACGAACGGCAAGCAACATCGCGATGAGTCTTCGATCTCCGGTGGGTCGGTACTGACGACGCTCATGCCGTGAGAGGAGATGTCGGTGCCCCAGCCCATCGGTTACCCCGAGGTCGTGTCCCGCGAATTGTGGTTGGCCGCCCGAATGAGGCTGTTGGAGTCCGAGCGGGCCGTCACCCATCTGCGCGATGCGGTGAACGCCGAACGGCGCCGGTTACCGATGGTCGAGGTGGACAAGGACTACGTGTTCGACGGTCCGTCCGGTGAGGTGGGGTTGCTCGACCTGTTCGAGGGGCGCCGGCAACTTTATGTGCACCATTTCATGTGGCTGGATGACCTCGATCAGGGGTGTCCCAGCTGTACCGCGGCGGCCGATCTGACCTTCACCGAGTCCGATCGCATCCTGCTGAACGCCAAGGACGTCACCTTCGCCTGTGTTTCGCGCGCACCATATGCCAGCATCGCGCGCTACCGCGATCGGCACGGATGGACCTTTCCCTGGTATTCGACGCGCGATGGTGACTTTTCCTATGACTTCCACGTCACGCTCGACCCGGGTCGCGCTGCGGTGCAGTACAACTACAAATCACACGAAGAACTGCGCCGCGACGGTTGGACCGAGGCAGACCTGCGCGGTGATTGGCCCGGCGCGAGTGTCTTCCTGCGGCGCGACAACACGGTGTTTCACACCTACTCCACCTACGCTCGCGGACTCGACCACGCCGCGGTGGGATATCCGTTCCTGGATCTGACTCCCTATGGCCGACAGGAGCCGTGGGAGGACTCACCGCCGGGTTGGCCGCAGCGCGGCGTGGCCGCGGGCATGCCGCATCAGTAAGCGCGCCTGCCGGTCCCACATGTCAAGACAGGTGTCGAGTCGCGCCGAAATGTCGGATTTCGGCACAGGTTGTCCACAAACCGAAACGGACCGCGCATCCACCGCACGCACGCCGGTCCTGAAATTTGCTGACGCGTCGAGATTGAGGCGGATGTGAGCTTTTGGGGCTGAAGGAAACCGTTGATGTGCCTGAGGAACGTGGTCGAGAACTGCACAGTTGTTTCTACAGTGACAGCTGACATCTCAGATCCGACTCGGCGGCGGGCTCGTCGGCAGATTTGCCAGATTTGCACCGCGCGGAGCGCTTTACAAAATGGCGTATATGTAAATTATTTGCTATAAATCAGCCAGTCACGGTTTGCTGAGCGGGACTTATATTACTTCTGGGTAAGTTGGGCAAACCGCCGTCACGTGGGCTAATTTCCTTGCATTGTCGATCCCTGCAGGGTTGGCCCATAACTGGAGAACTGGTGGTCATATGTGGAGTCACGCTCCTCGGTCGGTGCGAGGTATTGCCAACCGGATCGCTGTCGGCGTCACGACTGCCGCACTCGTTGCGGCAACCGGAAGTCAATTCGCTATCCCGGACATAAAGCCGGTGGTCGCCCATCACGTCATGAATGTCGCTGCAATCGACGAATCGCCAAGCACGATCGGCATCGCCGATTCGAATATCTATTTCACCGACAGCCTCGAAGAGGTGCGCGAACACCTCAATTTGATGGAATCGCTGGGTGTCAAGAATGTCCGGCTGCTGGTTCCGTGGATTTTCATGCAGCCGCAGGATCCGATGGGCGGTCCGGTCGATTGGGAACAGGACCTGAACTGGGCCAAACTCGACGAGATCGTTCGGGAGGCGCACAACCGGGGGATGGGCATCCTCGGTGTGTTGCAGTGGTCGCCGGATTGGGCCACCGAGGGGCCGGTCGGCAGCGGACACCCGGCGAACCCGCAGGACTTCGCGGACTTCGCCGCCGCGGTGGCCGACCGCTATCGCGACGAGATCACCGCCTACGAGGTGTGGAACGAGCCCAACGCCTCCTTCTTCTGGAACCCCGTCGATCCGGTCGAGTACACCAAGTTGCTCAAGGCGACCTACAACTCGTTGAAGGCCGTCAACCCAGAAATCACGGTGGTCGGCGCCGTGGTGAGCGCCACCTTGACCTGGGGCGAGACCACCATGAACCCGGTGGATTTCGTCGAGGCGATGTACGCCGCGGGGGCCGACGGATTCTTCGACGCGCTGTCGTTCCATCCGTACAACTTCGATACGAAGTTCTCTGAACAGGACGAGGTCGACTGGCGTGAATTGATGCCACTGTTCCAGGTGCAGAAACTTCGCCACCTGCTGGATCAACATCTCGATCCCGGCGAGGAACAGATAAAGATCTGGATCAGTGAATATGGTTTGCCGACCAGCGTGGTGTCGCCGGAAAAGCAGCAGGCCTTCATCGCCGATCTGTTGAAGGCGTGGCAATCGTTCTCCGGTGGTGGGCCCATTTTCATGTACACCACCAAAGACGATATGAGCGCGATCGGGGACGAACGATTCTTCGGCCTCTTCGATGAGCACGGAAATTTCAAGGGCAGCGCTCAGGCATTCCGCGATTTCAAGCGATTGATCGATTGCCTGGATGGTTGTTCGCCGGAGAATCCGTTGGCGCAACTGGTGCAATTCATCGGGCAACTCGTCACGCAGGTGCTCACCTTCGTGCCCAATCTGGTCGCGTCGGTGGTCTCCACCGTGGCCAACCTGATCGGTTCGATCCTCGGTGGTCTGTCGGGTGCGTCGACGGCGCAGGCCGCCGGGGCCTCGCTGATGGCGGCCGACGATCCCGGCCCCGCGGAGGTGGCCGAGGTGACAGGTCCGACCGATGTCAGCATCGGCGGCTCGACTGCGGATGCCGCGGTTCCCGGCGAGGTGCCGGTCGAAGCCCCGGTCGAGGTTCCGGCCGAAGGTGCGGTCGAGGTGCCTGCCGAGGAGGTGCCGGTGGCCGAGGTCCCCGTCGAGGAGGTGCCTGCCGAGGAGGTGCCGGTGGTCGAAGTGCCCACGGCGGAGGTCCCCGTCGAGGAGGTGCCTGCCGAGGAGGTGCCGGTGGTCGAAGTGCCCACGGCGGAGGTCCCCGTCGAGGAGGTGCCGGTGGCCGAGGTCCCCGTCGAGGAGGTGCCTGCCGAGGAGGTGCCGGTCGTCGAGGTGCCCGCCGAGGAGGCGCCCATCGTGGATCCGGTCGTCGACCCGGTCACCGAGCCGTCGGCGCCCGACACCGGTGCGGTGTCACCCGAGGTGACCGAGCCCGTCGTCGACTCCTCGGAGCCCGCCGACATGTTGACCGAGGATGCGGCGGCCGACACGGTGTCCGAGGCATCCGACGAGCTTCCTTCTCTCGCCGGCGAACGTAGCGCGGCCGCGGCTGCTAAGACCGGTCCCAGGACGGCCGAGCGGCCGTCGGTGACACGGGCGCGCGTCGGCGCCGCGGGGTGAGGCTCGCGGGATAAGAATCCCCGCGATCGCAACCCTGTCCACACGCCGGGCCCGCTGGCAGATTGACACCTGCTGCGGGTGTGGCTGAGTGGCTAGGCACCGGCCTGCAAAGCCGTTTACACGGGTTCGAATCCCGTCACTCGCTCCAGCGGGCGCGCTTGCTTGACGCTGTCTCCGGTGAGGCGCACTGTGATATGCATCACCACAGTGCGATCACCGGGAGGGCGCGGACGATGTCGACCAGGGACAAGTACACGGAGGTTCCCACACCGTTCTCCTGGGACGTGCCCAGCGTCGGTGACGCCCGCTTCACCTGGGAGTACGACGATGGCCGCGCACGACTGCTGTCGCTGTACCAGAAGGGCAAGGACAAGCAGTGGGACGCACAGTCGCGTATCGACTGGTCCCAGGACGTCGATCCGATGAACCCGATCGGCCTGCCTGATGAGTTCCATCCCCTGTTCGGCAGCCCGATGTGGGAATCCGCCGACGACGGCCGCCGCGCCGAGATGCGCAGGCATTCGCAGGCCTGGCAGTTCTCGCAGTTTCTGCACGGCGAGCAGGGCGCGATGGTGTGCGCCGCCAAGATCGTCGAGGTCGTCCCCGATATGGACGCCAAGTTCTATGCCGCCACCCAGACCATGGACGAGGCCCGGCATGTCGAGACCTTTGCGCGTTTCCTGCAGGACAAGGTCGGGATGGTGTACCCGATCAACACCAATCTGACCGCGCTGCTGGAGGACACCCTGCGTGACTCACGTTGGGATATGCCGTATCTGGGCATGCAGGTCCTCATCGAAGGGCTCGCCTTGGCGGCCTTCGGGGTGCTGCGCGATCTGACTCCGCCGAACTCGCTGGCCAAACAACTCCTGGCCTACGTCATGCAGGATGAGGCGCGGCACGTCGCGTTCGGCCGAATCTCCTTGAAGGACTATTACTCCGCGCTGACGACCGCGGAGCGGGCCGAGCGCGAGGAGTTCGTCGTCGAGGCCTGCTATCTGATGCGGGACCGCTTCCGTGGCGAGGAGGTGTTCGAGACATTGGGCCTCGATGTCCGGGAATGCGCGGAATGGGTCGAGACGTCACCGCTGATGATCCAGTTCCGGTCCCATCTGTTCAGTCGCATCGTGCCGATCGTCAAGGACATCGGGCTGTGGGGCGACAAAGTGCAGAAGGCGTTTGCGGACATGGGGGTTCTCGACATGGCGGCCTTCGACATCGACGCGCTGATGCGCGCCGACGAGGATCAGGCCGAGGCGTTGGACAAGGCGCACGCCGAGATGGCGATCCGCAAGGACGAGGTGGACCAGGCGATCGCGGCCGGCGCGAACTGAGTCCTACGGGGTCGTCACGACCACGTCGTCCCAGGTGGCGGTGATCTCGGCCGCGTTGTCGCCGATGGTCTCGCGCAGCATGAGCGCCGCATCTCGCCGCAGTGCGTCACCGTCTGCGAGATAGGTCCCCGACCGCTCGTCGGCGCCGATTCCGATGAGGTGAATGTGCACGGTGGTCAACGTGTCCTCGGTGATCGTGAGTTGCACATCGGCGACCGCGGCCGCGACGGCGGCCGCCGGTTCGGCCAGTGCCCAGGTCAGCAGTTTGGCGAGGGCGATGTGGCTGATACCGATTCCCGGATGTGTCGTGCGGATCAGCTTGCCCTTGCGCGGCAGTTTCGAAATGCGTTGCGCGATATCGCTGCGCAGCTCGGACAACGCCGAATTTGTTTCGGCCCAACGACTGTCGCTGCCGGTATCGGCGTCGGACAGGCCGGCGAATCGGCGGGTCGCATCGGCTATCCACGCCGCCGCCTCGGCGGTTGCTTCGTAATCGTCCTGTGCTGCCGTGCTCATGTGCTCTCCAGTGTTGCGCACGTGACTGCCGGTGTACAGCCGGCCGGTCATCCTCATGGACGGAACTCCTCGAGTGTGGTGGCCAGACGTTTCCGGGTCCGTTGCAGCAATCCGCGCACCGAACCTTCGGTGGTGTGCAGGACGACGGCGATCTCGGCCAGCGGCAGGTCATAAACCTCGCGCAACCACCACGCGGCCCGAGCCGGGTAGGGGAGCAGCGCCAACTCGCGATGCAGCGCCTCGACGAATGCGTTCTGCTCGGCCTGCTGTCCGGGTCCCGGCCGGACGTCGACGGTCTCGAGGGCAGAATCCAGGTCGTTCTGCGGCCGGCGGCGACGCATCGCATCGACGGTCTTGCGGGAGGCCAGCGAGTACAGCCAGGTGCGGAACTTGGAGCGGAAGGCGAATGTCGGCAGCGCCTTCCATGCCGCGATGAACGTCTCCTGGACGATGTCATCGCAGTCGCCGGCTTCGGGATAGGTTTGCCTGACAAATTTCAGCAACGCCGGGCCGTGCCGCACCACCAAGGCGTCGAAGGTCGCCGGATCGCCCCGCTGCGCCCGTCGGGCAAGTGTCTCATCGGGCAGCGCGTCCAGCACGCGGTGTACTTCTCCACTTGGCGCAATCCTTAAACCAGGTGTGTTCTATGTCTCGTGGAAGTGCGCTTGGCCCGGTTCGACGCGACGAACCATGTGAGCCGGGCGAAACGGTCCGAGCTGGAAGAAGTTCGAAGGAGAGCCACATGACCGCTGCAACCCAGTCCCGCGAGGTCACCTCCGCCGCTCAGACAGAAAACGCGGGCAAGGAGCTGGACACGCTCGCCACCGACCACGGTGTCACCACCATCGCCGATGTCGTCGTGTCCAAGATCGCCGGTATCGCGACCCGCGAGGTGGACGGTGTGTACGACCTCGGCGGGCAGGCCGCCCGCGTGGTAGGGAAACTCCGCGAAACTTTGCCGGGTGCGCCCAGCCTGACCCAGGGCGTGCACGTCGAGGTCGGCGAGCGGCAGGCCGCCGTCGATATCGGCATCGTCGCCGAGTACGGCGTGGCGATCCACGATCTGGCCGACGGCATCCGGCACAACGTGATCTCCGCGGTCGAGAACATGACCGGCCTCGAGGTGACCGAGGTCAACATCACGGTGCACGACGTGCATTTCGCCGATGACGAGGCCGGTATCGAGACCCCGTCCGAAGCCCAGCCCCGGGTCCAGTGAGCGCGTCGGGTGAGCGGGTCGACCGCGTCGTGGCGGCGGTGGCGGCCGTCGAAGGCGTGATCGGCCTGCACTCCGGACCCGGTGTGCCCGCCACGTACCTACCCGGCCGCACCGTCGGCGGTATCCGGCTCGGTGAGACCGAAGGCAAGGTGCATGTGGTCCTCGAACTGCGAGGAGCGTTGTTGGGCACCGTCGAACGGGTGCAGCGCGCGGCCAGTACGGCCGCCGGCGTGCCGGTCGACGTGGTGGTGGGAGACGTGACGGCGCCCGAGTCGACGCCGTCGAGGAAGACGCATAGGAGAGTGCGATGACCGGAAAGTACTCGATGCCAGGCCTTTTCGCCGGCCTACTGCTCGCGATAGCAGCAGTCACCGGAGGTCTGATCGGCTTCCTGCTGGCACTCGTGCTCGGCGCCGCCGGCGCCGCCGTCGGTGCGCACCTGGACGGCTCTATCGATCTGACCGCCCTCGGGCGCCGGTCCGGGAGCTGACATGACACCCGACGTGGTCGCACCGGTAGCACCGGCGGCAGCGGTCGCAACGCGCGGTAGCACCATCATCGACGATCGGGTGCGTGCGCGTCTGATCGAGCGTGCGGTGCTGTCGACGCCCGGGGTGGTGGCCCGGCGGACGATCATCCCCGGTCGCACCCTGCCCGCGGTCGCCGTGTCCGGTTGCCGGGGCGCCGTGGACGTGCAGATCGCCGCGTCCTGGCCGGTGGACAGTGCCGCGGTCCTCGCGGCGGCGCGCTCTGCGGTGGTCCGCGAACTCGCGGTCAGTCTCGGTGAACAGCCCGATCGGGTCGACGTGGTGATCGCCAGGGTTGAGTCCGACCGGGCGCCGGCGCAGGTTGCCGACGCCTACGCCGCCGGGGATCAACCCGACGATGCCGGTGTGCCACACCGCCGGTTCGCTCCGAAGCGCGCCGCGGGGGCCACCTTCGCAGGTGTGCTCACCGCGCTCGTCCTCATCACAGTCGGCGCGGTGGCGATCCGTGAGGCTTTGCTGCCGGACGATCCGTGGGTCGCCCCGGCATTGACCGCGGTCGCCGACGCTCAATGGCAATGGTGGACCTGGCCCGCGGCGGTGGCGGCCGCCGTCATCGGATCGGTGCTGCTGGTGATCGCCGTGAAACCCCGACGGCACACCCACGTGTCCGTCGGTGACCACGTCTGGGTGCCACGCGGTTCGGAAAACCTTTGGGCCGAACACGCGAACGAGACTCCAGGAGAACCGCGATGACGTCCGCGTTGCGCGCAACCGACCGCGTGTTGACCGCGGTGCTCGCCGTGCTGCTGCTCGCCGGCGCGGCATGGTTGATCGGCTACGGCCTCGACGCCCCATTCGCCCGGGACGCGGCAGCGCGCATCGACGCTCAAGCGATTGCCGCTGCGCCCGATTGGCCGTGGTGGTCTGCGGCACTGGGAGCCGGCGGTATCACCGCGCTCGTGGTGGGGGCGTGGCTGGTCCTGTTACACCTGCGCCCCCGATCGGTGCACGCGGTGTCGACCGCACACGTCGGTGCCGTCGATCTGACCCGGTTGGCCGACGCGGCGGCAACGGACCTCGGCAAGCACCCGTCCGTCGGGTCGGCGAAGGCGTCGACGCGGACCGTCGCCGGCCGGGCCGTCGTACGGATCACCGCAGAGATCCCGGCCTCCACGCCCCGGACCGAGATCCGCAGCCTCGCACGACGATGCGCCGACGACGTCCGCCGGGCCGCCGACGCCGACGTCGAGTTCCAGTTGCTGGTGAAGCCGATGCCCGCCGCGAGGACGCGGCGCGGGCTCACCTGATGAAGAGCCGCCCAGCGCAGTCGAGGGGACTGCGCTGGGCCCCGATCGGAGCCGCGCGTGCGGCCTCCTCGACGAAAGGAAGTAAGAGATGGGTATTGCCGACGACGCCAAGAACAAGGCCGAGGACTTGAAGGGTCAGGCCAAGGAGACCGTCGGATCGGCCACGGGCGACTCGGATCTGGCGAACGAGGGCAGGGTGAACCAGGCGATCGCTGCGGTCAAGGACACCGTCGCCGACGCGGCCGACAAGGTCAAGGATGGGGTCGATGCCGTCAAGGACAAGCTGACCGGTAAGTGATGGTGATCGCCAGGGGATGCCGGATTGAGCTGGCTCACCGTGTGTGTTCGGCCGCGGGATGGCAAACACCGGAATCGGAAGCGTCATGTTCGTCACCGGAGTGCCTGGCGCGCCCGATGTGGGACTAACATCGGCTTCCGAGCAGCGCCGACGAGACCTCGCCCGACGCGCGGGTGTTGGTGATTCGAGCCCACGGCCGACGAGCGACGGGTTAGGGTCTCGGTTGGCTTGGCAATCGACACTGGGAGGGCATGGATGAGCGCCTATCGGACCGTGGTGGTCGGCACGGACGGATCGGATTCGTCATTGCGTGCGGTGGACCGCGCGGGAGAAATCGCCGCCGGATCGGGGGCCAAGGTGGTCGTGGCGACCGCTTACTTCCCGCAGCACGAAGATCACCACGCCGCCGATGTCCTCAAGGACGAGGGCTACAAGACCACCGGCAACGCTCCGATCTACGCCATCCTGCGTGAGGCCACCGACCGCGCGAAGGCCGCCGGTGCCACCGAGGTCGTCGAGAAGGCCGTCGTCGGCGCTCCCGTCGATGCGCTCGTCGATCTCGCCGAAGAGGTGAAGGCCGACCTGCTGGTGGTCGGCAACGTCGGTCTGAGCACCATCGCCGGCCGCCTGCTCGGATCGGTGCCCGCCAACGTGGCCCGTCGGTCCAAGGTCGATGTGCTGATCGTGCACACGTCCTGAATCGACAGAACTGAAGCGCCGAGGCCCGGCGTCACCCGCAGGTGGCGCCGGGCCTCGGTGTTCCGTGCGCCGACGGCTTTACAAATAGTTTCGCAAGTGTCACGGTAACCGGATGGACTTCGCGCGCGTCGAACTGTCGGACGACGACCTGGTGTTCCGCGATGAACTGCGCGCCTTCCTGGCTGGCATCGTCACCGACGAGGTGATCCGCCGTGATCGGGAGTCCGGCGAAAATTTCGACGAGTCAGTGCATTTGGCGCTCGGTGCGGCCGGCTACCTGGCCGCCGACTACCGATCGGAGGCCGATGGCGGATTCACCGCCGTGCGCAGGCGGATCTGGGAACTGGAGATCGGCCGGGCGCGCACCCCGTGGTTCCATTGGGGCACAACGGCCATGGTCGCCAAGTCGGTGGAGGCTTTCGGTGCACCCGACCTGGTGGCGCGGATCCTGCCCGGTGTGCTCAGCGGGCATCTCAGGCTCTGTCTGGGCTATACCGAGCCAGGTGGCGGTTCGGACGTGGCGACGTGCAAGACCAGGGCGACGCGCGACGGTGCGGACTGGATCATCAATGGCTCCAAGATGTTCACCTCCAACGCTCACAACGCCCAGTACGTCTTCCTGATCACCAATACCGATCCGGCGGCGCCCAAACACCAGAGCCTGACCATGTTCCTGGTCCCGATGGACGCCGACGGTGTCGATGTCCAGCCGATCCGTACCGTCGACGGTGACCGCACGAACATCACCTTCTACAGCGATGTGCGCGTCGCCGACGACCACCGCATCGGCGAGGTGAACGGCGGGTGGACCGTGCTGCGCGAGGCGCTCAATGCCGAACACGGCACGTTCGAACGCGACTCCGGTGGTCTGCAGAAGATCGCCACCATGACCGAGCACATCCTGCTGACCGCAGAAGCCGTCGACAGCGTGGCGGCCGTCGCCGAACCGGATCACCGGCTCGGTCGAGCCGTGGCACGCCTGGAAGCGGCCATGAGTGCACCGGACATGTTCGGTCGCATCGCCATCGCGCAGACCATGCGCGATATCGCCCCGGATCTGATGGACATCCTCGGTTCGGCGGGTGCGCTGCCGGTGGACAGTCCCGGCGCCGCGGCCGACGGTGCCCCCGAGTACATCTTCCGGCTGGCGGGGCCGACCGGGATCTACGGCGGAACGCTGGAGGTGTTCCGCAACATGATCGCCCAGCACGCACTCGGCCTGCCACGGCCGATCTACGCCTCTGCGAAGGAAACTCGATGAAGTTCGCGTTCACCTATCCGATGCACAGCCACCCCTACAATCCGGAACTCGCCAGTGGTGTCGGGGTGGCGGCGGTGGCGGCCGTGGCCGAGGCCGCCGGGTTCGGGGGTTTCGGATTCACAGATCATCCGGCGCCGACCCAGAAGTGGTTGGATGCCGGCGGGCATGATGCCCTGGATCCGTTCGTGGCGATGGGTTTCGCAGCGGCGCACACCAGCACACTTCGCCTCATACCGAATGTCGTCGTGCTGCCCTACCGCAATCCGTTCGTCGTCGCCAAGGCCGGTGCGACGCTGGACCTGCTGTCGCGCGGACGGTTCACCCTGGCCGTCGGTGTGGGCTACCTCAAACGCGAATTCGCGGCCCTCGGCGTCGATTTCGAGCAGCGGGGTGCGCTGGTCGAGGAGGCGCTGAAGACCATCCGCGCCGTGTGGTCCGGTGATGACGTCAGCGTCGAGGGCAGCCACTTCGAAGCCGTCGGTATCACCGCGCATCCCAGACCGTCGGTGCCGCCGCCGATCTGGATCGGCGGGAATACCGCGGCTGCCCGCCGCCGCGTCGCCGAACACGGTGACGGCTGGTGTCCGTTCCCGGCCGCCGGTGTGCTCGCCCAGACCGCGCGGACCGACCCGATGGACTCGCTGGAGACGTTGCGGGCCGGTATCGCCGATCTGCATCGCCGGTTGCACGCCGCGGGCCGTGATCCGGCCGCGGTGGACATCACCTTCAGCAACGCGGTCGGCGGTGTGCCGGGCGCGCCGGATTTCGACGCGACGGCATATCTCGACGGGGTGGGGAAGCTGGCCGATATCGGCGTCAGCTGGATCCAGGTGCAGGTTCCCGGCGACAGCCTGGAACACACGACCGAGGTGATCACCCGATTCGGCGACCAGGTGATCAGCAAGGTCTGAGCGCTACCAGCCCATCGAGCCCTGGACGCCCTTGAAGGGTCCCGTCACCCAGCTGGTGATCCAGCCACCGTAGAAATTACCGGGCTGCGGTGTGACGGTCTCACCGTTGACGGTGCACCGATCGACCGCGGCGGCCATCACGGCGACGGCGTCGGCGATCGGTTCGAAACCACGCGTTGGTGCCGGATAGGTCCACGCGGCGCGCGGCGCCACGGTGTCGCCCGACACCAGATCGAAGTAGCCGGCCGCACCCTTCCACTCACACCATGACGATCCCGCCGCGGGTCGCAGCGCCCCGGCGGTGAACGCCTGCTGCGGCAGATAGTAGGTCGGCGGATGGCTCGTCTCCAGGACGCGCCAGCCGCGGTCCGTGGTCGCGATCCGCTGCCCGCCGAGGTCGATGGTGATCGACCCGCGGAACTCCTCCAGCCGGGGTGGCCGGGGATAATCCCACACCGACTCCTGGCCGGGACCGGGCTTGTCGGGTTCCGGTCTCACCAGCCGCGCTGCTTCCATTCGGCCAGGTGCGGGCGTTCGGCACCCAGCGTCGTGTCATCACCGTGGCCCGGATAGACCACGGTGGAATCCGGGTATACGTCGAACAGCTTGTCCGACACATCGCCGAGCAACCGCTCGAAGTCGCCGTCCTTCCAGGTCTTGCCGACCCCGCCGGGGAACAGGCAGTCCCCGGTGAACAGGTGGGTGACTTCACCATCGGCGTCCTTGAGCGCCAGTGCGACCGAACCCTCGGTGTGACCTTGGAGGTGGATCACATCGAAGGTGAGTTTCCCGACCGTGACGGTGTCGCCGTCGGCGAGGATGCGATCCGGGGTGACCGGCAGCGGCTCGGCATCGAGCGCGTGTGCGGCGGTGGGTGCGCCGGTGGCGGCCGCCACAGACTCCAGCGCCTGCCAGTGGTCGAAGTGCTGGTGACTGGTGACGATCAGGTCCACACCCGGGGTGTGCTCCCTGATCAGCCCGATCAGTCGGTCGGCATCATTGGCGGCGTCGATGAGCAGCGTCTTCCCGCTCGCGGAACACGTGACGAGGTAGGCGTTGTTGTCCATCGGGCCGACCGAGGCCTTCACGATGGTCGCGGCGGGCAGTGTCCGCCGCGCCGCGCAACCAGGGTCGACATGGCCGGTGTAGGTCTCGGTGAACGGGGTGTGTGGGCTGGTCACACTCACACGCTAGCGGGCTTGTCGGTGGGGGCACTTAGCATGGGCGATGAATTCTGTCTTGGGAGGAAAACCCGTTGTCTGACCGTCTGATCGTCAAGGGCGCGCGCGAGCACAACCTGCGCGGAGTCGATCTTGATCTGCCGCGCGACGCCCTGATCGTCTTCACCGGGCTGTCCGGCTCGGGGAAGTCCTCGCTGGCCTTCGACACCATCTTCGCCGAGGGCCAGCGCCGCTATGTCGAGTCGCTGTCGGCCTATGCCCGGCAGTTCCTCGGGCAGATGGACAAGCCCGACGTCGACTTCATCGAGGGTCTGTCACCGGCGGTGTCGATCGACCAGAAGTCCACCAACCGCAACCCGCGCTCGACGGTCGGCACCATCACCGAGGTGTACGACTACCTGCGTCTGCTCTACGCGCGCGCCGGGACCCCGCACTGCCCCGTCTGTGGGGAGCGCATCGCCCGCCAGACGCCCCAGCAGATCGTCGACCAGGTGCTGGCGATGGAGGAGGGCGCCAAGTTCCAGGTGCTGGCGCCGGTGGTGCGCACCCGCAAGGGCGAGTTCGTGGACCTGTTCGACAAGCTCAACACCCAGGGGTACAGCCGGGTGCGCGTCGACGGTGTGGTCTATCCGCTGACCGACCCGCCCAAGCTCAAGAAGCAGGAGAAGCACGATATCGAGGTGGTCGTGGACCGCCTGACGGTCAAGGCGTCCTCCAAGCAGCGGCTCACCGACTCGGTCGAGACCGCGCTCGGTCTGGCCGACGGCATCGTGGTGCTCGACTTCGTCGACCGCGCCGAGACCGATCCGCACCGCGAGCAGCGGTTCTCCGAGAAGCTGGCCTGTCCCAACGGCCACCCACTGGCGGTCGACGATCTGGAACCACGGTCGTTCTCGTTCAACTCGCCGTATGGCGCCTGCCCGGAGTGCACCGGCCTGGGCATCAAGAAGGAGGTCGATCCGGATCTGGTGGTGCCGGATCCGGAGCTGACACTGGCCGAAGGGGCGGTGGCCCCCTGGTCCATGGGGCACACCTCGGAGTACTTCACCCGAATGATGTCCGGGCTGGGCGACGAGATGGGGTTCGACGTCAACACCCCATGGAAGAAGCTGCCCGCCAAGGCGCGCAAAGCCATCCTCGAGGGTTCCGATCATCAGGTGCACGTCCGCTACAAGAATCGGTACGGGCGTACCCGGTCCTATTATGCCGATTTCGAGGGTGTGCTCGCCTTCCTGCAGCGCCGCATGGAGCAGACCGATTCCGAGCAGATGAAGGAGCGGTACGAGGGCTTCATGCGCGACATCCCGTGCCCGGAATGCTCCGGCACGCGGCTCAAGCCTGAGATCCTGGCCGTCACCCTGGCGGCCGGCGAGTTCGGCGCGAAGTCGATCGCCGAGGTCGCCGAACTGTCGATCGCCGACTGTGCGGACTTCCTCAACGCCCTCACCCTGGGTGCCCGCGAGCAGGCCATCGCCGGGCAGGTGCTCAAGGAGATCCAGTCGCGGCTGGGCTTCCTGCTCGACGTGGGGTTGGAGTACCTGTCGCTGTCGCGGGCCGCCGCGACGCTGTCCGGTGGCGAGGCGCAACGTATCCGGTTGGCCACCCAGATCGGATCCGGTCTGGTGGGCGTGCTGTATGTGCTCGACGAGCCGTCCATCGGGCTACACCAGCGCGACAACCGCAAGCTGATCGACACTTTGGTGCGGTTGCGCAATCTGGGCAACACACTGATCGTCGTCGAGCACGACCTGGACACCATCGCCCATGCCGACTGGGTGGTCGACATCGGCCCCGCCGCGGGCGAGCACGGTGGCCGCATCGTGCACAGCGGTTCCTACCAAGACCTGCTCCGTAATCCCGAATCGCTCACCGGCGCTTACCTTTCGGGCAAGGAGAGCATCGAGGTCCCGGCGATCCGCCGGCCGGTGGACCGCAAACGCCAGCTCACCGTCGTCGGCGCCCGCGAGCACAATCTGAAGGATGTCGAGGTCGCGTTCCCACTCGGCGTGCTCACCTCCGTCACCGGTGTGTCCGGATCCGGTAAGTCGACATTGGTCAACGACATCCTGGCGACGGTGCTGGCCAACAAGCTCAACGGGGCGCGACAGGTCCCGGGCCGGCACACCCGGATCAACGGTATCGATCAACTCGACAAGCTGGTGCGCGTCGACCAGTCGCCGATCGGTCGCACACCGCGGTCCAACCCGGCTACCTACACCGGTGTGTTCGACAAGATCCGCACGTTGTTCGCCGCGACCACCGAGGCCAAGGTGCGCGGCTATCAGCCGGGCCGATTCTCCTTCAACGTCAAGGGCGGCCGCTGCGAGGCTTGCTCGGGTGACGGCACGCTGAAGATCGAGATGAACTTCCTGCCCGACGTGTACGTGCCGTGCGAGGTCTGCCACGGTGCGCGGTACAACCGCGAGACCCTCGAGGTGCACTACAAGGGCAAGACCATCTCCGAGGTGCTGGACATGCCGATCGAGGAGGCCACCGAGTTCTTCGAGCCGATCAGCTCCATCCACCGGTACCTGAAGACGCTTGTCGACGTGGGTCTGGGTTATGTGCGGCTGGGCCAGCCGGCGCCGACGCTGTCCGGCGGTGAGGCGCAGCGTGTGAAGTTGGCCGCCGAACTGCAGAAGCGCTCCACCGGGCGCACCGTCTACATCCTGGACGAGCCGACCACCGGATTGCACTTCGAGGACATCCGCAAGCTGCTCAAGGTCATCAACGGCCTGGTCGACAAGGGCAATACCGTCATCGTCATCGAGCACAACCTCGATGTCATCAAGACCTCGGACTGGATCGTCGACATGGGGCCCGAGGGCGGCGCCGGGGGCGGTACCGTCGTGGCGGCGGGCACTCCGGAGGATGTCGCGGCGACACCAGGCAGCTACACCGGGCAGTTCCTGGTCGAGATGCTCGATCCGGCGCCTGTCGAGGAGGCACCGGCACCCAAGACGCGGCGGCGTCGCAGCAAGGTCAGCGCCTGACGGCGGACGCCAGTTTCCTTGCGGCGTCAAGGCCGCTGGGTTGAGTACCGTCGGACAGCACGCTGAGGTAGACGTGGTCGGCGCCGGCGTCCCGATGGCGGGCGACGCGGGCGGCGATATCGTCGGCGGTGCCCCAGGCGACGAATGCGTCGACGAGTCGGTCGCCGAGAGTTTCGATATCGCAGTCCGAGAACCCTTGTCGTCGTGCGGAGTTGATGTAGCCGGGCATGGTCATCAGGAACTTCAGGGGCACGCGGGCGGTGCGCCGCGCGGCATCCGGGTCGGTGTCGAGCACGGCGTACTGTCCCACCGCGAGGGCTGCCTCCGCTCCCAGTCGAATTCGTGCTGCGGCGGTGTACTCCGGGGTGACCATGCCCGGCATCGCACCGGCGAATCGATCCCGGGCGATATCGAGTTTGCGTGGTCCGAAGGCCGCGAGCAGGCGACGGTCGCGGGGGATTTGGGCGAGCTGATCGACGTAATCCTTCAACGCTGACAACGGTTTCTGTTGTGACGATCCCAGTCCGATCAGCAACCGGCCCGGGGTGTCGGCCTCGGCCCGGCGGTACAGGTCGACGACATCGGCGGGGCGGTACAGATCCGGCGGGATGATGGCGGGAGCGACATGCACCCGTTCCGTCGCGGCCAACAGATCGGTGAGGACAGCAAGTCGATCGATCTGACCACCGTTGACCCACAGGGTGTCGCACCCGAGATCGGCGATCTGCTGGGCGTCCGGGTCGGTCGGGTCGACGGCGAAGCCGTACTGTCCGAGTTCCATGCCGTCAGGGTAGAACCGCAAGTTCGGTTCAGGTCAAGCGTGGCGGGGTGATACGACTCGAAAGTATTGTGCGCCAATGCGTTGGCCTCGGCCTGGGCTGCGCACCCGACAACCACCTCGCCTTCGACACCAAATGGGCAACCAGCATCGGCGAAGACGGCCGCATCCACTGGCACCCACCACCACTACTGGACGTCGGCCAAGACACCCTCAACCACTACCACCACCCCGAAGGGCTATTGGAGCGGGGCGACGAGGATGTGGATGACGATCCGTAGGGCTCAGCCGAGGAACGGGTAGACATCACCGAGCCAGAATGCGACCGCGACGATCAGGACGGTCCCGCCCAGGTCGGGCGTCGCGCAGCCGGTGCCTGTCGATGATCCTCTGGAACTCATCGATGACCTGCCCGAGGGTGCCGATCGCGAACAACCCGAGAAGCAGCGGGCCGCTACGGGCAACGAGTGCAGCATGCACCAACCTCGCGAACTCATGGGTGCCGTTCGGTACAGCTGCTCTTCTGGCGCCCACGCTGGTGGTGCGCGGCTCGACCGAGGGCGGGTCAGCTCTTGCTCAAGGGTGACGGGAAACGCGGTCTGATGCGCACCCCGTTCAGCCACTCGGTCAACTCGTCGGCCTTGCGCTGCAAGCTTTTCCGTGCGCCGCGGCTCACATCGCCGACCAATTTCAACTCGACCCGGCCGTCCTCGTCCTGCCGCCACGCGCCGACCACCCGGCCATCGACCCACGCCGTCGGACCGGCGTTGCCGCGGGTATCGAAGACCTGGGCGCGATGGCCGTCGAGATACCAGTCCCGCTCGGTCCAGCCCATCGTCGTGACATCGAGTCCGGGCAGCAGTGCGCACCAGGGCTCGGCTTCGGGCTCGGTGTCCAGGTCATCGGCCAGCGCCACCCCGGGCGTCCCATGCAGGTCGACCACCTCGGTGCCGATATCGGCCAGTGCGCGACGCACCCAGGTCACGGTGTGGCCGAACCACCATTTGATATCGGCCACCGTGGCCGGTCCGAAGGCGCGCAGCCAGGTGCGCACCAATTCGGTGGCGGCAGCGTCGGGTTCGGCGGGATCGGTGTCACCCAGCCAATCATCGGCCGACACCCACAGCGGCCGTGACGATGTCCAGCCGCCCTGGTTGCGCCCGCGGATGATGTCACCGCGCAGGTCGAGCACCGTCAGCACCCTCGGTGCCAGGGGAGTCTCACCGCCCCAGGGCTTTCCGGGCGCGGGATCCCAGGTTCCGGCCAGTTCGGGTAGGGCCGCCCGCAGCTCGGCCGAGCCGGTCGGCCCGTTGGCCGCGAGATGCCGGCGCACTGCGGTACCTGCCGTCTCCAGCCAGGCCGAACCATCGGCCGCCACCGCGGCCTTCTGGACGTCGGCGATCAGCTTGCGTCCCTCGGCATCGGCCACCCGGTCGCTGGCGGCAACCTGGACGGCGGGCAACCGAAACGCCGGCACCATCCACAGCGTGCGGCGCATCGCCACCTGCCGCACCAGCGTGCGATCCGTGTACAGCGCCGAACTCAGGTGATCGAGCTCGAACCCCGGCACCCGGGCCCACAACGACAGATACGGCGTCGTCGGATCGGTGGCGTGCAGTCCCACCAGGTCCGCGGTCACCATCTTGAGGTCGGTGCCGGGTGCGGCCAGATGATGCCTCCGGCCCAGCCGGGCGCGGCGTTCGGCGACGGTGAACGTACGCACTAGTCGCGGTTCATGGACTCGCGGATCTGCTTGAGCCGTTCGGCCGCCGCCTGTTGGCGGGCGTCGAACTGCTCGGCCACCGATCGCCCCTCGGGCGTCTCCTCGGCAAGCTCCGTCGCGCCGATTGCGGTGCCGAACCGCGTCTCGATCTTCTCGCGCACCGAATCGAAGGTGGGCACCCCCGCCGGCGTGTAACCGGTATCGACTTCGGTCGGTACCGGCGGCACAGGCGCCGCCGGAACGATCTCGGCGTCGAGCGGCTCATCCGCTGATGACTGCTGCTCATCGGGCATAGCGCCACCGTACCCCCGCACGAAGTTTGGGATCGGTAGCCGTCGGCCGCGGATGTACTTACTCCCACGACGGCGCCACTGGGGCGACGGGCGAATGAAGGGGACTACACATGACGAAGAATCGCGTTCTGGCCGCCGGGATCGGGATGCTCGCCACCGCGGCGGTACTGGTCGGGTGCTCCGATGACAAGGCGGCCGAACCGTCGGCGTCGAGCACCGGCAGCGCTGCCGGCACCGCCGAGGTCGCTACCGGCGGCAACACCGAGGTCAAGGTGGAGGGTCAGGACCTGGCCGGTCTGGACCTCAACTCCGTCACCTGCGTCAAGGCGGGCGACAAGATCAACGTCGCCAGCGGCGCGATCGGCGGTCAGCAGGGTCTGGGCGTCGTGATGACCGACGAGGCCACCCCGAAGGTGGAGTCGGTGGGCCTGGTGGTCGACGGCAACGCGCTCGCAGTCGCGTCGATGGGTGGCGCGAGCACCGGATCGGCAGAGGTCAAGGTCGACGGCAGCACCTACACCATCACCGGTGAGGCCACCGGCGCCGACATGAAGAATCCCATGGCCGGGATGATCACCAAGAAGTTCGAGATCAAGGTCGACTGCAGCTGATCGATCACCGACGGCGGCGGACGTGGAAACACGTCCGCCGCCTTCGCGCGTCCTATGATGACGCCGTGTCGATCACCGATGCACTGGACGAGGCCCGTCGGCTGTCGTGGGCGTCGAACGAATCGGCGGCCAAGGACCTTCTGCTGGCACAACTGCCGGCGACCGAGGCCGCCGATCGAGATGACTGGGCGATGGAGGTCTTCGCCCAACTCGGCGAGATCTATCTGGTGCGTACCGCGTACGACGGTGTGGCCGAGTGCATCAGGCGCATCCGAGACTGTCTGGACGCCTACCGGGCGTTGTCGGCGCGCACTACCGACACCGAACACATGATGTGCCGGTACGGCCGCCGCGCCGACTTCCTGCAGACCGGCCTGTCGGCGGCCCGCGGTGATCACGAGGACGCGGCCGTCTTCCTGACCGCGTTGTGCGGATCGGCCGGACCCGCGGATCTGTCGGCCGAGCACCGCTACCTGGTGAACTGTGCGCGGATGCACTGTGCCACAGGGTTGGCCGATGACGATCTGCACCACCGCGCCGTGCCGCTGTGGGACCGGGTGCTCGAGGATCTGGACCTCGACGCGCCGGACGGCAGCCACGGCGACCGGTTGCTCGTTCTCGCCGGAATCGCATACGGCGGTTTCTGTATCCAGACCGGACGGCTCGCCGAGGCGGAGCCGTGGTTGCGCAGAGCGGGCGCCCGCGCCGAGGCACACGGCTGGGAACTCGACACCGCCAGAACGCTGTTGGAACGCGCCATCGCCAAGTGGTCCTGCGGCGACCATACGTCGGTCGAACGGCTGATCACCGAGGCGTACCCGGTGATCGCCCGCTATGCGCGCGCCCACGATGTGTCGCGATGCTGGTTCTACCTCGGTTTCACCAAGCTGGCCTCGGCGGCACTCGAAGAGGCGGACCGGTGCTGGGAACATGCCGAGCGGCATTGGCGTGAGCTCGGCAAACCGCTCTACCTGCACCGGATACTGCTGCAGCGCAGTTGGATCCCGATATTCTTCGGCCGATTTGCCGAAGCCGTCGAACTCATCGCGCAGGCCCGGACCCTGCTGGACGAATGGCCGCGCAGCAGTTGGCTGCAATACGCGCGGCTCGACGATCAGTTGGGCACGGTGTGGCGGGCCGACGCGCTGGCCGATATGGGCTTCGACGGATCGGGGGAGCCCGACGACACCTGGGACGAGGTCGAGGCCAAGCACGCCGCGTCGCTCGGCACCACCAACGCCGAAACGGGCAGCGCCGGGTTCAGACGAGCGATGGGCAAACTGGAACAGGCCGCACTGCTGAAGGTGCCCGCCGCACTCGCCGTGGATTCCGTGCGCCACACCATCGCCGATGCTGATGCCCGCGCGCAATGGGCCGCCAGGGTCTCGGCGCCCATGTTGGCCGGCGCCTTCGCGGTGTCCTGGGAATGGGAGAACACCGCGCTGACCGCCGAACTGATCGAATATCACAGTGCGCGGGGCACATTCAGCACGGCGGCAGAGAACGACGGGAACCTGCCTGCCTGGGCCGGGGCGCAGGCGGTCCTGATCGACAGCGACGTGCAGACACCCGAACTCGAACTCGCCGACGTCGCCGCCGGCTCGGTGATCCACGGACCGTCCCTGACCCGGCTGGGCCCGCTGCCGCCTCTGCGGATGGACCCCGGCGCAGAACCGATTCTCGCGCAATACCGAGCACTGGCTCGGCAGCGATACGGCCGCGAGATCACCAACGACCAGCCGGCCTGGCCGACATGGCCGTGACCGATCGTCCGAGGCTGGTGCTGCGGTTCGCCGACGTCGGGATCGCGACCTACGCCAGCCTGCGCATCATCGGCGCACCGGAATGCACCGTCACCTGGGTCGTCGAAGAGACATTGCTGCTGGCCGCTCTCGACGAGATCGCCGGCGCGCTACCGGACCCGCGCGGTGACGAGACCCCCGTCGACGCCCTGCAGCGGGCGCTGTCGCGCGGCGCGTTCACCGACCCCGACAGCGAAAGCGCACTGGCCTACCGGCTGGGCGTGTTGCTGATCGGAGCCGCGGGCTGGCAACTGCTCAAGGCATCCGCTTCCGCGCGTCCGATCCTGTTCATCGCGCCGAGCGCACGACTGGGCCGCATCCCCTGGGGGCTGCTGGCCGAACCACTGGTCCGCCCCGAGGTCACCGCGATGCTGCAGGCCCGCCAGGAAGCCATCACCCCGGATGGTCCGCAGCCGGCGGTGATCCCCTGGCCGCCAGGCGAGATCGATGATCTGACGTCGGGCACCCGGCTGATGGAACTGACCGAGGTGCTGATGGCCGTCCCGGTCAACATCGACCGCAACCGACGGCCCAACATTCCCACGCCCGACGGTGATCCGCTGCTGGTGCTCGACCCGCGGGTGCCCGGCCAGCGTCCGGATTCACCGCTGGGGTCCGTGCTCGGCCGACCCGCGCCGGACACCGTCCTGGCGACCCACTACGCCGCGTTGATGCGAGACCGGCGGGTGCTGCCGCGCGTCGAGGCCGCCGTCGAACTGTTCCGGCGCACCGATATCGACCGGCACTGGCTGGCCGGGGCTTTGGCGCACCGGCCGAGTCGGCTGATGTTCGTCGGACACGCCAGCGCCGGCGACAGCGCCCGGCGCGCCGACCCCGACGGCGGTGTGGGCCATGCCGAACGTGCCGCGCTGCATCTGGCGTGCCGGGCATCGGTGCCCGGCTACGGCGACCCCGTCGGTGACCACCGACCGCTCACCGCGGCGGATCTGATGGCCGCTGACCTGACCATTCCAACCCGAGTTGCCCTGCTGGCCTGCGCTTCCGGTGGTGACTATCGCTTCGACGAGGCCACCGGGATCGTCGCGGCGATGGTGCTGGGCGGGGCGCAGCTGGTCACCGCCACGCTGTGGTCGCTGCCCACCAGCGCCGGCTACCGGCGCTTCGCCGAGGACGCGCACTCAGATCCGATGGGCGAGGTGATCGCCGCGGTCGACACCGCGCACCAGGCCGACACCGATTTTCATGCCGCCTGCGCGGTGAACCGCTGGCAGCGTGACCGATTGGCGGACTGGCGGGCGGGGGACCGCGGCGCCAATCCTGTCTACTGGGCCGCGCTGGTCAGCTTCGCCACCGGTCAGGCCGGTGGCACGCACACGGCCACCGACGATTCGTCGCCAAGCCGGTAATAGGCGTCGATCACTGAGCCGGGACGCAGCCGGGCCAGTGAGGTTGCCGGGACCAGAGCCGTCTCATGCGCCGGGAACTGTCCGCCCTCGGGCCGGCGGACCATCAGATCCAGCACGACCTCGCGGTAATCCTCGCGGGCGGCACCCGTCGGCCGGGCAGCCGTCACCACCCCGGCGCCCTTGACCCCGTGCCGGATCAGGCTCAGCTGATCATTCGTGACCAGCCCCTTGCCGATCAACATCTGGTCGAACGCGGCACGGATCGCCACCATGTCGTCGGCCAACGAAAGCTCCTCGCGGGCATCCGGATCGAACGCGACCAGCAGCACGACCCCCGGCTTGATCGCGGCGGTGATCGGATCATCCGGGGAACCCAGCAGGCGGCCGGTGAACCTCTGACCGCACACGCTCTGGACCTCCACGGTGATGCGATCGGTCACCGTCGACACGGTGCCGATTCCGACGGCGGTGGATACCGGCGGCACCGGATCGTCACATCGGGCACGCGCGGCGGCAACGATGGCTGCTGCACCGACGATGGCGCAGGTCAGGGACAGGAGCATCAGCAGGCTGGCGGACATGTCGTACAGATTCGCGCCGGCGTCGCGCTACCGAACCCAACTTTTGCGGCGCCCGACGGCGACATGCCTATCCTGATCGGGTGAGCACCGCCCCCGAGGCCGCGACACGGGTCGCCGCCGCTGCGCCCCCGCAGCCGCGGCGGGCCGTCATCGACCGTGCCTGGCGGGCGATCGGACCCGGGGTCGAGGTGCTCAACGCCGACGACGGCGGCCCGCTCAGTCGCACCGTGAAACGGATCCTCGATCCGCTGGTGCTGCGACTGCGGTCCAACCCGCACTTCTCGACGCCGGTGGTGCCGGCCGAGGTCGCCGAGACGATGTGTCAGGTGATCCTGTCCCATCAGAGCCAACTGCGGGATACCGCAGCGTGGTTCGCGGTGCTCAAGGCTCGGCGCCGCAAGCTGCGGTTGACCACGGGCAACGCCCAGGAACTGTACTTCCCGGTCTGCTTCGAACTGGCCGTCACCAAAGGTACCCCGGCGCCGAATGATTCCGATACCGCGGAAACCGTTCTACGCGGCATCCACGGCGATCGCGATCGCAATGCCATCGAGGTGCTCAACCGCTTCATCGACGACGATCGGACGATCGCCGCATTGTCGGCCCAATTGCAGCGCAGCTGGGCAGACGTACGGCCGACAGCGGCCATCACCGACCCGTTCCTGGCCGGGCTGGCCACGGTGCTCGGTGATGCCGACAGCCACGGCGAATCGGCTGCCCGGCAACGGGTCTGGTCGGCGCTGGTGGCCGACGCGACGCCCTACAATCTCGGTGCGCGTGCCCATCACCCGGACGCCGAGTTACCGTGGTCGCTGACCGCGATCGGGCTGAGTTCGGCGGTGCCGCAGCCTGCTCCGCCCGTACGTGGCGGCAGCGACACCGACCGGCCGTTGAACCGCAGCGTCGTCGACCGGGTGCGCGCGACCCTGCGGCGGGCGCTGGATCGCGACGAACTGCCCGATGTGCCGCTGCTGTGCGCCGAGGAGGTCGACCGGGCCTGCGCCCCATGGGGACTGCTGGCCGAGGACATCCAGGCCACCCTGCTGGCCGGGATCGAGATCGCCGTCCAACTCGCGCCGCTGAACGAGGCGGCGGCACCGGCCTACCGGCTGGCCGCCCAGATCCAGGCGCGGCTGCGCAAGGAGGCCTATGTGCTGCACGCTCGCCGCTATCTGGCGGCGGGTGAGTCGCTGCATCCGCGCCAGCAGCAGGTCACCGACGAGTTGTCGGCCTTCGCCCGCCCGTACCTGAGCCGGCTCTGGGCGCGACTGCACGGGCGCGATGTCTGGCAGGAAAGCTGCGTGGACGTCGACGAGATGCGTGCGCTGCTGGAGGGTGTGGCGCGATCGGTGAGCCTTGATCACCGCCAACGCATCAAGGCGATGCTGGAGATGGCGGCGGTCCGGTGAGGCTGGTCGCGCAGGACGGGCTGTGGGCCACCGGTTCGCCGGTGGCGGACCCGCCGGCCGCAGCGGTGCTCGAGGTCGCCGGGGCGGTGTTGGCCTGGCCGGTCGACGACCCGGCGGCACCGGTGCAGCTCACCTTCACCGATCTTGCCGTCGCCGACTGGGTATGGCGGGTCACCGGCGAGGCCGGGCATGTCGCACTCGTCGAGGCGCTGCGCGAGCGACCCGCCGAACCGGGTGCGACCGTCGACTTGCCGGGAGTCACCGTGGACACCGCCGCGTTGGCGCCGCTGCGACGCCTGGCCCTCGGGCATTGGTTGCGTCGGTGGTGGCCGGCCAGCGTGCGCGACGCGATCGCCGAACTGGATGCCGCCGTCCTGGACGCCGAGATCGCCCTGCAGACCGCGGCGGCGCAGGACTTCTTCGCCGAGGACACCTTGGATTCCGATATCGACGGGCTGCTCCGCCCGCACCGGGACACGCTCGCGCAGCATCTGGGCACCGGGGATCCACGAGTCACCGAATTGGTGCGCTCATGCGCGGAACTCGCCGACTGGCTTGAGCTCCCGGAGCTTGCCGAGTCGGCCCCGGCCGACCGCCGTCGAGACGATTACGCGCTGGCCGCCGGGCCCGTCGACGTATCGGCCGCCGGGGTCATCGCCGGGGGAGCGGCGTCGGTCAGTTGGAGCGCGGTGCCGCCCGCGGTGTTCGACGCGGCAGAGGACACCGTCGACTGGTCGGTGCGCGCCGATGCTGCCGGGTCGGTGGTGGTCGTCGTTCGCGCCGCGGTGACCGCGAGCGCCGCCGGCATCGCGGTGCGGTTGCGCAGCGGTGATATCGCCGCCGACGGTGTGCTGGCCGAGAACGGTACCGCGACCTTGTCGTTGCCGATCTCGGAATCCACCGCCTGGAACCATGATTGGCGTACCGCGTCGGTCGCCGTCGGAGCCGGGTCCGGTGAGGACCGCGCGGCCCGTGAGCTGATCCGGTCCTTCGCGCGCCGCCGGTTGCAGGGCGCCGACGACGCCTTCCTCGCCGAGGTGCTGGCCGCCGAGTCCGACTACTGATCCGGTCCTCACCGCGCCACCTGCCGGGTGGCCGGACCGGTGGGGGTGCCCGGCAGGGGACTGCTCGCCACATCCGGGGTGTGCACCCGGGCGGCCAGCCACGGCAGCGCCTCGGCGAATGCGGCACCGGCGTAGGGCCAATCGTGATTGCCCGCCCGGGTGACCACCGCACAGTCGATACCGTGCGCGGTACCCAGGTCGCACAGTGTTTGCGCGGCGCCCGCCTGCGGCGGAGGCGGTGAGGTGCCGGCACCGTTGACGGCGAACCACCCCGACACGCCGAAGTAGTGCCCATGCCGGGCGATGACGGTGGCCGGGTCGAAATCGGCGTAGGCGGCGGCGTTCCCGCCGAACAGTCGCTCGATGGTCTGTTCGCGGGTGCCGGTGTTCGGGGCCAGATCACCGGCGATGTCCTCGAACACCGAGAACCGCTCCGGGTGCATGACCGTCAGGTCGACCGCGCAGGTGCCGCCCATCGAGAAGCCCACCACGCCCCACTGCGCCGGGTCAGCGCTCACTTCGAAGTTCGAGATAACTGTGGACACAACGTCGTTGGTGAGATGATCGGCGACCTTGCCGCGAACACCGTTGACGCATTCGGTGTCGTTGCTGAAGGCGCCGGCCACATCGGCGAACACCGGTACGGGGGCGTTCCCGTGGTGCGCGGTCGCGAAGGCATCGGCAGTCTGTACCGCCGAACCGGCCCGCACCCAGTCCTGCGGCGTGTTCAGTTCACCGCCGATCATCAGCAGCGCGGGCAGGCGCGGCGGCGGGTCCGATGCGAACCACGCCGGCGGCAGGTAGACCAGTTCTGGGCGGTGCGCGAAATGCGACCCCGCGTCCCCGGTGTCCACCTCCACCAGGGACCCGTGACGGGGCAACGCGTGCCCGGGCTGGAAAGCGGCCACGGTCGCCATATCGGTCTCATCGGGCAGCGGCCCATCGGTCAGCTGTCCCCATGCCGAGCCCATCGTGGGGAAGTACCCGGTCCACAGGTTCAATGCGAGCGCCGCGCACAGGGCACACAGCGGCACCGCGGTAAGCGCGACCCCCCGATGTCTTGGCCGGAGGCGGGCACCACCCAGCAGCGCTGCGCCGCAGGCGAAACCGGTCAATCCCACCCACACCCACAGCGATGGCGGTGCCGGTTCGCCGGCGAGTCCCTGACTGTTCACATACCCGTGCGCGGCCACTGCCGCCGCGATACCGGCGACGGCTGCGGCGAACAGGATCCGCCAGGGATACCGGCGCACCACCAACAGCAGGACCGCGCCGGCGATCACCTGCGCGGTCAACGGAATCCAGCCGTGCGTCAGCGAATCACGGTGGGTGAACAAGCCGGACATCAGCGTCACGCCCACATCGTGGCGTCGCTCGCTGAGAGGTCGCTGAAAGGTACCTAGCGCGGCTTGGCCAACGGGAACGGCAGCGTCTCGCGGATGCTGCGACCGGTGATCAACATGACCACCCGATCCACACCGACGCCCAGACCGCCGGTCGGCGGCATCGCGTATTCGAGCGCCTGCAGGAAATCCTCATCCAGTTCCATCGCCTCGGGATCGCCACCGGCGGCCAGCAATGACTGTTCCTGCAGGCGGCGGCGCTGCTCCACCGGATCGGTGAGCTCGCTGTAGGCCGTGCCCAGTTCGACACCCCAGGCCACCAGATCCCATCGCTCGGCAACCCCGGGAATGCTGCGGTGCGGGCGGGTCAGCGGCGACACCGATGTCGGGAAGTCCTTGTAGAACGTCGGATGCTCGGTCTGCCCCTCGACGAGCCGTTCGTAGAGTTCGAGCACGACGGCACCGGCGTCCCAGTGCGTCAGGTACGGCACCCCGGCTTCGTCGCACAGCGACCGCAGCGTGGCAAGGTCGGTGTCCGGCCCGATCTGCGCCCCCAGCGCCTCGGACACCGCGCCGTGCACCGTCTTGACCGGCCAGTTCCCGGAGATGTCGACCTCGTTCAGGGCGCCGTCGGGTCCGGGCCGCATCACGACCTGACGGCCGTTGGCGGCCTGCGCGGCATTCTGGATCAGCTCGCGGCAGCCGTGCATCCAGACGTTGTAGTCGGCATGGGCCTGATACGCCTCCAGCAACGTGAACTCGGGATTGTGGCTGAAGTCCACACCCTCGTTGCGGAACGCCCGGCCCAACTCGAACACCCGCTCCACTCCGCCGACGCACAACCGTTTCAGATACAGCTCCGGCGCGATGCGCAGGTACAGATCGAGGTCGTAGGCATTGATGTGGGTGACGAACGGCCGGGCGTTGGCCCCGCCGTGGATCTGTTGCAGGATCGGCGTCTCGACCTCCAGGAAATCCTTGCCCACCAGCGTTTCCCGGATGGCATGCAGGATCCGGCTGCGCGCGGTGATCAGATCGCGCGCATCGGTGTTGATCGCCAGGTCGACATACCGGGTGCGCACCCGCGCCTCCGGATCGGTCAGTCCCTTCCACTTGTCGGGCAGCGGCCGCAGGCATTTGCCGATCAACCGCCACCGGGTGACCAGCAGCGATCGCGTGCCGTTGCGGCTGTGCCCCATGGTGCCGGTCACCTCGATCAGGTCGCCGAGGTCGATCGCGGCGGTGAAATCGGCGTTGCGCCCCTGGGTCAGGCGTGAATCGTCGAGCAGCAGTTGCACATCGGCGGACCAGTCCCGCAGCACGGCGAACAACACCCCGCCGTAATCGCGCAGCCGTAGTACTCGGCCGGCCACCGTGACGGTCTCGTCGGCGGCGGTCACGGCCAGCGCCCGAGCCACCGTATGGCTGGGTGCCTCTCCGACGGGATAGGCGTCGACTCCGTTGTCCTGCAGCGCCTTCAGTTTGGCCATCCGGACGCGGACCTGTTCGGGCAGCCGGTTGTCCTCGGCCCCGGGGAGATCCTCGGCGAGTGAGGCGACATCCGGGGCGGTGCCGTCCCGGTGCAGCAGGCCGCTGTCGACCAGGGCCTTCGGGGCGGCGACATGCTCGCCGGTGTGCGGTTTGCGCCGGGAGAGGGGCAGCACCAGGAAGCCCTCGGCGATCACCGAGGCGACACCGACCCGCGGGATCTCGCGGGTCTCCTCATAGCAGGCGTACCGCGGCACCCACTCCGGCTGGTACTTCATGTTCGAGCGGTACAGGGTTTCCAGTTGCCACCACCGCGAGAAGAACACCAGCAGCGCGCGCCACAGCCGGGCCACCGGACCCGCGCCGAGTTGGGCGCCCTGTTCGAAGGCGGAGCGGAACATCGCGAAATTCAACGAGATCCGGCTGATCCCCAGATCCTCGGCCTGCAGGCACAGCTCGCTGACCATCAGTTCGATGGTGCCGTTGGGGGACTGCGGTGAGCGCCGCATCACATCCAGCGACACCCCGCCTGCGCCCCACGGCACCAGCGAGAGCATCGCGACCACCTGATCCTCGGAGCCGTCGGTCGTACCTTCGGCAACCGCCTCGACCAACAGGCAGTCGCCGTCGGCGGGATCGCCCAGGCGCCCCAGCGCCATCGAGAAGCCGCGCTCGGTCTCGGTGTCGCGCCACTCGTCGGCGCGGGCGATCACCATGGCCATCGCGTCGGAGGTCAGTTCCCGATGCCTGCGGATGTGCACGGCCAGCCCGGCCCGCCGTGCCCGGGTGACGGCCTGGCGCACCGGCTTCATATCGGGGCCGGACAGTTTGAACCGGTCGGGATGCAGGATCGCCTCGTCACCGAGTTCGATCGCGTTGAGCCCGGCCTCCCGGAAGGCCTGCGCGGCCGCGGCGCTGGCACCCATCACACCCGGCGCCCATCCGTAGGCCTGGCAGAGCTTGAGCCAGGCGCCGATCGCGGCGGGCCAGGCCTTCGGGTCACCCACGGGGTCACCGCTGGCCAGACACACGCCCACCTCGACCCGGTAGGTGATGGCGGCCCGTCCGTTCGGGGCGAACACCACCGACTTGTCGCGGCGGGTGGCGAAGTAGCCCAGCGAATCGTTCTTGCCGTACAGCTCCAGCAGCCCGCGGATGGCGGATTCGTCCGGTCCGGTCAGCGCGTTGGTGGCTCGCTGCGAGCGGAACAACACGATCGCCGCCACCATCAACGCCAGCGCACCGAACAACCCGAGCAGTGCGTTGACCAGGACGCCGGGATGCTGTCCGTCGAAGACGGCGGCATCGACGCCGGCGAAGGCCACCACCCGGTTGGCGGCGTATGCCAGCCGGAAGTCGCGCTCCAATGTGCCGGGGAACAGCTCCAGCAGCCCCCAGCCGGTGCCGATGCCGACCGCCATCCCGGCCAGCAGCGTGGCGATCGCCTTGATGAGCGCGCCGCGGCGCACCTTCGCCCAGAACTCGTGGCGGGCCAGCATCAGGAAACCGATCGCGACCAGATGGAAGACCAGACCGATGACCTCGCCTAACTCGTCCATCGAGGTCTCGTCGCCGGTGACCAGATCGACGATGTTGACCGCCACCGCGGCGACCATGTACAGCACCAGGATCCACCAGGCGATGCTCTTGCGGGCCGCCAACGCGGCGGCCAGTAGCGCCAGTACGAACGCCCAGGCGAAGCTCGTGTCGGGGAAGTTGAAGATGTAGTCGTTGACGAATTCGCGTGGCACCCGGATGACCGAGCGGACGAAGGGCGAGATGCTCGCGACCAACGACAGTGTCGCGATGACCCCCACGATCCAGCCGGCGGCGGTGGGCACCCACGCAAATCCGGCCGGGCGGCGGGGAGCGGAAGAGTGGGCCGACGGGGGCTGCGTGGTGGTGGCCGTCATAGGCCGCGAGAATAGGCGCTTACCGGCTCAGATGGGTGTTTCTGCGGACTCCCGAGCGCGGCGGGCGTCGGCCCGGCTCACCAGACCGGGCCGGTGTATTTCTCGCCGGGCCCGTGGCCGGGTTCCTCGGGGGCGGCGCTGGCCTCGCGGAACGCCAGCTGCAGGCTCTTCAGACCGTCCCGCAGCGGACCCGCGTGCAGGCCCAGGAACTCCGCCGAGGAGGTGACCAGACCGGCGAGCGCGGTGATCAGCCGGCGGGCTTCGTCGAGGTCGCGGTGCGGGCTGTCGTCGGGATCCTCGGCGCCCAAGCCCAGCTTCTCGGCGGCCGCGCTCATCAGCATGACGGCCGAACGGGTGATCACCTCGACCGCCGGGATCTCCGCGAGCTCTCTGATCTGCGGGTCTGTGGCGGACTGGGTTTCCTGATCATCGGTCATGCCTGATAGAGTGGCATGATCGACCGTCCCGGCGAACGCCAGGGACAGTAAGTGGAGTCCCGCTCCCACCGCTGACCATACCGGTCCAGCGGTCCGGTCACAGGCATCTGCGGATGTCCTGTTCTGCGCATCGCGCAGACGGCGAAAGCCGTGATCGGTCGGCATCGGGCCCTGCTGTGTGCAGGGCCTTTCTGTTCGGAAGAACAGAGCTGCTGATGGCGTTGGATTCTCTGCTGGCCCGGCCTTCCATACGGTCGTGGCACGAGCAGACAACGTAGGAGGCCCCATCAGCACTGAGACCCGCATCAACGAGCGCATCCGCGTACCTGAAGTTCGCCTGATCGGACCGAACGGCGAGCAGGTAGGCATCGTCCGTATCGAAGATGCTCTCCGCGTCGCCGTCGACGCCGATCTCGACCTTGTCGAAGTCGCCCCGGACGCCAAGCCGCCGGTGTGCAAGATCATGGACTACGGCAAGTTCAAGTACGAGACGGCACTCAAGGAGCGCGAGTCTCGCAAGAACCAGCAGCAGACCGTCGTCAAGGAGCAGAAGCTCCGGCCGAAGATCGACGATCACGACTACCAGACGAAGAAGGGCCACGTGGTCCGCTTCCTGGAAGCCGGGTCCAAGGTCAAGGTCACCATCATGTTCCGCGGTCGCGAGCAGTCCCGCCCCGAACTGGGTTACCGACTGCTGCAGCGCCTCGGCGCCGACGTCGCTGATTACGGTTTCGTCGAGACCTCGGCCAAGCAGGACGGCCGCAACATGACGATGGTGCTGGCACCGCACCGCGGCGCCAAGACCCGCGCCAAGGCCGCGCATGATGCCGACGCTCCGACACCCCGGTCGGGCGGCGCGGCGAACGCCGAGCCCAACGAGACCACGTAGAACCGCTACACCACACGAACTGAGGACACATGCCCAAGGCAAAGACCCACAGCGGCGCATCCAAGCGCTTCCGCGTCACCGGAAGCGGCAAGGTCGTCCGCCAGAAGGCCAACAAGCGCCACCTGCTCGAGCACAAGCCGAGCAAGCGCACCCGTCGTCTCGACGGCCGCACCGTGGTGGCCGCCAACGACACCAAGCGCGTCAAGAAGATGCTGAACGGTTAACACCGCTTCACCGCCCACTTTCCACCCCGTAAGACAAGGAACACTCTCATGGCACGCGTGAAGCGCGCAGTCAACGCTCAGAAGAAGCGGCGCACAGTTCTCAAGGCGTCCAAGGGCTATCGCGGACAGCGTTCGCGGCTCTACCGCAAGGCCAAGGAGCAGCAGCTCCACTCGCTGACCTACGCCTACCGCGACCGTCGCGCCCGCAAGGGTGAGTTCCGCAAGCTGTGGATCTCCCGGATCAACGCTGCGGCCCGCGCCAACGACATCACCTACAACCGCCTGATCCAGGGCCTCAAGGCCGCCGGCGTCGAGGTGGACCGCAAGAACCTGGCCGAGATCGCCGTCAGCGATGCCGCCGCGTTCACCGCGCTGGTCGAGGTCGCCAAGGCGGCCCTGCCCGAGGATGTCAACGCACCGTCGGGCGAAGCCGCCTGAGACACCGCTGAATGAGTGGCTCCGTCACGCCGCTCACCGAGCGGGCTGACCGGGTAGCCGCAGCGATCAAGCTGCAGCGACCCGCCGAACGTCGCCGCGCCGCACGCTTTCTCGCCGAGGGACCCAATCTCGTCGAGGCAGCGTTGCGGCGCGGTCTCGTTTCCGAGGTGTTCGTCACCGAAGACGCCGCGCAGCGTTTCGGGTCGCTGCTCGCTGACACGCCGACCTACGTGGTCACCGACAAGGCCGCAAAGGCGTTGTCCGACACGGTCACCCCGGTCGGGTTGATCGCGGTCTGCGCCACCCCGCAGATATCGCTGGAGCGGGTGCTGGCCGCCGGGCCGAAGCTGGTGGCCGTGGCGGTGGAGACCTCGGATCCGGGCAACGCCGGGACACTGATCCGGCTGGCCGACGCCATGGGCGCCGACGCGCTGGTCCTGGCCGGTAACAGCGTGGACCCCTACAACCCGAAATGCCTGCGATCCTCGGCGGGCAGCATCTTCTCGGTCCCGGTGGTGCAGGCAGCCGACACCGTGGCGCTCATCTCGGACCTCGGCGACGCCGAATTGGTGGTGATGGCCACGACGCTGGAGGGCGAAGCGTCGCTGGACACCACGAAGCTGGACGTGCCGACGGCCTGGCTGTTCGGCTCGGAGGCCCACGGATTGCCTGCCGACATTGCCGCGGCCGCCGATGTGCGCGTGCAGATTCCGATGAAGGGCAGCGCGGAGAGCCTCAATGTCGCTGCCGCCGCGGCGATCTGCCTCTACAAGAGCTCCCGCGCGCAGCTTTCCCCCTAGCGCGAGCGCGGGAATCCCCTTTCCTCACGCGAGCAGACGCAAAACTGCCCAGAAAAGGTCGATTTGGTGCCAGTTTGCGTCTGCTCGCCGGATGGGGCCGATCAGCCCAACAGCCCCCGCGCGACATGGGTGATCTGCACCTCGTTGGACCCGGCGTAGATCATCAGCGACTTCGCGTCGCGGGCGAGCTGTTCCACCCGGTACTCGGTCATGTACCCGTTGCCGCCGAACAACTGCACGGCCTCCATCGCCACATCCGTGGCGGCCTGCGAGCAGTACCATTTCATCGCCGACGCCTCGGCCAGACTGATGGGCGCACCCTGCTGCGCCGACTCGATGACCCGGAACAGCATGTTGCGCACGTTCATCCGGGCCACCTCCATGTTGGCCAGCTTGAGCTGGATCAACTGGAACTGGGCGATCTCCTTGCCCCACAGCACCCGGGTCTTCGCGTAGTCGACCGACAGCCGCAGACATTCCTCGATGACTCCCAGGGCCATGGCCGCCACCCCGATCCGCTCTGCGGAGAAGCTCGACCGGGCACTGTCGCGGCCGTCGCCCGCGGAGTTGTCCTCGGTCTCTCCGAGCAGTCGGTCCCGGCCGAGCCGGACGTTGTTGAAGAACAGCTCGCCGGTGCGCGAAGAGTGGATACCCATCTTCTGGAACGGTTTCGACTGGACGAAACCCTCCATGCCGCGGTCCAGGACGAAGGTCAGCACCTTGCGGTCGCGCTTGTCGACACCCGGCTCGTCCAGCTTGGCGTACACCACGACGACATCCGCATCGGGGCCGTTGGTGATGAACGTCTTCTGCCCGTTGAGGATGTAGTCCTCACCGTCGCGGGTCACGTAGGACTTCATGCCGCCGAAAGCATCCGAGCCGGAATCGGGTTCGGTGATCGCCCAGGCGCCGATCTTCTCGTAGGTCACCAGCCCGGGCAGCCACCGCTCCTGCTGGGCAACCGTGCCCCGGCCCTGGATGGTCGGCACCGTCAGCCCGAGGCTGACACCCATGCCGGTGACCAGACCCATGGACACCCGGCACAGCTCGCTGATCAGGACGAAACCCATGCCGGCCTGATCGGGTCCGCCGCCGAACATCCCGCCCGACGGCCTGGACTCCTTGGCCGGTGCACCGTCGCGCAGGCGAGACAGCCTGCGCTCCAACGATTCCCGCGCCATGGCGTCGATGCCGAAGGCGGCGAACAGCTTACGGACGATGGGGTAGGGCTCCATATCGCCGCTCTCCAGCGCGTCGATATGGGGCCGGATCTCCTTGTCGACGAACTCGCGCACCGCATCGCGCACGGCGATGTCGACATCAGACCATTCCAGCATCGGGTCAGGCAGCCTTTCGTTTGGCGGACGGGCGCAACCCGGCCAGTGAGAACGTGGTGTGGATGAGCGACCCCGCGCGGTCCAGCAGCGACTTGTGCGGGGGTTGGTAATGCATCGACAGACCACGCCGGTCCGCCGGAGGTGCCATGAAACCCGGTGCTTCCACCAGGGGAGCGTCCGCAGGGATACGGCCCCCGGCGCGCCGGTAGGCCGACACGGCCCGCGGGTGCAACCGGATCTCATCGGGCACCGCGATGAACGCCAGTTCGACCGCCTTACCGAGCAGGCGCAGCAGGATCTCGTCGCCCGGTGTCCAGCGCATGCCCGCCTTCTCCCGCACGGCCGGATCGAACACGCCGGCGGCCACCCACCGCTGGGCGCCGACCAACGGTCGGAAGATCTGGTCCCACGCCCGCGTCGGCATGAGCACGAACCACGGCTTCGGGATCCGGATGGAGAAGATATCCAAGGTGGCCTGGTTGATCTCCAACTCCTCGCGGCACTTGTGATCCCAGTACTGGCAGAAGTCCTCCCAGGAGTCCGGCACCGGACGCATGCTCATTCCGTACATCCGGTACCACTGCACGTGCTCGTCGAACAGTTGGTGTTTCTCGGATTCGGTGAGTCCGCCGCAGAAATACTCGGCCGTCTTGATGATCAGCATGAAGAACGTCGCGTGTGCCCAGTAGAAGGTGTCCGGGTTGAGGGCGTGGTATCGCCGCCCCTGCCCGTCGACACCCTTGATGTCGTGGTGGAAGCTCTTGATCTGCTGTCCCGTATCGGTAGCGCGGTCACCGTCGTAGACCACACCCATGATCGGGTACACCGATCGGGCGACCCGCTGCAGCGGTTCCCGTAACAGGATGGAGTGGTCCTCGACGCCGGCCCCCAACTCCGGATACATGTTCTGGATCGAGCCGATCCACACGCCGAGCAGGCCGGTGCGCAGATCGCCGAAGTACTTCCAGGTCAAAGAGTCCGGGCCGAGAGGGATCACCTTCGGCACGGCGGTCGAATCGGGGTCGGCTTCTACAACGGTCATGGCGTCCTCGTCGAGCCTTGAAAACCACGGATATCCGGCCACCATATGCGTGACAACGGGTGTTGTCTATGACACCGCGCGACGTGATGCAACGCCGTTATGTGCCGGCGATTGCGCCTCGACATGGCCGTGACCTGTCGGTTCGTCGTGTTTGCCGCGGTGTGAGCAACGTCGTCGCGCGGCGTCGTTGCCGCTACCGCAGGTGCCACATATCGTGGCGACGTGGATGTCGAATCGTTCGAGGAACGATCCGCACGCACCGGGGACCGCATGCCCGCCGAGGTGCCGCGTCCGGCGGGTCCACTGGGGTGGCTCACCGCGACCAATTACAACGCCGATGTCATCGCCTTCCTGCGGCGCGCGCGGCGGGCCCTGCCCGGGGATCCGGAGTTCGGTGATCCGCTGTCGACGGCCGGCGACGGGGGCCCGCGGGCCGCCGCCCGGGCGGCCGACCGGCTGCTGGAACGTGACGCGGTGTCCCGCGAGATCAGCCTCGGCGCCCTGCAGGTGTGGCAGGCGCTCACCGAGCGGGTCTCGGGTAAACCGGCCAATCGTGAGATGACTTTGGTGTTCACCGACCTGGTCGGATTCTCGGCGTGGTCGCTGCGCGCCGGTGACGACGCGACGCTGCGACTGTTGCGGCGCGTCGCGCAGGTCGCCGAGCCGCCGCTGCTCGCTCAGGGCGGTCACATCGTGAAGCGGATGGGTGACGGTGCGATGGTGGTGTTCTCCGATGCCGCCACCGCCATCCGGGCGGTGCTGGCCGCGTTGGAGGCCGTCGGCACCGTCGAGGTCGACGGCTACACCCCACGGATGCGGGCCGGGATCCACACCGGGCATCCGCAGCGCATCGGCTCGGACTGGCTCGGCGTCGATGTCAACATCGCCGCGCGCGTGATGGAGCGGGCCACCAAGGGCGGGCTGGTCATCTCGCACACCACGCTGGAGGCCATCGACGAGAAGGATTTCGAGGCGCTGGGCATCGGTGTCAAACGCGTCCGCAAGCAGCTCTTCGCCACCAGACCCAGCGGCGTGCCCGAGGACCTGATGATGTACTGGGTCAGGAGGCTGCCCCAGTTGCCCGGTGGGCAGGCCGCCGACGCCGAGGGTGCGTGACGTCGCTCTCAATGACCCATCACCTATGATCGCCGGGTGACGGAGCTCTCAGAAGACGCCCTGATCAGCGCAGTTGCCGCGGCCCGGCAGGCCTTCGACGCCGCCGCCGACCTGGACGCGCTGGCCAAGGCGAAGACCGAACATCTCGGTGACCGTTCCCCGATCGCGCTCGCGCGCCAGGTGCTGGGGACACTGCCCAAGACCGAACGCGCCGATGCCGGCAAGCGGGTCAACATCGCGCGCACCGAGGCCCAACAGAGCTACGACGAGCGGCTGGCGGTGCTGCGCGCCGAGCGCGATGCCGCGGTGCTGGTGGCCGAGCGCATCGACGTCACGCTGCCCTCGACGCGGCAGCCGGTCGGGGCGCGGCATCCCATCACCCTGCTGACCGAGCGGATCGCCGACACCTTCGTGGCGATGGGTTGGGAACTGGCCGAGGGCCCCGAGGTGGAGACCGAGCAGTTCAACTTCGACGCCCTGAACTTCCCGCCGGATCACCCCGCGCGCAGCGAGCAGGACACTTTCCAGATCGCGCCCGACGGATCGCGGCAGGTGTTGCGCACGCACACCTCGCCGGTGCAGATCCGCGCGCTGCTGGAGCGTGACCTGCCGGTGTACATCGTCTCGCTGGGTCGCACGTTCCGCACCGACGAACTCGACGCCACGCACACCCCGGTCTTCCATCAGGTGGAGGGATTGGCCGTGGACAGGGGGCTGACAATGGCCAACCTGCGCGGCACGCTGGATGCGCTGGCCCGCGCCGAATTCGGGCCGGCCGGCCGCACCCGGTTCCGTCCGCACTTCTTTCCCTTCACCGAGCCGTCGGCCGAGGTCGACGTGTGGTTCGAAAACAAGAAGGGCGGGCCGGGCTGGGTCGAATGGGGTGGTTGCGGCATGGTCAACCCGAACGTCCTGCGCGCGTGCGGGATCGACCCTCTCCGGTACTCCGGCTTCGCCTTCGGCATGGGATTGGAGCGAACCCTGCAGTTCCGCAACGGTATTCCGGACATGCGCGACATGGTCGAGGGTGACGTACGGTTCTCCCTGCCGTTCGGAGTGGGTGCCTGATGCGTATTCCGTACAGCTGGTTGCGTGAGGCCCTGCGCGCCGGGGCTCCGGACTGGGACATGTCGGTTGCGGATCTGGAGCAGACGCTCATCCGCATCGGTCACGAGGTCGAGGAGATCATCCCGGTCGGCCCGGTCACCGGTCCGCTGACCGTCGGGCGCGTCACCGAAATCGAGGAACTGACCGAGTTCAAGAAGCCCATCCGGGCCTGCAAGGTCGACGTCGGTGAGCCCGAACCCCGCGACATCGTCTGCGGCGCACGTAATTTCGCGGTCGATGACCTGGTGGTGGTGGCACTGCCCGGCACCACGCTCCCCGGTGACTTCACCATCGCCAAGCGCAAGACCTACGGGCGTACCTCCGATGGGATGATCTGCTCGGCCGCCGAACTGAACCTCGGGGTCGATCACTCCGGCATCATCGTGCTGCCGCCGGGAACCGCGCAGCCCGGTGCCTCCGGTATCGAGGTGCTCGGCCTGGACGACGCGGTCTTCCACCTCGCCATCACCCCGGACCGCGGCTACTGCCTGTCGGTGCGGGGACTGGCCCGCGATATCGCGTGCGCGCTGGACCTCGACTTCGTCGATCCCGCCGAGGTGCCGGCGTTGCCCGCCGACGGTGAGGCGTGGCCGCTGACGGTGCAGCCCGGCACCGGGGTGCTGCGGTTCGGCCTGCGCCCGGTCACCGGCATCGACCCGGCCGCGGTGTCACCGTGGTGGTTGCAGCGACGGCTGCTGCTGTCCGGGATCCGGGCCATCTCACCGGCGGTCGATGTCACCAACTACGTGATGCTGGAACTCGGCCACCCGATGCATGCCCACGACCGGTCGTTGATCACCGGCGCGTTCGACGTGCGGTTCGCCGCGGCGGGGGAGCAGGTCACCACCCTCGACGACATCACCCGCACCCTCAACGACGGTGATGTGCTGATCGTCGACGACGTCGCCACCGCGGCGATCGGCGGCGTCATGGGTGCCGGAACCACCGAGGTGCGCGACACCACCACCGATGTGCTGTTGGAGGCCGCGGTGTGGGATCCGGCCGCGGTGTCGCGGACCCAGCGTCGGCTGCGTCTGGTCAGCGAGGCGGGCCGGCGCTACGAGCGCACCGTCGACCCGGCCATCTCGGTGGCCGCGCTGGACCGCTGCGCCACGCTGCTCGCCGAAATCGCCGGTGGCACAGTTGATCCCACGCTCACCGATTGGCGCGGTGACCCGCCGCGGGATGACTTCTCGCCCGCGCCGGTCAGCATGCCTGCCGATCTGCCCGACCGCGTCGCCGGGGTGAGCTACCCGGCCGGTGTCGCGGCGCGACGGCTGGCCCAGATCGGCGCCGCGGTGACCGAGGCCGACGGCACCATCACCGCGACACCGCCGAGCTGGCGGCCCGATCTGCGCGAGCCGGCCGACCTGGTCGAGGAGGTGCTGCGGCTGGAGGGGCTGGACGCCATCCCGTCGGTGCTTCCGCTGGCTCCGCCCGGACGTGGTCTGACCGCGGTCCAGAAGCGACGTCGGGCGCTCGGGAAGTCGCTGGCGCTCGGCGGTTTCGTCGAGGTCCTGCCGACCCCGTTCCTGCCGGCCGGGATCTTCGACACCTGGGGGTTGGGCGAGGACGATCCGCGCCGCTCCGTCGTCTCGGTGCTCAACCCGCTGGAGGCTGATCGCCCGCACCTGGCCACGACGTTGTTGCCGGGTCTGCTGGAAGCGTTGGCGCGCAACGTGTCCCGCGGCGCGGTGGACACCTCGCTGTTCGCCATCTCGCATGTGGCGCTGCAGACCGACGACACCAGGGCCGTGGACCGGATCCCGACCGACCGCAGGCCCACCGATGCCGAGATCGCCGGGCTGGACCGTTCGCTGCCCCGGCAGCCCGAACACGTCGGCGTGGTGCTGGCCGGTCTGCGCGAGCCCGCCGGACCGTGGGGCCCGGGCCGCAGGGTCGAGGCCGCCGATGCCTTCGAGGCGGTCCGCGTCATCGGCCGCGCCGTCGGCGTCGAACTGACGCTGCGGGCCGCAGCGCACCTGCCCTGGCATCCCGGCCGGTGCGCCGAGGTGCTCGTGGGCGACATCCCGGTGGGTTATGCCGGTCAGCTGCACCCGGCGGTCATCGAACGCACCGGGCTGCCGGCGGGAACCTGCGCGGTGGAACTCGATCTCGACGACATCCCGATCGTCGAGCGGCTGCCCGCGCCGGCGGTGTCGCCGTTCCCGGCGGTGTTCCAGGACATCAGCCTCATCGTCGAGCAGGATGTCGCCGCCCAGTCGGTCGTGGACGCGGTCCGCGACGGCGCCGGTGAGCTGCTCGAGGATGTCCGGTTGTTCGATGTCTACACCGGCCCGCAGATCGGGGAGGGGCGTAAATCGCTGACCCTGGCGCTGCGGTTCCGGGCCGCCGATCGGACGCTGACCGAAGACGAGGCCAGTGCGGCGCGCGACGCCGCGGTGGCCGCCGCGGCCGAGCGTCTCGGCGCCGTCCAACGTGCCTAGTACCTTCTCGCCCAACCGAACAAACGGGCCGAGAAGTGCGAGTGGAAGTCGACATTTCGTCAGCTTCGGCGCGCGGGTATTAATGAGTTTGCATTTGACTGCATAACAATGCAAAGATCGGTGTATGACTTCCGTAGCCGTCGCCGGTGCCAGCGGGTATGCCGGCGGGGAAATCCTGCGTCTGCTGCTCGGCCATCCCGCATACGCCGACGGCAGGCTGACCATCGGTGCGCTGACCGCCGCGGCCAGCGCGGGCAGCACGCTCGGCGAGCACCATCCGCACCTGCTGCCGCTGGCCGACCGGGTGCTGCAACCGACCGATGCCGCGCTGCTCGCCCAGCATGACGTGGTGTTCCTCGGCCTGCCGCACGGCCATTCGGCCGAACTCGCAGAACAGCTCGGCGACACCGTCATCATCGACTGCGGCGCGGACTTCCGGCTGACCGACGCCGCCGACTGGGAGAAGTTCTACGGCAGCGCCCACGCCGGCACGTGGCCCTACGGTCTGCCGGAGTTGCCCGGCGGCCGGGAGGCTCTCATCGGTGCGACGCGCATCGCGGTGCCGGGTTGCTATCCGACCTCGGCCCTGCTGGCCCTGCTGCCGGCCGTCGCGGCCGATCTGGTCGACCCGAAGGTCACCGTCGTCGCGGTCAGCGGAACGTCCGGTGCGGGCAAGTCGGCCAAGGTCGAGCTGCTGGGGGCCGAGGTGATCGGCTCCGCGCGGGCCTACAACGTCGGCGGCAAACACCGGCACATCCCGGAGATCGCCCAGGGGCTGCGCACGGTCACCGACAAGCCCGTCACCGTCTCGTTCACCCCGGTGCTCATCCCGACGTCGAGGGGCATCCTGGCCACCTGCACCGCGCCGACCGAAGCGTCCGAGGCCGAGATCCGGGCGGCCTACGAGAAGGCCTATGCCGACGAGCCGTTCATTCACCTGCTGCCCGAAGGGCTGTTGCCCAAGACCGGCGCCGTGATCGGTAGCAACGCCGCGCAGATCGCTGTAGCCGTCGACGACGAGGCCAAGACGCTGGTGGCCATCTGTGCCATCGACAACCTCACCAAGGGCACCGGGGGCGCGGCGGTGCAGTCGATGAACCTGGCGCTGGGCTGGCCCGAGACCGAAGGACTGTCGACCGTGGGAGTGGCACCGTGAGCGAAGCGAACCATCCGGCCCCGAAGCTGGTACGCACGCAGGGCGTGACGGCGCCGGCAGGCTTCCGGGCCACCGGGATCTCGGCCGGAATCAAGGCTTCCGGTGCGCTGGATCTGGCGTTGGTGTTCAACGAGGGCCCCGATCATCACGCCGCCGGCGTGTTCACCCGCAACCAGATCAAGGCGGCGCCGGTGCAGTGGTCCCAGCAGGTGCTGACCACGGGCCGGCTGCGGGCCGTCATCCTGAACTCCGGCGGCGCCAATGCCTGCACCGGAGCCGGCGGGTTCCAGGACACCCACACCACGGCCGAGGCGGTCGCCGCGGCGCTGAGCGACTGGGGCACCGAGACCGGCGCCATCGAGGTCGCCGTGTGCTCGACCGGTCTGATCGGTGACCGGCTGCCGATGGACAAGGTGCTTGCCGGCGTCACCGAGATCGTGCACGAGATGGCGGGCGGACTGACCGGCGGCGACGAGGCCGCCCGGGCCATCATGACCACCGACACGGTTCCCAAACAGGTTGCGTTGCATGCCGACAGCTGGACCGTCGGCGGGATGGCCAAGGGGGCGGGCATGCTCGCCCCGTCGTTGGCCACCATGCTGGTGGTCCTGACCACCGACGCGGCCGCGGACCCGGCCGCGCTGGACACCGCGCTGCGGCGGGCCACCGCCCGCACCTTCGACCGCCTCGACGTCGACGGCAGCTGCTCCACCAACGACACCGTGCTCCTGCTGTCGTCGGGAGCCAGCGAGGCGACCCCGAGCCAGGACGAACTGGACGCGGCCGTCCTCGCCGTCTGCGACGACCTGTGCGCCCAGTTGCAGGCCGATGCCGAGGGCGTCACCAAGCGCATCACCGTCACCGTCGCCGGCGCCGCCTCCGAGGGCGACGCCCTGGTCGCCGCCCGTGCCATCGCCCGCGACAGCCTGGTCAAGACCGCGCTGTTCGGATCCGATCCGAACTGGGGGCGGGTGCTGGCCGCGGTCGGGATCGCCCCGGTGACGCTGGATCCGCAGCGGATCAGCGTGTCGTTCAACGGTTCTCCGGTGTGTGTCGACGGAGCCGGCGCCCCCGGCGCCCGCGAGGTCGACCTGTCCGGCGACGAGATCGAGGTCATGGTCGATCTGGCCTCCGGCGAGGCCACCGCGTCGATCCGGACCACCGACCTGTCCCACGCGTACGTCGAAGAGAACTCGGCGTACAGCTCATGACCTCCACGTCGTTGAAGGCCTCCGTGCTGGCCGAGGCGCTGCCCTGGCTCAAGCAGCTGCACGGCAGGATCGTCGTCGTCAAGTACGGCGGCAACGCCATGACCGACGACACCCTGAAGGCCGCGTTCGCCGCCGACATGGTGTTCCTGCGCAACTGTGGCATCCGGCCCGTCGTCGTGCACGGCGGCGGCCCGCAGATCAGCGCCATGCTGAAAAGGCTCGGTATCGCAGGCGATTTCAAGGGTGGGTTCCGGGTCACCACGCCCGAAGTGCTCGATGTCGCCCGGATGGTGCTGTTCGGCCAGGTCGGCCGCGAACTCGTCGGGCTCATCAACGCGCACGGACCCTACGCCGTCGGCGTGACGGGCGAGGATGCCCAACTGTTCACCGCGGTGCGGCGCAGCGTCACGGTCGACGGCGTGGCCACCGACATCGGACTGGTCGGCGACGTCGCACACGTCAACGCCGACTCACTGCTGGATCTCATTGCCGCCGGCCGGATCCCAGTGGTCTCGACCATCGCCCCGGACGCCGACGGACTGGTGTACAACATCAACGCCGACACCGCGGCCGCCGCGCTGGCCGAGGCGCTCGGCGCCGAGAAGCTGCTGATGCTCACCGATGTCGAGGGCCTGTACACCGACTGGCCCGACCGTACCTCGCTGGTCAGCGAGATCGACAGCGCCGCACTGACGCAACTGCTGCCGAAGCTGGAATCGGGCATGGTGCCCAAGATCGAGGCCTGCCTGCGCGCCGTCAACGGTGGGGTCCCCAGCGCGCATGTCATCGACGGCCGCGTCGAACACTGTGTCCTCGTCGAGCTGCTCACCGACGAGGGCACCGGAACCAAGGTGGTGCCCGCCCCATGAGTCAACTCCAGACCCGCTGGGAAGCGGTGATGATGAACAACTACGGCACCCCGCCACTGGCCCTGGTGGCCGGGGACGGCGCCGTGGTCACCGACGAATCCGGCAAGAACTATCTCGACCTGCTCGGCGGAATCGCGGTCAATCTGCTGGGGCATCGTCACCCCGCCGTCATCGAGGCCGTCACCGCACAGCTCAACACGCTGGGGCACACGTCGAATCTGTATGCCACCGAGCCGGGTATCGCGCTGGCCGAGATGCTCGTCGACCATCTGGGTCATCCCGCCCGGGCGTTCTTCTGCAATTCGGGCACCGAGGCCAACGAGGTGGCCTTCAAGATCACCCGGCTCACCGGGCGGACCAAAGTCGTTGCCGCCGAAGGAGGATTTCACGGCCGCACGATGGGATCGCTGGCGCTCACCGGGCAACCGGCCAAGCGGGCGCCGTTCGAACCGCTGCCCGGCGATGTCACCTTCGTGCCCTATGGCGACACCGAGGCGCTGCGCAACGCGGTCACCGACGAAACCGCCGCGGTGTTCCTGGAACCGATCATGGGGGAGGGCGGCGTCGTCGTACCACCGCCGGGCTACCTGGCCGCCGCCCGCGAGATCACGACCGCCCACGGCACGTTGCTGGTGCTCGACGAGGTGCAGACCGGCGTCGGCCGCACCGGAGCGTTCTACGCCCACCAGCACGACGGCATCACCCCCGACGTCGTCACGCTGGCCAAGGGGCTGGGCGGCGGACTGCCGATCGGCGCCTGCCTCGCCCTCGGGACGACGGCAGATCTGCTCACCCCCGGAATGCATGGCAGCACCTTCGGCGGCAACCCGATCAGCACCGCCGCGGCTTTGGCGGTGCTCAGGACGCTGTCTGCCGATGACCTGATCGCCCGAACTGCGGTGGCGGGCAAGACGATCAGCCACGGCATCGAGGAGATCGGCCATCCGCTGGTCGACCATGTTCGCGGCAAGGGCCTGCTCATCGGCATCGCGCTGACACAGGAGAAGGCCAAGGCCGTCGAGATGGCGGCACGCGAGGCCGGATTCCTGGTCAACGCCGCGGCACCCGATGTCGTCCGGCTGGCGCCGCCGCTGATCATCACCGACCCCCAGATCGACGAATTCCTCACCGCGTTGCCCGCGGTGCTCGACAAAGGATCGCTGTGACACGACATTTTCTGCGCGATGATGACCTGAACCCCGACGAGCAGGCCGAGGTCCTGGCGCTGGCCGCCGAGTTGAAGCAGGCGCCGTTCAGCCGCCGACCGCTGGAGGGGCCGCGCGGTGTGGCGGTCATCTTCGAGAAGAACTCCACCCGCACCCGGTTCTCGTTCGAGATGGGGATCGCCCAGCTCGGTGGTCACGCCGTCGTGGTCGACGGCCGCAGCACCCAGCTCGGCCGCGAAGAGACGCTCGAGGACACCGGGGTGGTGCTATCGCGCTACGTCGACGCCATCGTGTGGCGGACGTTCGCCCAGGAACGGTTGTCCGCCATGGCGAGTGGTGCCTCCGTCCCGATCGTCAACGCGCTGTCCGACGAGTTCCACCCCTGCCAGGTGCTCGCCGATCTGCAGACCCTTGTCGAGCGCAAGGGTGAGCTGAAGGGTCTGACCATGACCTACCTGGGCGACGGTGCCAACAACATGGCGCACTCGCTGATGCTGGGTGGGGTGACCGCCGGGATCGACGTCACCATCGCCGCTCCGGCCGGCTTCGAGCCGCACCCGCAATTCGTCGACGCCGCGCGCCGACGTGCCGCCGACACCGGCGCGACGGTGGCCGTGACGGCCGACCCGAAGGCCGCCGTCGAGGGTGTCGACGTGCTGGTCACCGACACTTGGACCTCGATGGGTCAAGAGAACGACGGTCTCGACCGGGTGCGGCCGTTCCGCCCGTTCCAGGTCAACGCCGACCTGCTGGCGCTGGCCGACCCCGACGCGGTTGTGCTGCACTGCCTTCCGGCGCACCGCGGGCACGAGATCACCGATGAGGTCATCGACGGCCCGCAGAGCGCGGTGTTCGACGAGGCCGAGAACCGGCTGCACGCCCAGAAGGCGCTGCTGGCCTGGTTGTTGGAACGAGCATGACATGAGCACCCCCACCCGGGTCGGCCGCCAGGCCCGCATCCTCACGCTGCTGTCGTCGCACGCGATCAGCAGCCAGACCGAGCTGGCCGCGCTGTTGGCCGCCGACGGTATCGAGGTCACCCAGGCCACCCTGTCCCGGGACCTCGAAGAGCTCGGCGCGGTGAAACTGCGCGGGGCCGACGGCGGGGTCGGGGTGTACGTGGTGCCCGAGGACGGCAGCCCGGTGCGGGGCGTGTCGGGCGGGACCGAGCGGGTCACCAAGCTGCTCGGGGAACTACTGGTGTCCACCGATTCCAGCGCCAACCTGGCCGTGCTGCGCACCCCGCCGGGGGCGGCGCACTACCTGGCCAGTGCCATCGACCGGGCATCGTTGCCCCAGGTTGTCGGCACCGTCGCCGGTGATGACACCATCTTCGTGATAGCGCGCGAGCCGATGACCGGCGCCGAGCTCGCGACCATGTTCGAGAACTTGAAATAAGCGGTCCTTGGACCCGAAGAAATAAGGAGATCAACCAATGTCCGAACGCGTCATCCTGGCGTATTCCGGCGGTCTGGACACCTCGGTGGCCATCAGCTGGATCGGCAAGGAAACCGGCAAGGAGGTCGTCGCCGTCGCCATCGACCTCGGCCAGGGCGGCGAGGACATGGAGGTCGTGCGCCAGCGCGCCCTGGACTGCGGCGCCGTGGAGGCCGTCGTCGTGGACGCCCGCGACGAGTTCGCCGACGAGTACTGCCTGCCGACCATCCAGTCCAACGCGCTCTACATGGACCGCTACCCGCTGGTCTCGGCGATCAGCCGCCCGCTGATCGTCAAGCACCTGGTCAAGGCTGCCCGCGAACACGGCGGCGGCGTCGTCGCGCACGGCTGCACCGGCAAGGGCAACGACCAGGTCCGCTTCGAGGTCGGATTTGCCTCGCTGGCACCGGATCTCGAAGTTCTGGCGCCGGTGCGTGACTACGCCTGGACCCGGGAGAAGGCCATCGCCTTCGCCGAGGAGAACGCCATCCCGATCAACGTCACCAAGCGTTCGCCGTTCTCGATCGACCAGAACGTGTGGGGCCGTGCGGTGGAGACCGGATTCCTGGAGCACCTGTGGAACGCGCCCACCAAGGACGTCTACGACTACACCGAAGACCCCACCATCAACTGGAGCAGCCCCGACGAGGTGATCGTCGGCTTCGACAAGGGTGTGCCGGTCTCGATCGACGGCCGCCCGGTGACCGTGCTGCAGGCCATCGAGGAGCTCAACCGGCGCGCCGGCGCCCAGGGTGTCGGACGCCTGGACGTCGTCGAGGACCGCCTGGTCGGCATCAAGAGCCGCGAGATCTACGAGGCGCCCGGCGCCATGGTGCTGATCACCGCGCACACCGAACTGGAGCACGTCACCCTGGAGCGCGAGCTGGGCCGCTACAAGCGTGGCACCGACCAGAAGTGGGGCGAGCTGGTCTACGACGGCCTCTGGTACTCGCCGCTCAAGCGCGCCCTGGAGTCGTTCGTCGCGCACACCCAGGAGCACGTCACCGGTGAGATCCGCCTGGTGCTGCACGGCGGGCACATCGCGGTCAACGGCCGGCGCAGCCCGACCTCGCTGTACGACTTCAACCTGGCCACCTATGACGAGGGCGACAGTTTCGACCAGTCCTCGGCGAAGGGCTTCGTGCACGTGCACGGGTTGTCGTCGAAGATCTCGGCCAAGCGCGACCTGGGCTTGTGACGCCCAATCGCACAAATGGGCGCAAAAGTGCGAGTAGAAGTCGTCAGAACGTCGATCTCGGCGGAATGAGGGGCATCAAGTGAGCACCAACGAAGGGTCGCTGTGGGGCGGACGGTTCGCCGACGGGCCGTCCGACGCGCTGGCCGCACTGAGCAAGTCCACCCACTTCGACTGGGCGCTGGCGCCGTATGACGTGACCGCGTCCAAGGCGCACGCCCGGGTGCTGCACCGCGCCGGGTTGCTCACCGACGAGCAGCGTGACGGGTTGCTGGCCGGTCTGGACAGCCTGGGTTCCGACGTGGCCGACGGCAGCTTCGGCCCACTGCCCTCCGACGAGGACGTGCACGGCGCACTCGAACGCGGACTGATCGACCGCGTCGGACCCGAACTCGGCGGGCGGCTGCGGGCCGGACGATCCCGCAACGACCAGGTGGCCACGCTGTTCCGGATGTGGCTGCGTGACGCCGTCAAGGCCGTCGGCAACGGGTTGCTCGATGTGGTGGCCGCCCTGGCCACCCAGGCCGCTGCGCACCCGACGGCGATCATGCCGGGCAAGACGCACCTGCAGTCCGCCCAGCCGGTGCTGCTGGCCCACCACCTGTTGGCGCACGCGCACCCGTTGCTGCGGGACGCCGAGCGCCTCGTCGATCTGGACAGGCGAACGGCGGTGTCACCGTACGGTTCCGGGGCCCTGGCCGGATCCTCGCTGGGCCTGGATCCGGACGCCATCGCCGATGAGCTGGGATTCGCCACGGCGGCAGACAATTCCATCGACGCCACCGCCGCCCGCGACTTCGCCGCCGAGGCCGCGTTCGTGTTCGCGATGATCGCGGTCGATCTGTCCCGGCTGTCCGAGGACATCATTTTGTGGAGCACCACAGAATTCGGCTACGTCACGCTGCACGACGCGTGGTCGACGGGCAGTTCGATCATGCCGCAGAAGAAGAACCCGGATATCGCCGAACTCGCGCGCGGGAAGTCGGGTCGGCTGATCGGCAACCTGACCGGCCTGCTGGCCACACTCAAGGCGCAGCCGCTGGCCTACAACCGGGATCTGCAGGAGGACAAGGAACCGGTCTTCGATTCGGTGGCGCAACTGCGATTGCTGCTGCCGGCGATGGCCGGGTTGGTCGGCACGCTGACCTTCGATACCGGCCGGATGGCCGAGCTGGCGCCGCTGGGCTATACCCTGGCCACCGATATCGCCGAATGGATGGTGCGCCGAGGTATTCCGTTCCGTGTGGCGCACGAGGCGGCCGGTGCGGCGGTGAAGGCCGCCGAGACCCGAAACGTCGGGCTGGAGGAGCTCGCCGATGACGAGCTCGCCGGTATTCACCCCGGCCTGACCGCTCAGGTCCGCGAAGTGCTGACCATCGCCGGTTCGGTCGAGTCGCGCGATGCCCGCGGTGGTACCGCGCCGGTGCAGGTGGCACGGCAACTCGGTGTGGTCCGCGACACCGCAGACCAGCTGCGGATCAAGCTGCGCTAGGTATCATCTCCCACCATGGAACCGGCTCGGGGGAGTGCCGTGACCGTCACCGGACGTATCCGGCAGTGGCTTTCGGGATGGGGTCTGAAGGAATGGCGCAGGGCGGGGCTGGTCGCGGTCCTGGTCGGCACGGCGGCATTCGGTGGCCTGGACACGGTCAACAAGAAGGTCACCGATATCAAGCCCGGCGAGATGTTCAGCACCGGCAGGTTCGAGATCACCGTCCAGCGGGCGAGTCTGGTCGACGAGGTGCGTGCGGGCAGCACGATTCTCTTTCCGCCGAAGCCCGGGCGTCGCTACCTCGGACTGGTGGTGAAGGCACGCAACGCCGGCACCTTGCCGGGCAATGTGCAGGATGTCGTGAGTCTGGCCGACCTGCCCGTAGCCGACGAACTCGTCCCGATGCGGCTCGCCGACGGCACGCAGACAGTGTGGTTGGGCCCGGGACTCACCGATGATCTCGTGCTGCTCTGGGATGTCCCGGAAACCGCTGTCTCGGTGGGCTCGGATGTGCGGGTGCGCGTCTTCAAGGAGGCCAAGAAGCTGAACGCCACGGTGGGCCAGGGTTGGGTGCCGGTTACCAGTACCTATGGTCGACTCGCCATCCAGGTCGGTGGCCGATCGTGAAGCGGGCGTTGACCGCAACGGCGACGGCCGCGGTGATCGCGGCGGCGGCCTGGATGTGGCACAACCTTCCCACTCCAGACGATGTGTTCGCCCCGTTCGACGTGAGTGTGGGGATGGGACAGCAGGCCATCGGGTACGCCGTCAGCGCCGAAGTCAGTGGGGTCCGCATCGGTCCGCAGGTGCGCAAGGAGCAGTACCGCCCGCTGGTGCTCGATGCCGTGGGTATGTGGGTCGTCGTCGACGGTGAGGCCATGACGACGCGCTCGGACGAAGTGGCGACCGTCGAGTTGATCGTCGGTCCCAACACGTATCGGCCGACGCACCGGATCGGGGTCATGCCGTTGGCCGGGTCCCTGGCGCCGGGCATCGCCGTGCGCGGCTCCTGGGTCTTCGATGTGCCGGCCGATCTCGCTGCTCCGGGACGGGGGAAGATGACCCTGCGGATCTGGGTCGACGACTGGCGGCTGGATTCGCGCCTCGTCATCGACATGGATCTCGATGATGCGCGCGTCCAACGCACCGACCAGATACAGATCGGGCCCGCAACGCAGGTCGGCACATGAAGATTCGGCTGTGGCAGCGCAATGTCATCGGCGCGGCGGTATGCGTGGCAGCGTGCGTGGCGGCCGCCGTCTTCATTCTCCTTCCGGCATGGCAGCGTTACGTGAGCTCGGTCGAACCCGCTTTCATCGGCGAGCCACGCCGGCCGGTCACCGTCGACGGGCAGACGTTCGAGGTACGCAACGTCAGCCGGACGACCGCCCATCCAGGGTCCGGCAGGCCGCTGCCGGAGGGCACGGTCCTGGTGAACGTCGACATCACCCGGTCGGGGAACGCATCCCCCGAGTTCTATTGCGGCGGATTCCTGGTGGACGACGAGCGCTCATGGCGTGCCACCGGCCCGCCCTGCGGTGCCGAGACATCGATGAAGTGGCGGTTCCTGATTCCGGCCACAGCCGAACCCGATGCGGTCGACGTCAGGAATCCGGACGGCTCGATACTGGTCCGGCTGCCGCTGTAGCGTCCGCGGACTTGCGCTGCGCGCGGTCCAGACACCACGCCAGCATGCCGGCGACAAGGCAGATCCTCAGCGGTTCCACGATCGTGTGGGATATCAGCGCCATCACATCCCATGTGCCGAACCAGAAGGAGATGTCGTGCGGTCCCAGCACCCACGCCATGCCGCGGAACAGATAGCCGGGCCCGATCTGCGCGCGGTAGTAGCTGCCTGACATGTCCAGCCAGGCGAGTCCGAGGTACCCGAGCACGTACAACGACACCGCGAAAAGTCCACCGGCAGCGATGACATGAGCCGAATCGACGATCGGTTTGAACTTGCCGATCTGGCCAGTCAGCTGATCGCGCACCTCGCCACGCACCCTGCCGGGCAGGCGGTTCCATCCCGTGCTCAGTTGATTCCTGCGGGACGCCGAGCGATCGATCCACCGGCCCATCCGCTCACCGCCCAACCGGCGGGCTTCGGTGTCCCAATCGGCCTTCGACGTCGCGCCATAGACGATGCAGGCCACGGCGAGCCACAGCAGCGGTACGGCCGCGCCGCCGAATACGGTGCTCAGGGTCCACATCAACGCGTCCCACAATTTCTGGAGGAACTTGACGTGGGCGAACAGGCTCTCGCGGGACTCGTTGAACCACACGACGATCCGCCGCTCCGATACCCAGGCGGACGGATTGATCAACAGGGTGACACCCTTGCTGGCGGAGAGGGTGAGCACCAGGAACACCCACAGCGCATCCAGGTAGACCTGCACCGGCAACAGCCATACCGGCATGCGGTCCTTTAGCCGGTTGAGCAGGAAGCGGGTTACCAACGCCGCGCCGATGATGACGATCGTGACGGTGCTGACCGGCAGCGCCTCGGGATTCAGTTCGCTTGTGCCCGGAGTGGTCAGGGCCTCACCGACCCGGTAGTGCAGCGCGCGGTACTCGAAGGCCAGCCAGTCCTCGCGGAACATTTGCCACGCGAGATAGATCGCGAAGAACGGGACGATGATGGTTGCGAACAAATCGATCTGGCGTGCCGAGCGGCGTGGTAACGCGGCCAGCGTGGGAATGCCCTGACGGATGACATAGAACATCGCGACATAAGATCCCAGCCGAGCGATACCGGCCAAGGGCATGATCAGCGAGGCCCACACATTGTTGTCGTATCCCGCCCACGCCGCCCATTCGATGGCACCGGTGCGCAGCAGCCAGCCGACCAGATAACACGCCGCCAATTGTGGGAAGTAGCGGATACACAGCGTCAGTGGCGCCAGTACGTATCGCACCACAGCATCGTAAGCTCAGCCGATCGACTCGGAGAGCGCCAACCACTTCTCCTCGAGTTCGGCGACCTCGGTCTCCAGTTGCCGCAGCGTGCCGGTAAGCCGTTGCAGCCCTTCGTAGTCGTCCTGATCGTGCTCAGCCAGCTCGACGTGCGCGGTGTCGATCTGACCCGCGAGCTTCTCCAGCCGCCGCTCGATCGACGCGACCTCCTTCTGGGCGGCCCGCAATTCGGCGCCCGACAACCCCTCCTGCACCGCAGCCTTGATGGGCGCCGCGCCCGTCTGCGCGGCGTGCGAGGCGCGCAACCGAAGGTATTCGTCGACGCCGCCGGGCAGGTGCCGCAGATGCCCGCCGAGAATCCCGTACTGCTGGTCGGTGACGCGCTCCAAAAAGTAGCGGTCGTGGCTCACCACGATCAGCGTGCCGGGCCAGGAGTCCAGCAGATCCTCCATCGCCGCCAGCATGTCGGTGTCCAGATCATTGGTGGGCTCGTCGAGGATCAACACATTGGGCTGCTCCAGCAGGATCAGCAGCAGCTGCAGGCGACGCTGCTGACCGCCGGACAGATCCTTCACCGGCGTCGACAGCTGCGCGCTGCCGAAGCCCAGCCGCTCCAACAGCTGGCTCGGCGTGAGCTCCTGCGCCTTGGAGCCCGCCCCGAACGTGTACGTCGTGGCCAGCCGGCTCAACACCACCCGGACGGGTTCGTCGAGGTGGTCGGCCAGGCGGTCCACACTCTGGGTCAGGGTGGCGATGTTGACGGTCTTACCGTGCTTGACCCTGCCCTCGGTGGGCTGCACCGAACCGTCGACCAGTCCCAGCAGGGTCGACTTGCCTGCACCGTTGACGCCGAGGATGCCGGTGCGTTCCCCGGGGGCGATGCGCCATTCGACGTCCCGCAAGACCGACCGGTCGGCATAGGACACGGAGACGTCCAGCAGATCGACGACCTGCTTGCCCAGCCGCGTCACCGCCAGCGACTGCAGGGCCACCTTGTCCCGGATCTCGGGCACATCGGCGATCAATGCATTGGCCGCGTCGATGCGGAACTTCGGTTTGGAGGTGCGCGCCGGTGCGCCCCGGCGCAGCCAGGCCAGCTCCTTGCGGGCCAGGTTCTGCCGGCGCGCCTCGATGGTGGCGGCCTGCCGATCCCGCTCCACCCGCTGCAGGATGTAGGCGGCGTAGCCGCCGTCGAACGGCTCGACGATGCGGTCGTGCACCTCCCACGTCACCGTGCACACCTCGTCGAGGAACCAACGGTCGTGGGTGACGACCAGCAACCCGCCCGAGGTGGCCGACCAGCGCCGCTTGAGGTGCTCGGCCAGCCAGGTGATGGCCTCGACGTCGAGGTGGTTGGTCGGCTCGTCCAAGGCCAGGACATCGTGGTCGCCGGCGAGCAGGCGGGCCAGCGCCACCCGACGCCGCTGGCCGCCCGACAGAGTGCCCAGCACCGCGCCCCACTCGAGGTCACCGAGCAGGCCGGCGATGACGTCCCGGCCGCGCGGGTCGCCCGCCCACACGTGTTCGGGAACGTCGCCGACCACCGCATGCCCGACGGTGTCGGTGGGGTCGAGGGTGTCGGCCTGATCGAGAACCCCCACGCGCACCCCGCCACGCACGGTGACCCGACCCGAATCTGGAGTCAGTCGCCCGGCCAGCATGGCCAGCAGGCTCGACTTGCCGTCACCGTTTCGGCCCACGATGCCGATCCGGTCGCCCTCGTTCACGCCGAGCGAGACGGAGTCGAAGACAACCTTGGTGGGGTATTCCAGATGGAGGGCCTCGGCCCCGAGAAGATGTGCCATGTCCTGTCCAGGTTAGTGCGGGCCACGCTGCACATTCCCAGCGGTCGACCAGCAGCGCTGTGCCATGATGTCGAGGCAATCGGGGGGATTGCGAGTTACTCCGGTACGCCGATAGCAGGGGAGCGCGCTTTGGTGGATTTTTCGCTGATCACCGGTCCGGTGAGCCGATTTCTGGCCACCGCGCAGAACGGCATCGAGGTGCTGCGCTACGGCGGTCTGGAAACCGGTGCGGTCCCCTCGCCGTATCAGATCATCGAGAGCGTGCCGATGTACCGGCTGCGCCGGTACTTTCCGCCCGACACGCGGCCCGGGACGGCGCCGTCCGGGCCGCCCGTGCTGATGGTCCATCCGATGATGATGTCCGCCGACATGTGGGACGTCACCCGTGAGGACGGTGCGGTCGGCATCCTGCACGCCGCGGGTATCGACCCGTGGGTCATCGACTTCGGTTCACCCGATCAGGTCGAGGGCGGCATGCAACGCAACCTCGCCGACCACGTCGTAGCGCTGAATGATGCGATCGACACCGTCAAGAAGGTGACCGGCAGCGATGTACATCTGGCCGGTTACTCCCAGGGCGGCATGTTCTGCTATCAGACCGCCGCCTATCGGCGCTCCAAGGATCTGGCCAGCATCATCGGATTCGGTTCGCCGGTGGACACCCTGGCCGCGCTGCCGATGGGGATCCCGCCGAATGTCGGTGCCGTCGCCGCGAACTTCATGGCCGACCACGTCTTCTCCCGCATCGACATCCCGGGGTGGTTGGCCCGCACCGGTTTTCAGATGCTCGACCCGCTCAAGACCGCGCAGGCGCGCCTGGACTTCCTGCGTCAGCTGCACGACCGCGAGGCCCTGCTGCCCCGGGAGCAGCAGCGCCGGTTCCTCGATTCCGAGGGCTGGATCGCCTGGTCGGGACCGGCGATTTCCGAACTGCTCAAACAGTTCATCGCACACAACCGGATGATGTCCGGCGGGTTCAACATCCACGGCGAGCTGGTGACGCTGGCCGATATCAAGTGCCCGGTGCTGGCCGTCATCGGTGAGGTCGACGATATCGGTCAGCCGGCGGCGGTGCGCGGTATCAAGACCGCCGCCCCGCAGGCCGAGACCTACGAATACCTGATCCGCGCAGGGCATTTCGGACTCGTCGTCGGCTCGAAGGCGGCGACGCAGACCTGGCCGACGGTCGCCTCGTGGGTCAAGTGGCGCAACGGCCAGGGCGCGCTGCCGGATGACGTCGCCCCGATGGGCCAGCAGCCGACGGAGTCCGCCGACGCCGGCGTGGCCCTGACCTCGCGGGTCGCGCACGGTGCGGCGGCCGCCTCGGAGATGGCCTTCGACCTGGCCCGCTCGGCCGCAGGCGCGGTCGTCGCGACCAACAAGTCTGCGCGCACCCTGCTGGTGGAGACCGCGCGCACCCTTCCGCGGTTGGCGCGTCTGGGCCAGATCAACGATCACACCCGGATCTCGCTCGGGCGCATCATGACCGAGCAGGCGATGAGCCATCCCGACGGCGAGTTCCTGCTGTTCGACGGTCGGGTGCACACCTATGAGGCGGTGGACCGCCGCGTCAACAACGTCGTCCGCGGTCTGATCGAGGTCAACGTGCGCCAGGGTGTCCGGGTCGGTGTGCTGATGCAGACCCGGCCCAGCGCGCTGGTCGCCATCGCGGCGCTGTCGCGGCTGGGTGCGGTGGCGGTGCTGATGCCCCCGGATGCAGATCTGGCGCAGGCCGCACGACTCGGCGGCGTGGTGGAGATCCTGACCGACCCGGCGAATCTCGATGCCGCGCGCGGCCTGGGCCGCCGTGTGCTGGTGCTCGGCGGCGGCGAGTCGCGCGATTTGCACCTACCGGCCGACGCCGACGTGGTCGACATGGAGCAGATCGATCCGGACCGGGTCGAACTGCCCGGCTGGTATCGGCCCAACCCCGGGTTCGCCCGCGACCTGGCCTATGTCGCCTTCGCGACCATCAACGGCGAACTGGTCGCCCGCCAGATCACCAACTACCGGTGGGCGTTGTCGGCACTCGGTACGGCCTCGGCAGCCAACCTGGGTAACCGGGACACCGTCTACTGCCTGACTCCGCTGCACCATCCGTCCGGTCTGTTGGTCAGCCTGGGCGGTGCGGTGGTGGGCGGTGCCCGCATCGCGCTGTCCCGCGGCCTGGCTCCGGACCGCTTTCTGCACGAGATCCGGCAGTACGGCGTGACCGTGGTGTCCTACACGTGGGCGATGCTGCGCGAGGTGATCGATGACCCGTCGTTCGCGCTGAATGGGACGTTGTCCGTGCGGCTGTTCATCGGCTCGGGTATGCCGGTCGGTCTGTGGCGACGGGTGTCCGAGGTGTTCGCGCCGGCGCACGTGGTCGAGTTCTTCGCCACCACCGATGGGCAGGCGGTGCTGGCCAACGTCGCCGACGCCAAGATCGGCAGCAAGGGCCGACCGCTGCCGGGCGGCCCGTTCGTCGAACTTGCGGCCTATGACGTGGATGACGATCTGATCCTGGAGGACGAGCGCGGGTTCGTGCTGCGCGCCGAGCCCGGCCAGGTCGGTCTGCTGCTGGCCCGGCCGCGGGGCCCGGTGGACCCGACCGCCTCGGTCAAGCGCGGGGTGTTCGCGGCCGCGGACACCTGGGTGTCCACCGAGCAGCTGTTCCGCCGCGACGACGAGGGTGACTACTGGCTGGTCGACAGCCGTAGCTCGGTCATCCGCACGCCCGAGGGGGTGGTGTTCACCGCCGCCGTGAACGACGCCATCGGCCAGATCGGTGCGGTGGATCTGGCGGTCACCTACTGCCTGGAGATCGGCGGCCGGCCGCTGGTACTGACGGCGGTGTCGTTGCGCCCCGGCGGCAGCGTGCCCAGCGCGGAGGTGACCGAGGCGATGGCGGCACTACCGGTGGGCCGACCACCCGATGTGGTCTACGTGGCTGCGGAGATGAAGCTCGGCGCGTCCTACCGGCCCGTGGTGGGACCGTTGCGCGACGCCGGCATCCCGAAGGCGTCACGTAACACCTGGTACTACGACGGCGATACGAAGCAGTACAAGCGCATGACGGCCGCGGTGCGTGCCGAGCTCGGCGATCTGTGACGCCGTGCCCGGTTCATGGCGCGCTGTTAGGCTCTCCCCGGCTAGGAGGATCGTGATGACATCTGTGACCCGTCGTGCGTTGACGGCCGCCGTGATGGCGGCCGGATTGCTGCTCGGTGGCGGCACCGCCACCGCGAATGCGGACATTCTGGACAGCCTCGCCGATGAGTACGGTCGCAGCGCCAGTGGTGGGCAGGTTCCCAATCTGCTCGACGATGCGCTCAACCTGCGTGCCCAGGGCGCCCGGCCGACGCCGGGCAATGTGCAGGCCATCACCGAGGCGCTCAATCAGCGTCCCAATCTGCTCCCGCTCGCCAATGCATTGCGCGCCACCGTCGCGCAGCAGCGCAAGGTGCTGTCCCGCGGTGGCGGCGGTGGCACGGGCGTCATGCCCGGTGGCACGAGCGCTCAGCCGTGGGTACCACCCGGTGATGACACCAACCCGTTGATCCCGGGTGGCTGGGGCGACGGGGTCAACCCGTTCTCGTGACCCTCGACTCGAAACTGCTGGACATCCTCGTCTGCCCGCAGGACCGCGGACCGCTCAGCCTGGTGCCCGGCGAATGCCTGTACAACCCGCGGCTGCGGCGTGCCTACCGGATCGACGACGGTATCCCGGTACTGCTCGTCGACGAGGCGGTGACCGTCACCGATGAGGCCGAGCACGAGCGGTTGGTCAGCTCAGCTGCGGCAGATCCCCGGTGAGATAACGCTGTAGGTTCGGCGCGATGGTCTTGGCGACGATGTCCGGCGGTAGCGACGCGAACGGTTCCAGTTCCAGGATGTAGCGCGCCACGACGACGCCGACGAGCTGCGATGCCACGAACTGCACTCGGTAGGCACCCGATCCCGGCGGCTCGTCCACCCGCGAGCCGATCTCGACGGTGATGACTTCCTGCAGGAATGAGCGCACCAGAGTGACATCGGCGCCGCCGAGCAGCGAGCGCAGCGTCGCGATGAAACCCTTGCCGAGTTCGGAATCCCACAGCGGCAGCAAGAGGCTGGGCAAAACGAAGCCGATCTGGTCCACCGGGGTGTCCCGCAGCGGGCCGATGATCTGCATCGGGTCGATCGGGATCTCGATGGCCGCGGCGAACAGTTGTTGTTTGGTGCCGTAGTAGTGGTGCACCAGGGCGCCGTCGACCCCGGCCGCGGATGCGATCGCGCGGATGGAGGTCTTGTCGAAGCCGTTGCGGGCGAACAGCTCTCGCGCGTGCTCCAGGATCCGGGCGCGGCTGTCCGACGCCCCGGGCGGTCGGCCGGGGCGTTTACGGTCGTTCGTCGTGCTCAAGGTTTCCTAAGCCGTCTTCCGTCGCAGGGTCGCCGCGGCCAGGCTGAGCGCCAGCACCGCGAAGCCGATCACCACCGCGATGTCGCGAGTGGCGGTTGCGGTGAGTTCGGCGTGCGCGCCGACCTGTTGCAGCGCCTCCAGAGCGTAACTGGCGGGCAGCGCATTGCTGATCCAGTGCAACCAGTCCGGCAGCACGTCGCGCGGAACGATGATGCCGCACAACAACAGCTGCGGCGCGATCACCACCGGCATGAACTGCACCGCCTGGAACTCGGTGCGGGCGAAGGCACTGCACAGCAGTCCCAATCCGACACCGAGTACGGCGTTGACGATCGCGATGAGGAATACCAACGCAGGGCTGCCGGCGGTCTGGAAACCCAAGAACCAGAACGCGACCGCGCAGGCCAGCGATGCCTGCACGGCGGCCGCGATGGAGAACGCGGTCCCGTATGCGGCCAGCAGGTCGAACCGGCGCAGTGGGGTCGTCAGAATCCGCTCGAGGGTTCCCGAGACACGTTCGCGCTGCATGGTGATGGAGGTGATCAGGAACATCACGATCAGTGGGAACACGCCGAGCATGATCAAGCAGGCGTTGTTGAACGGTGACGGCGTGCCCGGAGGGTGTCCGACGTTGACGAACATGAAGTACATCAGCGTGATGATCAGTGTGGGGACGACGACGATCATCGCCATGCTGCGGTGATCCCCGGCCAGTTGCCGCAGGATCCGTCCGGTGGTCGCCAGATAGGCCTGCATGCCCGGCGATCGGGTGGTGCTCATGCCGCGGTGCTGTGCCGGATGACCGACAGAAACGCTTCCTCCAGTGCTGAACATCCGGTGTCCTCTCGTAGTCGGGTCGGCGTGGTATGGGCCAGGAGCCGGCCCTCGCGCATCAACAGCAGGTCGCCGCAGTGGTCGGCCTCGTCCATCACATGGCTGGACACCAAAAGCGTGGTCCCGGTATCGGCCAACTCGTGGAACTGCGCCCACAGGTCGACGCGCAACACCGGGTCCAGCCCAACCGTCGGCTCGTCGAGTACCAGCAACTCGGGTTCGGAGACCAGCGCGCAGGCCAGCGAGACCCTGGTGCGCTGACCGCCGGACAGGTTGGCGCACAACGCCGTCCGGTGATCGTTCAGTCCGACGGCGGCGATCGCCCGGTCGGCAGCTCGGGCGTTCTTGCCGTACAGCGACGCGAAGTACCGTGCGTTGTCGATGACGCGCAGGTCGGGGTAGACGGTGGCGTCCTGGGTGACATATCCGACCCGACTGCGCAGATCTGCGCTGCCTGCCGGGTGCCCGAGCACCGTGACCGTGCCCGAGGACAAGATCTGGGTGCCGACGACCGAGCGCATGAGGGTGGTCTTGCCGCATCCGGACGGCCCGAGGAGTCCGGTGATCGACCCGCGACGGATGCGCACGGAGATGTCTTGCAGCACCGTGCGCCTACCGCGCACCACCCGGAGGGCGTCAATCTGTACCGCCGCTCCGTGCGCACCGTACATTAATTCATCGCCGGATGAACTCATCATGTGTTGAATAGTGCGCCCGGGCGGTGGCGGTGTCAAGGCATTGGGCAGAATCGGTGACGTGGACTCACGGGCGTTGGCGGTGGATCCGGTCAGCGCCGCACGACTGCTGCTGGGCGCCCGGCTGCACGGGCGCGACGTCAGCGCGACCATCGTCGAGGTCGAGGCGTACGGCGGACCACCCGACGGGCCGTGGCCCGATTCCTCGGCGCACTCATACCGCGGTCAGCGGGTGCGCAACGCGGTGATGTTCGGACCGCCGGGCCGGCTGTACACCTATCGCAGCCACGGCATCCATGTGTGCGCCAACGTCTCCTGCGGCCCGGACGGAACCGCGGCCGCAGTCCTGTTGCGGGCGGCCGTGATCGACGACGGAGATCCGGTGGCCCGGGCGCGACGGGGAGTGATGCCGCCCGATCGCGCACTGGCCCGGGGGCCGGGCAATCTCTGCTCCGCGCTGGGAATCACCATGGACGACAACGGAATCGACCTGTTCGATGCCGGCAGCCCGATCCGATTGCGACTCGGTACGGCCGAAAATCCGGTCGCCGGTCCACGCGTCGGTGTCAGCACCGCCGCTGATCGGCCCTGGCGCTTCTGGCTGCCCGGACGACCCGAGGTATCGGCCTACCGGCGTAGTCCCCGGGCACCCGCACCGGGCGACAGTGATTGATGCAGGAAGATGGCAGGGTGAGTACGGGCATCCTCGATGAGCTGGAATGGCGTGGACTTATCGCGCAGTCAACCGACCGGGACGCATTGGCCGAGGCGTTGGCCGATGGACCGCTGACGCTGTATTCCGGTTTCGATCCGACCGCACCGAGCCTGCACGCCGGCCATCTCGTGCCCCTTCTCACCCTGCGGCGATTCCAGCAGGCGGGGCATCGGCCCATCGTGCTCGCCGGCGGCGCCACCGGCATGATCGGTGACCCTCGCGACAGCGGGGAGCGCACGATGCAGGCGGCCGACACCATCGCGGACTGGGCGGGCCGCATCCGCGGCCAGCTGGAGAGGTTTGTCGAGTTCACCGACTCGCCGACCGGCGCCATCGTGGAGAACAACCTGTCCTGGACCGGTGAACTCTCGGCCATCGAGTTCCTGCGCGATGTCGGCAAGTACTTCTCGGTCAATGTGATGCTCGATCGGGACACGGTGCGTCGCCGGCTCGAAGGCGACGGCATCTCCTACACCGAGTTCAGCTACATGCTGCTACAGGCCAACGACTACGTGCAGCTGCACGAGCGGCACGGCTGTGCGTTACAGATCGGTGGCTCCGACCAGTGGGGGAACATCGTCGCCGGGGTGCGCCTGGTCCGGCAGAAGCGCGGCGCCGTCGTGCATGCGCTGACGACTCCGCTGGTGACCGACTCCACCGGCAAGAAGTTCGGGAAGTCGACGGGCGGCGGAAACCTCTGGCTCGACCCCGAACTGACCAGCCCGTACGCCTGGTACCAGTACTTCGTGAACACCACCGATGCCGATGTGGTGCCCTACCTGAGGTGGTTCACCTTCCTGCGCCGGGACGAGGTCGACGAGCTCGCCGAGGCGACCGAATCACGCCCCCACGAACGGGCGGCTCAGCGCCGGCTGGCCCGCGAACTCACCACGCTTGTGCATGGTCAGCCGGCCACCGATGCCGTCGAACTGGCCAGCCAGGCCTTGTTCGGACGTGCCGAACTGCGCGACCTCGACGAACCGACGCTCGCCGCGGCGCTGCGCGAGGCCTCCGACGGTGACGTCGCCGAACTGAACCCAGGCGGGCCCGACGGCATCGTCGACCTGCTGGTGGCCAGTGGATTGGTGGCGAGCAAGGGAGCTGCCAAACGCACCCTCGCCGAGGGCGGTGTGTACGTGAACAACGTCCGAATCGAAAGCGACGAGTGGATACCACAGTCATCGGACTTTTTGCACGACCGATGGCTGGTGTTGCGACGTGGCAAGCGCAACATTGCGGGGGTCACCCGGGTGGTGGCCGACAGCTAGCCCGCCGACGCGGCTGACCTGCGGAAATCCTCCGCTGACCAGGCGATTTGACTCGCTGTTAGCCCTGCCGTAACTTATTGCGAGTCAGAGCGACACGGCCTCAAGCCGGAGAGCGAAGACCAAATCCGAGAGAGAAACCCTTAACCGGGGAGTACCTCACTGCCCGCACTACGGACCGCGGCTTTTAGCCGCGGACTTGTTGCGCGGTCAGGATCGGGCGTGTTGTTTGAGAACTCAATAGTGTGTTTGGTGGTTTTTGTTTGTTGTTTTTGGCCATCTTGGTGGGGGACTCCCCGTCTTCCTGCCACGTGGGATGGTTGTTTTTTTGATGCCAGTTTTTGGTGTCTTTTGTTTGTGATCG
>NZ_JBSFSB010000024.1:0-75004 GCF_053589535.1 Mycobacterium sp. NPDC003323
AGAAGGAAGCATGATGAAGAAACTGACGCTGGCCGGACTCGCCGCGGCCGCCGCCCTGACCCTGGCCCCCATCGCGGGAGCCGATGCCACCGACGAATACCCCATCCCCAGCAAGATCCTCAAGACCCCGTGCACCGCCGAGCAGATCCTGGCCGCCACCCGCGACACCAACCCGGTCTACTACGAGCGCTACATGATCGACTACAACAACAAGTCCCCCGAAGTGCACCGCGCCGTGCAGGACCGCATCCACTGGTTCTTCGCCATGGACTACGCCGGACGCCGCCAGTACTCCGAGGACACCGCCACCAACGCCTTCTACGAACAACTGGCCTGGAACTGGCCGAACTGGGCCAAGATCTTCTTCAACAACAAGGGCGTCGTCGCCGCATCGACCGCGGTCTGCATGAACTACCCACCCCACGACATGTCCGTCTGGGTCTGGTAACCCGCACCTGCATGACTTCAGCCTGGTTGGCCGGCCCGCAGCCAGGCTGACACCAGGTAGGCCCCCGGACCGAATCCAGCTCCCTGACGTCAGCATGGCCGCACCTGCGGCAACCAGACTGCAACGACGTAGGTTTCGGCAAGCACCGACCGGTCGGCACGCCGAAGCCTCACGAACACCGCTGTGCGCCTTCGCCTTTGAGCCTGCGGCTGCAGCGGCGACATCGACCTCACGGGCCGGCCCGGCGGAGTTTGCGAGAACTCAAGATCAATGCACAGAACCAGCTGAATATCGGCTCCAAGCAAGGCCGTTCAGAAGGCGATTTGTGAACTGTGCTGGGCTTATATCGAGATGTGAAGGGAGTCACAGAATTTTGCCCCCTTACAAATCGCTCTGTTAACGTCCGTCCGCATGTTTGCTGCTGCTTCACTTCTGGCGCTGGTCACACAGGTGTCGGGAACGCCGTACATCTCCGGCGGAGACTCCCCCGCGGGAACCGATTGTTCGGGCCTGGCATCCTGGGTCAGCAACGCCGCGACCAACCGACCGGTCTTCGGTGACCGGTTCAACACCGGCAATCAGGAAAGCGCGCTGCTGGCGCGCGGCTTCAAGTACGGCACCCAGCCCGGCGCCCTCGTCATCGGGTGGAACAGCGGGCACACCGCCGTGACACTGCCCGACGGCACTGCGGTCTCCTCCGGCGAGGGCGGCGGCGTCAAGATCGGCGGTGGCGGTGCCTATCAGCCGCAGTTCACCAAGCACATGTATCTGCCGGTGCAGCAGGTCGCGCCCGCCCCGCAACCCGGCGCGCCCGTGCCGCCTCCGCCCGGTGCGCCGGTGCCACCGCCGGCCCCGGCCGGATTCGCACCGCCCCCGCCGGCCCAGCTGCCGCCGCCACCTGCCGGCATGGCACCCGTCGATGTTCCTCCGCCCGCACCGGGTGCGCCGGTCCCGCCACCGCCGGGCACCATCCCGGCCTGACGCTGCTCAGACGTACCTGGGCCGCCCGGCCAGGGCGCCCAGGACGATCTGCACCACGTAGACGCCCAAGAGCATGATCCACGGCACCGTCCAGCCGCCGCTGATTTCGTGCAGCAGACCGAATAGAAACGGTCCGACCCCGGCCAGCAGATAGCCCAGGCCCTGCACCATGCCGGACAACCGCGCGGTGTCGGCGGCGGTTCGCGAACGGAGTGCGATCACCGCAAGCGCTAGCGAGAAGACGCTCATGCCCAAACCGAGCAGCAATGTCCACAGCACCGGGGCCGCCATCGGCGCGAACGCCAGCCCCAGCGCGCCACTGAAGCCGAGGACGCCCAGGCCGACAATCCAGCCGCTCTGTCCGGGCCGGCGGGCCGCCATCGGCGCGACCACGATGCTGATGGGCACGGCGATGAGCGCGTTCAGACCCAAGAGCATGCCGGCGTCGCTCTTGCTCATGCCGTTGTCGATGAAAACCTGTGGCAGCCAGCCCATCACGATATAGGCCATACAGGACTGGCAGCCGAAGAATCCGGTCACGATCCAGGCCAGCCTGCTGCGCAGCATCGAGCGGGCTCGGGCTCCTTCGCCGGTCGGCGGCGCGGTCACCGAAGTCGTTGCGCGGCCGCGCATCGCGATCATCCAGAAGGCCAGGGCCGCCGCGGCCAGACCGGCCCATGCGCCCAGTGCCGGCCGCCAGCCGCCCAGCCACTCGTCCAGCGATGGGGTCACCGCCGAACCGGCGGCACCGCCGCCCTGCAACGCGGCGGTGTAGATACCGGTCATCAGCCCGATGCGCGCGGGGAAGGACTCCTTGATGACCACCGGGATGAGCACATTGATCAGCGCGATGCCCGCCGTGGCGATCAGCGTCCCGCCGATGACCACCGCCGGCCCGTCGACCACCCGGATCAGCAGGCCCGCCACCAGTACGACGAGTGCCGTCGCGATCGCACGCCCGAGACCGAGCCGGCGCGAGAGGAACGGTGCGGTCAATCCGGCACCGGCGAAGCACAGCCCCGGCAGGGTGGTCAGCACCCCGGCCCACAGCGCCGAGGTGCCGAGTTCCCCGCGCATGTCCCCGAGCATCGGTCCGACGCTGGTGATGGCGGGACGCAGATTGGCCGCGGTGAGCACCACGGCCAGCGTCAGCAGGACCCCGCCGGCGGCCACCTCGGCCGGACGCAGGTCCGGCCGGCTGTCGAAGCCGTCACCCAGCGGAGTCACTGCCCCGTCCAGGGTTCCGGTGTGGCGGCGACGATTCATCTGCACTAGCCTGCCATACATCCGATGATTGGATGAAAGGGGTGGCGCGTGCCACTGGCGTCGACGCGCCGCACCGGACTGGTGGAGCAGGTCATCGAGCAACTGCGGGATTCGGTAACCACCGGCGAATGGCCGGTCGACACCAAGATCCCTACCGAGCCGGTGTTGGCCGAGTCTCTTGGAGTAGGCCGAAACACGGTCCGCGAGGCGGTGCGCGCCCTGGCGCACAGCGGCATCTTCGAGGTCCGGCAAGGCGACGGCACCTACGTCCGGGCGACCAGCGAGGTGTCGGGCGCGCTGCGCCGGCTCTGCGGAACCGAACTGCGCGAAGTTCTCCAGGTGCGGCGGTGCCTCGAGGTGGAGGGCGCGCGGCTGTCGGCGACCGCACGAACCGATGCCGACCTGACCGAACTGTGGCGACTACTGGAGCGCAGTGATCAGCTGCGCGCCGCCGGCCTCGCCGAGGAGTTCGCGCGCGCCGATGCCGATCTGCATTTCGCGGTGGTGCGCAGCTCGCACAACGCCGTCCTGACCGAGTTGTACCGGGGTCTGACGGAAGTGGTGCTGGCGAGCATCGCGACCAGCACCGTCAGCAATCCCGTGAGCCTGGCCGACAGCCCGCGGCACCGCGGTCTGATCGAGGCGATCGCCGACCGCGACGACCGGCGCGCGGTCGAGGAGGCCGGTGGCTTCCTCGACGAACTCCTGGACCGGCTCCCCGGTCTCTGAACGGCTACTCCGGGGCGAGTGCGTCGGAGTCGACGAACGTCAGCGAGCCGCTGTCGAGCTGCACGGCCCAGCGGCGGGCCGGATCGGCGATGTGATGTTCGCCGATGTCCACGGATTGGCCTGCCGTGTCACCGAAGTCATCGACGACCAGTCCGGTCGCTTCGTTCTCGGTGCCGGGGTGAACGCGCACCCGAACATCGACGGCGATTCCTTGGTCCTGGTTGTCGGGGCCGGCACCGACGGTTCCCTGAGCAGTCACCCGAACTCCCTTGTCATCCGCGGCGACCGCAACTTGCGGTCGCGTTTCGTGCGAGCCAGGGGAACGAATTCCCGTGGCGATCTCACACTGCACGCCCAGCCCCCGACGAGCGTCGGCCGATCCTGTCGTACCGATCGGCGCTCGACCGAACACGCCGATCCTCATTTACCGAATACGGCATTGTCAATCCGCTTGCCGCAACGCCTCGAAACACCGCTGAACGCCCGTCACGACCTCGCTCGATCATCATATGCCCGAAGTCGGGAAAACCAATCCTGGAGGCACCGCGGAATTGCCGTCCGGCATTTGTGTACGGACCCTGGACGCGATTGCGCGGGCAACACCAAATGGCTTGGCAGGGTTGTATTGCGGTGTTTCTCGCCGCCGAAATCATCGGCACCGAATTCGGCGAATTCATCGAAAACAACTGACGGACCGCTATGAGCCGGTCACGAAACCAAGCGCTTGGTCGGCGCCGCGCCTCCGTTGCCGCCCGGCCGACGCTGCTGGGCTAACCTCTGTCGCGTGATCGTGCTGCTGCCGCCCTCGGAGACCAAACGCGCCGGCGGTGACGGTCCTCCGCTACGACTCGATCACCTCAGTTTCGCGGCGCTGACCGAGTTGCGCACGGAGCTCATCGACGAGCTCACCTCGCTGACGGCCGACGTTCCCGCGTGCCGACGCGCACTCGGGCTCAACCCGTCACAAGACGGCGAGATCCAGCGCAACGCCGATCTGACGACGGCACCCACACTGCCGGCGATCGATCGCTACACCGGGGTGCTCTACGACGCCCTGGACATCAACTCGCTGCGCGGGGCGAATGCTGCGCGGGCGCGTTCGCGGCTGGCCGTGGGCTCGGCCTTGTTCGGCCTGATCCGCGCCGATGACCCCATCCCCGCCTACCGGCTCTCGGCGACATCCAAGCTGCCCGGCAAACCGACGCTGGCCGCGCGCTGGCGTCCGGTGCTGGAACCGCAACTCGCTGAGATCGCCGCCGAAGAGTTGGTGGTCGACCTGCGATCGGGTTCCTATGCCGCACTGGGCCGACTACCCGGCGCGGTGCGGGTGAATGTGCTGGCCGAGCACGCCGACGGGCACCGCACAGTCGTCAGCCATTTCAACAAGGCGCACAAGGGTCGGCTGGCCCGCACACTGGCCACCAGCCGCGCCGAACCCGATGATGCGGCCAAGGTCGCGGCGGTCGCGCGCAGGGCCGGAATGCATGTCGAACGCGACGGTGACGATCTCACCATCGTCGTACCCGCGTGAGTCAAAACCGTGACATAACAACGCGATCACAGCGGGCGTCGCAACGGAGGACGGGCTTGCCGCGCTGTTAGCTTGCCGTGCATGAACCCATCGACGAGGGTGCGACGCTGGGCGCGCCGATGCGCATCCGTGCTTCTGACGACGGCGGTGTTGGGTTCGTTGGTCAGTGCACCGACCGCAACCGCTTTCTCCCGTGCGGGTCTGCCGATCGAGATGCTGGACATCCCTTCGCCGTCGATGGGGCGCAACATCCGTGTTCAGTTCCAGGGCGGCGGACCGCATGCGGTGTATCTGCTCGACGGCCTGCGTGCGCAGGACGACTTGAGCGGCTGGGACATCAACACCGCGGCATTCGAGTGGTATCACGACTCCGGGCTGTCGATGGTGATGCCCGTCGGCGGTCAGTCGAGCTTCTACACCGACTGGTACCAGCCGGCCACCGGCAGTGCGGGCACCCTGACCTACAAGTGGGAAACCTTCCTCACCCAGGAACTGCCCGGCTGGCTGGCGGCCAACCGCGGCATCAGCCCGGTGGGCAATGCCGTTGTGGGGCTGTCGATGTCGGGCGGGTCGGCGCTGACGTTGGCGGTCTGGCATCCCACCAAGTTCATCTTCGCGGCGTCACTGTCGGGATTCGTCAACCCGTCACTGGGACTGTGGCCCACCCTGATCGGGCTGGCCATGCGCGACGCGGGTGGCTTCAACGCCACCGATATGTGGGGTCAGACCAACGATCCGGCCTGGCGCCGCAATGATCCCATGGTGCACGTGGCCACCCTGGCCGCCAACCGCACCGCGATCTGGGTGTACTGCGGTGACGGAACGCCCTCGGAACTGGACACCGGTGGCGACTTCGGCGGGATGTTCAGCGCTCAGTTCCTGGAGAACATCACACTGAACACCAACAAGACCTTTCAGCAGCGCTATCTGGCCGCCGGCGGCCGCAACGGCGTCTTCAACTTCCCCAAGGACGGCACGCACAGCTGGGGTTACTGGGGCCAGCAGCTGCTGGCGATGAAGCCGGATCTGCAGCGCGTCTTGGGTGCGGCGCCGCCCGCGCCGCCGGCTCCCCCGGCCCCGCCGGGGGCTGTCCCGCCGGCCCCGGCAGTTGCGGCCCCGGCGCCTGCGGCCGGGGTGCCCGCGGTCGCCGTCGCACCCGCGGCGGTCCCGGCTGTGGTACCGCCCGCGGCCGCCGCTCCCGCCGCGGTCGTGCCCGGTGTCGCCGGTGCAGGTGCGCCGCGCGTCGCCGCCCCCGCGGGGGCGCCTCGCATCGCGGTCCCCCGCGTTGCCACGCCGATGCTTCCGGCCGCGGTACCGCGCGTCGCCCTCCCCCCGGCCTGAGCAATCGGCGACCGGGGTCGACGGCGGTCGGTAGTTTGACCACATGAAGCTGATCTCACCGACCGATGCACTGTTCCTCGTCGGCGAGTCCCGCGAGCATCCGATGCACGTCGGGGGTCTGCAGTTGTTCGAGCCGCCCGCCGATGCCGGGCCGGAGTTCGTGGCCGACCTCTACCACGCGATCACCGGGTTCGACGATTTTCAGCCGACCTTCCGGAAGCACCCGGCGACCCTGTTCGGTGGAATCAGCAATGTGGCATGGACTTTGGACGACGAGGTGGACGTCGACTACCACCTGCGCCGATCGGCGCTGCCACGGCCCGGCCGGGTGCGCGAGCTTCTGGAGCTGACCTCCCGCATCCACGGCAGCCTGCTCGACCGGCACCGCCCGCTGTGGGAGGCGTACTTCGTCGAAGGCCTGAGCGATGGCCGGTTCGCGGTGTACACCAAGATCCACCACTCCCTCATCGACGGTGTCTCAGCGCAGCGCCTGATGATCCGGACGCTGACCACCGACAAGGACGACCGTGAGGTGCGGGTGCCGTGGACGCTGGCTCCCCGCAAGCGCACGGCGTCGACGTCCAAGGGGGCCACCTCGCTGGTGCGGTCGGTGGCAGGCACCGCCGCGTCGGTGGCCGGGCTGGCACCCACCACGTTGGCGCTGGCGCGCGCGGCATTGCTGGAGCAGCAACTGACACTGCCGTTCGGCGCGCCGAGGACCATGTTCAACGTGCCGATCGGAGGCGCTCGACGCTGCGCAGCCCAATCGTGGCCGCTGGAGCGGATCAGGACGGTCAAGACCGCCACCGGCGCCACCGTCAACGACGTGGTGCTGGCCATGTGTGCCGGCGCCTTGCGCGCGTATCTGGAAGAGCAACACGCCCTGCCCGAAACCCCGCTGGTGGCAATGGTTCCGGTGAGCCTGCGCGGCGAGGACGAACAGGACGCCGGCGGCAACATGGTGGGCACCATCCTGTGCAATCTGGCCACCGACACCGCCGATCCCCTGCGCCGGTTGGAGATCATCAGCACCTCGATGCGCGACAACAAGAAGGTCTTCGCCGATCTCCCGCGCACCCAGGCCCTGGCCTTGTCGGGGTTTCTGATCGCCGGGCTCGGGCTGAGTCTGGTGCCCGGCTTCGTGTCCTCGGCTCCGCCACCGTTCAACATCGTGATCTCGAATGTGCCCGGCGCCCGCGAACCGATGTACTGGCACGGCGCCCGCCTGGACGGCAACTATCCGATGTCGATAGCCCTGGACGGGCAGGCGCTGAACATCACCCTGACCAACAACGCGGACAACCTGGACTTCGGCTTGGTCGGCTGCCGCCGCAGCGTGCCGCACCTGCAGAGGTTGCTGGTCCATCTCGAGGATTCGCTGGCGGCGCTGGAGAAGGCCGCGGCCGGATAGCGCCCGGCCGTCCGGGCGCGCGCACCGAAGAAAGCGTCTCCGGCACCGGTGTTTTCGGCGATCGGCGCTGTGCTGCCCCGCCAGGGTCACGGGACAGGCACCTGTTCGTATCGGATCGGTGTCGGCCAAAACCCGCATGTTGTGCAATGGCGGAACCGCGATAAGTTCCCCTCGTCGCCGCGCCACCAGCAGAATCAGGAAACCCATGCCACACACCACAAAACGACTTGCAGTGACGTCTGTTACCGCTGCCGGTCTGTACTGGAGTGTGTTGACACTGAGCCCCGCGGCGGTTGCTGAGCCCGAGATCAGCCCCGGCGTGCCGTGCCTGGACATGGTCACGCATCTGGCCGCCGCGCCGGAGATCATCCCGGAGGCGGTCGACAGCGGCGCAGCGGCGCTGGGCGATGCGCTGGCACCGCCTGCCCCGCCCGTCGAGGCGGCCGCACCGCTGATCGAGGCGGCGGCCGCACCGGTGGCGCCCGAACCGGTCGCGGCCCCGCCGGTGCCTGCTGCCCCGGTCGCACCACCGCCGCCGGCACCCGCGCCTCCGGCCGTGTCGGCACCGGCGCCCATCGCGCCGGCCGCGCCGGTGGCGACCGAAACATTGGATCTCATCTCCCCGGTGCTGGCCGGGCCGCCGGCAGCAGCGCCGGTCGGGGCCGCGCCGGCCGCCGTGCCCGTGGTACCTGTCCCACCGTTGCCCGCCGCGTTGCCGCCGGTGCCCGTACCAGTGCCGGCCGGACTGCCGCCCGCGGCACCGGCCGCCGCGCCCCTGATCCATGCCGCGAGCCCCGTCGCCGCACCGCCGACGGCGGCACCGCCGGTGGAGGCCCCACCGGCTCAAGCCGCGCTGCCGCCCCCGGTCGAGGCACCGCCCGCACCCCCCGCGCCCGCCGCACCGGTCGAGATACCTCCTGCGTCACCGGCTGTCGATGCGCCGCCGGTACCACCGGCGCCCGTGGACGCCGCGCCCACGGCACCGGCGCCCCTGGTCGAGGCCGCCGCGCCCATTCCGGTCCCGGCGGCCGCAGCGCCGCTGGAGGCGGCGGCCGTCGCTGCGCCGGTGGCGATATCCCCGCCCACGGCCGCGGCCCTGGCGGCCGACACCGTGCTACCCGCAATCGCTTCGGCGCCCGCGGTTTTGGCGGCCACCCCGCCACCGCCCATCGCGCTGCCCACCGTGCCCGGCCTGCCGGTCACCCTGCCCAGCGAGATCCCGTTTCCCAGTGATCTGGTCTGCGAGGGCACCGCCTGGTCGGCAGTACCGGAGAACGCACCGGCGCCGCGGGTCGATCCGGCGGCCCAGCGCGAACCCGAGTGGTGATCCGGGCGCTGTCGGCGCCCGCGCCTCAGGCGCTGGGTGCGCGCACCACCACCGGCACGGCCGGGAAGTAGATCGCCATCTCCGAGCGCGACTTGCGAAGCGCCGCAGTGCCGTAGCCCTTCTTCCGGAAGTCCGGCCGGATCCAGATCCGGACCTCGACCTCGTGATCGACGAGCTCGCCGAGAACCAGACCGACCTTGCTGTCGCCCTCCAGGGCGACGAACCATGCCGCTTCCTCGGCGTCGAGACGGTTGAGCGCCGAGGCGATCTCGTCGTCGAGGCTGCCCGCCGGGCCACCACGGCCGTCACCGGCGGTGTGCAGATCATCGAGACGGGCGGCGAAGATGTCGCGGTCGTGCTCGCCGGAGAACGCGCGCAGCACCAGCGTCTCGGCCGAGGACGCGGGCCGCTCGTTCAGCGTGAACGTGAGTTGGCTGTTCAGATCCTCCAACTCGGCGGCGATATTACGGCGGGAGTCCTTGGTCAGCTGGTCGAAGGACAGCCCGAAGACCGCCTCACTGCCGGCACGGGTGGTGCCGAGCAGGTCGGCGATGGCCTGCACGGCGGTATCGCGGTCGGCGGCGTCGACGATGATGTCGAGCACCTCGTGCCGACGGTCGAGCGCCTTCAGCAGGGCTTCGGTGATCTCACGACGGGCTGCGGCACGATCCAGATCGGTCATGCCCCAACCTTAGACCCGAACGAACCGCTTCTCGTCGTATAGCCGGGCCCATTCCTTGCGCGGTCGGATCGAGGTGTCGACGTCGGTCGCGGTGGCGCGTAAGGCGCCTACCGTTGCCTTTTCGCGGGGTGTCAGCTTGAACGGATCCCAGCCGAAGAAGCGGCAGGAGTTCTCCCAGGTGATCTTGTTGATGTCGCTGTCCGAGGCGCCGGCGGCGAGCAGTTCGGCGTGCACCTGTTCGGGGGCGTCGGGCCAGAAACAGTCCGAGTGCGGGTAGTCGCATTCCCAGGCGATGTTGTCGATACCGATCTCGTGCCGCAGCTTCAGCGAGGTCTTGTCGGTGACATAGCAGGCCAGCGAATGTTCGCGGAACACATCGCTGGGCAGCTTGTCGCCGAAGTCGCGACGCAGCCACTTCTGGTTGGTGTAGTGCCGGTCGGAGCGGTCCAGATAGAACGGGATCCAGCCGATTCCGCCCTCGGAGAACGCAAATTTCAGGTCGGGATAGTTGCGCATCGCCGGGCCCCACAGCAGATCCTGGGCACACATCGCCGAGACCTGAGTTGCCAGGATGATCAGGTTGTCGATCGGCGCGTTCGGGGCCATGCTGATGGCGCCGAAGCCGGTGCCGATGTGCAGGCACATCACCACCTGCTCGTCGGACAGCGTCTGGAACACCGGACCCCAGTAGTCCTCGTCGTGATAGCTCGGAAGTCCCTCCAGGTGTGGCAATTCAGGCATCGTCACCGCCCGGCAGCCCTTCGCGGCGACGCGCCGGATCTCCTTGCACATGGCCTCGGGATTCCAGGTCGGCAGCACCGCGATCGGGATGAACCGGTCCGGGTAGCTGCCCGCCCACTCATCGATGTGCCAGTCGTTGTAGGCCGACACCATGATCAGGGTGACGTCCTCGCGGTGCATGTTCAGGTGCCGGGCGGAGAATCCGGTGAAGGTCGGAAAGCACATCGAGGCCAGGATCCCGTTGCGGCTCATGTCCCGGACGCGCTCATGGACGTCGTAGACACCCGGACGCATCTCGGCGAACCCGGCCGGATCGCGGCCCCATTCCTCGGCGGGCCAGGACACCACGGCGTTGAGTCCGCTGACACCCTGCGGCCTGCCCTGGTACATCCACTGGTCCACGCCCTTGTCATCGGTGACGACGATGGGCGCGTCCGCCTTGTACTTGGCGGGCACGTGGTTGAGGAACATGTCGGGCGGCTCCACGACATGGTCGTCGATGCTCACCAGGATCAGGTCGTTGGTGTCCATGTCCTCAACTAGTACCCTCGGATCGCGTGACCGTCTCTGCGTTTTCGGACAGAGGTTTGTCCTTTTCGGCCAACATGGCCGGGCCGGTCGACGCCGCTCGGCCGGCCCGTCCCGTCATCGAGTTGCGCCGCGGTGGACAGGCTTCGGCCGGTAGCTACCTGTACGAGGGGCACGGCCTGATCACGGGTTGGCACTCCCATGAGGTGCACCAGATCGAATACGCCCTGCACGGCGTCGTCGAGGTCGAGACCGATGCGGGTCACCACCTGCTGCCGCCCCAGCAGGCCGCGTGGATTCCGGCGGGTCTGGAGCATCAGGCGGTGATGAACCCCGACGTGAAAACCGTCGCGGTGATGTTCGACGCGACCATGATCCCCGACGGCGGTGACCGGGCCCGCATCATCGCGGTGTCGCCGCTGGTGCGCGAGATGATGATCTACGGACTGCGTTGGCCGATCGACCGGGTGTCATGTGATGCCGAGGATGACCGGGTGTCGCGGGACTTCTTCCGGACGCTGGCCAACCTGGTGATCGAGGCGCTCGACCATGAGGCACCGCTGAGCCTGCCCACCTCCGATCACCCCATCGTGGCGGCCGCGCTCGCCTACACCCGGGCGCATCTCGATTCGGCCACCGCCGAGGATGTCAGCCGCGCGGTCGCGGTGTCGGAGCGCACGCTGCGGCGTCTGTTCGCCGAGACGCTGGGATTGTCGTGGCGCACCTATCTGTTACACGCCCGGATGTTGCGGGCCATGGCCCTGCTGGCGGCACCGGATCAGTCCGTGCAGGCGACATCGTCGGCGGTCGGTTTCGACAGTCTCAGTTCGTTCACCCGGAGCTTCGCCCAATTCTGCGGCGAGACGCCCACCGCGTACCGCAAAAGGGTTGCCGGAAAACAGGATTGACCGGCTAGGCCGGCGGGAAAAGACCCTCTCGCAGCAGGGTGTCGACCGAGTTCTGCCAGCGCTGCAGCTGGGCCGGCGCGGTGAATGGTTCGGGCAGGTGGCGCTCGATGTGCGAGCGCAGACTCACCGCCCCGAGGGCCAGCACCAGGGAGTTGATCGACGCCCACAGCACGTCGATGTCGGGGCGCGCCTCACCGCGGTCGGTGCGCAACTGCCAACGCGCCTGACCCACCTCGAAGAGCCGGTCGAAGACGGTGGCGCCCAGTTGGCTGCCGTCGACCACCGCGCGGCCCAGATAGGCCGCCACATCCGGGTGCTCGGCGATGATGCGGTTCACCCGGTCTCCCACCTCGGCGATCGAATCGGTGGCCCGTTCGGATATCGGCTGCGCCATCGGGGTGATGACGACCTCGATGACATAGTCGTCCACGGCCTTGATCAGACCGGCCTTGGTCGCGAAGTGGTGCTGGACCAACCCCAGCGAGACGCCGGCCGCGGCGGCGACGCCCCGCAGCGTGGTGGCCGCGGCACCGTGCTCGGCGAAGCTGCGCAGCGCAGCACGGCGGATTCGCTCGACGCTGCGGGGTTCTCCCCCGGCCGTTTCGCCTGCCACAGCAGCCACCGTAGTCAACATCACTCCCCGCGCGGTGCAGCGGTAAGGAAGAATTTACGATACAAACGTATTGTCGTGGAGAGAAGGGACGGGGGGACATGCATCCGATAACGACAGACGAAGAGTTCTGGACTGCACCGTGCACGCGCAATCCCGACCGCTGGACCACGATCGCCGACGAGGGCGCCAAGGCGCTGTGTCGCGCCTGCCCGCGACGGTGGCAATGCGCCAAGGAGGCGTGCGTGACCCCGGGCGCGGAGGGGCTGTGGGCCGGTATCGTCCTGCCGCCGGCGGGCCGTAGCCGTCAGTTCGCCCTCAAACAGCTGCGCTCGCTGGCCGAACGCAACGGCGTCGTGGTACGCCGCACCACGACCTGACCCCCGCCTCACCGCAGCGGGGCACCCGAGCAGTCGGGGTCCACCTGCACCGCGTACGACGTGATGGCCGCGATCTTGTCGTCGGCGAACTCGAAGATGTCGCAACCGGCCACCGCCGTCACCCCGTTGGGCCCGGTGTAGCGGGCCATCGTGTCCACGGCCACCACGTCACCCTGCGCCGCGACCACGCAGCGCTGGAGATCGGTCTGCGTCTCGGCCAGGCTCTCCCGCGTCTCCTGGCAGGTGCGCACGACGGCGTCGGCGCCCTCGAGCACCATGTAGCCGACGATCGTCCATCGCACATCCTTGGCCAGATGCGGCAGCGACTCCTCGAAGCGGTGGGTCGAGAACGCCAGCCCCACCTTGCCGCGGTCGAGCGATTCGTCCATGTGGTCCTCCTCGATCACGCGGATGGTGGACACCAAACTAATGCGCGTAAGCAACTTTGGTGGCGGACCCGCATGCGTGTCCCAGGGCAGCATGTTCGGAGCCTGTTCGCCATGACACACTCAGCAGATGGTTCCTCCCATCGCGCGCCCCAAGCTCGAGGGCAATGTCGCCGTCAGCGCTGACCGCCAACTCGGCTTCGCCGAGTTCGGCGATCCACAGGGGCGGGCGATCTTCTGGCTGCACGGCACGCCCGGGGCACGGCGCCAGATCCCGGCCGAGGCCAGGGCCTATGCCGAACTGGAGAAGGTCCGGCTGATCGGCGTGGACCGGCCCGGAATCGGGTCCTCGACACCGCATCAGTACCCGAACGTGCTGGCCTTCGCCGAGGATCTGCGCATCATCGCCGACACCCTGGGGATCGAGAACTTCGCGGTCGTCGGCCTGTCCGGCGGCGGGCCGTACACCCTGGCCGTGGCCGCGGCCATGCCCGAGCGGGTGGTCGCTGCCGGCGTGCTCGGCGGGGTGGCCCCATACGTGGGTCCCGACGGCATCTCCAGCGGACTGATGAATCTCGGATCGACCGTCGCGCCCGTACTGGAGATGGCGGGGGCACCGATCCGGCTGGCCGCCGCCACGCTGATCAAGCTGATCGCCCCGGTCGGCTCCCCCGCACTGGAGGTCTACGCCAGGATCTCCCCCGAGGGCGACCGGCGGCTGCTGGCCCGCCCCGAGTTCAAGGCGATGTTTCTCGACGATCTGCTCAACGGCAGCCGCAAACAGTTGGCGGCACCGTTCTACGACATCGTCGACTTCGTCCGCGACTGGGGTTTCCGCCTCGACGAGGTGAAGGTGCCGGTGCACTGGTGGCACGGCGACAAGGACCACATCGTGCCCTTCGCGCACGGCGCCCACGCGGTGTCCCGGCTGCCGGACGCGCACATGACGGTGCTGCCGGGAGAGAGTCACCTCGGGGGGCTCGGCTGCGCCGAAGAGATCCTCCGTACGATGCTGGATGTCTGGGATCGCGACGGGCGAGGCCCGCGCTGAAAGGAGTTCGGCAGGTGGAACTTTCGGGCACGGGAATCTGGAGCGCCGGTCTGCGCTATGGAGACGCCGGGCGGGCCGCCGAGGCGGCCGCCGAACTGGAGGAGCTCGGCTACCCCGCGTTGTGGATTCCCGACGTGGGCGGACCGGTGATCGACTCGGTCGAGAACCTGTTGACCGCCACCAGCCGGATCACCATCGCCACCGGCATCCTGAACCTCTGGATGCATGACCCGGCCGATGTCGCCGCCGCGCATGCCCGCCTGACGGCCGCGCACGGACGGCGCTTCCTGCTGGGCATCGGCGTCAGCCACGCACCCCTGATCGATTCGAAATCGCCCGGCACCTACCGCAAGCCGCTGGCCGCCACCGCCGCCTTCCTCGACGGTCTGGACGCAGCCGAGCAGCCCGTCGCCGCCGAGGACCGCGTGCTGGCCGCGCTCGGGCCCAAGATGCTGCAGCTGTCCGCCGACCGGTCACGCGGTGCGCATCCGTATCTGGTGACACCCGAGCACACCGCAACCGCGCGCGAGGTGCTGGGCGAAGGGCCGCTGCTGCTGCCCGAGCAGACCGCCGTGCTGACCGACGACGCCGAGCAGGCGCGCACCATCGCCCGCGAATGGGTGCGCAGCTACCTGGCAATGCCCAACTACGCGAACAACCTGCTGCGCTCGGGCTTCACCGAGGACGAGGTGCGCGACGTCAGCGACCGACTGGTCGACGCGATCGTCGTGTGGGGTGATGAGGAAGCCATCCTGGCGCGGGTGAACGAACACAAGTCCGCCGGCGCCGACCATGTCTGTGTGCAGGTGCTCGACGCCGATCCGTCGGCGCTGCCGCTGGAGCAGTGGCGGCGACTGGCGCCCGCGCTGAACTGAGGACGTCACCGGTGGCGAGCCTGGACATCGGCGTCTACGTGCCGCAGATGGCCTTCTCCTATGCGGAGGTGCTGCACCGGGCGGAGCGGTGCGAGGAACTGGGCATCGGATCGCTGTGGCTCTACGACCACCTCTACGGCCCGGGCATGCCGGAGGTCGACTCGCTGGAGGCCTGGACGCTGGCGACCGCGCTGCTGAGCCGGACGCAGCGGCTGCGTGTCGGGCATATGGTGCTGTGCAACCAGTTCCGGCATCCCGTGGTGCTGGCCAAGATGGCGGCCACGCTCGACCAGATCTCGGACGGACGCCTGCAGCTGGGGCTGGGCAGCGGGTCGATCGAGGACGAACACCGGCGCGCCGGCCTGGAATGGGGCAGCTTCGCCGACCGTTCGGCGCGACTGGGTGAGACGCTGGAGATCCTCGCCCAGGCCTTCGACACCGGCACCGTTTCGTTCACCGGTGAGCACTACACCGTGGGGGACATGGCGTTCCGGCCGCTGCCGGTCCAGCGGCCACGACCACCGATCGTGGTCGGCGGCGTCGGTGAGAGATACACGTTGCCGCTCGTCGCCCGCTTCGCCGATGTATGGAACGTACCCACCTACGCACTGGGCGAATTGGCCCACAAGCAGTCGGTGCTGCGCGGACTGTGCGACCAGATCGGCCGCGACCCCGACACGATCGTGATGTCGGTGGAGGCCGTCATGGCACTGGCGCCGGATGAGAAGTCCCTGCCGAGTGTCCGCACCTTCGCCGAGAAGCGGTTCGGCGGGCCGGGTTTCGGTCTACACGAGGGCGGGCTGATCGGAACCGCGCCGATGATCGTCGAGCGCCTGGAGCAGTGGCGGCAGATGGGGTTCGGGCAGGTGGTGTTGTTCACCCACGACCGCGCCTCGGATGAGACGTTGGAGAATCTGGCCGCCGGAGTGATATCCCGGTTCACCGACTAGGAGCGGCGCAGTTCCTGGCGCAGCAGGTGCATGGCGACCGTCGTCGACCGCTCGCGGACATCACTGCGGTTGCCCGGTAGCCGCAGTGTGCGCACCAGGGTGTCGCGACCGGCCACCGCCAGACCGAAACAGACTGTGCCGACCGGCTTTTCTTCCGATCCCCCGCCGGGCCCGGCGATGCCGGTGATCCCCACGGCGGTGTCGGCGCCGAACCGGCGCAACGCCCCTTCCGCCATCGCGCGCGCCACCGGTTCGGAGACCGCGCCGAACTGCTCGATCAGCGCCGCGTCGACCCCGAGCAGTTCGACCTTGGCCTCGTTCGAGTACGACACCACGCCACCGGCCAGATACGCCGATGATCCGGCCCGGTCGGCCAACCGCGCCGCGAGCAGGCCGGCGGTGCAGGATTCGGCGGTCGCGACCGTCCGGCCGGCGAGCAGTGCGGCGACCTGGTCGTCGATCAGCGAGCCGTCCTCGGAGAAGAGTTCGCGCGGATACCGGTCCCGCAGCATGTCGACCAGCGCGGCGTAGCTGTCGGCCGCGGCCGGCTCATAGCGCGTGACGATCTCCAGCTCGCCGCGGCGCAGGCAGGTGGTGATCTCCAGCTGCTGGAAACCGGTCACCCGAATCTCGGCCTCGCGCAGCGCTTCTGCCAGGCCCGACTCCGCCAGACCGAACATCCGCAGCGTCTCCTGGCGGTATACGGTGCGCCCGGCGATCGCCCGCTGCACGCCGGTGGTCGCCACGGCGGCCGTCCACATCGGTTGCAGCTCCCGGGGTGGGCCGGGCAGCACCACGACGGTCGGCAGGTTCTCGGTCGTCACGACGACCCCCGGCGCGGTGCCGACCGGGTCCAGGATCTCCGCACCCGCGGGCACCATCGCCTGTTTACGGTTGGCGGCCAGCACGGCGCCGAAGTCGACATCCGGTCTACCCGCGGTGAGCCTGCGCAAGATGTCGGCGATGCGCTGCTCCAGCTCCGCATCGAGGACGAGCTCGGCACCGCAGAAGTCGGCCACCGTGGCGACGGTCAGATCGTCGGCGGTGGGCCCGAGTCCGCCGCTGGTGATGATGAGGTCGACGCCCTGGCCGGCCAGAAAGCTCAGCTGCGCCGTGAGGTCGGCGGCCCGGTCGCCGCACTGCGTGATGTGCGCCAGTTCGACCCCCAGCTCCAGCAGGCGGTCGGCCAGCCACGGACCGTTGAGATCGCGCACGCGTCCGGTCAGTACCTCTGTCCCGGTCACCACGATGCCGGCGCGCACGCTCATGCCGTGAGCCTATGCAGCGGCGCGGTCAGTGCGACAGCCAGCCCTTCACCGTGGCCAGTTCGCGGGTGTACTGCTCCATGATGTCGTCCACGTAGCGCGAACTGCCCGACAGGGCGTCGCCGGCCCAGATCACCCGGATCCGGGTGGCGCCGCGCAGGTAGATGTCGACGCGGTCGGCCTGCCGCCGGTTCCATCCCTTGTCGGCGGTGAAGTCGGCGAGCGCCTGCCGTTCTGTTTCGTCGGGCGTCGTCTTGTCGGCCACTGTGTCCTCCTGTGCTGGGCTGCCCCCATCCTGCCCTGCCGCCGCACGCGGCCCGGCGACCGGTGCCGCCTAGAACAGATCCTTGTGCGGCACGTCGGTGACCAGGCCGCCGTCGACGACGAACTCGGCGCCGGTCGAGAACGAGGACTCATCGCTGGTCAGGAAGACGATGAAGGTCGCCACCTCTTCCGAGGTTCCCGGCCGGCCCAACGGCGAGGTGACCATGTCGTCGGGGAAGTGCTTGGTCATGGGTGTGCGGATGAAGCCGGGATGCACCGAGTTGATCCGGATGTTGAACTTGCCCAGTTCGATGGCCGCCGATTTCGCCAGCCCGCGGACGGCCCACTTGGAGGCCACGTATGGGTGCACCATGGGGGCACCGCGCAGACCCTCGATCGAGGACACGTTGATGATCGACCCGCCGCCGGCGGCCTTCATCTGCTCGACGACGGCCTGCATGCCCAGGAAGGTGCCGGTCAGATTGACGTCGATCACCTTCTGCCACTTGGCCATATCGAACTGGCCGATCTTGCCCAATGCCACGATGCCGGCGTTGTTCACCAGCGTGGTCAGCTTGCCGTAGGTGTCGACGGCCAGGTTCACCGCGGCCTCCCACTGGTCGGCCTGGGTGACGTCGAGCGCGATGTAGCGCGCCGAGTCACCGATCTCTTCGGCCAGCGCCTGTCCCTTCTCGTCCAGGATGTCGCCGATCACGACCTTGGCGCCCTCGGCCACCAACATCCGGGCGTGCGCCGCGCCCATTCCCTGTGCGCCGCCGCTGATCAGTACCACTTTGTCGTCCACGCGTCCCATGGGCGCACAGGCTACCGCACCCCGATCAGCGACTAGAACCTGTTCCAATTCGAGGTCGCAGCACGCATACTGCCAGCAGACCGAACACCGTGAGGAGACCCGTATGGCCATTCGCGTGGCACTCGTCGGCACCGGAAACTGCGGCCGACTGGCCCTGATCCAGCTCATCGAGGATCCTCGGTTCGAGCTGGTGGCCGTCGGCACCTCGACCGACGCGAAGATCGGTCAGGACGCCGGCGAACTGGCCGGTCTCGGCACCGTCACCGGTGTCGTCGCGACCGCGGGTATGGACGCCGTGCTGGCGAGCAAGCCGGACTGCCTGGTGTACTGCGCGATGGGCGACACCCGGCCGGTGGAGGCCACCCGCGATGTGATGGCGGCCCTGTCGGCGGGCATCGATGTGGTCGGATCGGCGCCCGGCGGGTTGCAGTTCCCCTGGGGAGCGATGCCGCAGAAGGCCATCGACCGCGTCGAAGAGGCTGCGCGCCTCGGCGACTCCAGCGTGTACATCACCGGCGTCGATCCCGGGTTCGCCACCGACCTGGTGCCGTTCGCGATCGCCAGCACCTGCCAGCGCATCGATCAGATCAAGACGATGGAGATCGCCGACTACGCCACCTACGACGGTACGGAGGTGATGTCGATCGTCATGGGCTTCGGCAACCCGATGGATCAGCCGGGCATGCTGTTCCTGCCCGGGATCCTGTCCGCCGCCTGGGGAACCGCCATCCGCATGCTGGCGGCCGGCCTCGGCGTGCAGGTCGACGAGATCACCGAGAGCTACGAGTTGGAGCCCGCGCCGGAGGACATCGAGACCGCCACCGGCGTCATCGCCGAGGGCACCGTGGCGGCCATGCGGTTCGAGATCAACGGCATGGTCGGCGGCCGGCCGGTGATCGTCGTCGAACACATCACCCGGGTGCGCGAGGACCTGCGGCCGGACTGGGCGCAGCCCGCCCAACCCGGGGGCTCGTATCGCGTCGAGATCATCGGCGAGCCCTCCTATGTCGTGGACATCTGCCCCACCAGCGATCGCGGCGACCACAACTACGCGGCGATTCTGGCCGCTGCCGGGCGCATCGTGAACGCCATCCCGGATGTGGTGGCCGCACCGGCGGGCATCCGCACCACCTTGGATCTGCCACTGGGCACCGGTAAGGGATTGGTCTATCGGACCTGATCGCGGTGTCGGCGCACAATGGTGGGGTGACCGACCCGCTAGCCGCCATCGCCGCGAGTCCGCCCGGCCCTCAGATCGCTGCGTTCTTCGACCTCGACGGCACCCTGGTGCGCGGGTTCACCGCGACCGTCCACGCCGGGCACCGGTTTCGCAACCGCCAGTCCGGGTTCGGCGAGCTGACCGGGATCCTGGAGGCCAGCGTCCGCTACAAGATCGGCCGGATGGAATTCGCGCGGCTGCTGCAACGGGCGGCCGGCTACCTCAAGGGTGACTCGCTGGCCGAACTCGAGGCCCTGGGCGAAGCCTTGTTCAACGAACGCATCATCGGCCGGTTGTTTCCGCTGATGACGAAGGTGGTTGCCGCACACCAGGAACACGGGCACACCGTCGCCATGAGCTCGTCGGCGCTGACCATGCACGCGGGGCCGGTGGCGCGCCATCTCGGCATCGAACACATGCTGTGCAACCACTTCGAGGTCGACGACGCCGGACGGCTCACCGGCCAGATCGTCCGCCCGATCATCTGGGGCCGCAACAAGGCTCGCGCGGTGACGGAGTTCAGCGTCGCCAACGACATCGAGCTGGGCCAGAGCTTCTGCTATGCCGACGGGACCGAGGACCTGCCGGTGCTGGGGGCGGTGGGGCATCCGAATGCGGTGAATCCGCGTCCCGGGCTGGCGGCGGCGGCCGCCCGCAACGGCTGGCCGGTGTTGCGGGTCAATTCCGAGGAGGAACGCCGTTGGTGGTCCCGCGGCCAGCGCCTCGGGACTCGATGATGGCGCGCACCGTGCGCCGACACCGTCCACAGTCCGCGCCGGCACCACAGGCCGCGGCCACCTGATTGGTGGTGCACGCGCCCGCGTCGACCGCGTCGAGCACCTGGTGGCTGGTGATGCCCTGGCACAGGCATACGAACATCAGCGTGGCTCGATGGTCATCATCTGCTGGAACTGACCGATGAACACCGGCGGATAGGCACCCACCCCGGCCTCTTCGAGCCATTCGGCGGCGTCATCGGAGTCGTGCAACCAGCGCCGCGCGCTGGCCTCGTCGTCGATCTGCTGCAGGATCAGCACCTCGTGCGGATCGTCGAAGGCCCGGAAGCTCCAGAACCGCTGCACCCCGGAGGCATGGAACGCGCGCGACTCCTCGCGCACCCGCGCGTTCAGGGCGGCGATATCGGCGACCGGGGTGATCATCGAGACCATGACCGGCGGGGCCGGGTGGGTGTCATGGTCGAAGTCGATGCGCTCGATGAGCGCACCGGCGAAGACGGCAGGCAGATCCTGCACACCGACGGCGTCGAACCAGTCGAAGAACACCCGCGACCGCAGCAGGTCCCGTACGGGTTCGTGAGCGCGGATCCCGAGGATCACCAGAACCCGCTCGGAATCCGTCGTCGAGGTGTAGACCAGTACGTGGTGCACTCCCATGTCCGCCAGGGCCTCGGTGCGGCGCTGCAGCAGCGGCCACACCTGGGTGGGATCGGGCACCCGGTAGTCCGACACGAGCACCAGTGAGTTCGCCAGCCAGTCCTTCATCGCGTCGGCTCCCCTGGGGTGATGACGGCTGCTAAAGCCATTTTCCTAAAACGGTAATGACATTCTCGCACGATGACGCTCTTCATGCCGACGAAAGTGGGCATGGCCATTGCGCAGATCAACGGCTGGGATACTAAACTAGAACACGTTTCAGTCTGCGATTCCGGATCGCCCAACCAAGGAGCATGTGTGCACACTCCCCTCTGCGACCAGCTCGGGATCGATCTCCCGATCTTCGCGTTCACCCATTGCCGCGACGTCGTGGTGGCGGTCAGCAAGGCCGGCGGGTTCGGCGTGCTGGGCGCCGTCGGATTCAGCCCGGAACAGCTCGAGATCGAGCTGAACTGGATCGATGAGCACATCGGCGACCACACCTACGGCGTGGACATCGTGATCCCGAACAAGTACGAGGGCATGGATTCCGTCGACATGGACCCCGAGGTCCTGAAAAAGACGCTCAACGACCTCGTCCCGCAGGAACACATCGACTTCGCCAAGAAGTTGCTGGCCGACCACGGTGTGCCGGTCGAGCACAGCGATGACGATGCTTTGCAGCTGCTCGGCTGGACCGAGGCCACCGCCACCCCCCAGGTCGAGATTGCGCTGAAACACCCCAAGATGACGTTGATCGCCAACGCACTGGGCACCCCGCCGAGGGACATGATCGAGCACATCCACGCCGAGGGCCGCAAGGTCGCCGCGCTGTGTGGATCTCCGTCGCAGGCCCGCAAGCACGCCGATGCCGGCGTCGACATCATCATCGCCCAGGGCGGTGAGGCCGGCGGTCACAGCGGTGAGATCGGCTCGATCGTGCTGTGGCCGCAGGTGGTCAAGGAGGTCGCCCCGGTGCCGGTGCTGGCCGCCGGCGGTATCGGCAGCGGCCAGCAGATCGCGGCCGCGCTGGCGTTGGGCGCCCAAGGCGCCTGGACGGGTTCGCAGTGGGTGATGGTCGAGGAATCCGAGCACACCGAGCAGCAGCACGCCGCCTACGCCAAGGCCACCAGCAAGGACACCGTGCGCAGCCGGTCCTTCACCGGCAAGCCCGCGCGCATGCTGCGCAACGAGTGGACCGAGGCGTGGGAGAAGCCGGAGAACCCGAAGCCGCTGGGCATGCCGCTGCAGTACATGGTCTCGGGCATGGCCGTGGCGGCCACGCACAAGTACCCGAACGAGTCCGTCGACGTCGCGTTCAACCCGGTCGGCCAGGTCGTCGGCCAGTTCGCCAAGGTCGAGAAGACCTCGGCCGTCATCGAGCGGTGGGTGCAGGAATACCTGGAGGCCACCAACACCCTCAATGAGCTCAACGAGGCGGCCAGCGTGTAAACGTGGCCGCCAAGTAGCAGACCAGCGAATCCCGCCGGCCTCCGTTCTCCCGGACCGGCGGGATTCGCGTTTTCCCGTGTTGACCGGCCCGCCTGCCCGTTATGTATGCTGCTCTACATAATTTCGGAAGGATGGCCCCTCATGCCGAGCCCCCGCGACCGCATGGTCGCCTCCGCCGCCCTGTTGATCCGCGAGCGCGGAGCGCATTCGACCGCCATCTCCGACGTGCTGGAGCACAGTGGCGCGCCGCGCGGATCGGCCTACCATTACTTCCCCGGCGGACGGACTCAATTACTCTGCGAAGCAGTTGATTTCGCCAGCGATCACATCTCCCGCCAGATATCGCAGGCGTCCGATGCCCTGGCCGCACTCGACATGGTGGCCGATGGTTTTCGTGGCCAGCTGTCGGCGACCGGGTTCCGGGCCGGTTGCCCGGTGGTGGCCGTGGCCGTGGAGGCCGACAACCCTGAGGTGACCGAGCGCGCCGGCGCGGCCTTCACCCGCTGGATCGGCCAGATCGAACAGTTGATGGTCGCGGACGGAGTCGACGCCGAGCGTGCCGCCGAATTGGCCGTGCTGGTCACCGCCTCCATCGAGGGCGCCATCCTGGTGTGCCGCACCACCGGCGCGACCACCGCACTGGATCTCGTCCATCGGCAGCTACGCGCCCTCGTCACTGCCGCAACCGGGGATGGAAAGGCCTGAGATGACCGATACGACCGACTGGCAACCGACCGCGTGCATCCTCTGCGAATGCAACTGCGGAATCGTGTTGCAGGTACAGGACCGCACGATCGCCAAGATCCGCGGCGACAAGGCCCATCCGGCCTCGCAGGGTTACACCTGCAACAAGGCTTTGCGACTGGACCACTATCAGAACAATCGTAACCGGCTGACCTCTCCCCTGCGCCGGCGCGACGACGGCACATACGAGCAGATCGACTGGGAAACCGCTATTTCCGAGATCGCGGCGAAGTTCGCCGGTATCCGCGACGAGTACGGCGGAGACAAGATCTTCTACTACGGCGGCGGGGGGCAGGGCAACCATCTGGGCGGCGCCTACAGCGGGGCATTCCTCAAGGCGATCGGATCGCGGTACCGCTCGAATGCGTTGGCGCAGGAGAAGACCGGGGAGTTCTGGGTCGACGCCCAGCTCTACGGAGGCCACACCCGCGGCGAGTTCGAACACGCCGAGGTGTCGGTGTTCATCGGCAAGAACCCGTGGATGTCGCAGAGCTTCCCGCGGGCGCGGGTGGTGCTCAACGAGATCGCCAAGGACCCGGCGCGCTCGATGATCGTCATCGACCCGGTGGTCACCGACACCGCCGACCTCGCCGACTTCCACCTGCGGGTCAGACCCGGTACCGACGCCTGGTGCCTGGCCGCGCTGGCCGCCGTGCTGGTGCAGGAGAACCTGTGCGACGAGGACTTCCTCGCCACCCACGTCACCGGCGTCGAGGCCGTGCGCGCCGTGCTCGCCGACGTGCCGATCGGCGAGTACGCCCGCAGGTGCGGTGTCGACGAGGCGCTCATCCGGGCGGCGTCCCGCAGGATGGCGGCGGCCCACAGCGTCTCGGTGTTCGAGGATCTGGGCATCCAGCAGGCGCCCAACAGCACGCTGTGCTCATACCTGAACAAGCTGTTGTGGATCCTGACCGGTAATTTCGCCAAACGCGGTGCCCAGCACCTGCACTCGTCGTTCGCACCGTTGTTCAGTGCCAGTGGTGTCGGCCGGACCCCGGTGACGGGAGCCCCGATCATCTCGGGTCTGGTGCCCTCGAACGTGGTGCCCGACGAGATCCTCACCGACCACCCCGACCGGTTACGCGCGATGATCGTCGAGAGCAGCAACCCGGCGCATTCGGTGGCGGACTCGGCGCGGGTCCGCGCTGCGCTGTCGGCGCTTGAGCTGGTGGTGGTCATCGACGTCGCGATGACCGAAACCGCGCGGCTGGCGCACTATGTGTTGCCCGCCGCCAGCCAGTTCGAGAAGCCGGAGGCGACGTTCTTCAATCTGGAATTCCCGCACAACACCTTTCACCTGCGCCATCCCGTGCTCGATCCGCTGCCCGGCACCCTGCCCGAACCGGAGATCTGGGCCCGGCTGGTGCGTGCGCTCGGTGTGGTCGGCGAGCAGGACCTGCATCCGCTGCGGGTGGCGGCGCGTCAGGGGCTGGAGGCCTACACGGCGACGTTCCTGGCGACGGTCGGCTCCAATCCCGCGCTGGGGCGGGTGCTTCCGTTCGTCCTGTACGACACGCTGGGACCGACCCTGCCCGACGGGCTGGCCGGTGCGGCAGCCCTGTGGGGCCTGGCACAGAAGACCGCGATGGCGTATCCGGATGCGGTGCGCCGGGCCGGTTACGCCGATGGCAACGCGCTGTTCCGCGCGATCCTGCAGAGCCGATCCGGAGTCACCTTCACCGAACACCGGTACGCCGATGACTTCGCACTGATCAGCCACGACGACAAGCGGATCGCGCTGGCCATCCCCGAGATGCTGGCAGACACGGCGGCGCTGGCTGCCGCGCCTTCCGCTTTGACCAGTGTGGAGTTCCCGCTCGTGCTGTCGGCCGGCGAACGTCGCGCCTACACCGCCAATGACATCCTGCGTGACCCGTCGTGGCGTAAACGCGACCCCGACGGCGCGTTGCGGATCAGCGTCGCCGATGCCGCATCGGCCGGGGTGGTCGCGGGCGACCGGGTGCGCATCACGACCGCGACCGGGTCGGCGGAGGCCGTCGTGGAGGTCAGCGCGGCCATGCAGGCCGGTCACATCTCACTGCCCAACGGGTTCGGGGTCGACCATGTGGGCGCCGATGGGCGCGCCGTCACCCCGGGTGTCGCGCCCAACGAACTCACCGCCTCGCAGTGGCGCGACGCCTATGCCGGTACCCCGTGGCACAAGCATGTGCCGGCCCGGGTGGAGCGGGTGGCGGTGTCCCAGACCGGCTAAGGCAGCGGCGCGGGGGCCGGCGGTAGCGGCGCGGCCGGTGGCAGCGGGGCCCCCGGCGGTACCGGAGTCGGCGCGGCCGCCGGATTACGCGGGTACTGGATCGGCACGTTCGGCCCCGGCGCCTGGGCCGGCATGGGGGTGTTCATACCGCGCTGCGAGAGGCCGAGGATCAGCGCTTCCTTGCCGCTGATCTCCTGATTCTGCACGGCTTGCCAGAGGTCACGCAGATAGCTCGTGTTGGGCGTCGCGTCGCGGTTGGCCAGGGCGGGGTCCATGGTGGTTCCCACCGGCAGCGCGTCCGGGCTCGGCAGATGCGGGGTGCCGTCCGGGCCGGGCGCTGCCACGACCGCGGGGCCGGCGGCCGGCGCGAGTGCCGCGACGGCGGGGCCGGGTGCGGGCGCGGGTGCGGCGACGACGGCCGGGCCGGGTGCCGGCGCGGCGGGAGCCGGAAGAACCGGTGCAGGGGCCGGGACGACGGGCGCCGGTGGTGCCGGTTCGGCGAGCGCGGTCGCCGGAGTCGCCAGCGCGATGATCGCGCCCGCGGCGCACAAACCCGTCGTGGTCAGAAACCGTCGGACATCGACACTCATCGCGGCTGCCTCTCACTGTTACCCAAGGGACTGTTGGTTCGCAGAAAATGTATCTCCAACTGGGGGGTGCGCGTTACTCGAGCGGAATGAGAACAGGTTCCTCTCAGGACTTTGTACGAGTTTGGGAAAGCTCCTCCGAGCAGGCCCGGGCGTGGTGTAGCAATGCGTTAGGCCACTAGACCACTTCGTCGTGAGGAGTGCCGACGCCATGACCGACACAGCACCAGCGCCCCGACCCAACCTGCCCGCGGGTTTCGATTTCACCGATCCGGACATCTACGCCGAGCGCCTGCCGGTCGAGGAATTCGCCGAGATGCGCCGCGTCGCGCCGATCTGGTGGAACGAGCAGCCCGCGGATGTCGGCGGCTTCGGCGACGGCGGGTACTGGGTGATCACCAAGCACAAGGACGTCAAGGAGGTGTCGCGGCGCAGCGATGTGTTCTCCAGCCTGGAGAAGACCGCGCTGCCCCGCTACGCCGACGGCACTGTCCAAAACCACATCGACACCGGCAAGTTCGTGCTGCTCAACATGGACGCTCCGCACCACACGCATCTGCGCAAGATCATCTCGCGGGCTTTCACCCCGCGGGCGATCGAGCTGCTGCGCGCCGACCTGGCCGACCGCGCCCGCGATATCGCCGAAAAGGCCGCCGCCGAGGGGTCCGGCGACTTCGTCGAGCAGGTTTCGTGTGAGCTGCCGCTGCAGGCGATCGCCGGGTTGATGGGCGTGCCGCAGGAAGACCGGATGAAGCTGTTCCACTGGTCGAATCAGATGGTCGGCGACATGGACCCGGAGTTCGCCGACAACGACGCCATCAGTGCGTCGGTGGAACTGATCGGCTACGGCATGAAACTGGCCGCCGAACGGGCCGACGCGCCCGGCGAGGATCTGGTGACCAAGTTGGTGCAGGCCGATGTGGAGGGCCACAAGCTCTCCGATGACGAGCTGGGGTTCTTCGTCGTACTGCTGGCCGTGGCCGGTAACGAGACGACGCGCAATTCGATCACCCAGGGCATGATGGCGTTCACCGATTTCCCGGATCAATGGGAGCTGTTCAAGCGCGAACGGCCGGCCACCACCGCCGACGAGATCGTCCGCTGGGCCACGCCGGTGACCTCGTTCCAGCGCACCGCCCTGCAGGACACCGAACTGTCCGGTGTCCAGATCAAGAAGGGTCAGCGCGTCGTGATGATGTACCGCGCAGCCAATTTCGACGAGGACGTGTTCGACGACCCGTACACGTTCAACATCCTGCGCGACCCAAATCCGCATGTCGGGTTCGGCGGCACCGGCGCGCACTACTGCATCGGCACCAACCTCGCCCGGATGACGATCGACCTGATGTTCAACGCGATCGCCGATGCGATGCCCGATATCACCTCGCTGGCTCAGCCCGAGCGACTGCGCTCGGGCTGGCTCAACGGCATCAAACACTGGCAGGTCGACTACCTGGGCGCATCGAAACAGAGGGCCGGTCAGTAACTCTCGCGTTGTCGCGATAGTCCAGGATCGAGCGCCAATAGTCCTCGTCGATCTCGCCGTTGCGTCGTAGCACCAACGCGAGGCCGGTGGCCATCGCGATGCCCAGCAGTCCCAGCCACAGACCTGCCAGCGCGATCAGCACCCACAGCACCGTGGTGACCGCCGGCCACGGCGACACCACCGCCAGCACCGGCGCGAAGAAGAATCCGGTACCGATGTACCAGGATGAGCCGGCCCGGTCACAGCGCAACACCAACCGCAACCACCGGGGAATCGTGGGATCCGAGGCGTATGTCGTTGTCATGTCTTCACCGTCCTCGCCACGGGTGCGCAGCTCAATTACCCGCAAGGTAATGGTGTGGCCGCAGGATCTGTCCGAGACTGAGCGGGTGACCGTCGTACAGGTACCGAACCCGCCGTTCGGCTCATTGATGAAGTCGTGGCGGCAGCGCCGACGCCTGAGCCAGCTCGATCTGGCCCTGGAGGCCGACGTGTCCGCGCGTCATGTCAGCTTCATCGAGACCGGGCGGTCGGCGCCCAGCCGCGCCATGGTGCTGCGGCTCGCCCAGGCGCTGGAGGTTCCCGCCCGCGAGCAGAACCAGCTGTTGCTGGCGGCCGGGCTGGCGCCGGCATACTCCGAGCGGAGTCTCGACGATCCGGGGATGTCGGCCGTGCGCACCGGCGTCGGACGCGTGCTGGACGCCTACAACCCGTATCCGTGCCTGGCCGTCGACCGGACCTGGAATGTGTTGCAGGTCAACACCGGTGCCGGAGTACTGATGGATCAGGTGGCGCCGCACCTGCTGGCCGAACCGAATGCACTGCGCATCTCCTTGCACCCCGATGGCCTGGCGCCGCGCATCCGCAATCTCGCGCAGTGGCGCCATCACGTGATCGGGCGGCTGCGCCGCGAAACCGCGCTGAGCGGATCGGAGGAGTCGGCGGCGCTGCTGGCCGAGATCGAGTCCTACCCGGGTGGCCAGGCCGAGACCACCGACCTCGGCGGCGTGGTCGTCCCACTGGAACTCGCCGGCCCCGACGAACAGGTGCTGACCTTCCTGAGCACCGTCACCACGTTCGGCACCGCGCTGGATCTGACGGCGGCCGAGCTCAGCATCGAGGCGTTTCTGCCCGCGGATCAGGCGACGGCCGACGCGCTGCGCTGAACGAACAGCTCCGGTGCCGACTGATGCCCTTGTTGCTCAGGCAACGTCGCGTAGGCCGATCCCTGCCGCGGCGGCCATCGAGGCGTAGCGGTCGGCGTCCGCGGTCAGGTGTGACAGCACATCATCGCCGGGGATCTCCATCGGTGTGAGGCTGTTGAGCTAGTTGAAGCGCTGGTAGGACCCGGTGGCGAAGGTGGCCTTCAGACCAGCGATGAGCGCGCCTTTGACCGCCTCCGACGTGCCCTTGGGCGCCGTGAGGAAGCGGTACTGCGACACCGTGACATCGAACCCGAGCTCGGTGGCCGTGGGCACCTCGGGCAGGTATCTGATCCGTTCCGGGCTGAACACCGCGAGCGGCATCAGCTTTGCCGACCTGATGTTCTCGATCGCCTCTCCGACATGGACGACGGCGACGTCGACATCATCGGCGAGCACTGCCGCGAGGTTGGGCGCTCCGCCGGCGAACGGCACCGGCTCTGCCGTGACGCCGGCCCCCTGCATGAGCAGCGCGCCGGCGAGCTGAGATCCGGTGCCGGCACCGGCCGTGCCGTACCTGACGGTCCGATCGGTGCGTTGGAGTTCGTCGATGGTGCGAAAGCCGTTGGCGGGGTTGGCGACCAGCACATAGTCCTCACTGGAGATGCCGTAGACCACGTCGACATCTGCGATGTGGCTGGCCTGGTCGGGGCCGACCGCCAGTGGTGTGAGGACATACAGCGATGCGTTCTCGATGGCGATCACCGATCCATCCGCCGGGGCGGCAGCCACCTGCGCGGCGGCGACCGCACCGTTGCCGCCCCCGCGATTGGAGACCCGAACCGGGACGTCGAGGTCGGCACTGAGCCCCTTGGCCACGGCGCGGCCGATCACATCGCTCGAGCCACCGACGGTATGGCCGACCAGCAGTTCGACAGTTTCCGCCGGCCACGTGCCCGACGCGTGGACAGAGGCATCGGCCCGGCTGCCATCGCAGGCAGTGAGCACCAATGCGGCGGCGGCCGCCAGTGCGGCCAGGGAACGGGTGGCCGACATCGCCATGAGAACTCTCCCTTGAGTCACCACCGCCGAGGTATTGACGGTTACGTCAGCAACGGTACGTCACCTACAGCAATGAACAAAGCTGTACTATGTGTGGCTTACAGCACGTTGACTCGCATCGCCCTACCGGATCAGCAAACTCGAACCTGTTGCCGACCTCAGCAGCCCACCGGTGTAGCCACTCCCCTGACCTGCGCAGTTGCGAGGCCCGCCGACCATCTCCCGATCCGGCGAAGTCATAAGATCGATCGCCCGCCAGCAGCGCCCGCCGGCTCGCGCGGACATGCTCGCGCATGACGAGTTCTGCGCTGTCACCGTCCTTAGCCAGGATCGGTTCCCGCACGTCATGGTGGTGTTCGCGGTCGGACTGCAGTGACCGCCCAGGCTGGCTCAGCGATGTGTGTACCAGCCGCGTATGCGCTAGTCGGTTCATCTGCGTCCGGTAGTGCGCCTTCAACTCGCTGTTGTCGGCCCCGATGATGAGCAGGTGTGGAACTCCTCGATCAGTTCGGCGTAGCGCGCGACACAGAACGTCCGCCCGCCACACGCCTCTGAGCGACAAGCGTCACGACGTTGCACGCGCTGAATGCGCTCTTCCAGTGACCGGTCCAGAGGATCTGAAAGTAGCTAATTGTGAGAACATCTCGACCGTCGTCGGCAAGCACAAGGGTCAGATCTACGCGTGGGACGTGGTCACCGAGCCGCTGTCGGATCCCTTCCCGCTTGGTCCGATGAATCCCTCGCTGGATAACGGCACTGCGGCTGCTAGATCTTGGTCAGATCACGTCCGCGCGTCTCGGTCAGGCGCGACACCGCCGTGACGGTGACCAATCCGCATCCGGCGGCAAGCAGCACCAGCGGCCCACGCGAGACACTTTGCGCGTGCAAGCTGCTGGCGATCAAAGGGGTGAAGCCCGCGCCGAGCAGAGCTGCCAGCTGATAGCCCATCGAAGCTCCTGTGTACCGAACGCTGGTACCGAACATCTCAGAGAACAGCGCCCCGAGAGGGGCGTACATCATGGACTGGATGATCTGTGCAACCACCATAGCCAGAGTGAGGTACGCCTGAGATCGAAGATCGACCAGTGCATAGAACGGCCAGGCGTAGACCATGATTCCGAAGGCACCGGCGAGCACTACCGGGCGGCGACCGACGAAATCAGACAGGGCAGAGAACAGAGGAATGGTTACCAGTCCGGTCAGCGAGGTGAAGATCAAAGCAGTCATCACGTCGGTGCGGTGGTAGCCGATCGCGGTCGCATAGCTGATCATGTAGGTGCTGATGAGCGCCGTCAGCGCGAACGGACCGATACCAACTGCACAGGCAACTATCAGCGTTCGCGGCATTTTGAGAACCTCAACGAATGGAAGTCGAGGCTGGACGACGCGGGCACGTTCGGACGCGGCTGCGAAGACCGGGCTCTCGGTGATCGAGAGCCGCACATACACTCCGACACCGAGCAATAGCAGACTCAGTAGGAACGGTACGCGCCAACCCCACGACAAGAGGTCGTGTTCGGGTAGCAAGGTGATGACAGTGACCACGCCGACCGACAACAAGGATCCGATCGGCGACCCCATCTGCATCAGGCCGTTCCAGAAACCACGCCTGCCGGCGTCGGCGTGCTCAGTGACCATCAATGTGGCACCGCCCCATTCACCGCCGATCGCAACCCCTTGGACGACTCGCAGCAATATAAGCAGGATTGGTGCCGCTACACCGATGGCGGCATACGTAGGCAGGACACCGATCAGGAAACTCGCCGACCCCATCAGCGCCATCGTCAAGATCAGCATCGACTTCCGGCCCAAACGATCACCGAAGTGACCGAAGAGAATCCCTCCCACCGGGCGCGCAATGTATCCAGCAGCCAATGTGCCGAAAGCTGCGATGGTCGCCACGGCGGGATTCGACTCTGGAAAGAAGACCAGACCAAAGACAAGCGCACTCATCGTTCCGTACACGAGGAAGTCGTAGTACTCGATGGCCGTGCCCAATAGGCTGGAAAGCGCGACGCGACGCAGCAGCGTCGGGTCGGTCGCCGATGTTTGATTCACCGCGCCTCCTGGTGTCGTGACTTTCAGCGACATCGTTAAGCGTGGTGATCCTCTTGAAGCGGTTCTGTCTCGCAGACTGGGACGGAGTCTGTACAACGTCGCACCAGTACCGTGCGAATGCTCCCATCTATCTCGATGGAGAGGGCACGTACCCGTGTTCCGGTGACCGAGAGACCGCCGATCGATCAGAGGCACTCGGGCTTATCGTGTGCTCGCGAGTCCGCGGCGGCATGCCGTCACTTCGGTCGATATCACGACGGCAGCGACGCCGAGTGACGTGTCGGAGCGAGTCATTGTAGGGAGATGCTTTGCTGCGAAGCTTATTTGACGGTCACACGGCAGATCCATCATTCCCGCACGACTGTGCCGGGCCGGCTTACCTGCCGAAGACCGAGCTGCACCGTGGAGGAGACGGTGTCATCACCCGGCAGACTGCCGCTGAAGCGAAGACTCGCCCATCGGCCGATCGCATCCTCGGGGCCGCACTGGAAATGACCGATCAGCGATACGACACCTTTCAGATCCGAGCGGTCGCGCATCGCGCGCATGTGTCGCCCGGAACTCTGTATCGGTACTTTCCCTCCAAGGACGAACTCCTGGTGGCATGCCTCCACCTGTGGCTGACCGAACTGGTTCCCTACGTCCGAGGTGAACTGAATCGAATCAAAGATCCGGTCGAGCGGATCAGGCATACCGTCGCGCGGATCACCCGAGGAATTACCGAAAGACCCTTGCTGGCAGCGGCGTTCGTACGCTCATACCTCATCGCCAACGCTGCCTCATCGGGACCAGACATCGTACGTACCCAATTGTGCTCGCTGTTTGCCCACGCCGCTGGCTGTCATCAGAGCGATCGCAACGATGCGAGTGAATTGTTGACCGACATCTGGTCAGTGAACATGCCGGCCCTGCTACAGGGCAGAATTGGCTTCGCTGACCTCCAATCGAGGATGGACCGCAGTGTCACCGCAGTCGGTCTCGGACTACCAGTATCGACCGCTGAGGTCGAACCCAGCTCGCCAAGCCTCAACGCCAGGACCTGACGCAAATGCGAGATATTCGAGGTCGAGTAGCCGTTATCACCGGTGGAGAGAATGGTATCGGCCTGGTACTTGCCCGCCGGTTCCTCAGCGAAGGCTGAAGGTCGTCATTGCGGACAACGATGTGCATGATCTCGCCACAGAAAAATAGGATCTGGCAGCGGTTGGCGACGTCGAAGCAGTTCACACCGACGTCGCCGACGAGAGGTCCGTGGGGGATCTCGGCGTCCAGTCACTCGAGCGTTTCGGTGCGGTACATGTGCTCTGCAACAACGCAGGTGTCGGCGGAATGCAGCGCTTCGCTACTACGAGCCTCGCAACCTGGCGGTGGACGGTCGGGTGAACCTGTGGGGCGTCGTCAACGGCTGCAACATCTTTCTGCCGATACTTGCTGAACAGCCCGAGGCTTGCATCATCAACACCGCGTCGACGGCCGGATTCCTCACCACTGCTCCCCTCCATCCCTACGCGGCGACCAAGGCTGCGGTGGTCGCCCTTTCCGAGACGATGGCGCACGAGTTCGCCACCGAGTACCCGCACATCGGCGTCGCGGTGCTCTGCCCGGCTTACAACGCCACGGCGATCCGCGATGACGAGCGAAACGCCCCGCCGGACCATACTCCCCGATCGGTGGCGGATCCGCAGTCGGAGGACCTGCGCGGTTCGGTCAACGCCAGCATCGACGAGGGTGTGACCACGGAGTTCGTCGCCGATCTGGTGGCTCGAGCCATGACGGAACGCCGCACGCACATCTTCCCGTCCCCGGAGTGGCTGCAGTTCTGGCGTGACCAGGTGGAACGTGTTGCGGCACAAGTGGCTGCCACACGACTGAACGAGTTCGGCGCGCTCACCCGCGCCGAGCTGAGGTGAGCGCGCCGAAATCGATTAAACGCCGGCTTGCTCGCGTTTGATCTCGAGGGCGATGTCGATGAGTTGGTCTTCCTGGCCGCCGATCAGTTTGCGCTGCCCGGCGCGGTGCAGCAGCTGGTGTGCGGGTACGCCGTAGCGTTCGGATTGGCGGATGGCGTGCTTGAGGAAGCTGGAGTACACCCCGGAGTAGCCCATGATCAGGGCGTTGCGGTCCAGCAGGCACTCGGCCGGCATCGCGGGCGCGACGACCTCTTCGGCGGCATCGGCGATGTCGAAGAAGTCGATACCGGTCTTGACGCCGATCTTGTCGAACACCCCGATCAACGCCTCCACCGGGGCGTTGCCCGCACCGGCACCGAAGCGGCGGCACGACCCGTCGATCTGCTTGGCCCCGGCGCGCACGGCCTCGATCGAGTTTGCGACGCCGAGCCCGAGGTTCTCGTGCCCGTGGAACCCGACCTGGGCGTCATCACCGAGTTCGGCCACCAGTGCGGCCACCCGGTCGGCCACCCCGTCGAGGACCAGCGCGCCGGCCGAATCCACCACGCACACGCACTGACAGCCGGCATCGGCCATGATGCGGGCCTGGGCGGCCAGCTTCTCCGGGGAGATGGTGTGGCTCATCATCAGAAACCCGACGGTCTCCAGGCCGAGTTCGCGGGCCAACCCGAAATGCTGGATCGACACGTCGGCCTCGGTGCAGTGGGTGGCGATCCGGCAGATCTCCCCACCATTGTTCTGCGCCGCCTTGATGTCCTCCTTGGTGCCCACCCCAGGCAGCATCAAAAAGGCGATCTTGGCGTCTTTGGCGGTCTGCGCCGCGAGCTTGATCAGTTCCTGCTCAGGGGTTTTGGAGAACCCGTAGTTGAACGACGACCCACCCAGGCCGTCGCCGTGGGTCACCTCGATGACCGGCACCCCCGCGGTGTCCAACGCGGCCACGATGGAGCGGACCTCATCGGCGGTGAACTGGTGACGCTTGTGATGGGACCCGTCGCGCAGCGACGTATCGGTCATCCGGACATCCCACACCGGGTTGAAGAAAATCTCGCCTGTACTCATGCCTGTGCTCCCGCTCCGACGCGTTCCTTGGCGATCTCCTCGCCGACCTTGGTCGCCGCCGCGGTCATGATGTCCAAATTCCCGGCATACGGCGGCAGATAATCCCCGGCACCCTCCACCTCGACGAACGTGGTCACCACATGCCGACCACCATTGACCACCGACGGCTCATCAAACTGCGGCTCGTTGAGCAGGCGATAACCGGGCACATAGCTCTGCACCTGCGCGACGACCTCCTTGATCGACGCGGTGATCGCGCCGTGATCGGCATCCTCGGGGATCGCGCAGAAAATGGTGTCGCGCATGATCATCGGCGGCTCGGCCGGGTTCAAGATGATGATCGCCTTCCCGCGCGCCGCCCCACCGATATCACGCACACCGGCGCTGGTGGTCTTGGTGAACTCATCGATATTGGCCCGCGTCCCCGGACCCGCCGACGCCGAAGACACCGACGCCACAATCTCGGCATACGGCACATCCACCACACGACTGACCGCATACACCATCGGAATCGTCGCCTGCCCACCGCAGGTCACCATGTTCACGTTCGGCGCATCCAGATGCGCCCGCAGATTCGCCGGCGGGATCACCCCCGGGCCCACCGCGGCCGGGGTCAAATCGATCGCGGTAATCCCGGCCGCCTCGTAGCGCGGCGCGGCATCCCGATGCACATACGCCGAGGTGGCCTCGAACACGATGTCGGGCTTCTCGGCCTGGCCCAACAACCAGTCCACCCCCTCATGGGAGGTCTCCAACCCCAACTTGCGCGCCCGCGCCAACCCCTCCGACGCCGGGTCGATCCCGATCATCCACCGAGGCTCCAACCAGTCCGACCGCAACAACTTGTACAACAGGTCGGTACTGATATTGCCCGACCCCACAATCGCCACCGACAACTTCTCGGCCATAACAGGCTCCCTACTCGAACGACAGACGGACCGAACCCAGCCCATCGAAATCAGCAACAAACTCATCCCCCGGCCGCGCATCGACCGCCCGCATACACGCCCCCGGCAACACGATGTCCCCGGCCCGCAACCGCACCCCGAACGAATCGACCTTGCGCGCCAACCACGCCACCGAGGTCACCGGATTACCCAACACCGCATCACTGCGCCCCTCGGCCACCCCCTCACCATTACGCTTCAGGGTCGCATTGATGTTCTTGATGTCAATGTCCTTGGGCGACACCCGTTCCCGCCCCAACACCCACCCCGCCGAGGACGCATTATCGGCGATCGTGTCGCACAACTTGATCTTCCAATCGGTGATCCGGGTATCGATCAACTCGATCGAGGGCGCATACGCCGCCGTCGCGGCCAACACGTCATCCTCGGTGCACCCCGCGCCCGGCAGATCATCGGCCAAGATGAACCCCACCTCGACCTCCACCCGCGGATACAAAAACCGCCCCGCCGCCACCGGCTTGTCCTCGAAAACCTCCATATCGGCCAGCAGATGACCGTAATCGGGCTCATCGACACCCATCATCTTCTGCATCGCCTCCGAGGACAGACCCACCTTGTGCCCCACCACCCGAGCACCCTCAGCCACCCGCTGACGAATATTGATCAACTGGATCTCATAGGCATCCACCACATCGATATCCGGATACCGATCCGTCAACGGCATCGTCGCAACCCTGCTGCGCTCGGCCTCAGCCAGAACGGCCGCGAGTTCCGTGCGCACGTCGGCCGGCAGCATGTGTCCTCACCTTCTCCAGAACTGCACCGCCCTCGCCGGGCGGTATCGGCACCATTGTGCGACGTGCACAAGTGCGGAAAAGGTCCGAGTCCACTGAACGGAAGTTCTCTGGCTCACAAGTTGTGTGGAGCATCCCGCTCTACGGCATCCGGGGTGTATTTGCGATGCCGATCGTGTGGAATCACATCATGACAGTCGACTACACCGATAGCCAGCGTGAAATCAGCACTCCCTCCGGGGTCTTGCGCTATCACGAGGCCGGCGACGGTCCCCCGCTGCTGCTGCTGCACGGATCCGGCCCCGGGGTCACGGGTTGGCGTAATTACCGCGGCAACCTGGGGGTGTTCGCCGAGCATTTCCGCTGCCTGGTGTTGGAGTTCCCGGGATTCGGAGTCAGCGACGATTTCGGCGGCCACCCGATGCTGGACGCGCAGGGCGCCGCCGTGCAGTTCGTGGATGCGCTGGGCCTGGACAAGGTCGACGTGATCGGTAACTCGATGGGCGGCGGCGTCGGAATCAACTTCGCCACCAAGCATCCCGACCGGATCGGCAAGCTGGTGACGATCGGCGGCATCGGCACCAACATCTACAGCCCGGGCCCCAGCGAGGGCATCCGGCTGCTGCAGGAGTTCACCGAGGACCCCACCCGGCAGCGGCTCATCGACTGGTTGCGCTCGATGGTCTACAGCGAGTCGCTGGTGACCGAGGAGTTGATCGAGGAGCGCTGGACGCTGGCCACCGATCCGGAGACGCTCGCGGCGGCGCGACGCATGTACGGCAAGGCGGCCTTCGCAGCGATGATGGAGATGATGCGCAACGCCGACTTCCCGCTGCCGTGGGCGACGATGCACAAGGTCGCCGCGCCCACGCTGCTGACCTGGGGCCGTGATGACCGCGTCAGCCCGCTGGACATGTCGCTGGTGCCAATGCGGACCATTCCCAACGCCGAACTGCACGTGTTCCCCAACTGCGGGCACTGGGTCATGATCGAAGCGAAGGCGGCGTTCGAGCGGACGGTGCTGGCGTTCCTCACCGACGGCGCATGAAGCGCCGATAACCGAGGAATCGTGCGGTGTACCGCGGCAACATCGCCGCGGGCAACCGCGCCGGCCACGAGTCGGCGCGGAAGTAGGCGTCCGAGCCGCCGTCAACGAAAATGATGCTGCCGCAGAGAAAATCGGCGGCGTCCGAGAGCATGAACAGCATCCAGTCCGCGAGGTGACCGGCGTCGCCGAAACCGCCGATCGGCACCGGGAACGCGCTGATCGCCTTGGCTTCGTCCGGATTGGTCAACTGCTCGGCCAGTAGCGGGGTCATGACGGCGCCCGGGGCGATCGCGTTCAGCCGTATCCCCGCACCCGCCCAGTCCGGGGTTACCGCGTGTCGCCGCACCCAGCGCGACAGCGCGATCTTCGATGCGGCGTAGATCATCGGCGCAGACCGTTTCCCGAAGACACCTACCGCGCGCAGCGCCCGCTCCGCATCACCGTTCAACAGCGCGCGCACCGCGCGCCGCGGCACCAGCGGGGTCACGGTGGTCGAGTTGCTCGATACGACCACGATCTTGGCCCGCCCGGAGCGGGCCAACGCCTGCCGTAGGCCGGTCAGCAGGTCGGTGACACCGAAGTAGTTGACCTCGGCGATCAACCGCTCCCGTCCAGGAATCGGTCCCAAACCGGCGGCCAGCACCGCGCCGTCGAGGACGCCGTCACAGCGCTGCAGGACAGCGTCGATTGCTGTACGACGACCGATTCCGGTGGACAGGTCGGCCACCACATCGGCGTCCTTGATGTCTACACCGATCACGACATGACCTGCGGCACGGAGCCTTTCCGCGGCGGCGTGCCCCATGCCCGAAGCCGACCCACTCACCACGTACGTACCCATGCACCTCTGCCCTTCGTTGCTGTTGAACGCTGCGCGTCGGCTGCAGCCCTGATTTTTGACACGGTACGACAAAAATGCTTCGATGGAAAGCATGCCAGCTTCGGCACCACAACCAGGACGCGGCCGCCCGACCGTGCTCGACCCGGTCGCGGTCGCCGAAGCCGCGCTGCAACTGTGGGCCCGCGACGGCTACGCCGGCACCGGCTGGCGCGAACTCGCCGAGGCCACCGGCATCAGCGCCCGAACCCTGATGCGCCACTTTCCGTCCCGCGCCGATATCGCCTGGTTGGGTGTCTCCGAGGCGACGACGCGGCTACGTGACGCCCTGGTCGAGACGGACCCCGCGCAACCGCTGGCCGCTGCTGTGACGGCGGCGGTGGTGGAGTCGGTATCGCACGGCGCGCTGGTACGTCGCCTGACCCCCGACTGGCTCACGGTGATGCAACGCGAACCCGAGTTGGTGGCGGCCGCGACCGCCGCGCACGCCACCTGGATCGACACCGTCGGCGCCTACATCGCCGACCGCGCCCCCGATCTGCCCGAGCCGGTATGCCGTGCCTTCGCCACTGCCTACCACCAGGTTTCCTTCGCCGCCCTGCTCGCGTGGGCACAGTCCGGCGCCGAGGGAAGCCCCGCCGACGCCGTCGAGCGCACCCTGCGCTGGCTCACCATCGAAGACCCGGACACAGCCCAGTAACCGGCAACCATCAAGGAGGCACACATGTTGGACGTCGAGACCGTCCCCGACCCACTGGCACCGGCCCAGCTCGGGCCAATCACCCTGCGCAACCGAGTCATCAAATCGGCAACCTTCGAGGGCTATACCCCCGGAGCGTTGGTCAGCGACAAACTCATCGACTTCCACACCGCCGTCGGTCGTGGCGGTGTCGGGATGACGACGGTGGCCTACCTCGCAGTGGCCCCCGAGGGCCGCACCGAGCGCGACCAGATTTATTGGCGGCCCGAGGCATTGGAGGGACTGCAGCGTCTCACCGACGCGGTGCACGCCACCGGCGCCAAGGTCTCCGCGCAGATCGGCCACGCCGGGCCGGTGGCCAATGCCCGATCCAACGGGCTGCCGTCCCTGGCGCCGTCGACCCGGCCGAACCCGCTGTCGATGAGCTTGGACCGCGCGGCCACCCGCGCCGACATCGACCGCATCACCGCCGCGCACGGACAGGCCACCCGCTACGCCCGGGAAGTCGGGTTCGACGCGGTCGAGGTGCACCTCGGCCACAACTATCTGGTCAGCTCGTTCCTCAGCCCGAACGTCAACCGCCGCCGCGACGAATGGGGCGGGTCACTGGCCAACCGGGCCAGGTTCGCCCGCGAGACACTGCAGGCCGTTCGCGAGAGCGCCGACGGCAAGATCGCGGTGATCGCCAAGATGAACATGACCGACGGTGTGCCCGGCGGTCTGTGGCTGGATGAATCGCTGGAGTTCGCGCGCATGCTGCAGGCCGACGGCACGGTCGACGCGCTGGAACTGACCGGCGGTTCGTCCTTGCTCAATCCGATGTACCTGTTCCGCGGTGACGTTCCGCTCAACGAGATGGCCGAATCCCAGTCCCCGCTGTTGAAATTGGGGATCAAGATGTTCGGTCGAGCGGTCTTCAAGTCCTACCCATACCAGCCGCTGTACTTCCTGGACTATGCGCGGCAGTTCCGCGATGCGCTGACCCTGCCGCTGATCCTGCTCGGCGGAGTCACCGACCTCGACGGCATGACCACCGCCATGCGGGACGGGTTCGAGTTCGTCGCCATGGCGCGTGCGCTGCTGCGCGAACCCGATCTGATCAATCAGATTCAGCGCGAAGCGAATACCAAGTCGCTGTGCATCCACTGCAACATTTGTGCGGCAACCATCTTCACCGGAACGCGCTGCCCGATCGCGCCGCCGACCGCAACTCCGCTGACGGTGGTCACCAGTCCTGCCACGGGATGATTGTCCGTAGCGGACTGTCGATCACCACGTCGCCGGTGGCCGGGCCCGATTGCGCGAGTTCTGCGCTGCGGGCCCGGACCCGGGCAGTGGTGGCGACCGGATCGTCGTCGAGGTAGAGCAGTCGCAGGCGCAGCCCGCCCGGGGCGTCGTCGGCGTCCTGCGAGCGCAGCCGCATCCCGTTCTGTTGATGATGGTCCAGCGCAAACGTCCACGCCCCGGCGACACCCGGCAACTCCAGTAGTGCCGGGATCACCGTGCGGTCCTCCCACTGGTACGCGGCGTGAGTGTCCAATCCCAACGGGTCTGCGTAGCGGGTCAGTGTCACGCACAGGCCTCGGTTGGGTCGGTAGGGGATGATCTCCGGCGCCACCAGTGCCGAAGCTGCGGAATAGCCCTTCACCGGCCGGAAGAACGCCAGCAGTGTGCGACGGACACCCGGAATCAGTGGTCCGCGGCCCCATTGGAAGGAGTCCGCTCCCAACTGCTCCCACTCCAGAATCGACCGCTCGACGGGATCTCGAAACCAGTACATGGCAACGTAGTCGGTATCGTCCTGCTCGGTTGAGCCAATCGAAGCCGCCTTACAATCCGCCGGACGTGCCCAACGGTCGCCCCAGGCGATCCCCGGCAGTGCCAGATTCTCCGGGCGATGATCGAGTTGGTGCCATTCGTTGTAGCGACGGTGCCCGTCGGGATCGGCCTCGGCCAGGCTGACGAACGAGAAGAAGACCAGCGGACAATTCTTCACCGGGGCTCCTAGCGCTGCGTGCTGCCGGCGTCCACCGGCAGGGTGACCGCGGTAATGTAACGCGCCTCATCGGAGGCCAGGAACAGGCTGGCATTCGCGACATCGATCGGATCGACCCACGCGATGTCGAGCATGTTCATCGGGCGCGCGGCCGCGGCGAACTCCGCGCGGGTGGGCGGCCGGTCCAGGTCCGGCCGGAACGCGCTGCTGACTGCGTCGTTCTGGATCAACGGTGTGTCCACGTTGGTGGGGTGCACGGTGTTGACCCGGACCCGGTGCGGGGCGAGCTCATTGGCCAGGCTGCGCATCAACCCCACCATCCCATGCTTGGCCGCCGTGTAGTGGGCGACCCCGACCAGACCGCGCAGCCCGGCGATCGAACTCACCAACACCACCGACCCGCCGCCGCGGGCGATCAGGTGTGGCACCGTGACCTGGCAGGTGTGGAACACCCCGGTGAGGTTGACGTCCAGCATGGTCTGCCAGGTGTCCTCGGCCATCTCCACCGCGGTGGCACGGGAGGTGATACCTGCTGTCGCACAGACGATGTCGATACCGCCCAGCTGCGCGGCCCCGGCATCGACCGCAGCGCGCAGAATATCGACGTCACGCACGTCGGCGACCGCGGACACCATCTGCCCACCGGCGGCCCGCACCAGGCGCTGCGTCTCGGCCAGGTCCTCGTGGGTGGCGGGCGGAATGATTACGGTGCCCACCGGCCCGCACAGGTCGACGCCGATGATGTCGGCGCCCTCCTCGGCAAACCGCACCGCCTGGGCACGACCGATTCCGCGTGCGGCACCGGTGATCACAGCAACCTTGCCGCTGATCCTGCCCACCGCTACGCCTTCTGCGTCAGACCGGCATCGACAACCAGCTGGGTGCCGGTGATGTAGCGCGCCTCATCCGAGCACAAGAAGCACACCGCGTTGGCCACATCGACCGGTTCCACCCAGGGAATGGGCAGCAGGTTGCGGGCGGTCAGGACCCGCGCCGCGTCGGCCTCGGTGGGGTTCTCGATGTCCGGGCACAGCCGGCGGTAGGTCGCCTCGTTGCGGACCATCGCGGTGCCGACGGCACCCGGATGCACCACGTTGACGCGGATGTTGCGCGGCCCGAGTTCGTTGGCCAGGCTTCGTGCCAGTCCGACGATCGCGTGCTTGCTGGCCGTGTAGTGCGCGGTGTTCGCGGTCCCACGAACACCATTGGTGGAGCCGATGATCACGATCGACCCGCCGGCCGGGCCGAGGTGACCGACGGTGGCCTTGACGGTGTGCCAGACACCGGTGAGGTTGACGTCCAGGGTGTCTGCCCACGCCTGGGCGCTCAGTTCCCAGGTCGGCGCGCCGGCGATGTGTATCCCCGCGTTGGCCACCACGAGGTCCAGGCGACCCAGTTCGGCGACACCGGCCGCCACCACCGCCTGCAGCGCGTCCAGGTCACGGACGTCGGCCGCACCGCTGAAGCACCGCCTCCCCCGGCTGGTCACTGCGTCAGCGGTGGCGGCCAACTCGCTCGGGTCACCGGTATCCACGGCGATCACGTCGGCGCCGGCGTCGGCCAGGCGTTCACAATGCACCCGGCCGGTGCCGCGCGCCGCGCCCGTGACGACCGCGACCCTGTCGGCTAGGTCCGGCATCACGAACCCTTGTGCAGGCTGAATCCCTTGTAGCCGGCGTTCGCCACGTCGGCGCAGATCCCCAGGTAGGTGGCGAACCCGCCGATGAAGAGCATGAATACCCGGGGTTTACCGGGCACATTGGCGCCCATGTACCAGGAGTTGGCCTTGGGGAACAGCGTCGCGTCGGCGCGCTTGTTGCATTCGGCGACCCAGTCGTCGACCGCGTCGGCGGTCGCCTCGATGGCGTCCACATCGTGCTCGTCGAGGTAGTCGATGGCGTCGGCGATCCAATTGATGTGCGCTTCGGCGTGCAGCACCATGTTGGCCAGCACCGCGGGCGCACCCGGGCCGGACACCAGGAACAGGTTCGGGAACCCGTCCACACCCAGGCCGAGGTACGTGCGCGGGCCGTCGGCCCAGTCCTCGACGAGCTTCTGACCGTTGCGGCCGACGATGTCGATCTTGGCCAGCGTGCCGGTCATGGCGTCGAAACCCGTTGCGAGCACGATCGCGTCGACGTCGAAATGGTCGGCGGTGGTGTTGATCCCGGTGGCGTCGATCGATTCGATCGGCGTCTTGCGGACGCTGACCAATGTGACGTTGGACCGGTTGAAGGTCTGGAAGTAGTTGGTGTCGGTGCAGATCCGCTTGGTGCCGATCGGATGATCGTTCGGGATCAGCAGTTCGGCGACCTCGGGATCGTCGATGATCGCGCGGATCTTCTCCTCGTAGAACTTGCGCGCCTCTTCGTTGGCCTCCATGTCGATCATCTGATCGGCGAAGGTCTTCGAGAACAACACACCGCCCAGCTGCCAACGCTTCTCGAACGCATCGCGACGCTCGTCGGGGCTGGCCTCCATGGTCATCTTCGGATGTGCCACGTGCGGCGATCCACCACCGCTGCGCCACGACATCCGCCTGCGCTCATCGTAGGTGGCCTTGGCCTGGGTGATCTCGTCGGCGCTGAGCGGCCGGTTGCCCGCGGGCACACTGTAGTTCGGGGTGCGCTGGAAGACGTAGAGCTGCGACGCCTGCTCAGCGATGATCGGGATCGACTGAATGCCCGAGGAACCGGTGCCGATCACCGCAACCCGCTTGCCGGTGAAGTCGACACCCTCGTGTGGCCAGTGCGCAGTGTGGTAAACCTCACCACCAAAGTCGTCGAGCCCATTGATGTTCGGCTTCAGCGGCGAGGACAGCGGACCGGTGGCCATCACCACGAAGCGGGCCGTGACAGTCTCACCGGTGTCGGTGGTCACCGTCCACTGCAGCGCGTCCTCGTCGAAGACCGCCGAGATGACCCGCGTGTTGAATGTGATGCCCGACCGCAGATCCAGCTTGTCGGCGACCCACTTGATGTAGTCGAGGATCTCGCTCTGGGTGGCGTACTTCTCCGTCCAGGTCCATTCCTGCTGCAGTTCCTCGGAGAACGAGTAGCAGTAGTCCAGGCTCTCGACATCGCATCGGGCACCGGGATACCTGTTGAAGTACCAGGTGCCGCCGACCTCGGGCGCCGCCTCTAACACCCGCACCGACCGGCCCTGTTGCCGGAACTTGTGCAGGGCGTAGAGGCCGCCGAATCCGGCACCAACCACAACAACGTCGACATGGTCTGCACTCTCACTCACACCGTGAACGCTAGGACCTGCGCGGACACCAGGTCCGATCTTCTCCCGGTCAATGGTCATCGGAATCTGAGTTTCGTCCCGTCCACTGGTAGCGCCGGCGCATCCGAGTCCCGGTATGGGTCACACTGCAGACCATGAGCGACGTCGAAACCGGCAGCCGCCCCCCGGCCGCCCCCCGCGCAGTGCCCCTCACCGTCACCGACGTGATCGAGGAGAGCCGCGATGCCAAATCCCTGGTCTTTGCCGTACCGGGCGAACACCAGACGCGGTTCGACTATCGCCCGGGCCAGTTCCTGACCCTGCGGATTCCCAGCGATCAGACCGGTTCGGTGGCGCGGTGCTACTCGTTGGCCAGTTCCCCGCACACCAACGACGCACCAAAGGTGACCGTCAAGCGCACCGACGGCGGGTACGGCTCGAACTGGTTGTGCGACAACGTCTCCGTCGGCGACACCATCGAGTCGCTGCCACCGTCGGGCATCTTCACCCCGCGCGATCTCGACGGTGACTTCCTGCTGTGGGCCGCCGGCAGCGGTATCACGCCGGTGATGTCCATCCTCAAATCGGTGCTGGTCGCCGGCACCGGACGGGTCGTGCTGTGCTACGCCAACCGCGACGAGGCCTCGGTGATCTTCGCCGCCGAACTGCGCGAGCTCGCGGCGCGGTACGCCGGCCGGCTCACCGTGCTGCACTGGCTGGAGTCCATCCAAGGCCTGCCCACGCTCGCGCAGCTGGGCAACTTCGCCCGGCTCTTCTCGGGATACCAATCCTTCATCTGCGGTCCGGCGCCGTTCATGTCGGTGGTCAAGGAATCGCTCACCGAGGCCGGAATCCCACGGGAGCACGTCCATTTGGAGGTGTTCCAGTCCCTGGACGGTGACCCGTTCGCCGAGGTGGCGGTCGAGGATCTGCCTGCTGACGGGGAGGGGGCCGACGCCGAGATCTCCATCGACGGTGAGGTCCATCACCTGACGTGGCCGGTGGGACGCAACCTCGTCGACACCATGATGGCCGCCGGTATCGAGGTGCCCTACTCCTGCCGGGAGGGCAACTGCGGGTCCTGCGCGGCCACCGTTGTCGAGGGCCAGGTCGACCTCGGGAATGCGGCAATCCTGGAGGAGGAGGACATCGCCGACGGGTTGTTCCTCGCCTGCCAGGCCTGCCCGCTGTCGGACACCATCAAGGTCGAGTTCTAGAGCCGCTGCCACCATAAACGTGGCCCCGATTCACTTCCGCTCACTGGGACGGCACCTGCGGGTCGAGGCCGCCAGGCGCGACCATCGTAGGTATGACACAACGGGTGATCGACAGCCTTGCCGACGTCGCAGACCAACTGCGTGGACAGGCTGAGGAGGCCGAGAAGATCGGCAAGTTGACCGATGACACGGTCAAGACGATGAAGCAGCTCGGCAACATCCGTCTGCTGCAACCGAAGAAGCACGGCGGCCTGGAGGTCCATCCGCGCGAGTTCGCCGAGACCGTGATGGCCACCGCGGCGCTCGACCCGGCCGCGGGCTGGATCAACGGTGTGGTCGGGGTCCACCCCTATCAGCTCGCGTACGCCGACCCGCGCGTCGGCGCCGAGATCTGGGCCGACGATGTCGATACCTGGGTTGCCTCGCCGTACGCCCCGCAGGGTGTCGCCAAACCGGTGGACGGCGGCTACATCTTCAACGGCCGTTGGCAGTTCAGCTCGGGCACCGACCACTGCGACTGGATCTTCCTGGGTGCCATGATCGGTGACGCCGAGGGCAAGCCGCTGATGCCGCCGCAGATGCTGCACATGATCCTGCCGCGCAAGGACTACGAGATCGTCGAGGATTCCTGGGATGTCGTGGGCCTGCGCGGCACCGGGTCCAAGGACGTCATCGTCAAGGATGCGTTCGTGCCGTCCTACCGGACCATGGACGCCATGAAGGTGATGGACGGCACCGCCCAGCGCGAGGCCGGCATGACCGAGACGCTGTACCTGATGCCGTGGTCGACGATGTTCCCGTTGGGCATCTCCTCGGCCACCATCGGTATCGCCGAGGGTGCACTGGCCGCCGCGCTGGATTACCAGCGCCAGCGGGTGAATTCCAGCGGTGTAGCCATCAAGGACGATCCGTACGTGATGTACGCGATCGGTGAGGCGGCCGCCGACATCAACGCCGCCCGCCAGGAACTGCTGGCCAACGTCGACCGGATCTACGACATGGTCGACGCAGGCAAGGAGGTGTCCTTCGAGGATCGTGCGGCCGGTCGGCGCACCCAGGTCCGCGCGGTGTGGCGCGCGGTGTCCGCGGTCGACGAGATCTTCGCCCGCTGCGGCGGTAACGGCACCCGGATGGACAAGCCGCTGCAGCGGTACTGGCGCGATGTGCACGTGGGTCAGGCGCACGCCATCCACGTCCCCAGCACCGTCTATCACGCATCGGCACTCAGTTCGCTCGGGGTGGACCCGCAGGGCCCGCTGCGGGCGATGATCTAGGAAAGGTCGACACATGAGTTTGATCAAGAGTCTTGGGTATGTCACCGTGCAGGCCACGGACATCCCGCGCTGGCGCCAATTCGCTTTCGACGCACTGGGTTTCGCGACCGGCAGTGGACCCGATCCGGATTCGCTGTATCTGCGGATGGACGAGCGGGCCGCCCGCATCATCGTCTCCCCCGGTGACACCGACAGGATCGTCACGGTCGGCTGGGAGGTGCGTGACTCGGCGGATCTCAATGAGGTCAAGCGCAGGCTGGAAGCGGCGGGTACCCCGTACAAGGAGCTGTCCCTGGCCGAGGCCGACAGCCGTCGGGTCGAAGAGGTCATCGCCTTCGAAGATCCGGCCGGGACCTCGCTGGAGGTCTTCCACGGCGCGGTGCTCGACCACAGCCCGATCGTGACGCCGTTCGGTGCGAAGTTCGTGACCGGCGAGCAGGGGCTGGGCCACGTGGTGCTGCCCGCGCTGGACGTGCCGGGCATGTTCGACTTCTACACCGAGGTCCTTGGATTCAAGTCCCGCGGCGCATTCCGGGTGCCGGTGCCGCCGGAGTTCGGCCCGGTGCGGGTGCGCTTCCTCGGTGTCAACCAGCGCCATCACAGCCTGGCGCTGTGCCCCGCCGCGACCTTGCGCGATCCCGGCCTCATCCACCTGATGGTCGAGGTCGACACGCTCGACGCGGTCGGCCAGGCGCTGGACCGCATCAACTCCGATGGCTTCCAGCTGTCCTCGACGCTGGGCAGGCACACCAACGACAAGATGGTGTCCTTCTACGTCCGGGCCCCCGGCGACTGGGATATCGAGTTCGGCACCGAGGGCATGCGGGTCGACGAGAACTACTACACCGCTGAGGAAATCACCGCCGACAGCTACTGGGGCCACCAGTGGGTCGACGACCTGCCTGCCGCGATGCGCCCGTGACAAGCGATATCGTCCCGGTCGCCGAAGCCGAGATCTCCCGCTGGGACCACGAGGCCGACGTCGTCATCGCCGGCTACGGCGTGGCGGGTGCTTCGGCGGCCGTGGAGGCCGCGCGCGCCGGTGCCGATGTGCTCGTGCTCGAGCGCACCGGTTCCTGGGGCGGCGCGGCCTCGATGGCCGGTGGCTTCATCTACCTGGGCGGTGGCACCTCGGTCCAGAAGGCCTGCGGTTTCGAGGATTCCGTCGACAACATGGCCGCCTTTCTCAAGATCGCCATGGGACCGGGCGCCGACGAGAAGCGCATCGACGACTACTGCGCGGGCAGCGTCGCGCACTTCGACTGGCTCGTCGGCTGCGGGGTGACGTTCAAGGAGGAGTTCTTCGGCGAGCCCGGCTGGGAGCCGATGGGCGATCAGGGCTTGATGTATTCCGGTGGCGAGAATTCGTTCCCGTTCAACACCATCGCCACCCCCGCCCCGCGCGGCCACGTCCCGCAGATGTCGAACAAGAAGCAGGGCGAGGCTTCCGCCGGATACATGCTGATGAAGCCACTCGTCGAGACGGCGACCGCGGCCGGTGCCCGCGCACTGTATGACGTTCGGGCGCAACGGCTTGTCGTCTCGGCCGACGGTCGGGTCGTGGGTGTGGTCGCGCGCCAGTACGGCGACGAGGTCGCCATCCGGGCTCGGCGCGGTGTGGTGCTGGCCACCGGCAGCTTCGCCTACAACGAGGCGATGGTGGCGCAGTACGCCCCGCGGATCGCCGGCCGACCGGCCGCCTCGATCGAGCAGCACGACGGCCGCGCCATCCAGATGGCCCAGGCACTCGGAGCCGACCTGGCCCACATGGACGCCACCGAGGTCGCCATCTTCGCCGACCCGCAGCAGTTGGTGCGCGGCATCCTGGTCAACGCCAGGGGGCAACGCTATGTCGCCGAGGACACCTATCCGGGCCGCATCGGCCAGCTGACGCTGTACCACCAGGACAACACGGCGTATCTGATCATCGACGGCGACGCGCAGGAAGAGGCGATGGCCTCGCTGTCGCCGCAGTTGATGTTGCGGCCGCCGACCTGGGTCGCCGACACCGTCGCCGAACTCGAGACCGAGATCGGTTTGGCTCCGGGCTCGCTGCAGGCCACCGTCGCGGCCTACAACGAGGGCGCGGCGCGCGGCGAGGATCCGCTGCTGCACAAGAAGCCGCAGTGGATCAAGCCGATCGGTTCCCCCGTCGGCGCCATCGATCTGCGGGAAAGCACCGGCGGGTTCACTCTCGGCGGTCTGGCCACCACGCTCGATGCCGAGGTGCTGCACGTCAGCGGTGACCCCATTCCCGGCCTGTTCGCCGCGGGGCGGTCGGCCGCCGGACTCGCCGCCTGGGGCTACGCCAGCGGCGTATCGCTCGGGGACGGCAGCTTCTACGGGCGGCGGGCCGGTCGCAGCGCGGCGTCGGCCTGACGGAGGCGACACGCCGAGGCAATCAATTTGTAACCGAACTGGGTTCATAAAGCCTCAGGTCAAGCCGGGTTGTGCGGTAGCACACCCGGCTTTCGGCGTTGTTCGCTACCTGAGAATCGGCCGATCTATGTGACAGCAGCCACAGCGGTGTGATACTCCTATATGAGCATTAGGTATATGACTAATAGAAATATGAACAGCCCCGGAGGACCACGATGACCGTGACCATCGAAAGCCCGCTCGCACCCGCCACCAAGGCAGCCGCCGAGACCCCGAGCGCTGTCATCGACCGGGTCTCTCTAGTGCTGGACGCGTTCGACGGCCCCGGCCGGCTGACGCTGGCCCAGATCGTCCGGCGCACCGGGCTGCCGCGCTCCTCCGCACATCGCATGCTCGAGCGGCTGGTCCAGCTGCGCTGGCTGCGCCGCTCCGGCCGTGACTACGAGCTGGGCATGCGGCTGGTCGAGCTCGGTTCGCTGGCCGTTCACCAGGACCGGCTACACAAGGCTGCGATCCCGATGCTGCACGAACTGCACGCCGCCACCGGCCTGGTCGTCCACCTGGCGGTGCTGGAGGGCTCGGATGTGGTGTACATGGAAAAGGTGGGCAACCGCCTGACCGCCGCCATCCCGACCCGCGTCGGCGGACGCCAGCCCGCGCACTGCGCCGCCGTCGGCAAGGCGATGCTGGCCTTCGCCGGCGAGCCGGACCTCGACGCGTCGACCGCCTCGGCCCTGCCCCGTCGCACCAAGTACTCAATCTCCACGCCCGCACAGCTGCGCGCCGAACTAGCGAAGGTCCGTTCCCACGGCGTTGCCTTCGACCGCGAGGAGTCGGTCCCCGGATTCGGCTGTGTCGCAGCCCCTATCGGCGATCCGGGTCAGGCCGTCGCCGCGGTGTCGGTGTGTGGACCCATGAATCAGATGAAGTTCGACCAGCAGCTCGTGGCGCCGGTGCGGATGGCCGCCATGGGTATCTGGCGTGCCGTTGAGGGCGGCCCGATGCGGGTGACACCGACTCTGCAGCAGATGCGTCCGTTGCGCGGTGGCCCGATCAACCGCACGGTGATGCGCAAACCCGGCCTGCAGCCGGCATGAGCGACGCTTGCGGAGTGAATCGACCGGCCATGAGCGACAGCGAGACCCTCGATCCACAGATCGCCGCCATGATCGAGGTACTGGATGGGGGATTCCCACCGGTCCACACCATGACCGGTGACGAGGCCCGTGCCGCGATCCGGTCGCGGATGGTGGCGGTGGCCGATCCCGAGCCGGTCGCCTCGGTCGAGGATCGCGAGATACCCGGTCCGGATGGTCCGGTGACCGTGCGTATCTACCGGCCCGAAGCCGCGGTCGGCAACGCAGTGCCTACCCTGGTGTACGCCCACGGCGGCGGCTGGGTGTTCTGCGACTTGGACAGCCATGACGGCTTGTGCCGGGACTTCGCCAATCGTCTTCCCGCCGTGCTGGTTTCGGTGCACTACCGGCGGGCGGCCGAGGAAGGCCAGTGGCCGGCAGCGGCCGAGGATGTCTTTGCCGCGACCATGTGGGCGGCCGAGCACATCGCCGAACTCGGCGACGACGCGGAGGCTCTGGTGGTCGGCGGGGACAGCGCCGGCGGGAACCTCGCCGCCGTCACCGCGCTGATGGCGCGCGACCGCCGCGGCCCCAAACTGGCCGGTCAACTCTTGCTGTATCCGGTCATCGCCGCCGACTTCGACACCCCGTCCTACCGGCAGTTCGGCCACGGCTACTACAACCCGCTGCCCGCGCTGCAGTGGTATTGGGACCAGTACGTGCCCGCCGTGACCGATCGGATCGATCCCTACGCCTCACCGCTGCACGCCGAGGACCTGTCCGGGCTGCCGCCGACGGTGGCCGTGGTGGCCGGTCATGATCCGCTGCGCGACGAGGGAATCGCCTACGCCGAGGCCCTGCAGCGGGCCGGGGTGCCGGTGGTGCAGCGCTACTTCGAGGGCGGCGTGCACGGTTTCATGACCATGCCGAGCCTGGCGATCTGCGAGGAGGCCCGCGCCCAGGCGTGCGCCTACCTCACCGGCGTGATCAGCGGTCCGGTCAACCCATGAGCCACGTCACCGCCGGATGGTTCCGCCGGCGGTGACGTCCATGGATTCGGCAGACCCATAACGCTGCTGCGGGTCCAGCACGCAGTGCGTGCGACCGAACACCGTCACCATGCACCTGTTGTTGTGGTTGCAGCGGCTCCGCGTCCCGGCATCGGCGACCATCTTGTCCACCAGGTCCGGCTCGCGCAGGAGCGCCCGGCCCATGGCGACGAAGTCGAATCCCTCGCGCATGCCCGTCTCGACGTGCTGACGGTTCGTGATGCCGCCGAGCAGGATCAACTTGGTGTTCTTCATGATCGGTACGAACTGCCGCGCGGCAGGCAGCATGTACAGATCTTCATAGGGGTAACTGCCCATCACGCCCTTGCCCAGCAGCCGCACGCCGGGGCGAAGCATCGGCGGCATCACCTTGGCGAACTCGCGGACCGGCACGTCACCGCGGAACAGGTACAGCGGCCGGTACACCGAAGAACCCTGGGTCAGTTCGATGGCGTCCAGTGTGGCGTCGGCGTCCAGCAGCTGCACCGTCCGCAGGGCCTCATCGATCCAGATGCCGCCCGGCATGCCGTCGTCCATATCCAACTTGGCGATCAGCGCGATGCTGTCCCCGACCACTTCACGCACCCGCTGCGCGATCTCACGGACCAGTCGTGATCGGTTGTCGATATCGCCGCCGTACTCATCCTTGCGACGGTTGATCAGCGGGCTGAGAAATGAACTGGGCAGATATAGATGCCCGAAGTGGAGTTCCACCGCGTCGAATCCGGCGTCGACGGCCACCCGCGCCGCCGCACCGAATTGATCGATGACCGCGGCGATCTCGCTGCGACTGATCTCCCGGCAATAAGCAAACGATGTCGGGTTGATGAACCTGCTGGGCGCCAGCGGGGTGACACCCGTAAGCCGTTTGTGCGCAACAACCCCGGCGTGCCCGAGTTGCGCCGAGATGGCGGCGCCCGCGGCGTGGACGGCATCGGTGAGCTTGCGCAGGCCGGGCAGCGCCTCGTCGTTCATCACGATCTGGCCGGGAGCACTCGCCGCCTGCGCCGAGACACAGCAGTAGGCGACGGTGGTCATCCCGACACCGCCCTCGGCGAAGCTGAGGTGGAAGTCGATCAGATCATCGGTGACCAACCCCTGGGGCGATCGCCCCTCGGAGGTGGCGGCTTTGATGATCCTGTTGCGCAGTCGGACGGGTCCGATCTGTACCGGACTGAAGGCATCGGTCATGAAGCCACCGTCCTTTCACGGCCCGATCGCGTCAATGAGCGCTCCCGATGGTCGGGAACGACCGACTCCCGAGATAACACCGAACTCTAAAGTCGTCGCCATGGCAGACGGTGAGGTCTTCGTCATCGACCGGGTGATCACCCGGCCAGGATGCGCCCGGCAGTTCATCGACAACTATCTGTCCGGGTACGCCCCGGGCGCCCGCGAACGCGGCATGACGTTGGTCAATGTGCTGATCTCGCCCCCGATCTGGTATGACACCGAGCCCAACACGGTCACCGTCACCTGGACTCTGCCCAGCGCGCAGGCGTGGTGGGAGATGACCTGGAAGGGCCGACCCGACCCCGCCGTCGGCGCCTGGTGGGACAGCGTCGCCGACCTCGTGCTAGATCGGGAACGCAGCGCGGCCGCCGCCCACGATGATGTCGAAGGGCTCTGCGATGTTTAATGTCACCCGGCTCGTCGACGTCGCGGAGGCCCATCGCGACCGCATCCGACAGGCGCTCACCGACGCGGCGCAGCGCAGCGGCGCCGCCCGGACGCTGGTGTCCCCCACACTGGCGGGCAGCCGCAACGGCGGTGATCTGCTTCTGCACCTGCGTTTTGCCGACAGCAAAGGATGGGCCGAGGCAGCCTCGGCGGTCGACGCCGTCCTGGCCGACCCCGCCGTCACCCGCGTCAACGGAGCGAACTACCACGGCTCACCCGTCGCCATCGACGACCGCCCGACCGGCAGCGTCTACCGCGCGCTGTTGTTGCGGGTCTCCGACGGCACCGATGCCGACACGATGGCCCGCTTCGAGGCCGACCTACGACTCTTGCCGCGCTACGTGTCCACCATCAGCGCCTGGCAGCTGAGCCGACCCGAACACACCGTCGGGAACACCTGGACGCACGTTTTCGAGCAGGAGTTCAGCGATGCCGACGGCATCATGGGTGCCTACCTGATGCACCCGATCCATTGGGCGGTGGTCGACCAATGGTTCGATCCGGAATGTCCGAAAGCCATTGTGCGCGAACGGGTCTGTCACAGCTTCTGCACCGACAGCGACCGCGTGCTCCGCTGACGGCGCGTACCGCAGGGCCTCAGAGCCCGTGGGGCAGGATGTTCGGGTTCGCGGCGGCCGGCGGCTCCAACGGCGGCAGTTCCGTGGAGCCGTCGAGGCTGTGCACCGTCAGCTTCTGCGACCACGGGTAGTGCAGGCTGAACGCGACCAGACCGGTGCGCTCGGCCGCCGGCAGGTGACACATCGCCAGCACCGTCTCGGCCAAGTACTCGACCGGTTCGGTCGGAAACGTGTCCGGGATCAGGCTGGCCGCACCGGGTGTGCGCACCGCGCTGGACGGGCCGACCACGTTGACCGCGATGTTCGAGTCGAGCAGCTCGGCGGCGACCCCCTGGGTGAAACGGTGCAGTGCCGCCTTCATCGAGGCGTAGATGACGTCACCCGAGGTCTTGTTGTACTCGCGGTAGGGCCGCGCGGGCGCCAGGCCGGTGACCGAGCCGATGTTGACGATCCACCCGGCGCCCTGCTTGCGCATGTGCGGAACGGCCTGCTGGGTCAGCACGAACGGGGTGCGGACATAGTGCTCCACGGTCCGTTCGAAGGTCGCCATCGGCATGTCTCCGATGATCGAGTAGTCGGCGTATCCGGCGTTGTTGACCAGGATGTCCAACCGGCCGGTGCGCTCGGCAACCTGGTCGATCAGCCGCGCCCGCTGGTCGGCGTCCTCCAGATCGCAGGCGATGCCGAAGGCTTTGCCGCCGGCGGCCTCGATCAACTCGATGGTCTCCCCGATGGTTCCGGGCAGTTCGGCCGTGGTTCCGGCCCTGGTCGACGCCGAGGGTTGATAGGACCGGGCGGTCACCGCCACGGTTGCGCCCTCGGCGGCCAGCCGCTGGGCGATGGCCCGCCCGATGCCCCGGCTGCTGCCGGTGACCAAAGCCGTCTTACCGTGCAGGATTTCACTCATCCGACGACGAGATCCTCTTCGTTGGGGGCGCGGTGGCTCTGCCACACCTCGATCAATTTGAATGGGAACGCCGTGACGATGCGGCCGCCGGACCGGTAGTAGGTGTGCGCGGTCGGGGTGTGGCACCACACCGTCCGCGCCATCGCGTCATCGATGGAGCGGACATAGGTCTCGAACGCCTCCGGTTTGACTTCCAGGGTCTGCGCACCCCGCTCGGCCATCAGCTGCAGGCACTCCATCACGTAGTGCACCATGACCTCGACGCCAAAGTTGTGGCCGGCACCGTGGCCCGGGCTGTAGTTGGGGGCCGAGGAGATGAACATGTTCGGGAAACCGGGTACCAGGCCACCGCGGTAGGCACTGGGGCTGTCACCCCAGACGTCGGCGAGTTTGATCCCGTCGCGGCCGACGATGTCCACCGTGGACAGGAAGTCCAGGTAGTAACCGGTGGCGTAGATGATGACGTCCAGGTCGATCTGGCGGCCGTCCTGGGTGACGATGCCGCGCTCGTTGACGCTGGCCGGCTCGCTGGCCTCCACGTCGACATGGTCACGCGCCAGCGCCGCGTAGTAGCCGCCCGGATCGCGGATGATGCGCTTGCCATACGGCGCGAAGTCCGGTGTCACCTTCGCGGCCAGCTCGGAACCGGCGCCGAAGACACGGTCGATGTACTCCAGGCACATCTGCAGCAGCACGTCATTGGCCGGAGAGATGGACAGATGCTCGGCCGCCCACTCGGGGTCACGCACGATCACCGGATAGTTGTTGTCGGCGGTGCCCCAGAAGGACTTCAGCCGGTTCCAGTTGGCGTAGTACGGCACATGTGCGTTGAGCCAGCGGCGGTGCTCAGGAACGTCGTCGGTCAGGCGCTTGCGCGGCGCCACCCAGTGCGGCTGACGCTGGAAGACCGTCAGGTGCTCGACCTCGTCGACCGAGGCGTCCACGATCTGCACGGCGGTGCAGCCGGCACCGACGATCGCCACCTTCTTGCCGCGCAGCGACAGCTCGGGATCCCACTCGGCCGAGTGGATGCTCACCCCGGCGAAGGTCTCCCGCCCGGGCAGCTCGGGCCACCGCGGCCGGTTCAGGTAACCCGCCGCGGGCACAACGACATTGGCGTAGGAGACGTCGGTGGTGCCGTCGGCCCCGGTGCTGTGCACCTCCCACATGTTGCGGTCGGCGACCCAGCGCAGTGCGGTCACCTCGGTGCTGAACCGGGTGTGCTCGCGCAGCCCGTTCTTGTCGGCGACCGACTGCAGGTAGCGCTGGTATTCCGCACCTTGCGGGTAGTAGCTCGACCAGTCGCCGTTGATATCGCGCGACAGCGAGTAATAGGCCGACGGGGTGTCCACCCCGATACCGGGGTACACGGCGGTGTACCAGGTACCACCGACCTCGTCGTTACGGTCGATGATCTCGTAATCGATACCGGCGGCGGCACACTCCAGTGCCGCGGCCATGCCGGCGATACCGGCCCCGATGATGACGACCTTGAAACCGGTGGGCAGCGTCGCGGTGCGCGGCAGCACCGGCTGAGAGGCATGGAAGCCGCCCTGCTCCAGCAGCAGACCGACGTACTCCTGGCCCACCTCGGTGCCCAGCGCCAACGGTGCGACAGCGGCGAACAACTCCGGATCATCGAACGGCACGGCATCCGCCGGGCGCGGGCTCTCCAGCGCGGTCACCACCGCCTCGACCAGTTCGGCGTGGGTTTCCGGATCGGTGCTGCCGGTCTGCTCGGGCGGGTCCGGCGTGAACGAGATCTTGCTTGCATACCGGTCCACGACACTGGCGTCACCGGTCAACTGCGCCAACACCGCCACCAGGATGCCGGCGTCGGCGTTGGCGAGATGGGCCCGCAGTTCCTGGGGGTCCAGCGACTTCTGGTCTGCTGCCACGGTCACAGCGATCGTCATCGATCCTCCTTGATTCTTGAATCGAGTATGTGAGCGTCCGGGCTTGTGCGAGCCAGCGTCTTCTACTGAGCGGGACGTCGCGCGATCACACCGGTCCGGCGGCCCCTACAGTCCGAATCATGGATGATCTGCAGGCCGTTCTCGCCTCGGCCCGAAGCCATGCCCTCGGCGATATCCCGCGGCGTTCGGCACGTAAGCAGCCCACCAAGACCGCGATCATCGACGGTGATGTCAGCCTGACCTTCGCCGAGTTCGAGCGTCTGGTCGACCGCGCTACGGCCGCCTTGGGCGACAACGGTTTCGGCGTGGGTGATCGGGTCGCGGTGCTGGCCCACAACTGCTGGCAATACGCGGTCCTGGCATTCGCCACCGCCCGCGCCGGGGTGGTGCTGGTCCCGATCAATTTCATGCTCACCGCCGAGGAGATCTCCTTCATTCTCGCGCACAGCCAGGTGACCGGGTTCCTGGTCGAGGCCGACCTGGCCCCGACCGCCGAGGCGGCGATGCACGCGAGCGGGACCGCTGCGGCGACGGCCGCGCTGGTGCTGCCCGGGCAGACACCGCCGACCGGCTGGTCGGACTTCGATCAGTGGCTGCAGACCGATTCGGCCGCCCCGAGCCCGCACATCGACGACGACCAAATGATCCGGCTGATGTACACCAGCGGCACCGAGTCGCATCCCAAGGGCGCCATGCACTCGACCCGCAGCCTGATGGGCAACTACATCAGCTCGATCATCGCCGGCTCGATGGAAGCCAGCGATGTGGAGATCCACTCGCTGCCGCTGTACCACTGCGCGCAGCTCGACAACTTCCTGATCACCGACATCTACCTCGGCGCCACCAGCATCATCCTGCCCAAGGCCGACCCTGAGCTGGTGCTGCGCACCATCGAAAAGTACGGGGTGACAAACTACTTCGCGCCGCCGACGGTGTGGATCTCCCTGCTGCGATCTCCGGTGTTCGACCAGGTGGATCTGACCAGCCTGCGCAAAGGTTACTACGGTGCGTCCGCCATGCCGGTGGAGATCCTGGCCGAGATGCGCGAGCGGCTGCCCAATCTGCGGCTGTGCAACTTCTACGGCCAGACCGAGATGGCGCCGCTGGCGTCGGCGCTGGGGCCCGACGAGCAGGACGCACACGCCGGCTCGGCGGGCCGACCGGTCATCAATGTGGAGACCGCCATCCTCGACGACGACAACGTCGCGGTGGTACCGGGTGTGGTCGGCGAGATCGCGCACCGCAGCCCGCATCTGATGCTGGGTTACCTCGACGACGAGGCCAAGACCGCCGAGGCGTTCCGGGGCGGCTGGTTCCATTCCGGGGACCTCGGCTACTACGACGAGCACGGGCTGCTGCATGTGGTGGACCGCAAGAAGGACATGATCAAGACCGGCGGTGAGAATGTGGCCAGCCGCGAGGTCGAGGAGGTCATCTACCGGCACCCCGGGGTGGAGGAGGTGGCGGTGTTCGGTCTGCCGCACCCGACGTGGGTGGAGGCCGTGGCGGCCGCGGTGGTTTCCCGGGACGGCACCCAGCTCAGTGAGGACGACGTGGTGTCGCACTGCCGCACACATCTGGCCGGGTTCAAGACGCCCAAGCGGGTGTTCTTCGTCGACGCGTTGCCCAAGAACCCCAGCGGCAAGCTCCTCAAGCGGGTGCTGCGGGACCACTTCACCGGCGCCCAGAATCCCGGCTGACACACCAGCCGACGCACCCGTCACCCGGTGCGGACGTGCCCTACCCCACAGTGACCGCTGGGCGGGAAGCGCGGCCCCCGGCCCATCCGGGCGCCGTTACCGTGCGAAAACAGATGCGGCCGTGTGCATGCCCGAGCGTCCGCGCCGACCGCGGCTCAGATCGCATCCGCAGGTGAACCGAGAGGACTTCAAGCCGTGACTGTTGCGCCGTTCAAGGGCCGTATCGCCCGTTTCGACGAGCCCGGCAAACCGTTCGAGATCGAGACGGTCACCCTGCCCGACATCAATCCGGGCGAGATCCTGATCAAGGTGACCCGCGCCAACATCTGCGGCTCGGACGTGCACGCCTGGCACGGCACCTTCGCCACCCGCGGCCTCGGCGGGCAGCTGCCCACCGTGCTGGGCCACGAAATGGTGGGCGTCGTAGCGGCTTTGGGCGACGGGGTGAGCGCCGACTCCAACGGCAAACCGCTGGCGGACGGAAGCCGGGTGGTGTTCCCCTACTTCTTCTGCTGCCACACCTGCCGCAACTGCCTGGCCGGGCGCCGCAACGCCTGCCTGAACCTGAAGATGGCCATGCTCGGCCGCGCCGACGAGCCGCCCTACTTCGTCGGCGGATACGGTGACTATTTCGTGTTGCCCGCTGGCGCCGTGGTCTACACCGTCCCCGATTCGGTGTCCGATGACATCGCCGCCGGCGCGAACTGCGCACTGTCGCAGGTGATGTACGGCCTGGAGCGGGTCGACCAGCGGCTCGGTGAGTACGTCGTGGTGCAGGGTGCCGGCGCACTCGGGTTGTACGCGGTGGCGGTGGCCAAGGCCCGCGGTGCGGCGAAGGTCATCGCGATCGACGGGGTGCCTGAGCGCCTGGAGTTGGCCAAGGCGTTCGGCGCCGACGCCGTCATCGACATCACCGAGGTGACCACCGAGAAGGAACGCGCCAAGATCGTCCGCACGCTCACCGACGGGCAGGGCGCCGACGTCGTGGTCGAGGTGGTCGGGCATCCCTCGGCCATCGACGAGGGCCTCAAACTGCTCGGGCAGTTCGGCCGGTACGTCGAGATCGGCAACATCAATATCGGCAAGACCTTCGAGTTCGACCCGTCGCGGTTCGTGTTCGCCAACAAGACGATGGTCGGGGTGTCGCTGTACGACCCGGCGGTACTGTCCCGCGCGCTGGACTTCCTGGCCGCCTACCAGGACAAGCTGCCCTTCGAACGGCTGGCGGCGGCCTGCTACTCCCTCGACGACATCAACGATGCGTTCGCCGCGGCCGAGGACAAGCGTGACGTCCGCGCCAGCATCGTCCCCTGAAAAGCCAGCTGCCCAGACACCGAATCCCGGAGAGCGCCGAATGAGCAACCACAACTATGACCGCACCGAGCTCTACATCGACGGTGAATGGGTCTGTCCCACCGGCACCGACGCCATCCAGGTCATCAACCCGGCCACCGAGCAGATGCTCGGTGTGGTGCCCAGCGGCTCGGACGCCGATGTCGATGCGGCAGTCGCCGCCGCCCGCAAGGCGTTCGATCCGAACATCGGTGTGACCGAGCGGCGCGAACGCCTCGACGCGGTGATCGCCTCCATGGAGAAGCGGCTGCCCGACATCGCCGAGACCATCACCGCCGAGATGGGTGCGCCGATCCGTATCTCGCAGTCCGTGCAGACGCAGGTGCCGCTGGCGGTGGCACGCGGATTCGCGGACGCGCTGGCCTCTTTCGAGTTCGAGGAGCGCATCGGCAACTCGCTGGTGACCCGCGAACCCTACGGTGTGGTTGCGGCCATCACCCCGTGGAACTACCCCCTGTACCAGGTGGTGGCCAAGGTCATCCCGGCCATCGCGGCGGGGTGCACGGTGGTGCTCAAGCCCAGCAACGAGGCCCCGCTGTCGGTGTTCGAGTTCGTCGAGTCGCTGCACGACGCCGGCCTGCCCGCGGGCGTGGTGAACCTGGTGTCCGGTCCCGGCCGCGTCATCGGTGAGCGGCTGTCCGAGCACCCGGACGTCGACTTCGTCTCGTTCACCGGTTCCACCGGTGTCGGCAGCCGGGTCGGTGAACTGGCGGGCAAGACCATCAAGAAGGTGGCCCTGGAACTGGGCGGCAAGTCCGCCAACGTGATCCTCGACGGCGCCGACCTGACGACCGCGGTCAAGGTCGGTGTCGGCAATGCGTTCCTCAACGGCGGCCAGACCTGCATGGCCTGGACCCGCATGCTGGTCCCGCAGTCGCGCTACGCCGAGGCGCTCCACATCATCGAGGCGGCCGTCGCCAAGTACACGGTGGGCGACCCGACCGATCCGGGCACCCGGCTGGGCCCGTCGGCCTCGGCGGGACAGCAGCAGACCGTGCTCGGCTTCATCGAGCGCGCGTCCGGCGAGGGTGCCCGACTGCTGACCGGCGGCGCGCAGAAGATCCGCGACGTGGGTTACTACGTCGCGCCCACGGTGTTCGCCGATGTCGACCCGAACTCCGAACTGGGCCAGGAGGAAGTGTTCGGCCCGGTGCTGGCGGTCATCCCGTTCAGCGACACCGATGAGGCCCTCGAGATCGCCAACGGCACGCCGTACGGGCTCTCCGGTGCCGTCTGGGCCGCCGATGACGACACCGCGGTGGCCTTCGCCCGGCAGGTGCAGACCGGTCAGCTGGACATCAACGGCGGCAAGTACAACCCGGCCGCGCCGTTCGGTGGCTACAAGAAGTCCGGTATCGGCCGTGAACTCGGCCGGATCGGGTTCGAGGAGTTCCTGCAGATCAAGTCGCTGCAGCTGCCGTGAACCCGTCCCACCGAGAGCCTGGAGACCTGACATGTCGGTAGCCACTGAGCCGCTTCGCATCACCACCAACGGGTCGGTGCAGACCTGGACCATCAACCGTCCCGAGCAGGGCAACGCGATCACCGGCAAGGACGTCATCGCGGCGTTCGAGGCGGCGGCCGAACAGGCCAACGCCGACACCGGATTGCGGGCCGTCATCCTCACCGCGGAGGGCAAGATCTTCTCCGCAGGCGGCAATGTCAAGGAGATGGCCGACGGCCAGGGCATGTTCGGCCTCGTGCCGATCGAGCAGCGGTACGCCTACGTCGACGGCATCCAGCGCATCCCGCGCGCATTGGGCCGCCTCGAGGTCCCGTTGATCGCCGCCGTCAACGGTGCCGCCATCGGGGCGGGCTGTGATCTGGCCATGATGTGCGATATCCGGATCGCCTCCGAACGCGCCTCGTTCGCCGAGAGTTTCGTGCAACTGGGCCTGATCCCGGGCGATGGCGGCAGCTGGTTCCTGCAGCGCGCCATCGGTTACGAGCGGGCCGCCGAGATGACGTTCACCGGCGACCGCGTCGACGCCGTCACCGCGCTGGACTGGGGCCTGGTGAGTCGCGTTGTCCCCCAGGATGATCTGCTGACCGCCGCCAACGAGCTCGCCGACCGCATCGCCAAGAATCCGCCGCATTCGCTGCGGATGGCCAAGCGGCTGCTGCAGGAATCCCGCACCGGCTTGCTGGAATCCACGTTGGCGATGGCCGCTGCCATGCAGCCGTTGGCGCACGCCGACACCGAACATCAGCAGCGCATAGCGAAATGGCGGACCGTCTGATGGCCCGGTCACGGCTCGTACCACCGGCGAGCACCGACCTCGCCGACACCGCGGCGTTGCGTGCCGAGGTCCGCAATTTCTTGGCCGAGCAGTTGGCCGCCGGGACCTTCGTCCCATCGGTCGACGCCTGGCTGTGCACTTGGGATGAGGCGTTCACCGCGGCGCTGGCCGCCCACGGCTACCTGGGCATGACGGCCCCCGAAGAGTATGGCGGCCAAGGCCGTTCGCATATCGAACGGTTCGTCGTCACCGAGGAGCTGCTGGCCGCCGGCGCCCCGGTGGCCGCGCACTGGATCGCCGACCGCCAAATCGTGCCTGCACTGCTCAAGAACGGTACCGAGGCCCAGAAGCGGGAGTTCCTGCCGAAGATCGCCGCGGGCCAGTGCTTCTTCGGCATCGGGATGAGCGAACCGGACTCGGGATCCGACCTCGCCAGCGTGCGCACCAAGGCCACCCCCGTCGACGGCGGCTGGTCACTGTCTGGCACCAAGGTGTGGACCTCGGGCGCCCATCGCGGACACGCCTTCATCGTGCTGGCCCGCACCGCCCCCGTCGACCCCGCACACCGGCACGCCGGGCTGAGCCAGTTCATCGTCCGCTTCGACGGACCCGGCGTGCAGGTGCGCCCGATCGTCTCGATGAACGGTGGGCACCACTTCAACGAGGTGATCCTCGACGAGGCATTCGTCGCCGAGGACATGGTGTTCGGTGAGATCGGCGACGGATGGCGACAGGTCACCTCGGAGCTGGCCTTCGAGCGCAGCGGACCCGAGCGTGTGTTGTCCACCTTCCCGGTGCTGAGCGCGGTCACCGAAAGCATGGCGCAGCAGCAGATCTCGCCGGACGCTGAACTCGGCAGGCTGGTGGCCCGGGTGGCCGGGCTGCATCAGATGTCCACCGCGGTGGCCGGGGCGCTGGAACGTCACGAGCCCGCCGATGTGCCCGCCGCGGTGGTCAAGCTGCTGGGCACCTCCACCGAGGGGGACATCGCCGATTTCGCCGATCTGCGCGTCGGCGACGACACTGCCGTCGACCCGCGGCTGCGCGAACTGGTCGCCGTCGCGGTCGATCAGCGGCCCGGCTTCACCCTGCGTGGCGGAACGACCGAGGTACTGCGCGGTGTGATCGCACGTGGATTGGGGATGCGATGACTGTCTCGGAAACCGGCTACGAGACCAACAGCGTGGCCACCGCCGTCGACCCCGACCTGATCGAGATGATGGATGCGGTGTTCGCGGCGCACCGCAAGGGCCATGAAGCCCCGGCCGCGGTGAGCCATGACACCGAATTGTGGTCCAGCCTCGACGAACTGGGCCTGGTGCGGCTGACCGGATCGGCCGAGCACGGAGGCAGCGGCGCCGGCTGGGCGGAGGCCGCCGAGCTCATCGCCGCGGCCGCCCGCCACGGGGTGCGCGTCCCGCTCGCCGAACACGATCTGCTGGCCTGCTGGTTGCTCGCGGCGGCCGGACTGCCCGCCGACGACACGCTGCGCACGGTCTGCGTGCTCGACGCCGCCGGCACCGCCACCGGGGTGCCGTGGGCGCAGGCCGCCGGCCGCGTCGTCGTGGTTTTTCCCGACACCGACGATGACGGGCACCGCATCGCCGATGTCGACGCCTCAACGCTGACCATCACCGCCGCGACCAACATGATCGGTGAGCCGCGCGACACCGTCACCGTCGATTTGGCGGTGCTGAAATCCGACAGCCGCGCCATCGACGACGCGCTGGTCGAGCAGTTGCGGTTGAAATCGGCTCTGGTGCGCTCGATTCAGGTCTGCGCCGCGCTGGACACCGCACTCGAGCTCACCATCGAGCACACCTCCTCGCGGGTGCAGTTCGGGCGGTCGCTGTCGAAGTTCCAGGCGATCCAGCGCATGGTCGCCGATATCGCCGCCGAGGCGGCGTTGGCGCGGGCGGCCACCGAGGCCGCCCTGAACGTCGCGATCACCAGCGACTGGACGGCCGCCAATCTGGGGTTCCTGGTGGCGGTGGCACGGTCGTGCGCCGGGCACGCCGCGTCTGTGGTGGTGCGAAACGCCCACCAGGCGCACGGCGCCATCGGCACCACCATCGAGCACCGGCTGCACGAATACACCAGGGCCGCCCTGGCGTGGCGCTCGGAGTACGGCTCGGTGGCGCACTGGGACGAGGCGGTGACCAAGGCCGCCGTGGCCGCCGGCGCCGCCGGCCTGTGGCCGCTGATCGCTGACTGAGCCGGGACTGTTCGGTGTTCCACTGACCGGTCATGACCGTGTCGGCGGTCACCCAACAACGGTTGACTCGATGGCATGACCACCCAGATCACGCTGCCGGAAGTTCAAGAGTTCATCGCCAGTTTCTGGTACCACTACGACCAGGGCCAGTTCGATGTGCTCGCCACCTTCATCGCCGACGATATGCAGTATCTGAGCCGGTCCGATTCCGGGCAGTGCCCGTTCGAGGAGCTGCTGGCCGCCGAACTGAACGGCGGCACCGAGGTGCTCGCCTGGCTGACCCAGCACCGCGACGAGAACCCGTACCCGCTGCGGCACCATGCCACCAACGTCTTCCGCACCGGCACCGACGGCGAGGCCACCCTGGTCCGCTTCTACCTCTACGTCAACCAGGTCACCAACAATGTGCCCTTCGACGTCTCCTCGGGTGTGGTGGATGTCGCCATTCGCCGGGCCGGGGACGCGCTGGTGCTCAGCTCGATGACGGTCGTGCTCGATGCCGAGGATTCCATTCCGTTCGCCGAGCACCGGGCCAAGCTCGCCGCGACGAACGCCTGATCGTGGGTGCTGCTGACGCACGCGAGATCTTCGGCGGCGGCGTAGCCGTCATCACCGGGGCCGGCGCCGGTATCGGCGCCGGCCTGGCCCGGCACGCCCACCGCCTCGGCATGACCGTCGTGCTGGTGGACGTCGACGAGTCCGCGGCCACCGCCCTGCGCGACGAGTTGGTCGCCGACGGCGGCGCGGCGCACGTCAAGGTGTGCGATGTGCGCGACGCCGAGGCGTTGGTCGAGTTGGCCGAGCAGGTGTATCGCGATATCGGGCCGGTGCGGCTGCTGGTGAACAACGCCGGCGTCGAACAGTTCGGTTACCTGTGGGACACCCCGGTTTCCAACTGGAACCGGGTGATGGACATCAACGTCAGTGGGGTGTTCAACGGCGTGCGGGCGTTCCTGCCCAAGATGATCGCCGCCGCCACCCCCGCCTGGGTGTGGAACCTGTCCTCCATCGGCGGGGTCGCCGCCGTCCCGTTGCAGGCGCCCTACATCGTGAGCAAGCACGCGGTGCTGGCGCTCACCGAGTGCCTGCGCCTCGAGGTCGAGTTGGCCGGGCACAGCGAATTCATCCGCGTGCAGGCCGTGCTTCCGGGTGCGGTGAAGTCGAACATCTTCGAAGCCGCCGGCGGGGTGGATTCCGCCGCAGCGGGCACCGCGGTCGAGGCGGCCGAGTCCCAGCGCGCGGCGATGCTCGACATCAAAGCTGCCGCAATGGATCCGGACGAGGCGGCCGAGGTGGTGTTCGACCAGTCCGCGCGGGACGCGTTCTATCTGCTGACCCAACCGGAATACGTCGGTTCGGCGATGGCCGAGCGCGCCAACACCTTGACCACCCTGTCCGCACCGAAGCTGCGCACCAAGCAACGCTTCGATCCGGCCCAGCACTGAGACGGCGTCCGATGCCCACCCCGTACCGACCCACGCTCGACCCCGACGCCGCGGCCCGTGTCGCGGCGTTCGGACCGCCGACGCCGATCCGGGAACGCGGACTGCAGGCAGTCCGCGACTCCCTGGAATCGGCGCCGCCGCCGGCGGATATGCCGGAGATGGCCGACATCTCCGATGCCGAGGTGAGCGGACCCGGTGGCCAGATCCCGGTGCGGATCTACCGCCCGGTTGCCGCTGATGACCCGCAGCCGGTGATCGTTCATCTGCACGGCGGCGGCCTGGTGATGGGCTCGAACCATTCGTTCGAGCCGATGGCGCGGGCGTTGGCGGCGGCCAGCGGGGCCGTTGTCGTCGCCGTCAACTACCGGCTGGCACCGGAGAACCCCCCGCCCGCCCAGTTCGAGGATGCCCTGTCGGTCACCAATTGGGTTGCCGCCGAGTCCGATTCATTGGGCTTCGATCACGACAGGATCGTCGTGTGCGGCGACAGCGCCGGTGGCGGGGTCGCCGCGGCGGTGGCGCTGGCGGTGCGTGACGACGGCGGACCGCGGCTGTTCGCCCAGGTGTTGCTGTATCCGGGCGTGGATCGCGATATGGCGGCGCCGTCGGTGGTGGGAAACCACGATGCGCCCATGCTGGTGCACGACGACATCGTCTTTCTGCACGAGCTGGCTGATATCGGCGCCGGGTCGCCGCACGATATCCGGCGGGTGCCTGCCTACGCGGCCGATCTGACCGGGCTGCCGCAGGCGATCGTGGTCACCGCCGAACTCGATCCCATCTACGACTGGGGTGAGCGCTATGCCGCGCGGCTGCGCGAGGCCGGCGTGCAGACCACGCTCACCCGGTATCCGGGCATCTACCACGGTTTCTTGATGCGCTCGGAGGCCACCGCCCGCGGTCGGTTGGCGATGGCCGAGACCGGCGCGCTGTTGCGCGCGAAGTTCGCCAACCCGTTGCCCGACACCGCGGCTATCCAGCGAGCACAGGGCTGACCAACGTCCCGATGGCCGGACATCGAGTGTTCGAACATCGCTGACGCCAACCACAATTGGACACAGCAACGGCGTGCAGTTCGCCGGATCTATCAAGAAGGAGTGCCTGTGATGCTCACCGATGAGCGGCGGATGGAGCTGTCCGACATCCTGCGGCCCGCATCGCCGCCCCGCGAGGTCGACAACGTCTACACCGATGATCAGCGGGACCGCCTGCTGAACGTCGTCCGCGAGAATGCGCCGTGGAATCTCATCATCGCGCAGCACTTCTCGTCGCCCGAGGAACTGATCGCAACGATGAGCGGTAAGTTCCCCGAGGGGTTCACCCCGACGCTGGATCTGTTCCTCACCCCGACCTTCCGCGGGTTCCTGGCCAATTACGGCACGGTGCTCTACCCGGAGCTGCACGACTGCTTCTACAACGCCCAGTTCCTGGAGCAGGCCAAGTCGTACTGGGGCGCGGAGTACGCCAAGCCGCAGATGATGCTGTTCAACATCAACGGACCGTGCGCCAACCGCGATCCGGGCCACCTGGACTCCCCCAGCTTCCGCGGCGTGCGGTACGAGAATGCGCCGACCTGGCTGGTCAGCGTGATGGGCAAGTCCGGTCTGTTCCAGGACTACCTGATCAAGATGGCACAGGTCATCACATGGTTCTCGCATGACGCCGGAAGCGGCTTCACCTACTGGCCCGACGGCCCGCTCAAGCAGCCGGCCCGCCTGCAGCCCCCGGTGTACAACCGCGGCGTCGTGGTGCAGAACGAGATGCTGGTGCACCGTGGGGAGGCCAACGGCCCGCTGGACCAGCAGGTGCCCGCCGGCCTGGACTTCCACACCGTGTTCGCCGGTGACCCCGATTCACGCGAGCATTGGGTGCTGCGGACCGACGACAAGGTGATCGCCCGGCACCACACCGACGAGCTGCGGTTCCTGGTGCACTGGTCGGCCGAGGTGTTCGAGGACTACGACGAGCTCAAGAAGAACATGGACCATTCCGATGACCTGACCATCGACAAGGCCATCGACATGATGGTCGACGATCTGAGCAAGAAGGGCATCAAGCTCGACATCCCTAGCGCTCCCCTGCACGATCCGGCCTTCATCGGTGCGCTCAACGCCGCCTACGACCTCGGCGGCCCGGCCATCTATCCGGAAGAGGCGATGCCCAGCGCATTCCAGCTCAGCTGAGCTTCTGCTCGACACCATGGCCCCGGTTCCGCACGGAACCGGGGCCATGGTGTTTGCGGGCTCAGCGCGGGATTTCGAACACCGGATCGGTGCACCCGGTGGACTGCGCCATCAGCTTCCGCGTGTCCCAGAGCAGACGCTTGGACAGCCGCGCAGACGCCGGTGCGATTTTGGTGGCGATATCGTGTGCGATCTGCCGCGCATGATGAAATACCTCGGCGGCGGGGAGCGCACGGTTGGCCGCCCCGAGCGCGGCGGCCTCGTTCTCGACGAACGTGCGGCCGGTGAGCAGCAGGTCCGCGGCGGTGGCCACCCCGACCAGCATCGGCGAGGTCCAGTGCGACATGCAATCGCCCAGTACCCCGCGCCGCCCCCGGACGACGCCGTACTTGGCGTCGGTGGCCATGATCCGGATATCGGCCTGCAGCGCGATGGTCAGACCGCCGACGCGTCGGGCGCTTCTCACATCTCGCGGTCTACACCTGCGACTGGTCGGACCAACGCCTGAAGCACGGCCATCGGGACACCGTTTTCCGGTACCGCCATCAGCTGGACGACCGAGGGCTTCGGACCTCGAATCAACATGGGAGACGACCTACTCCGCGCTACGGCACTGACGCCGGCGGTCACGCCTCGTCGAGCACCGGCAGCTCGCCGCGATGCACCGCGGACTCGATCGCGTCGCGCAGGTCCGGGCATACCTGCATGAAGGCCGGCTGGGCTCCGGCCGACCCGGCGGCGTCGATGGCCTCGCGCCGCCGAGTGCACTGCTGCAGCGATGCCGCGTTCCACTGGACGCTGGTCTGCTCCCAGCTGCCCTTGCGGACCAGCACGCCGGCCCCGCATTCCTGGCAGAGCACCGGGGTCATCGGCGCGTCGCGCAGCCGGTTGTCCGGCCGGACGCTCACTTGGTGACACCGACCAACCTCGGCAGCCGGTTGGCGGCGAGGTTCTCCTCCACCTCTTTCATCCACGCCTCGCGCGGGCGGGTGGTGTCGATCTCGAACTCGAAGCGGTCGATCATATCCGGGGTGACATCGGCGGCGTCCACGTAGAACTGCTCGTACCAGCGGCGCAGCTGGTAGACGGGGCCGTCTTCCTCGCACAGCAACGGGTTGTCGATGCGCGCCTTGCGTCGCCAGATGTGCACATCTTGCTCGAAGCCCATCTTGACGAAATCTCCCAGCGCCACCGCCATCTGCGTGGCGGCCTCATCGGGCAGGTTCTCCGACTTCTCGACGATGATGCCGTACTGCAGTACGAACGAGTTCTCGTCGATCGGGTAATGGCAGTTCAGCAGGATGGTGCGCTGATCGCCGTGCTCGTAGTGGTAGGTCAGGTCGTCGATCATGAACGACGGCCCGTGATAGGACGCCACCGAGGTGGTGCCCAGGATCTTGGCACCCTCGCCGCTACCCAGGTCGGGACGCGCGTCGCTGCGGTAGTACTGGGTGGCGGTGTGGCCCTCGAAGATGTTCTTGAAGCCGGTCGGCAGGCCACCGTGGATGTAGAAGAAGTGGGCCATGTCGACGATGTTGTCGATGATCTCGCGGCAGTTGGTGTCGACGACCGTTGTGTACCAGTGCCATTCGGTCCAGTTCTCGCTGCCGACACCTTCGATCAGGGGGATGGTGACGTCAGCGGGCGGCGCCTTCTTCTCCGGGTCATTCCACAGGAAGAGCATGCCGTCCTGCTCCATGGTCGGCCACGCCGCCGTGCGCGCCAGCTTGGGCACCCGCTTGCTGTACGGGATCTTCTTGCAGCGGCCATCGCCGCCCCAGCGCCAGTCGTGGAACGGGCAGGCGATCTCGTTGCCCTTGACCTCGCCGTCGGACAGGTCGCCGCCCATGTGGCGGCAGTACGCGTCCAGGACGTTGATCTTGCCGTCCTCGCCGCGGAACACGACGAGCTTGGTCCCGAAAGCGTTGATGGAGTGCGGTTTACCGTCGCCGAGATCACGGGTCAGGCCCAGGCAGTGCCAGCCACGGGCGAACCTCGTGGGCGCGGCCTGTGCCTCGATCTGACGAACGTCTCCAGCACCGTCGGGCTGCAACGATGTCATTTCCGACCATCCTCGATGTTCGTAATTGCTTGGATCATTCCGTTCTAGCACCGGCACTCTCGGCATACCTGCGGCTGTTCCACTGACCGGGCATCGATGAGTGCGGCGCGGGGTGGTCTGGCCCAGAATCGATCCGTGACCGATCAGATCAACATCACCGTCGATATGCTCGTCGTCGGCTCGGGTACCGGTATGGCCGCGGCGTTGGCCGCGCATGAGCTGGGATTGTCGACGCTGATCGTGGAGAAGACCGCCTACGTCGGCGGTTCGACGGCCCGTTCCGGGGGCGCATTCTGGCTCCCGGGAAGCTCCATCCTGACGGACGCGGGTTCGGCGGACTCAGCCGAGAAGGCACGCACCTATGTGGAGACGCTGGTTGGCGACGACGCCCCGCCGGAGCGCGCGCGTACCTTCGTAGACCACATCCCGGCCACCATCGACATGCTGCGTCGCACCACGCCGATGAAGTTCATGTGGGCCAAGGGATATTCCGACTACCACCCGGAGAAGCCGGGCGGCAGCGCCGTCGGACGCACGTGTGAGTGCCGTCCCTTCGACACCGCGGTGCTGGGTCCCGAACTGGCCCGGCTGCGCCCCGGCGTGATGAAGTCCTCGTTCCCGATGCCGGTCACCGGCGCCGACTACCGCTGGCTGAATCTGATGGCACGGACCCCGCGCAAGTCCTGGCCGCGCATCATGCTGCGCGCCGTGCAGGGTATCGGCGGGTTGGCGCTGCGCCGGCGGTATGCCGCAGGTGGTCAGGCGCTGGCGGCCGGGATGTTCGCCGGGGTGCTGCAGGCCGGGATCCCGGTGTGGACGGACTCACCGGTGACCGAGCTGATCACCGATGGTCAGCGGGTGACCGGCGCGCTGGTGCAGCGCGAGGGCACCGCCGTGACCGTGACCGCGCGGCGCGGGGTCGTGCTGGCCTCCGGCGGTTTCGACCACCAGATGAGCTGGCGGCACAAGTTCCAGTCCGAGCGTCTCGGCGAGCACCTCAGCCTGGGCGCCGAGGGCAACACCGGCGACGGCATCCGGTTGGCCCAGGACCTGGGTGCGGGCATCGGGCTCATGGATCAGGCATGGTGGTTCCCCGCCTTCGCGCCGCTACCCGGGGGCGAACCCACCGTGATGCTGGCCGAGCGGTCGCTGCCCGGTTGCCTGCTGGTCGACCAGAACGGTGAACGGTTCATCAACGAGGCCACCGACTACATGTCCTTCGGCCAGCAGTTGCTGCGTCGGGAGCAGGCCGGCAACCCGGTCGAGACCATGTGGATGATCTTCGATCAGCGTTACCGCAACAGCTATCTGATGGCCGCCGAACTGTTTCCCCGGATGCCGATCCCGCAGAGCTGGTACGACGCCGGAATCGCGCACCGCGGTGCGGATCTGGAGACGCTGGCCCGTCAGATCGGCTTCGATGCCAGCACCTTCGTCGCAACGATGGACCGTTTCAACGGTCACGCCGATGCCGGCGTGGACGCCGACTTCCAACGCGGCGCCAGCGCCTACGACCGCTACTACGGCGATCCGACGATCATGCCCAACCCGAACCTGCGCCCACTGGAATCGGGACCGTTCTACGCCGTCAAGGTCGTGCTCAGCGACCTGGGTACCTGCGGCGGTGTGCACGCCGACGCGAGCGGCCGGGTGCTGCGCGAAGACGGGTCGGCCATCGACGGACTGTACGCGATCGGGAACGCGGCGGCCAACACCTTCGGTAAGACCTATCCCGGCGCGGGCGCGACCATCGCGCAGGGCCTGGTGTATGGGTACATCGCAGCTGAGCATGCCGCCCGCCGATACTCCTGAGGCGGCTCAGTCCTGCGAGTCGCCGCCGGTGGCGCCATCGGCGTCCTCGGCGGCGATTCGGCGTTCGACCTCGTACCAGTACTCGCGCACCGGGAACTGGACACCCTCTGGGCCGTTGTCGCCGAACGTCTCCTGGACAGCATCCAGGTCCTTGATCATTTGAAGCGCCAACTCGCGTTCGGCCGCGTAGTACTGCTCGGACCACTTCAAGGCCAGCCGCGCATATGCCCACGCCGGCTGCTCACTTGTCCAACGCACTTCGGTAGCGGCGGCCTGCTGCAGTTGCTCCGCGTATGCCGCATGGTCGGTGAGAACCTCACGGAGGCGACCGGGTTCGAGAAGGTGGCCCAGCATCACCCTCAGCATCGGGTTGTGTTTGAGCGTGGGTGGTTCAACGGGATCGTCGTTGATCCACCTGGTGACGGCGCTCTGGCCATCGTCGGTGATCTTGTACATCCGTCGACTGCGGATACCGGCATCGACTCGTGAACTCACCAGACCGAGTCGTTCCAACCGCTTGAGTTCGGAGTAGATCTGGCTATAGGCAGGACTTGAATAGAAGAACCGGATGGCCCAGTTGATCCATTTCTTGATGTCGTAGCCCGACAGTTCCTCACCGCTGGTCAGCAAGCCCAGCAAGGCCCACCCTGTGGGCGACACATTCAGCCCGCCGGGCTCACCTGCGGCGTGTTCTGTCACCGGCCAAGGCTAGCAATGTGACCAGCCTGTAGGCCCGCTACTACCGCTCACCGGGAGGACGCGTTGCGCCGATCCGCACCCGGCGTGGAAGGTGGCACCCGACGAGAAGGTCAGCAAGCACAGCATGGGAGATGTATGACTGCGCAACCCGGTGGCGACGTGATCACACCCGCGGAACCGGAGATGCGCCGCGTGCTTGGGCACTTCTGCACCGGGATTGCCGTCATCACCGCGCACGACGGCGATCGCCCCGTCGGCTTCACCTGCCAGTCGGTCACCTCGGTGTCGCTGGATCCGCCCTACATTTCCTTCTGCCCGTCCAGCACGTCGACCAGTTGGCCCTTGATCCGCGACGTCGGGTGCCTGTGCGTCAACATCCTCGCTGCCGAACAGCGCGATGTCTGCGCGCAGTTCGCCACCCGCGGTGACGACAAGTTCGCCGGTATCGCCTGGAATCCCGGCGCCAACGGTTCACCCGCCCTGGACGGCACGCTGGCGTCGGTGGAGGCCGATATCGAGTTCGAGCATCCCGCAGGTGATCACACCATCGTCGTCGCCCGGGTCACCGGACTGTGGGCGCACGAGGAACGACGTCCGCTGCTCTTCTACCGTGGCGGTTACGGAGCTTTCGAGGGAGCCGCGCATGCCTGATTTCATCGCCGAGTTCGATGTCGTCGTCGCAGGGTCCGGTGGCGGAATTGCCGGCGCATATACCGCTGCGCGCGAGGGGCTTTCGGTGTTGCTGGTCGAGGCGACCGATATGTTCGGCGGCACCACCGCCTACTCCGGCGGTGGTGGTGTGTGGTATCCCTGCAATCCGGTCCTACAGCGCGCAGGCGCCGACGACACTGTGGACAAAGCACTCATCTATTTCCACGCCGTCGTCGGTGATCGCACTCCGCGCGAGCTGCAGGAAACCTATGTCTGCGGTGGCGCCAAGCTGATCGAATATCTGGAACAGGATTCGGCGTTCGAGTTCACGGTGCTGCCGTGGCCGGATTATTACGGCGCGGCGCCCGAGGCCCGCAATGACGGCTACCGGCACATCATCCCGATGCCGGTGTCCGATGCCGCCCTCGGCCAGTACGCCGGGCTGGTTCGCGGGCCGCTCGACACCGAGCGCCTCGGCGCCGAAGCGCCCGACCTGTTGGTCGGCGGGCGTGCACTGGTCGGCCGGTTCCTCGCCGCACTCGACAAGCTGCCCAACGTCACCTGCTGGCGCAAGGCGCCGCTGGTGGACCTGATCGTCGAGGACGGGCGCGTCGTCGGCGCGGTCGTCGAGCAAGACGGCACGACGGTGCGGGTAGGGACGCGTCGCGGGGTGCTGCTGGCCAGCGGCGGGTTCGAACAGAACACGGCGATGCGTGCGGAGTACGGCGTGCCGGGCAGCGCAGCCGACACCATGGGCGGGCCGGGCAGCACCGGAGGTGCGCACCGCGCCGCGATCGCCGCGGGCGCCGATGTCGATCTGATGGACCAGGCCTGGTGGTCGCCCGGGATGACGCATCCCGACGGGCGCTCGGCGTTCGCGCTGTGGTTCACCGGTGGCATCTTCGTCAACCAGCAGGGCCGCCGATTCGTCAACGAGTCGGCCCCCTATGACCGCATCGGCCGCGACATCATCCGCCAGATGCAGGACGGTTCCACCACATTGCCGTTCTGGATGGTCTATGACAACCGCGACGGCGAGGTGCCGCCGGTCAAGGCCACCAACGTGTCGATGGTCGAGCCCGAGAAGTACCGCGCGGCCGGCCTGTGGCACACCGCCGACACGTTGTCCGAGTTGGCCGAGGCGATCGGTGTGCCCGCCGACGAGCTGGAAGCTACCGTCGAGCGGTACAACAAACTGGCCGCCACCGGCGTCGATGACGACTTCGGCCGTGGCGGTGAGGCTTACGACCGCGCGTTCACCGGGGGCGAGTCGCCGATGGTGCCGATCGACACCCCGCCGTATCACGCGGCGGCGTTCGGGCTGTCGGATCTGGGCACCAAGGGCGGTCTGCGCACCGACACCCACGCCCGGGTACTCGACGCCGACGGCGCGTCCATCCCGGGGTTGTACGCCGCGGGCAACACGATGGCGGCGGTCTCCGGCACCACCTACCCGGGCGGCGGCAACCCCATCGGCGCCTCGATGTTGTTCAGTCATCTGGCAGCACTGGACATGACCTCATCGGTCTCCACGTGATGAGCGAACCCATCACCGCCGAGGAAGCCCGGCGGCTGGAGGATCTATACGGTCCCCTCACGAACTCGTTGCGCACGCTCATCGATGTCGCGATTCGAAGTCAGGCCGACGATGCCGATGTTCAGGAGGCACACAGTTTGATCGATCAGGCCGTGACCCTGTTGAGTTCGCACCTGGATCCCGAACCATTCGGCGTTCGGTCCACCGCCGAGGGCGGGATCCTGACATGGGGCAATGTTGCGATGGGTGTGCGTAATGCGATCGCCTTTCCGTTGAACATCACGCATGACGAAAGCGGCAGGGCCAGTGCTGATTTGCTCCTCCAATCGCCATACGAAGGTCCTCCCGGTCACGTGCACGGCGGAGTGTGTGCGCTCATCCTCGACCACGTACTCGGAGCCACCGCGCACCGGCCGGGAAGGCCGGCTCTGACGGGCACGCTCAATCTCCGCTATGTGGCACCCACACGACTCGGCAAGTTGCGAGCAGAGGCGTGGGTTGAGAGCGAGACTGATTCGAAAACTATTGCTGTGGGCGAACTTCGAAACTCTCAAGGTGTCCTCACAGTGCAAGCCGAAGGCATATTCATCAGACCGAAAGCGAAGGCATGAAAGTCGACTCGTCAACCGAACCCGCGATCGAAGGGTGGTTCACCACCGACGAGTCGGGCGCGACGCGCCTCATCGGTGGCAAGTGCCCCACCTGCGCCACCTACGTGTTCCCG
>NZ_JBSFSB010000025.1:0-72642 GCF_053589535.1 Mycobacterium sp. NPDC003323
GGGCGCGAGGCCGCCCGCCGGGTGCGCCGCGCCGAAGAACTGGCCCCCAGGCAGTCGATCACGGGGGAGACGCTGGAGCCGGCGTTGGGGTTGTGTGCCCAGGCGTTGGCGCAGGGGGCTATCGGTGAGGGTCATGTGGCGGTGATCGCCGAGGCGGTGCGGTTGGCGGCCAAGTATGTCGATGCCGCCGAGTGTGCGGAGTTGGAGGCCATCCTGGTGCCCCTGGCCCATGCCAGCCCGCCCGAGACGGTGCACGCCACCGCGGTGTCCGCGTTGTATCTGATGAATCAGAATGGCTCGGGCCCCGATATCGTGCGTCACAAGCGCGGTATCAGCATCGGTCAGCAGGATGCCGACGGGTTGACCCGGATCACCGGCTGGGTGGATCCGGAGCTGGCGGCCTATCTGGGTACGGTGAATGACACCTGGGCCCGTCCCGGGATCAACAATCCCGAGGACCCGGACTCACCGGCCAACCCCGAGCCGGAGGCTGAAGCCGACGAGCCGGCAGCGCCGGGCACCGAACCGGAAGCGCCGGAGAGCGACGCCGAAGCCGAGGCGGAAGCGCAGGCAACTCCCGCATCCGACGCGGAAGCGGACGCAGAGACGGCTGCCGCTGAAGCGCAGGCGCCGCAGAACGATGCCGAGGCGCAACCCGAGCCGCACAACCCACCGTCCTCACCGCCCGCACCGTGTGATGATCCGGCGTCGGTGTGGGAACAGCTACCGCTGCCCACCACCTTCGACGAGCTCGCCGAGCGCATCGACGCGGTCGAGGCCGCCGCCGCGGCCGCGCAGACTCCGGCGCCGTCGCTGCCGCCGCTGACCGGGCCCGCCTTCCGCGACACCCGCACCCTCGCCCAGCGCCAACACGACGCACTCAAAGCCGTGCTGCGCGAGATCCTGGCCTCGGGGCGCCTGGGCCAGCACAACGGGCTCCCGGTCACCGTGGTGGTGTCCACCACCTTGGGTGAGTTGGAGTCCGGGGCCGGGATCGCGGTCACCGGGACCGGCACCTTGATGCCGATGCCGGACCTGATCCGGTTGGCCGAGCACGCCCATCACTATTTGGTGGTGTATCGACAACACACCGCCGAACCGCTCTACATGGGCCGCACCAAACGCCTGGCCACCAAAGCCCAGCGCCTGCTGCTGTACAACCGTGACCGCGGCTGCACCCGGCCAGGCTGCACGAAATGCGCCAACCACTGCCAGGCCCATCACGCCGACCCCAGCTGGGCGCACGGCGGGCTCACCGACGCCGACACCCTCGGACTGGGCTGCGGGCCCGACAACCAACTCGCCGAACTGGGCTGGACCACCCGCATCGACCCCGACACCGGACGCGTGCACTGGCACCCACCACCACTGATGGACACCGGCCAAGACACCATCAACCACCACTTCCACCCCGAAGAACTCCTCAGCCACCCCGAAGACGACGAAAACGGCTGAGTCAGTTCAGAATGCGTAGCGGTGATATGACGCCATATAGCGCAGCGCCGGAAGCATCGACATGACCCGCGCCATCGCCCGGTAACCGGCGGGAATCCGCTCGAAGGACGGCGCGTCGAACGCACTGACCCGTGCGAGCAGACGCGTTCCCGGCACCGCCGCCAGAATCTCGGCGGGATCGTCGATACCCCAGTGCAACGTGGCACCCGAGCGGCGCACCACCGTATTGGTCCACTGCGCCCGGATGCCGAGCCGGTTGAAGGCGTCGAACTGCAACTCCCCGCGATCGAATCGGTTGACGATCCGGTTCAGCAGTGCCACCCCGTCATCCCGGGTCAGGTACATCGTGAGTCCCTCGCCGATCGCCAGCACCGGACGGTCCGCCGGGACGTCGGCCAGCCACCCGGGATCGGTGACCGAGGCCGCCACGGTGTGATGACCTCGGCCGCCGGGCGGAAGCAACCGATGCCGCAACCCGGTCACCTCGGGGTAGTCGATATCGAACCACTCCACCTCCGGGCTCGGCGCAACCCGCAGGTACCGGCTGTCCAGACCGCAACCCAAATGCAGCACAACGGCATTCGGGTGCACAGCCAGGAACTGGCGGACCCAGGTGTCGAAGTGGGCGCTGCGCGTGGTCACCGCCGGGGAGCGGCGCGCGTCGATGGTCGTCTGCGCCCAGTCGTAGTCGATACGCGCGACGATCTCGGCCGCCCAGCGGTCACCCAGCACAGGCTGTGGAAGACCGTAATCCAGAGCCTTCGCGTACAGCGTGGCCAGCATCGTGGCAGGCGCGCCGGTCAGGTCGACGCGGACCTGGTCATCGCTTTCGGGCATCCCGCAGGCCCATCCAGAACCGGGCCGACTCGGCAATGGACTGCTCCACCGGCGTTGGCGTCCACCCGAGTTCGTTGCGCGCCTTGCTGCAGTCCACCGGCGCCTCGGCCCGCATCAGCCGCAATGAGGCCAACGACAGCCGTTCGTCGGTCTTGCGCAGCCTGCCCTTGAGGGTTCCCATGGTGGCCAGCAGATAGGTCAGCGGCAACGGGATCGAACGGGCCGGCGCCGGCACCCCGGCGGTGTCCGCGGCGATCCGGGCCACCTCGGCATTGCTGATCATCTTCTCCGAGACCAGATATCGCTCACCGATCCGGCCCTTGTCCGCCGCCAGGATCATTGCGCGGGCGGCGTCGTTGACCCCGACGGCCTCCAGCTCGATACCGCTCATCACGAACGGCAGCTTCCCGAAGACGGCACCGGCGATGATGGCACCGTGCGGCGTGCGACCCCAGTCGGTCCCGCCGTATGTCGTCGACACGCACATCGCGACCGCGGGCAGACCGCGCTCACGGGCATACGACAGCACCATTTTCTCGGCCTGCACCCGCGAACGGACATATGGCGTCAGACCGCGTCCACCGATGATGTCGTTCTCGGTGGCGACCCGGCCGCGACGCCGGCCGACGGTGGCGTAGCTACTGGTGAAGACGAATCTTCGTAAGCCGGCGGCAATCTCGGGTTCGACAGCGATATCGAGCACATTGCGGGTGCCCTCGACGTTGGTACGGAACAGCGGGGACGGATCACGCAACCAGCCTCGAGTGTCCACGACGCAGTAGTAGACGACCTCGGCACCGGTCATCGCCGCACGCAGCACGTCGTCGTCCCAGATGTCGCCGACGAAGCGGTGCACGTCCAGATCGTCGATGCCGATGGTGTTGGCACCCTGCCGCACCATCACCCGGACATCCTGACCGTCGGCGACCAGCTGCCGGGTCAGGTGCGAGCCCAGGTAACCGTTGGCCCCGATGACGAGGACACTCATCGGGCCATACCCTTCATCCATTCGGCGGCGTCGTCGTCCAACGTGCCGAGCTCCTGTGCCTTCTTGCACCATTTCATCGCCGCCGAGACGAACCGCAGCGGGTTGTAGATGTCCTCCTGACGCCGCCACAGGCCGTCACCGGCGTAGGTCAGGATCGAGATGTTGGTGGCGCTGATGACGGTGCCATCACCGGGGTCGCGCATCGGGTTGTCCAGTTCGCAGATGACCCGCGAGGTGGACTCGTCGATCACCGACCACAGCGACGGGAATGCGGTCATGCGGTTGCCGGGAAAGCTCTCCATGGTCTTCCAGATCCACGGGCGCACCTCGTCGCGGCCGCGCATGGTGCCCGCGGCGTGCTCGACGTACTCGACGTCGGCGGTGTACTGGTCCACCCACGGATCCCAGTCCCGGGTGAGGGCGGCGCGCGCCACGGTCTGCTCGAAGGTGGCGTACGCCTCGGTCAATTCGTCACGGGTGAACGACGTCACATCATGAACTAGAACACGTTCTAGCTGGGTTTGTCGAGACCGTGCGCCACCGCCACCACGCGTCGGTGGCCGAGCGGGCCCTGCAGCGGGACGGCGACGCTGCCCGGAACCGCCAGCGCGATGCACATCCGGCCGATCGACCGGGGCGGCATGCCGCCGCTGAGATCGACGGTCACCTCCTCCGGAGTCTCGCGCACCTGCACATGCACCCCGAAGCAGTCCGGCGCCCCGGATGCGAAGTTGACCATCAGGCCCTCACCGCTGCGGCTCCACGATTCGACATGGGTGGCGTGCGGGTTGAGGATCTGCGGGTCGTCGACGAAGACGGTCCGGCTCGGATCGGCGGGCACCTCCGGCGGAAGATCCGTCGGTTCGGCCGACGCCGTCGGAAAACCGGCCGCCACCAGCACACCTGCCTGGATTACGCAGACCAGCGCTGTTGTTACAGCTCTAGGCATGGGTTCCACCGTAACGGCGGAGCACAATGGAGGCTGAACCGACGCGAAGGAGGGATAGCGCATGAGCGACTTCCAGAAGGCAATTCTGGCAGGTGGCTGCTTCTGGGGCATGCAGGATCTGATCCGTAAGCAGCCCGGCGTGGTGTCGACCCGAGTGGGCTACACCGGCGGCGAGAACGCCCACGCGACCTACCGCAACCACCCCGGCCACGCCGAGGCGATCGAGATCATCTTCGACCCGGCCAAGACCGACTACCGGGCGCTGCTGGAGTTCTTCTTCCAGATCCACGACCCGTCGACCAAAAACCGCCAGGGCAATGATGTCGGCACCAGCTACCGGTCGGCGATCTTCTATGTCGACGACGATCAGAAGGCCGTGGCACTGGACACCATCGCCGACGTCGACGCGTCCGGGTTGTGGCCGGGCAAGGTCGTCACCGAGGTGGTGCCGGAGGCCGATTTCTGGGAGGCCGAGCCCGAACACCAGGACTATCTGGTGCGCTACCCCACCGGCTATACGTGCCACTTCCCGCGTGCGGGCTGGAAGCTGCCCAAGCGCGCCGAGGTCTGACTAGCGCCGGATCGATTTTCCGGTCGCTACGCTCCTGCCCGCCGGTGCAGCACGACCCGGCCGCCGCGCTTGGGGGTGAAGGCGACTCCGCGTGAGTGCACCTTCTCCCCCGGCGCGGTGGTGGTGGCGATGGTGAAATGCCGCAGCACGGTGCGCAGCACGACGTCCATCTCGACATTGGCGAACACCGCACCCACACAGCGGCGCGTGCCGCCGCCGTAGGGCACCCACGCCAGCGGGGGCCGGTTGCCGATGAACCGCTGCGGGTCGAAGCGGTCCGCATCGTCGAACTCCCGCTCGTGCAGCTGTGACAGGCTGACGACGATCGAATGTCCCTGCGGGATCACCCATTCCCCGAGTTCAAAGGTCGGGGCGTAGACGTGCCGACCGGAGAAGTCGATCACGGTACGGGCCCGCTGCGTCTCCAGGATGACGGCCTGTCGGTACTCATTCAACTCGCCCTCGGCCTCGGCGACCAGCTCGGCAAGCACTCGCGGATGTCGGCTGATCTGTTCGAACACCCATGCCAGTGTCGAGGCGGTGGTCTCATGGCCGGCGGCCAGCAGCGTCAAGAGCTCGTCGGCGACGTCCTTGCGCGACATCGCGGTGCCGTCCTCGTAGGTGCTGCGCAACAACAGCGCCAGCACGTCATCGCGCTCGGTCAGCCGCGGGTCGGCCGCGACATCGTCGATGAGTCGGCCGACCACCTCGTCATAGCGGCGGCGGTACTCGGCCAGCCGTCCCCACGGGTGCCAGCGGCCGTACTCGCGCTTGGGAGTGGGCAGCGTGGCGCATCGCGAACCCAGGGTCACCCACGGCGGGATGATCCGGCGCAACTCGTCCAGGTGCGCACCGTCGGCGCCGAAAACCGCGCGCAGGATTGCGTTCAGCGTGATGCGCATCATCGGCTCCAGGGTCGCGAACTCCTGACCCACCGGCCAGTTCGCCGACTCCCGCAGCGTCTCCTCTTCGAAGATCTTCTCGTAGTTCTTGATGCTCTTGCCGTGGAAGGGCGGTGTGAGCAGTTTGCGCCGGCGTCGGTGTTCGGTGCGGTCGAGCGCGAAGACCGAACCCGGACCCAGGATGCGTGACAGGTTGGGCTGGATGTTGCCGACGTCATCGGTGTTGGCCGCGAACAGCTGTTTGGCCAGCTGCGAGTCCGAGACGATGACCGTGGGCCCGAAGACCGGCAGCTGCATGCTGAACGCCGGTCCGTACTTGGTGGCCAGGCGGGCCACCACGGGGCGGCGGAACAGTGCGAACCCGATGCCGAGGACCGCTCTGTTGAAGGTGGGACCGGGAGGCAGATTCACTTCCGGGATGTCGATCCGCTCGGCGGTTGCTTCGCTCATGAGACACGCTCCAGACGGCTGTTGGTACTGCGGTGTACCAATGGTGTGTGGGTTACGGTACTCCGTGGTACCGGCAGGGGCAATAGGTGTTTTGAACGGGAGTGGGCATGCGTGACGACACGTCGTTCCGCGCCCGACTGCTCGACGGGCTGGCCGCGTCGATCGCCGAACGCGGTTACCGGGCCACCACGGTGGCCGATATCGTCCGCCACGCCCGCACCTCCAAGCGCACCTTCTACAGCGAATTCGGCGACAAGGAACAGTGTTTCGTCGAACTGCTGCGCGCCGACCACGAGCGGCTGATCGCCGAGATCCGTGGTGCCGTCGATCCCGAGGCGCCGTGGCGCACCCAGATCCAGCAGGCCGCCACGGCCTATGTCGACCACATCGGGGCGCGGCCGGCCGTCACGTTGAGCTGGATTCGGGAACTGCCGGCGCTCGGGACCACGGTGCGTTCCATTCAGCGCTTTGCCATCAGTGGGCTCACCGAGATGCTGGTCGAGTTGTCGAGCAGTCCGGGCTTCCGGCGGTCCGGACTGGCGCCGGTCCGACCGGAACTGGCGGTCATCCTGCTGGGCGGCCTGCGCGAACTCACCGCGTTGACGGTGGAGGACGACCGGCCGGTGGCCACCATCCTGGAACCCGCCATCACTGCGGCCGGGGCCGTGCTCGGAGTTCGTGACACCTAGCTGCCAGTACACCTAGCCCAGGATCAGCCGGGCCGATTTCACCAGCCGGTGGGCGATATCCGGATACGCCTCGTATCCCATCCCGGCCCACACCAGCGTGCCCGCGTACAGCAGTTCCAGGGCCTCGATGACATCGGCGTCCACGGCCTGTCCCAGCGCGGCGACCAACCGAGCCCGGATATCGGCGCCGATGCGTCCGCGCAGCACGTCCACGTCCGGGTCCTTGCCCAACAACGCGTTGGTCACCGCACCGGCGAACTCGGGTTCACCGGCCACCAGTGAGGCGATGTGTTCGAGCACTTCCAGCACCCGGGTCGCCGGGTCCGCGGACTCGTGTTCGGCGGGCGGGGAATCTGCCAGTCTGCGCCAGAACACCTCGGCGACAAGGTGTTCCTTCGACGAGAAGTAGGTGTAGGCGGTGGCCGCCCCGACGCCGGCCTGCGCGGCCACCCGCCGCACGGTCAACGCCGCAAACCCCTCGCGACCCAACAGGTCGACCGCGGCCTTGCCGAGGCGGTCGACGGTATCGGCCTGTTTGGCGCTCAGCCGGCGACGAGTCGACTCCAGAGCCGCATCGGACACGTGTCCAGACACTACTGCAACCCCCGGTCACCAGCAACGGTAGGTTGTCTGCCATGAGCACCGCGCAGACCGACCTGCCCGCCGAGGCCGCCCGACTGTTCGCGTTCGCCGAGCAGGTCACCGGGTTCATGCCCGCCGACGAGGGCCGTGCGCTCTACGACGCCGCGGTGCGGTACCTGGCCGGCGGGGTCGGCGTCGAGATCGGTACGTACTGCGGCAAGTCGACGGTGCTGCTCGGCGCCGCCGCCGCCCAGGTCGGCGCGGTCATCTACACCGTCGACCACCACCACGGCTCCGAGGAACACCAGCCGGGCTGGGAGTACCACGACACCACGCTGGTGGATCCGGTCACCAACCGCTTCGACACGCTGCCGACCATGCGGCACACGCTCGACCTGGCCGGTCTGGACGACCATGTGGTGGCCATCGTCGGCAAATCCCCTGTGGTGGCCAAGGTCTGGGCGACCCCGGTGCAGTTCCTGTTCATCGACGGGGGGCACACCGAGGAGGCCGCCCAGCGCGACTACGACGGCTGGGCCAAGTGGGTGGCCCCCGGCGGCGGCCTGGTCATCCATGACGTGTTCCCCGACCCGAACGACGGCGGGCAGGCACCGTTTCACATCTACCGCCGTGCTCTGGATTCCGGTGATTTCACCGAGGTCTCGGCGACGGGTTCGCTGCGACTGCTCGAGCGGGTCTAGACGCGATCACAGGCGCAGTCGAACTCGCCCTCCAGCCCACGCGGCAGATCGGCGGCCCGGAAGATCCCGGCGGCCGGTGTCGTGTTCGACAACGCGTCGGCGGCCAGGATCATCGCGGCACCGGTCCAGGTGGTGCGCTCCTCGGGCCAGCGCTTACCGTCGGCGAAAACCAGTCCGGTCCAATAGGAGCCGTCCTCTTCGCGCAGGTGTTGCATGGCGGCGAACTGTTCGCGCGCCCGCGTGCGGTCCCCGATCGCGTCCAGGGCCATCACCAGTTCACAGGTCTCCGCGCCGGTCACCCAGGGCCGGTGATCCACACAGCGGATGCCCAGTCCCTGCACCACGAAATCATCCCAGCGCTCCTCGATCCGCGCCTGCGCCGCCGGGCCGCGCAAGGCGCCACCGAGCACCGGGTAGTACCACTCCATCGCGTGAGTGTCCTTGGCGGTGAACGATTCCGGATGCTCGACGATGGCGTGGCCCAACTGCCCCAGGGCCACCTCCCACTCCGGTTGCGGCTCGTCGAGATAATTGGCCAGCGCCAACGCGCACCGGATGCTGTGGTAGATGCTGGCACATCCGGTCAGCAGCGCCTCTTCGATCAGGCCGGCATCGCTTTTGGCCCAAGCGATCTCACCGCCCGGAAGCTGCATGGTGAGCACCAGGTCGATGGCTCTCGTGACCGTCGGCCACATCAGCTGGGCGAAACGGCGGTCCCCGGTGATCAGCACGTGATGCCATACTCCGGTCGCGATGTAGGCACAGAAGTTACTGTCGATATTGGCGTCCTCGATGACACCGTCGCGCAACTGGATGGGCCAGGATCCGTCGGCGCGTTGCGCGGTGCGACACCACTCGAAGGCCGCCCGGGCGGGCTCGAGCAGGCCGGCCACCGTCAACGCCATCGCGTTCTCGACGTGGTCCCACGGGTCGGTGTGGCCGCCGACCGACCACGGAATGGCGCCCGAGGATTCCTGGGTCTCGGCGATGGACACCGCGGTCTGACGGCACTGCTGAGGCGTCAGAACACCACGGACACCGGGGATCTCGGGGGCTGCCATCTCACACCGCAGGTTTCTCGAAGTAGAGGGCGACGCTCTTGCCGATCAGCGGGTTGAGCACGGCCTCGGCCTGCCGGGTCACCCACGGCCGGCTCATCATGTCCCACACCAGCAGCTTGTGATAGGCGGTGACCACCGGATGATCCGGCTTGTCGACGCCCACAGCGCATTTGAGCCACCAGAACGGCGAGTGCAGGGAATGCGCGTGCTCACTGTGGGTGAAGCGCATCCCGCGGCCGACGATCTTGTCGCGCAACTGGTCGGCCCGGTAGATCCGGATGTGTCCGCCCTCGTTGGCGTGGTATTCGTCGGACAGCAGCCAGCACACCTTCTCCGGCAGCCAGCGCGGCACGGTCACGGCAAGCGCACCACCGGGTTTGAGCACGCGCACCAGTTCGGCGATGGCCGCATCGTCGGCGGGCACGTGCTCCAGGATCTCCGAGGCGATCACGCAGTCGAAGGTGCCGTCGGCGTAGGGCAGGTCCAGCGCATCACCCTTGACGGCCTCCGCACGCGCCTCGGGCGGCGCCTCACCCTGCTCCTTCATCGCGGTCAGGATGGCGTCGACATCGTTGAGATCCTCGACGCTCTGGTCGAAGGCGATGACATCCGCGCCGCGCCGGTAGGCCTCGAACGAATGCCGTCCGGCACCGCAGCCCACATCGATCACCGAGGTGCCCGGCCCGATGCCGAGTCGGTCGTAGTCGACGGTCAGCACGCTGCACGTCCTTTCTGGAGCCTTTCGGCGGCCCGCTCGTAGACGGCGACGGTCTGCGCCGCAACGGATTCCCAGCTGTACACCTCGACAGCGCGGCGGCGGCCCGCCGCCCCGAGCCGGTGCCGTTCGGTCGGCGAGTCCAGCAGTTCGCCGAGCACCCCGGTCAGCTGATCGACATCGGCCGGCGGCACCAGGCGGGCGCACTCGCCCTCCTCGCCGAGCACCTCGGGAAGCGCCCCGGCACGGCTGGCCACGATCGGCGTGCCACTGGCCATCGCCTCCACGGCGGGCAGCGAGAAACCTTCGTAGAGCGAAGGAATGCACGCGATCTCAGCAGAGGCCAGCAGATCGGCCAGGTCCTCGTCGGACAGGCCGCTGGAGATGTGCACGATATCGGAGATGCCCAGTTCGGCGATCAGCTTCTCGGTCGGGCCATTGGGCTCGAGCTTGGACACCAACTGCAGGTCCAGATTGTGGTGGGTGCGCAGCCGCGCCACCGCGTGCAGCAGGTTGCCCACGCCCTTGAGCGGCACATCGGCGCTGGCGATCGCGATGATCCGGCCCGGCACCCGCTGCTGCGCCGGCCTGAACAGCTCGGTATCCACCCCGAGCGGCACGACGTGCAACTGGTCGGCGCTGACCCCGAAGTCCTCGGCGATATCGGCCGCCGAGGTCGACGAGACGGTCAACAGGTCCGGAATCGCCCGGGCCACCTTCTTCTGCGTCTCGGCGAAGGCGTACCAGCGGCGCACCAGCGGCTTGCGCCACCACTTCGCGGCGGCCACCTCCAGCACCCGGTCGCGGGTGATCGGGTGGTGCACCGTGGCCACCAGGGGCAGCCCCAGATCGGCGATGTCCAGCAGGGCCGCACCGAGGCTCTGGTTGTCGTGCACCACGTCGAACTCGTCACGGCGTTCGGCCATGATCCGTCTGACCCGCATGCAGAACGTCATCGGCTCGGGGAACCCGGCCGACCACATGGTCGCCAGCTCGAGCAGATCGATGCGGTCGCGGATCTCGCGCGGGTGCGGGACGCGGAACGGGTCGGGTTCGCGGTACAGGTCCAGGCTGGGCACCTTGGTCAGCCGCACCCGCGGGTCGAGCCCGTCGGGATAGGGCTGACCGGAGAACACCTCGACATCGTGGCCGAGTTCGGCCAGACCGCGGGACAAGTGCCGCACGTACACACCCTGGCCACCGCAATGGGTCTTGCTGCGATACGACAGTAAGGCGATACGCACGTCAGCTCAATCCGCTGAACTGCGGCGGAAGCACACTGGACATGTGTCCAGACTATAGTTTGACGAACTAGGGGACGCAATGCGTCCCGGGCCGTCGCGGCAGCACGAAAGCGAACGGTCTGTCGAATCCGAGCCCCGTGATCTGCGCATGCCGGACCGCCGCGACCGTCACCTCGCGGTGATTCCCCGATGCCGGATCAAAGCACCGCAGCCGGTCATCGGCCGCCGCGACGATGAGCACCCAGTGCCGCGGAATGACGTGCCCGATCAGCATCGCCACCGGGTGACCGGCGCGCACCGCGGCCAGCACGTCGGTCAGTGCATCCCGCCGCAGAGGCAACAGCCCCCGGCACAGCCGCCATCGGTATCGCAGCACCGCGCGCGCGTCGATCGCGGCCGCCAGACCGGCCGGGGTCATGCCCAGCCGGCGCGGCCACAGCCGGTTCACCCGACGATGCACGCGGTCCTGTTCGGCCGCGAACCAGTCCGGCCCGGCGTCGAGGCCCCGTCGATAGCGCCCGTCCAGCAACGCGCCGGCGACCACCGCCACGGTGGGTCCGCAGCTGATCCCATCGCGTTGCCGTAGTCGGTAACCGGCAGGCTTCATCGCGGTCCAGGCTAATTCGGCCGCGGTACCCCTGGTTTCGGATACTCGATTCTGGCAACATTACCGGCCAGTAAGAAGTCGCCGACGGGGACGGATACCAGGGGGTGGGCGTGGCAGGCACGTTGTCGGTCTTGGCAGTGGAGGCCACCGAGGGCGGGGGTGCGGATCTCGATCAGATCATCGGCATCTCGATCGCCACCGGCATCATCACCGCCGGACTGTTGTGGATCGGCATCCTGCACCGGACCCGCCGGATCACCTGGCTGGACACCCTGGGCAACAAGGTCGGCGCCAAGATGAACCGGCCGTCCTGGGTGGCGCTGCCGACGCTGCTGTTCACCTCCACCATCATCTGCGCGATGTTCGGCTTCATCTGGGATGTCAGCCTGCACATCGGCAAGGGCCGTGACTCCGGCCCGCTGGCCAACCCGGCGCACTACTTCATCCTGATCGGGCTGTTCCTGCTGTTCATCGCCGGATCGATGGCGATCATCATGCCCCACGAGAAGCCCGGCCCGGCCGCCATCAAGATCACGCGGACCTGGTACGCCCCGGTCGGCGGGGTGCTGATGGCCGCGTGCGGTCTGTACGCCCTCATCGGGTTCCCCCTCGACGATGTCTGGCACCGGATCTTCGGGCAGGACGTCACCCTGTGGGGGCCCACGCACCTGATGTTGATCGGCGGTGCGGGCCTGTCGCTGGTGGCGGTGTTGCTGCTCGAACACGAGGGTCGACTCGCCGCGGGCACCGGCGAGGACGACAGCAAATTCCCGAAGATCCTGCGGTACTTCGCCTTCGGCGGCCTGGTCATCGGAATGTCGGTGTTCCCGGTCGAATACGACTTCGGCATCGAGCAATTCCGCCTGGTACTGCACCCCATGCTGGTGGCCGCGGCGGCCGCGCTGGCGCTCATCGCCGCCCGGGTCACCATGGGTCGCGGAGCGGCGATCGCGGCCGTGTTGTTCGCGCTGCTGATCCGCGGCATCGTCGCGCTGGCCGTCGGCCCGGTCCTCAGTGCGCCGTACAGCTGGTTCGCGCTCTATCTCGGGCCGGCCCTGGTGGTCGAACTGCTCGCCCTCACCCCACTCATCAAGCGGCCCATCCTGTTCGGAGCAGTCGCCGGCGCCGGCATCGGCACCGTGGGATTGTGGCTGGAGTCGTTCTGGATCGACGCGGTCTTCATGTACCCGTGGCCGTCGTCGATGTGGGCCGAGGCGCTGATCACCTCGGTGCCGGTCGCCGTCCTGATGGGCATGTGCGGTGGCCTGCTGGCCATCGTGCTCACGGGGCGGCCGCTGCCGCGCCGGTCGATGAGCATCGGCGTCATCGTGGCGACCGTGCTGACCATCGGGGCTGCGGTGGGCAACGGTTTGAACATCTCGGTGCCGCAGAACGCCCGCGCGCAGATCACGCTCACCGAGCTGCCGAGCCCGGCCGGTGAGCGACTGGTCAGCGCCGATATCCGCGTCACCCCTGCCGATCTCATCAGTAACGATCCCGAATGGGTGTCGATGCTGTCCTGGCAGGGCGGGCCGGACAACGACCGTGGCCTGATCGTCGACAAGCTGGAACGGCTCGGCCCCGGGCACTACCGCACCACCCGACCGATGCCGGTGTGGGGCACCTGGAAGACGCTGATCCGCGTGCAGGATGGCCGGACCATGGCCGCCGTGCCGGTGTTCCTGCCCGCCGACCCGGGTATCGGCGCCACCGAACTGCCGGCCGAGCAGTCGATGGACCGGGAGTTCACCGCCGAGATCAGTGTGCTGCAACGGGAACGCAATCTCGACGTGCCGAGTTGGTTGTTCACCGCGGCATCGTTCGTGGTGCTGTTCTGCTCATTGCTCCTGATCGCCGCGCTGAGTTGGGGTGCCGGCCGGATCAACGATCGGGAGATGCGTGCCGACACCCGATCCACGCCCAGACAACCGGTGCCCCAACTCTGACCAACCCGATGACCTTTCTGGCCGACCATTCGCTGCTGCTGGCGCTTCCCGCCTTCGCTCCGGCGGTGGTGGTCGCCGGCGTGGTGGCATGGGTCGCGATCAGGGACCGGCGCACCCCCGAGAGTCCCGACGACACCGAAGATGAGGACCTGACGTGAAGCCATTGCTCGTGCTGGCCGCCGCCGCGCTGCTGACCGCGGGATGTGGGGGTTCCGAACCCACCGCGACGACGCAGACCGCGTCCCCCACCGGGATTCCGGCGATGACCGACCGACAGGATCCCCCGGACCGCGTCGTCATCGACGTGACGATCGAGCGTGGTCAGGTCAGCCCGACCAATCAGCAGATTCAGGCGAGCGTGGGCCAACCCATCCTGGTCCGGGTCAGCAGCGACGCGCCCGACGAGTTGCACGTGCACGCCTCACCCGAGCACACCTTCGAGGTGAAAGCCGAACCGCTGCAGTCCTTCCAGTTCACCGTGGAGGTACCGGGCAAGGTCGACGTCGAACTGCACGATGCACATCGGGTCGTGGCCACCGTGACGGTGCAGTGACCGTACTGGCACACGGCCTGGGCGGATCGACCGATCTGCCCATCCCGTTCAGCTATGCCGTGGTCGGGGCGGCCTGGACCCTCACCTTCACCTTCGCGGTCGTCGCATTGGCCTGGCGGACACCACGGTTCGACGCCGATGCTCCGGGACGGCCGCTGCCGATGCGGGTGACCCGCATCGTCGACGCCCCGGTGACCCGATGGTCGGCCGCCGCCGCGGGACTGGGATTCGTCATCTGGGTGACCGCCGCCGCGGTGCTCGGTCCGCAGGATTCGGCCAATGCGCTGCCCGGCGTGTTCTACGTCCTGCTCTGGGTCGGTGTGGTTGCGCTGTCGCTGTTCTGCGGTCCGGTCTGGCCGGCGATATCCCCGGTACGCGCCGTGCTGCGGATACTGCGCGCCCGCCGCGATGGCTATCCCGCGCGGCTGGGGTACTGGCCCGCCGCGGCCGGCCTGTTCGCCTTCGTCTGGCTCGAACTGGCCAGCCCGGACCCCGGCTCGCTGTCCGCGGTGAAGACCTGGCTGCTGGTCTATCTGGCCGTCACCCTGGCCGGCGCGCTGGTGTGTGGCCCGCGCTGGTGCGCGCGTGCCGACCCGTTCGAGGTGTACAGCATGGTGGCCTCGCGCTGTGCACCCTGGCAGCGCAACGCCGACGGCCGGATCGCGATCGGCAATCCGTTCAACCGGCTGCTGTCGCTGCCGGTGCGTCCCGGTGTGGTGGCCGTGCTGGCGGTGCTGCTGGGCTCGACCGCATTCGACAGCTTCTCGGCGATACCCGGGTGGCGGGGCTTCGTCGACGAGCACGCCGCGACGGTGTGGCAGGCCTGCGCGATCAAGACGGTGGGACTGCTGGTGTTCGTGCTGACCGTGGGCGTGACCTTCAGCCTCGCGGCCGCCGCCACCGGCGGGGTCGATCGCCGACGCCGCCGGGAACTGCCGGGACTGATGGCACATTCGCTGATCCCGATCGTCATCGGCTATGTATTCGCCCACTACCTGACCTATCTCGTGGAGAAGGGCCAGCAGACCGTGCACGCGCTGCTGTGGCTCGACGACGCGCAGGTGTACTACCTGCTGTCGACGCATCCGTCGTTACTGGCGTCCATCAAGGTCGGTTTCGTGCTGGCCGGACACGTCGCCGGGGTGATCGCCGCGCACGACCGGGCGTTGCGGATCCTGCCCAAGGGCCATCAGATGACCGGCCAGCTGGCGATGATGCTGGTGATGGTCGGCTACACGTTCCTGGGGCTGTACCTGCTCTTCGGTGGTTGATCAGGACTACGGTTGAGGGATGCGCACGCTGATCGTGGTCGATGTACAGAAGGACTTCTGCGAGGGCGGATCGCTGGCCGTCGAGGGCGGTGCCGCCGTCGCCAGCGCCATCACCGGCTTGCTCGCCGAGCACGACTACGACCATGTCGTGGCGACGATGGACTTTCACATCGATCCGGGCGAGCACTTCTCCGATGAGCCCGATTACCGGGTGTCCTGGCCCCGGCACTGTGTGGTGGGCACCCCCGGCGTCGACTTCCACGAGAACCTGGACCCCGCGGCGGTGGAGGCAGTCTTCACCAAGGGCGAATTCTCGGCGGCCTACAGCGGTTTCGAAGGCACCGACGCCGACGGCACCACCCTCACCGACTGGCTGGCCCAGCGTCAGGTGGGCGCGGTCGACGTGGTCGGCATCGCCACCGACTACTGCGTGCGCGCGACGGCGCTGGACGCCGCGGCGGCCGGCCTGCGTACCCGGGTGTTGCTGCCGCTGTGCGCCGGCGTGGCGGCCGAATCCACCACCGAGGCGGTGGCGCTGCTGCGGGCCCGCGGGGTCGAGGTCAGCGAGTAGGGTCCACCGGCCGGCCCGTCCATCGCGGCGCCCGGCCCTCGATCCGGGCGCGCATCCCTTCGGCCGCGTCGTCATGCGCCATCAACGCCAGGTGGATCTGCGTTTCCCGGTCCCCCACCTGCTCGCGGGTCATGTCGAACGAATCCCACAGCAGCCGCTTGCTGGCGGCCACCGACATCGGCGCGGTGTACGTCGCGATCTCGGCGGCAACCTCCAGCGCGGCGGGCAGCACGTCCTCGGCCGGCAGCACCCTGCTGCCCAACCCGAGCGTCACCGCGCGGTGCCCGTCGAAAGTCGTTCCGGTGAGCAGGATCTCGGCGGCATTGGCGATACCGACCAGCCGCGGCAGTACCCAGTGCGCGTAGGCATCACCGACCACGCCGCGACGCACCTGCACCACCCCGTAGCGGGCATCGGCGGCGAAGAACCGGATATCGCACTGCAGCGCCAGTGTCAGCCCCAAACCGATGGCATGCCCGTTGACTGCGGCGATCACCGGTTTGGACAGCGTCCAGGCCGGTACGGCCAAACCGGCGGCGCGGAAACCTTCCGTCGGGCCGGTGAAGGTGTGCTCACCGGCGCCCAGGTCCGCTCCGGCGCAGAAGGCCGGCGGTGTCCCGGTCAGCACCACCACCCGGATATCGTCGGCGGCGTTGCACGCGGTCAGGGCGTGCGCCAGTTCGTCGCGCATGCCGTCGCCCACGGCGTTGCGCCGCTCGGGCCGGTCGAGGGTGATGGTGGCGACACCGTCCTCGACGGTGGTCAGCAGCGTGCGGTACTGCGGCAACACGGGGCGCTCCTTCGGTCCGGGCACATCATGGCACCGAACGCGCCCTCACCGTGTCGACTTCAGTTGCCCAGCAATCGGTCGACCGCGCCCAACGGGATGGGCAGCCAGGTCGGCCGGTAACGCGCCTCGTAGCCGACCTCGTAGATCGCCTTGTCCAGTTCGTAGGCCAGCAGGACACCGGCGGAATCCCAGGGATTCAGCCCGCCGACCGACGCATACCCGTCGCAGAACGCCTTGCGGTTGCGCTGCACCCAGTCCCGCGCGGCGGAGGTCAGATCGCCGCCGTGGTCGGAAAGCAGCCGCTGCGAGGCGACGTAATCGTAGGACCGCAGCATGCCGGCGACATCGCGCAGCGGCGAGTCCGGGCGCCGACGCTCGGCCAGCGGCTGGCCCGGCTCACCCTCGAAATCGATGATCAGCCAACCCGCCCGCGTGTGCAACACCTGTCCCAGATGCAGATCACCGTGCACGCGTTGTTCGGCCGTCGGCTCGTCGGCAACCTGCCGGTAGCGCTGCTCGATCTGCGAGATGCGTTCGCGCACTTGCGGAACCAGCGCCGCGACCGACCGGGCCCGCTCGATCAAGGTCTCGGCCGGGAACGCCGACATCCGGCTGCCCAGCTTCTCGGCCAGCGACAGGTGCACCGAGGCGACGGCCTCGCCGAGGCGGTACGTCTCGTCGGCGAAATCGGCGTCGGGCGAGGTGAGGTCGCGGGTCTTGGTCTCGGCCACCGACCATCCGTCCCTGGAGTCCCGCGCGAACACACTCACCATGCCCAGCGTGTACTGCTCTGCGTCCCAGGTGATCTCGTATGATCCGAGCAAGGCGGTGATATGCGAGTTGCCCGACAGCGCGCGGGTCAACTCGATATCGGGGTTGATGCCGGGGGTCAGTCGTCGGAACGCCTTGAGGATGCTCTGGTCACCGAACACGACGCTGGTGTTGGACTGTTCGGCCCCCATGGTGCGGACCGGGCCGGCGGGACCGAGCTCGGCACCCGGCTCGCACCGGAACGACACGGGACCGATCTCGGCCGATTCCGCGATCAGCCCCAGCAGCCGGGCGGCCACCTCGGGATCGCCGATCGCGTCGTAGGCCGTGCGTCCGGCATCGGTTCCGATGGCGGTGTGTTCAGCGCCGGTGTCCCAGCGCACCACCACCTGATAGCGGTCGGCGGAACCGTCGGCGTAGTCCACCTGCAACAGCATCAGTTCCAGGTCGGCGGCCAGCTGCACCGACGTCGGGCGCACGCCGGTGAGTTCACGGCCCCGGCCGGCATACCACCGCTGTCGGGGCAGCCACTGGTGGAACGGCAACGTCATCGCTTCTCCAACGTACTCGTGCGGGCAGCCTGGTGCCGACCCTGTGAATCTCGTACCCGGGTGCGCGTCGGCGTACACCCGCGGCCCGGATCCGGTTCGGTATGGTGCGCCAATGGCTGACTCTGTGCTGCGTGATCACGGCGATCCGGGGGACGCCCCTTCGGTGCCGCCTCCGCTGGCCCCGGTGCAGAATCCGAAACGGCCGTCGGCCGCCGAAGAGGCCCGCACCATCGCCGCGTCCACCAATACCGGCACGTTGGCCACCCTGACCGGTGACGGGGATCCGTGGGCGTCGTTGGTCACCTACGGCCTGCTCGACGGCGCCCCGGTGCTGTGCGTGTCGAACCTGGCCGAACACGGCCGCAACCTGGCCGGCGACCAGCGTGCCAGCATCGCCGTCGTGGCGCCGGAATCCGTGGATGACCCGCTCGCGTCGGGACGCATCACGCTGGCCGGGGTGGTGACCCGCCCGACCGGCGCGGACCTCGACGCCGCCCGGCAGGCGCACCTCGACGCGGTGCCCGCCGCGAAGTACTACAGCGACTACAGCGACTTCACCCTGTGGGTGCTGCAGGTGGCGCGGGTGCGCTGGGTCGGCGGGTACGGCCGGATGGACTCCACCACGGGCACGGATTACACCGCGGCCACGCCGGATCCGGTCGCACCGCACGCCGCAGGCGCCGTCGCGCACCTCAACGCCGACCACGCCGATGCGCTGACGGCCATGGCGCAAAAGCTCGGCGGATACCCCGACGCCACGGCCGCGACCTGTACCGCAGCGGACCGCTACGGCCTGGACCTGCGCGTCGACACTCCCCGGGGGATCGCCTACACCCGCGCCGGCTACGCCGCGCCCATCGATTCGATCGGCGAATTGCGCTCGGCGGCAGTGGAACTGACCCGGCGCGCGCGGCAGGGCTGACCGGCGCCGACGGCGTGCAATACGATCGCGGTATGCAACGTCCGGACAGCTGGCAGGCCGCCTTCGATCTGATTCGCACCCGCGCCCACGAGCGCCGCGAGCAGCCGTTCAAGCTGGTCAGCGGGCAACTCAGCCACGACTACATCGACGGCAAGTTCGCCATCGACAACGGCGAGCGGCTGACGACCGTCAGCCGGGCGGTCGCCGACCTGGCGGCGGCGCACGGTATCGAGTTCGACGCCGTCGGCGGCTTGACCATGGGCGCCGACCCGTTGGCGCACGGCATCGCCATGGTGACCGGCGCGGCCTGGTTCTCGGTGCGCAAGGAGCAGAAGCAGCGCGGTCGCGAGCAGTGGATCGAGGGCACCAGGCTGCAACCCGGCGACCGGGTGTTGCTCGTCGACGATGTCATCAGCACCGGAGGCTCGACGAAGAAGGCCTACGACCGTGTCCTGGAGGTCGGCGTGACGGTGTCCGGCGTGATCCCGATGGTCGACCGTGGTGACGTCGCCACCGAACTGTTCGGCGGGCTCGGTGTGCCGTTCGTCGCGCTTGTCACCTATCAGGACCTGGGCATCGACCCCGTCAAGGCGGTCTGACTACCGCCCAGTTGTACGTTTCGGCGAAAAACTGCGAGTGCGATCGGGCAGAACGTCAATCTCGGCGGGCCGGCCGGGCCCTATCCCGCGACGACGAGCACCCCGCCCGGTTCCAGCCCCACCGTGACGCGGTCGCCGGGCGCGAAGGCCCGGGCCGCCGAGCTGTTCATCTGGGCATAGAGCGCCGAGCCGTCCGCCAGCGTGACGTTCACCCGCGAGATCGCACCCAGGAATGCCACCGAGGCCACCGTCGCCGCCCCCGCGGGGTCGGCGTGCACGGTCACCGATTCTGGCCGGACCATCGCCACGCCGGCACCGCCGACCGACCCGGGCAGCGCAGGCACCGAGCACCCCAGCAGCGCTGCCGTGCCGCCGCGCACCATGGCGGACACCTTGTTGCTGAGCCCGACGAAGTCCGCGACGAACGGGGTCGCCGGATGGGCGTACAGCTGCGACGGTGACGCCAGCTGTTCCAGCCGACCGGCGTTCATCACCCCGACCCGGTCGGCGACGGCCAGCGCCTCCTCCTGATCGTGGGTGACGAACAGCGTCGTCGTCCCCACCTCCAGCTGCACCCGGCGGATCTCGTCGCGCAGTTGCGTGCGCACCTTGGCATCCAATGCCGAGAGCGGTTCGTCGAGCAGCAGCACCCGGGGCCGCACCGCCAACGCCCGCGCCAGGGCCACCCGCTGCTGCTGGCCACCGGACAGCTCGTCGGCGTACCGACCCGACTGCGCGGAAAGCCCGACCAGATCCAACATCTCGGCCGCCCGGTTACGGCGCTCGGATGCGCCGACACCGCGCATCTTCAGACCGAAGGCGACGTTGTCGAGCACCGTCAGATGCGGGAACAGGCTGTAGGCCTGGAACACCATGCCCATATCGCGCTTGTTGGCCGGGACCCGACTGATATCGCGCCCGTCGACCACCACCGACCCCGAGGTGGCCTCCTCCAGTCCCGCGAGGATGCGCATCGCGGTGGTCTTGCCGCAGCCCGACGGGCCCAGCAGCGCCACCAGTTCACCCGGCTCGATCCGCAGGTTCAATCCGTCGAGCGCGTGTACCGAGCCGAAAGTGCGTGTCAGATCATTGAATTCAACAGCAACAGACACTCAGCGCCGCCTCTTCCGTCCGGTCAGCAACGACAGCCCCACCAGCAGTCCGAAGCCGAAGATCAGGGTGGCCAGCGATGCCGCCACCGATGTCGGACCGTCGCTGCGACCGAGTTCCACGATCTGCACCGGCAGCGTCTGGAACCCCGACAACGAGGCGACGGTGTATTCGCCGAGTACCACGGCGATCGAGATGAAGGCCGCCGACAGGATTCCGGTGCCGATATTCGGCACGATCACCCGCACGATCGTCGACGTCCAGCCCGCCCCCAGCGACCGGGCCGCCTCCGACAACGTCTTCAGGTCGATCGAGGACAGGGCCGCATCCAGCGCCCGGTAGGCGAAGGGCAACACCAGCACGATGTAGACGAAGGTCAACGTCAACGCCGATTCACCGAGCAGATACGTCACCCACAGGTACACGTTGCGCAGGCCGACGACGACCACCAGCGCGGGAATCGTCAGCGGGAGCAGGCACAGGAATTCGACGATCCGGTTTGCCCACGGGGCGCGCAGGCGGACCCAGATCATCGTGGGGACCAGCAGTGCCAGCATGGCCGTCACGGTCAGCACGGCCAGCAGCAACGACGTGACGATCGCGGTCAACAGCGCATCTTCGGTCACCAGATTGGCCCAGGCCGCCATCGTCCGGCCCCCGCCGAATGGGTCACGGGTGGCGAAATCCGCCATCGCGTAGAGCGGGAACAGGAAGAAGGCGCCGAACGTCAGCCAGAGTGCGACGCGCACAACACGGTTCATCGCATCCACCGCGACGTGCGCCGCACCAGCATGTTGTAGACGATCATCACCAGCGCGACGACGACGATCATCTCCAGCGCCAGCGCATACGCCAGGCCGGCCTGTCCCAGCACCACCTCGCTGGTCAATGCGGCCCTGATCAGCAGCGGCACGATCGGACTGCCCTGGCTGACCAACGCCGCCGCGGTCGCATAGGCGGCGAAGGCGTTGGCGAACAACAGCAGCATCGATCCGAGGAAGGCCGGCGTCAACAGCGGCAGCGCGACCTCACGCCAGTACTGCCAGGTGCCCGCGCCCAGGCTGACCGCCGCCTCGCGCCACTGTTCGCGCAGCCCCTCCAGCGCGGGTAGGAAGACGATGACCATCAGCGGGATCTGGAAGTAGGTGTACACCAGGATCAATCCGGGCAGGCTGTACAACCACCCGCCGGGCGCGATGTCGATGCTGAGCAGGTGTTGCAGCCACAGTGTCAGCACACCGTTGATGCCGATCGTGGCCAGGAACGCGAATGCCAGTGCCACACCGCCGAACTGAGCCAGCACGCTACTCAGGGCGAGCACAGCGCGACGGACCAGTGAGCGGGGTGGGCTGCTCAGGATCAGCCAGGCCAGCACCGCTCCGGCCACCGCACCGATCACCGCGCTGACCGCCGAGAGCAGCACGCTGCGCCACAACGCGTTCAGCGGTGCCGCCTCGAACAGTGCACCGATCAGGGCGAGGGAGAACCGTCCGTCGACGACGAACGCGTTGACGATGACGGTTGCGGTCGGGACGAGCAGGAAGATCGTGACCACTGCCAGGAAGGGCAGCAGCGGCAGGAGTGCCGGGACGCGCCGAAGGAACCGCACGCCTCAGCCGATGGCCTTGGCCCAGTTGGCTTCCAGATACTCGGTCGCGGCCGCGTTCTGCTCGACGGTCACGAATGTGGCGGCTCCGTCGACCGGCGGCAGGGTGCCGTAGGTCTCACGGTCGATGGTGCCGTGGGTGACCATCCAGTCCGCGCGCACCGGCCTCGCTCCGCCTGCCAGATACAGGTTCTGTCCCTCATCGCTGTACAGGAACTCCTGCCACAACCGGGCCGCGGCCGGGTGCGGAGCATCGGCGTTGATGGCCTGGTAGTAGTAGCCGGCCACGGCGGCGTTCGGCGGGATGACCACCTTCCAGCCCGGAACCTTCTTGGACTGTTCGACATTGAGGTAGTCCCAGTCCAGCACGACCGGGGTCTGGCCGGAGGCGATGGTGGCCGGGGTGGGATCCACCGGCAGGAAGTTGCCCGCCTCCTTGAGTTTTCGGAAGAAGTCGACGCCCGGAGCGATGTCCTCGGGCGAGCCGCCCTGGGACACGGCCACCATCATCACACCGGAGAATGCCGCACCGGCCTGCGTCGGATCACCGTTGAGCGCCACCTTGCCCGCGAACTCCGGCTTGAGCAGGTCGTCGACACCGGCGATCGCCGGCACCTTGGTCGAGTCGTAACCGATGGACATGTAGCCGCCATAGTCGTTGACCCACCGGCCCTCGGGATCCTTGAAGGAGTCTGAGATCTCGGCGAAGTGCTCCACTTTGTAGGGCGCGAACTTGTCGGTGTTGGCCAGGGCCACCGACTGTCCGAGGTCGAAGACATCCGGTGCGGTGCTGCGCCCCTTCTGCTGTTCGGCGGCGTTGATCTCCTCCTGGCTGCTGGCGCCGGGCTGCGCCGAGTTGACCTTGATGCCGTACTTCTGGCTGAAGGTCTCGATGATCTCGCCATAGTTGGCCCAGTCCGGCGGAAGGGCGATGACGTTGAGTTCACCCTCGGCCTTGGCGGCCTCGATCAGCCCCTCCATACCGCCGAAATCGGCGGCCGAGGTGGCGGTACGGGCATCGCTGCCACCATCGGACTGTTCCTGCGCCGGCGGCGGGGCGCAGGCGACGAGTCCGGAGGCGAGGAGCACGACCGCGGCGGCGGAACCGACCATCGAATTCAACATGTGCGAACCTTCCGATGGACAGACGACCAGCTGGTGGCCGTGATCTGACATCTCGGTGAACGAGGCTCGACGCTACCGGTTCTACCATCGGGGGATGGCCGATCCACGTCAGTTGTTCGCCGCCGCACCGGTGGCCGCGCTGTCCACCGCCGACGCTCAGGCGGTGCCGCATCTGGTTCCGGTGGTCTTCGCCGTCGAAGGTGACACCGTGTACACCGCGGTGGACGCCAAACGGAAATCCACCCAACGGTTGCGGCGGCTGGCCAACATCGCCGTGAACCCGCGGGTGAGCTTGCTGGTGGACCACTACACCGAGGACTGGCAGCAGCTGTGGTGGGTACGCGCGGACGGGGTGGCCGCCGTGCATCACGAGGGCGAGCAGATGGCCATCGGATACGGCCTGCTGCGGCGCAAATACGTTCAATACGAACGCACCGCGCTGGACGGCCCAGTGGTGACCATCACGGTGCACCACTGGGCCTCCTGGCACGCCTGATCTACAGCAACCCGAGCAGCTGCAGGTCGGTGACGTACTTGACGATCACCTCGCGGCTGACATGCGGAATATCTTTGTCCGGCCCGATCTTCGCGTCCTGCACCGCGGTGCGGAACACGTCGGTCGGCGCCATCGCACCGTTGACCGGGACACCGGGGGTGGCGTAATTGTGCAGCAGCGGCAGGAGCGAGGCCTGGCGTTGCCGGTCCGGCAGGGTGCGCAGGGTGTTGCCGAACCGGTCGAACCACTCCCGGTAGTCGTCGATACGCTGGATGGGATGGCCCTCCTCGATGAGCCAGTCGACGAACTCGTCCATGCCCAGACCGTCATCGTGCGGATTCATGACGTGATACGTCTCGAAGCCGTCGGCCACCTGGGCGCCGAGGGTGGAGATGGCCTCGGCGATGAACTCCACCGGCAGCCCGTCGTAATGGCTGCGTTGCCGCTCGCCGTGGGCGTCGAGTTCGTTGAAGGACTTCGGTGCGATACCGGCGGCCACCAGGCTCAGCATCATCCGGGTGAACATGTCCGGCAGGTTGAGCTGGCCGGCGTAGGTGGTGTCGGCCAGGATCATGTCGCAACGGAACACCGACGCCGGTAACCCGAACTTCTCGTGTGCCTCGCGCAACAACACCTCGCCGGCCCACTTGCTGGCGCCGTAGCCGTTGGCGTAGGAGTCGTCGAGCACCCGGGCGGCACTGATCTCGCGGATGTCCGCGTCCTCGACGAACCGCCCCGCCGCGATACCGGCGCCGACACCGATCGTCGAGACGTAGACGAATGGCTTGATGCGGGTGGTCAGCGCGACCCGGATCAATTCGGCGGTGCCGACGACGTTCGGCCCGAACAACTCGTTGTACGGCAGCACGTGGTTCACCAGCGCGGCCGGGTCAACGATCAGGTCGACGGTGTCGGCCAGGCGTTGCCAGGTCTGCGGGTCCAGGCCCAGGTCGTGCTCACCCTTGTCGCCGGCCAGCACCTCCAGATGCTTTTCCGCCAACTCTCGATAGTGGGCAACGAGTTTCGGGTCGCCCCCGCTGTTCGGTCCAGCACTGTCGAAGGTGGCGTCCAGCCGGGCCCGGGCCTCGGCGTCGGAGCGGGCCCGCACCAGGCAGATCACCTTGCCGTCGACCAGGCTCATCCGCTCCAGCCATTCCAGTGCCAGATAGCGACCCAAGAATCCGGTCGCGCCGGTCAACAGCACGGTCCTGACATTATCGGCCGGCCCCGCCAACCTGTTTGCGACAGAAAGTGTTTCGGCGTCGATGAACTTGTCCAGGGTCAGCTCGGCGGCGCGCGCCACCGTGGCATCCTTGCCGTGCACCGATGCGAAGGTCGGCCGCAGCGCCGTACCTGAGCGCTGCGCCTCGACGTGCGTGGCGATGGAGGCCAGATCCGCTGCGGGGCTGACGATCACGCTCACCGGAACCTCGACGCCGAAGATGTCGGCGAGCAGATTGCCGAACGTCAGCGCCGACAGCGAGTCGCCGCCCAGATCGGTGAAGTGCACATCCGGGGCGATATCGGTGCTCGCGGCGCCCAGCAGCGCCGCGGCGGCGCGGCCGACGGTCTCCAGCACGGGCGCCTGCGCCCCGCTGGTCCGCAGTGCCTGCAGTTCGTCGGCCTGTCCGTCGGCCAGTTCGGTGTAAAGCGCTTCCAGTTGTGCACCGTAGCGTTCCTTGAGCTTCGGCCACGCCAGCTTGCGGATACCGGTGAGCAGGCCGTTCTCGGTGCTGAATGCCGTTGTCTCGATCAGGAAATCGCGGGGTAGTTCGTAGGACTGCAACTGTGCTGCCTTGGCCGTGGCCTTCAGCGATGCGGCGATCTCGGCCTTGGTGGCGTTCGCGTCGGTGGGCACCACGACGGCCACCAGGTACGGGCGGGAGCTGTTGCCGTAGATGTAGATCTGATGCACCAGCGGCGCGGTGTTGAACGCCGCTTCCAATTTGGAGACCGTGACGAACTCGCCTTGGGACAGTTTGAGCACGTTGTTGCGACGGTCGATATAGGCCACCTCATCGGGTCCGAGTTCGGCGACGATGTCGCCGGTGCGGTAGAAGCCGTCCTCGTCGAAGACCGCCGCGGTGACCTCGGGGCGCTTGTAGTAGCCGGGGAACAGTTGGTCCGATCGGATCAGCAGCTCACCGCGTGGGTGCGGCACATCGCTGAGGTGATAACCCAATTCGGGCACATCGACGAGTTTGTAGTCGAGCACCGGCGGGCGGCTGATACGGCCGTCGACGAACACCGCGCCGGCCTCGGTGGAGCCGTAGCCCTCGACCAGGTGCATCTCCAGCAGCCGCTCCACCCATGTCTTGAGCTCTGCGGAGATGGGTGCCGATCCGGTGAGCGCACTGATGAACCGACCACCGAGCAGGTTATCGCGCATGTCCGCCAGCACCGCCGAATCATCGGCGCCGTGGGCGATCCGGCTCTGATAGTCCTGGAACAGCATGTCCCAGATGCGCGGGACGAAGCTCAACTGCGTCGGCCGGGTGAGTGCCAGATCATCCAACAGCGTGGACAGGTCGGCGCGCGCCGCGAAGTTGACGGTACCGCCGCTGGCCAGCGCGCTGTAGAGGATGCCGCGTCCCATGACGTGGCTCATCGGCATGAAGCTCAACACGATGGAGGGCACCCGGCCCTGGCTGTCGTCCCAGTGGGCGTGGGCGGCGGGCCGCCAGATGTCGGCGACCTTGTCCTGCGGGTACATCGCGCCCTTGGGCGCGCCGGTGCTGCCGGAGGTGTAGATCAGCAGGGCCAGCGAATTCTGCTCGGTCACTGCGGTGTCGGCATCGGGGAGCCGTGCGCCACGCGCGATGACCTCGTCCAGGGTCTGCACACCGATGTGCTCACCCAGGCGCGCGCGGGCGGCGGCGATCGCATCCCGGTGGTCGTCGACCTGCTCGTGCTGGTCGAACACGACCACGGTGGCTGCGGTCGATCCGAGCGCGAGCGTCGCGGCATCCTCGAGGTGGTCGACAGCGGCGGCGATCAGCACGGGTTCGGTCTCGGCGATGATCGGCGCCAGCGCGGTCATCGCCGAGCTGGTCTGCAGCGGCACCGACACCACGCCCAGTTGGGTCAGGGCGATGTCCACCACGGTGTAGTCGACGCTGGCGAACCCGAGGATCGCGACCCGGTCACCGGGTTGGACGCCCGCGGCCCGCCACGCATTGGTCACGGCGCGCACCCGGTCCCACAACTGGCCGAAGGTGATGGTGTCGAAGTGGGGCTGCAGGGCGGTGCGGGTGCGGCCGGTGGCGGGATCGGTGACGAACTCGACGGCCCGGCTGCCCAGCGCCGGACGGTCGGCGTATCCGGTCAGCACGGTTCGCACGATGTCGGGCAGCTGCAGGCCGGGCGCATTGACGGCGTCGACCACCGACGGGTCGGGGGCGGCCGCCGCGAATTCCGGGTCGGTTGCGTACAGGTGGGCCAGGCGCTGCTGGTCGAGAGTGTGGGCGGACATGGCACTTCCTCGGTTCTGGCTGACGGTTCGAATGGCCGGGGACCTCGACGTCCGCACCGGCCACCGAATACAACGTTAGCAAAACTAAAGATATGCCGCGCTGTGTCTCAGCTGCAGATTTCCTGTGAAAGCGCCCCGCAATGTCAGCCTGACAGTGCGATCGCAGCGGGCAGCCGCGGCCGGTCAGGATTGCTGGATCTGCGCCTCCAACTCGTCCTCGTACGCGCCCTCGTCGCGGCCGAGCGCGATGGTGGCGGCCGTCATGGCGACCACGGCCACGGTCAGCACCACGGTCTCCCACCGATTGGCGTTCAGGGTCTCCCCCAGGATGAAGACCCCCAGCAGCACCGCCGCCATCGGCTCGATCACGATCATCGTGGGCACCGACATCTGCAGCGATCCGGCATGGAACGCCGATTGCTGCAGCAGTGTCGCGACCACACCGAGGAACACCAGCGCGTACGGCACCGGCGTGGCCAGCACGTCGGCGGCGCTGCCGCGCTCCAGCAGGAACATCAGGATCTTGGTCAGCACCGCGACCAGACCGAACATCACTCCGACGGCCACCGCCAGCGGCACGGCCCGCTTCCACCCGGACGTGCGCACCGCGATGATCACGCAGCCGATCACCAGTACCGAGCAGGCCGCCACCACGACGGTGATGGTGGGTGCCGGCGCCACCTGATCGTTGACCCGCGGGTGGGCCAGCAGCACGAAGACCGCCAGCGACACCGTCAACAGCACGGCCCACAGCCAGGCGCCGCGGGTCACCCGGCGGTGCGCGAGCCGCGCGCTCAGCGGCAGGGCGAACAACAGCGCCGACACCAGCAGCGGCTGCACCACGATCAGCGACCCGTTGTCCAGGGCCAGCGCCTGGAAGACGAACCCGGCCACCGCGGCGGCGGTACCGGCCCACCACAGCGGGCGGCGCAGCAGCGTCGCGAACATGACGGTGCTGACGCCGTGCTCCTCGGGAACGTCCAGCGTCGCGCGCTGCCGCACCACGATGCCGACGGCGGCGAAAACGGCTGCGCACAACGCGAAGACGACGACGAGCAGTTGGTCGATCACCGGCGTGGCCCTCTCGTCACGCCACCACCCTAGGTGCTCAGGTCACGCAACGCCTCCGCCGTCTGCAGGTCCTCATACGCCGAGCTGTAGCGCTGCGCCAGCGCCAGCGCGATGTCCGGGCGCTGCCACAGCTCACCGGCGCTGGCGGTGGCCAGCCAGGTGGTCAGCCCGTGCGCGACCGACGCGCGATACCGCAGCCAAACCTCCTCCACCGTCGGCATCTCGTCGGCCGGCAATCCCAGGCTGTCGCGATATTCGGCCAGCAGGTCCCGTTCGCTCATGCGGCGGTCCTCGGTCACCAGCGCGCCTTGCAGGAAATAGCCGAGATCCACCGAGAAGTTGCCGCGTCTGGCCACCTGCCAATCCAGGAACCCGATGTCACCGCTCGGCGTCAGGTAGGTGTTGCCGATGTGCGGATCGCCGTGCAGCAGGGTCTGGGCGGTACCCGGGGCGGTCAGGGTTCGGATGAACGGCTTCCAGATGCCCTCGACCAACTCGTCGATGGTCAGCGCGTGCACCGACGCCGGCGCGTCGGCGCCCAGGCGTTCCAGCGCGGCGGGCAGCGGTGCGTACTGCATACCGTCCCAGGGCAAGAACGGTTCCAGCCAGTCCAGCCCCGGCGACGCCGCGATGCGCGCTCCCCAGTACCTGCCGTGCAACCGGCCCAGCCCGCGCACCGCCGCAGCGGCCTGTTCGATCGTCAGCGGTCGGGTGCCATCGCGCTGGTCGGCACCCCGAGCGGTCAGATCCTCCATGACCAGCACGAAGTCCTCGGCGGCCTCGTCGATGGCCGCGGCGTACACCCGGGGGTGCTCCAACGGCAGATCCACATCGGCGTTGAACAGTCGCGGTTCGTGCAGCAGACCGCTGGTCAGTTTGATCAGCTCGCGGTGGTCGGGGTCGACGGCCTTGACGAACACGGTCGCCGGGCCCGCCGGGCCGGGGGCGTAGCGCAGTTGCAGTCGGGCCCGCCGGTTGGTCCCGTCGTCACGCATGGCGACGGTGACCTCGGTGACCCGCACGCCCGGGAAGTCCCGGTCCAGCGCATCGGTCATCCAGTCGGCGCCGATGCCCTCCCACGATGTCGGGACATTCAGCGCGGCGGTCACGGGATGAACGCCGGCATCGAATCCCAGCCGCGCACCGTCGAGGTCGGCGACAGGGCGGCGTTGGCCAGGTCCGGGGACCACTGCGGGAACCGCTTGAGGATCTCCTCCAGCGCGATCCGGCCCTCCAGCCGCGCCAGGGCCGAGCCCAGGCAGAAGTGCGTGCCGACGCTGAAGGCCAGGTGCTGACGCTGTTCGCGGTGGATGTCGAAGATCTCGCCGTCGGGCGGGAACTGGCGGCTGTCGCGGACCGCCGCGCCGATCAGCATCATCATCACGCTGCCCTCGGGCACGGTCTGGCCGTAGTACTCGACATCGCGGGTGACGTAGCGCGCGACATGTGGCGCGGGCGGCTCGAAACGCAGCAGTTCCTCGATCGCCTGCGGGATGAGGGCCGGGTTCTGCACGAGTTCACGGCGCTGGTCGGGGTGTTCGGCCAGCACCTTGGCCGCCCATCCGATCAGCCGGGTGGTGGTCTCGTTACCGGCACCGGCGACGACGTTGATGTAGATCAGCAACTCTTCGCGGGTCAGCTTGCGCGTCACGCCGTGCTCATCGGTGAATTCGACGTTGAGCAGGTCGGTCATGATGTCGTCGGACGGGTTGTCCTTGCGCCAGTCGATATATGTCTCGAAGATCGAGCCGTCGATCAACCCCTCCTTGGCGGCCTTCATCGGCTGGCCCGCCTCGGTGCGCATCTGGTCATTACCGTGATCGCGGATCATCTCCTGGTCGTCCTCGGGGATCCCGAGCAACGCACTGATCACCCGCATCGGCATGATCGCGCCGAAGTCGGTGATGAAGTCGATCTTCCCGCTGCCCACCAGCGGGTCCAGCGCGTCGGCGCAGAACTGGCGGATCTTGGGTTCCAGGGCGGCGATCTTGCGTGGGGTGAACATCCGGGCCAGCAGCTTGCGGTGCGTGGTGTGGATCGGCGGGTCCTCGAAGATCAGTGCGCCCGAGGGGATGTCGATGTTCGCCTTGATCAGTTCGATGATGGCCCCGCGGGCCGAACTGAAGGTCTCGTGGTCGATCAGCGCCTTGTTCACATCGGCGAACCGGCTCAGCGCGTAGAAGTCGAATTCCTCGTTGTAGTACAGCGGCGCCTCTTCGCGCAGCCGGGCGAACGCCGGGTAGGGATCGGCGTTGATCTCGACGTTGTACGGGTCGAAGTACACGCCCCTGGTTGCCTCGACGGTCATCTGCCACCTCTCCACACCGCGATTACTTACTCGCGTAAGTTACGCGGGTCACAGCATCTCGATCAAGTGCGGATTCCGCCCAGGCCGAAAGCCGACCTCAGGTGCTGGCGCGTTGGATCAGATGAGCGACGTTGGCGGCGCTGGGTTCCCGGCCGCGGGGGTAGCCGAGCTCGGACATCATCGCCGCCACCGACACCTCGACGATGGTCTTGGCGTCGAAGCCGACCGAGGTCAGCGGCGGTCCGCTGACCGCGCCCAGCGGTATAGCGTCCACACCCATGACCGCCAGATCCTGCGGGCAGCGCAGGCCGGCCTCCCGGATGCCGTGCAGCACGACCAGTGCCGTCTCGTCGCTCTGGGCGCACACGGCCGTCACGCCGGCGCGCACCCACGCCGAGACGACAGCGGCGGCATCGCTGCCGTCGGCGGCCACCGCGCCGGTGACGATCTCGGGCAATTCCGCGGCGGCCACCTGCAGCCCCGACAGCCAGTAATCCCCCAGCGGGCGCAGCGCCGCGGCCTCGGCATAGGCGAACGCCAGCTTGCGGTGCCCACGCGACACCAGATGCCGAACCCGCATCGCACCGACGCTCAGGTGCAGATCTCCCATCGCGTGCAGCTGCGCGCTACCCAGATGGATCTGCGGAACCCGTGCTGCCACAACCGCTTCGGCCGCCGCACCGGAGAGCGGGAAGACACTGGTGACCGCAATCGGGTTCAGGTCGGCGACGGCGTCGACGACATTGCGGCCGTCGTCGGTCTCGAACTGCAGTGACAGCACGATGCCGTGCCTGCCCAGTTCCGTGGTCAGTCTGCTGCCGACCTCCAGCAGCAACTCCCCCAACGAGAATCGCGGCACCACGTAGAGCACCACACCGCTGGCGCCGCGGGCCAGGTTGCGGGCGGCCAGGTTCGGGCGGTACCCGAGTTGGCGCGCGGCCTCCTGCACGGCGGCGCGGGTCTGCGCCGATATCGTCTGCCCCTTGACGTTGTTGAGCACATAGCTGACCGTCGCCGACGAGACGTTGGCCAGCCGAGCCACGTCCGCCTTCGTCGGCCGCGCGTTCATCTCGACATCATTGCAGGTTGGTCGCCGCCAACGGCTTGCCTGCCGATTCCCGCAGTGTCAGCACGGTTCCCAGGGACAGCACCGCGGCGATCACCAGATAGAAGGCGGCAGCCCGCGGGTTGCCGGTCGCTGCGGTCAGCCAGGTGACGGCGTAGGGGGTGGTACCGCCGAAGACGGCGACACACACGTTGTAGCCCACCGCGAAACCGCTGTAGCGCACCCGGGTGGCGAACAGTTCGACGCCCGCGGTGACGGCTGCGGAGATGTAGATGGATTCGATGGCGGCAAGCGTGCAGTGCGCGACGATGGCCGCCACCAGCGAACCCGATGTCAGCAGCAGGAACAACGGGTAGCTGAGCACCGCGAAGGCCACCGCCCCGGCGATCAGCATCGGCCGTCGCCCGATGCGGTCGGACAGCATCGCCAGCGGCAGCGTCAGCACCAGGGCCACCAGGCTGGCCAGGGTGATCGACACGAACGATGCCGTCTTGTCGAACTGCAGTGTCTTGATCAGATAGTTCGGCAGGAAGGTGAACACGACGTAGTAGCCGACGTTGAAGATCAGGAACAGCCCGATGACCTGCAGGATGGGGCGCCACGACGTGGTGACGGCCTCCCGCAGCGGTTGTTCGGCGACGTCATCGGCGCGGCTCAGATCGGTGAACTCCGGGGTGTCGTCCAGGCGCATCCGAATGTAGAGCCCGACCAGCCCCAGCGGTGCGGCCAGCAGGAACGGGATGCGCCAGCCGTAGCTGTCCATCGCGGCGGCCGGCAGCGCGGCCTGCAGGACCGTCACGGTGATCGATCCCAGCAGGAAGCCCAGCACCCCCGACCACACCATGAAGGTGACGATGAATCCGCGCCGGCGGTCGGGGGCGTACTCGGCCAGGTACACCGCACCGCCGCCGTATTCACCGCCGGCGGAGAAGCCCTGCAGACACCGCAGCACCAGCAGCAGCATCGGAGCGGCGACCCCGATCGCGGCGTAGGTCGGCAACAGGCCGATGAGCAGCGTGGCCGCCGACATCAGCAGGATGACCAGGGCCAGCACCTTCTGCCTGCCGATCCGGTCGCCGAGCGGGCCGAACACGAAACCGCCGAGGGGGCGCATGAAGAAGGCCGCGGCGAAGATCGCGAAGGTGTTCAGCAGCGCCGCGGTGTCATTGCCGGACGGGAAGAAGTTCGCGGCGATATAGGTGGCCAGGAACCCGTAGATGGCGAAGTCGAACCACTCCACGGCATTGCCGATGGATGCACCGATGACGGCCTTACGGACGGCCGCTGTTTCCGGGCGACGAGAATGAGCGGTCGGCATGCCGACCTACGTTAGTGAATTGCCCCGCGGGATAACGGGTTTGAGCAAGGCGCTTAGTCGGGCGGTGGCGGGGCTGTCGCCACCGCCCGACATGAGGCGGGTCAGTCGGTCTTCTGCTCGGAGGGTTCGTCGGCCTTCTTGGCGTCGGACCGGGTCTTGTACAGGCTGGCGATCGTGGTGATGACCAGCGTGACGATGATGACGCCCAGGCTGGCCAGCGTCGGGATCGTCGGCACGTGCACGGGCTCGCCGCCGTTGATGAACGGCAACTCGTTCTCGTGCAGGGCGTGCAGCACCAGCTTGACGCCGATGAACCCGAGGATGAACGACAGACCCTGCGACAGGTACACCAGGCGCTTGAGCAGATCGCCCAGCAGGAAGTACAGCTGGCGCAGACCCATCAGGGCGAACACGTTGGCGGTGAACACCAGGTAGGGCTCCTGGGTGAGCCCGTAGATCGCCGGGATGGAGTCCAGCGCGAACAGCAGGTCGGTGGTGCCCAACGCGACGATCACCAGGAACATCGGCGTCATGACGCGCTTGGAGCCCTCTTTGACCGTGAGCTTCAGGCCGTGCCACTTGTCGGTGGTGTTCAAGTAGTTGCGGGCGAACCGGACGACGCCGTTCTCACCGTCGTCGTCGTGATCGGTGTCCTTGGCCAACTTGATGGCGGTGTAGATCAGGAACGCGCCGAACAGGTAGAAGACCCAGGAGAACTGCTCGATGGCGACCGCGCCGAGCGCGATGAAGATGCCGCGGAAGATCAGCGCCAGGATGATGCCGACCAGCAGCGCCTGCTGCTGATAGATGCGCGGCACCTTGAAGCTGGCCATGATGATCAAGAAGATGAACAGGTTGTCCACCGACAGGCTGTACTCGGTGAGCCAACCGGCGAAGAACTCGACACCGTATTGGCTGCCGTGGAACATCGTGGTCCAGATGCCGAACGCGATGGCCAGGCCGACGTAGAACGTCAGCGCTATCGCGGTCTCCCGGGTGGACGGCTCATGTGGTCGTCTGCCGAACACCAGCACGTCCACGAGCAGGACGCCCAGGGTGACGGCGAGGGTGATCCCCCACTCGAGGGTGGACACGTTCATGTATACGAAAACCTCCGGTCGTCGATGAAACGGCCGAGGTCTCTTCCGCCTGCGCAACGTGAACGCGGGCCCACGGCACCGGTCATCCGATTTCAGATGACGTGATGGCGACACCGCAGCGCAGGAGTACTCCCCTCGGAGCCGATTCTGTCAGACGATCCCATCCTGAGCTAATCGGGCCGTGCTGGCTACCCCTCGTCGAACGGGTTCAAGATGAAGGGGTTGTCGTCGCCGAGCGTCGGCACCGTCGTGGTGGTGGTGTCGTCCTCGGTCGTCTCGTCCTCGGTCGTTTCCGTGGTGGTCGTCTCCGTGGTCGCGGTGGTTTCCGAGGTGGCGGTCTCCGAGGTGGCCGTCTCCGTGATGGTGGTCTCCGACGTCGTGGTCGTCGTGGTGGTCGAGGACCTGATCGTGCGCGAGGTCGTCGTCGACGACGACGTGCTCGTCGGGTAGGTGCTGTAGTACCCGGGCCCGTCGGAGGGGTCGACGGAGTTCTGCGCGGTCTGCACCACGGCGTAGATCAGCACGCCGATCACCAGCAGCCCGGCCACACCCGCGGTGACGACGGCCCAGGATTCCTCGTACCACGGGGTTTCGGCGGCACCGCCGCCGGATTGTGCGCCCCTGTCCTCTGCCACGAGCGCTGATGGTAACGACCATCGCGGCGCTGACCATCGAATCGACCCGGACTGTGACCGCAGCGCCGCCGGTCAGTGCCGGAAGACCACCAGCCGCAGCGCGGTGTACATGTAGATCGCCTCGCAGCCGCCGGCCACCAGGCGGGCCAGGTGATACTGCAATCCCGCGTCGACCAGCGAGGTGGGCAGCGCGACGATGAACGCGGCGTAGTTGACGGCGACCACAACGATGTAGATGGCCACCTGCGGGCCGGCCGGGGCGTGCGACCGGAAGTTCAGCGTCCGGTTCAACAGGTAGGCCAGCGCGAAGGCGCACACGTAGCCGACGGTGAGCGCGACCGGCAGCGCCACCCCGAAGCCGCTGTACAGCAGCGTCAGCAGCGCCATGTCGATGCTGAACGTGAAACCCGCGATCAGGGCGAAGCCCAGAAAGGTCGGCGCGACAAGCGAACTCAGCCCGAACGGGAGCCGAGCGGTCACGGCCTCACAGAACCGGTGGAACCGTTCGATGATGCCGTTCGGCGCCGATCCGACCGTCACGCCCTCACTGTGGCATCGGCAGGTGACGGCTCCGTTATCTACCGACCAACGGAAAGGGTGAGTGTTGTCCCGGTTTCCTGCTCGGCGAACTGGACGACCCGCGCCGCGATGGCGTAATCGCAGGCCACCGCGGACCGCCCGATCAGCACCGGCACGCCCTTGAGCCCGAACCGGCCGTCGACCCCCACGTAGCTGCCCGGCGGTATCGGTTCGGTGATGCAGTACAGCGTGGTCGCCGCGCCGGCGGCGGCGTCGTTGGCCAGCACTCCGGCCACCAGTTTGACCCCGCGCGCCATGACACCCATCAGCGGTGTCTCCGACAGCGCGGGCAGGTTCGAATCGACCCACCCCGGGTGGGTGAGCTGGCTGACGATCGGCGACCCGGCCGCGCGGAGTCGCCGGTCCAGTTCCAGACCCCACAGCATGACGGCGAGTTTGGAGGCCGCGTAGGCGCCCATCACCGTCCATTTGTGGGTGCGCAGGTGCATGTCGGACAGTCGCAGCGTCGCCGACTCGTGCGCCTGCGAGCCGACGTTGATGATCTGTGACCGCACCCGGTCCAGTAGCAGGTTGGTCAGCGCGAACGGCCCGAGCAGGTTGGTGGCGATGGTCGCCTCGAAACCGTCGGCGGTGTCGGTGCGGCGTTGCATCAGGGTGCCGGCATTGTTGATCAGGATGTCGATGCTGTCGATGCCCGCATCGTCGAGCAGCCCGGGGAAGGCCCGCACCGAGGAGAGGTCAGACAGATCGCACCGGATGACCGACACCTGCCCGCCGATCTCCTCGGCGCGCTGGGCGCCCAGATCGGTGTTGCGCACCGCCATCACCACATGGGCGCCGGCCTCGGCCAGTGCGGCGGCGGTCGCCAGCCCGACACCGTTGGTCGCACCGGTCACGATCACGCGTTTGCCCGTCATGTCCTGCAGGCGGGCCGGGTTCCATGTGGTTGCCATAGGCCCAGGCTAGACGGGCCCGTGCCTGGTACCGTTCGCTGATGCGTTGGGGTCGGGACCAGGGCGATCACTATGACTGGCTGACCGCATTCCTGGCCGCCCGGGATCTTCAGGTCGCCACATCCCGGGTCGTCGCCGGCATCATCGCCAGCCTGGGCGTCGTCTCCGTCCTGGTCACCGCGGCATCATTCGGGCGCGAGCAGAATTACCATTTCGCCCTGGCGGCAGTGCTGTTCGTGGTGTGCGCCGCCATGGTCGTCATCTGGCTACGTGCGGATTGGCCCTCGCGTCGGCAGTCCCACATCTGTCTCATCGCGGGTACCGGACTGATCGCCGCGACGGCGATGTCCGATCCCGATCCGGTCCTCGGCCTGTTGGGCTCGGCCGCGTTCACCGTGACGACCGGCTATGCGGTGCTGTTCCACTCCCGGCGGTGGCTGGTCGGCATCTGGGCGGTGCAACTGGCGACGCTGATCGTGCTGGCCTGGCGGTTGTTGGCGGTCGATTACGCGCTGGCGCTGGCCAGCGTGGTGTTCGTGGCGCTGATCAACGCGTTCATGGCCTTTGCCTGCGAATTGGTGCTGCGCATCATCGGCGCGGAGAATTTCCACGGTGAGATCGAACCGCTGACCGGTCTGCTCAACCGCGAGACGTTCTACGACAGCGTCGCCACCCTGATCGGTTCGCGCAGCCGCTACGACGACCGCTATCTCATCCTGATCGTGGTGAATCTGGACAGCTTCTCGTTGTTGACCGCCATGTCCGGCAAGACCGGCGGCAACCGGGCGCGCGTCGCCATCGGGCAGCGTCTGCGTGAGACGGTGCGCGGGGACGCGGTGGTCGGGCATCAGGGCGACTCGGAGTTCTGGGTGGCCGACGTGTTCACCACCCCGGATCCGACCCCACTGGCCGAACGCATCCTGGGCACCATCAAGTCGGCACCGTTTCAGCTGACCGCCAGCCTGGGGGTGGTGAGCACCCCGCTCAAGCCGCTGACCGAGCACGCCTCCCACGACGTGCTCGACGAGTTGCTGACCATCGGCACCGGCGCGATGTACGAGGCGCGCAAGTCCGGCGGCAACCAGTTCCGGTTGCTGTTGTCGCCGACGCTGGCCACCACCGACGGTGATGATCCCGACGATCCGTCAGTGACCGGCCATCGGGACTGACCGGCGGCCCGCCGTCAGGGGACGGTGACGGTGATCTGGATCGGGAACGGCACCTCGCCGTCCTGCAGGAGCGCGACGGTCGGTATCGCCATGGCCACCAGCGCGGCCACCGACACGACGAGCGACTGGACGAAACGCCTTGTGGTCAACATGATCACCACAACACGCGACCGCCGCGCAGTCATCCCGCCCGGTCAGGCCGTCAAAAGACGGTCACGGAAGAGGTCGAGCACCTGATCCAGGGCCGCCCTGGTGGGCTGGCCCGGTTCGTCGATCAGATGCTCGGTGAGCACCGAATGCGCCGACAGCAGCGCCTCGGGGTTGGCATCCGCCTCGGACAGTTCCACGGCCACGAACGCGTCCCCGAGTTGTTCGCGCAGGAAGGCGAACCGTTCCGGCGGGACCAGTTTGTCGGAGTCGAAGCGCAATCCGAGCACCGTCAGCCCACGCGCGCAGCGTGCCTTGACGATGTCCAGGTCCGCCGGCGAGATGTCGATGGTGCGTTTGTGCGCCGGGGTCACCGGAAGCGGCATGGACGGCTGGGACAGCACCGGCGCCAGCAGCACGTCGTCGGCGGCCATCGCCAGCGCATAGCCACCGGTGAAGCACATGCCGACCGCGCCCACGCCCGGGCCACCGCAGCGTGCGTGTTCGGCGCGGGCCAGGGCACGCAGCCAGCCGATCACCGGCGAGGTGCGCCCGGTGGCCAGCGTGACGAACTCCTTGCTGACACAGGCCGGGACGATGGTGGTCGCCATATTGCGCAGTGCCACCGGGTAATTCGGGTACGGGTCGCGTCCGGGAACCCCGAACAGGTGCGGTAGCACGGCGGTGCAACCGATATCGGCGACCTTCCTGGCGAAGTCCAGGACCTTGGGGGTGATGCCCGGGATCTCGGCGATCACGATCACGGCCGGACCGCTGCCCCGCCGGAAGACCGCGCGGGTCTTGCCGTCGTGGGTGAACTCCGACTGCTCGAAGTCGCCGAGATCATCATGGGACATGGCAATGCTCCTCGACGGGGCCGGTGATCAACATCATCGGCCACAGTACGGTCGTCGCCCCGAAGGCCGCGACATCCGCGCCGGCGGGCAGCTGGGTCTGCACCTGATCCTCAAGAGCGCGCACGTCATCGGGATTGGCGATGGTGAACACCAGTCCGATCACGATATAGGGCAGCGTGAGCCACATCAGCACCTCGATCATCGCCTCGACCGTCACCGGCCGGCTCAGGATGGCCGTCGGACGCGCCATCGCTACAGCCCACAGAGGCTGTAGAGCAACAGCAACGGCCAGGCCAGCACCGATCCGGGCACCGGCCCGGAATGCGTTGCGGCCCAGACCACCCCGAAGGCGAGATACGGGATGGCCAGCAGCGCGGACAGCCCGATCCACTCCGCGACCCGCATCTCGTAGCGCAGCACCTTGCGTGCGGTGTCGAGCATGGTCACGGTCCGAACCTATCCGCAGTGCGCGGCTCAGGTGTAGGGATCGATGATCTCGACGGGAGCCGGTTCGGGGGTGACACCGACGGGTCGGCTGAGTCGCTGGGCGTCGAGCACCATGAGCGCGACGTGCAGCGAGGTGCGGGACTCGCCGTCGTCGAGGTCGACGCCGAGCGCCGCACCGATGGTGTCCAGCCGCTTGTAGAGCGCGGGCCGGCTGATGTGCAGGCGCGCGGCGACCGCGGCCTTGTTCCCGGCCAGCCGCAGATACTCCTGCAACACCGCGATGTTGGCGGGGTCATCGGCCAGCAGGGCCTTGAGCTCGGTCTCGGCGAAGGCCTGCACCCGATGATCGTTACGCAGCAGGGCGATCAATCCGCGCAACCGGACGTCGGCGGCGCGGTAGTAGTCCAGCGGTTTGCCGGTGGACTCTTCCATCGCGAGCGCTACCTCGGCGATATGAGCCGCCTCCCCCATCCCGTGGATCGCGTCGATCACCCGGTTCACCGATTCACCCACCGCCAGCACGGCGTCCGGCACGCCCTCGACTCGGCGGATCTCGCGACGCAGTTCGGCGCCGAGTGCGGACAGCGCCGCATCCGCGGGCCGGGTCACGCTCAGCGACAACACCAGACCGATCTCACCGTCACGCCGGACCGAGAACAGCCCGCTGTGCCCGGACGCGTTCACTGCGTGCATCACGGTGTCCAGTAGCGATACGTTGTGGCGTTGTCCGGCAACGGGATCAGCCACGGCGATGCGCCGGTCGATGCGCACCGCGGCCGGAACGTACCGGGCCGCGGACCGCAGTCCCAGCGCATGCGCCCGCGCGGCGGCCTCACCCTCATCGGTGATGCGGCTGCGCAGGACATCGTCGATCAGCCCGGTCTGCGCCTGCTGCGCCAGTCCGGAGCGGTCCCGCTCGATCATGCGGTGCAGCGCCAACGCCACCCCGGCCCGCTCCAGCACCATCTGCGAGCGTGACGCGTCGGCGGGTGTGCGCGGCACGATCAACCGTCCCCACTCCTGGGTGCGGGGACCCACCGCGGTCACCGTCCACTGCTCGGTCTCGGCGGCGCGCCGGGAGCGACGTTCCCAGTCGCGCAACAGTTCCGCGGTCTGCCCGCGCGCCGACACCGCCAACACGCGGTGCGCCAGATCCTCCAGCACGACGGGTTCGTCCAGGATCGCCGCGGCGGCGTCGACGATGCCGCTCACCGATGCCCGCTTCATGCTCAGGTCGGTGAACGTCTCGTGCACGCGCCGGTCGAAGTCCACCCGATCGAACTGGTCGGTGACGATCATCCGGTGCACGGCCTCGGTCACATCAACGAAGCGCACCTGGCGGTGCAGCGCCACCAGCGCCACATCGAACTGCTCGGCATACCGGCCGGCGTCCCGGGGCAGTTGCGCACCACCGAGTTCGACGACCACGCCGAGCACACCGGCGTCCGCCATGCCCTGTAGGTACCGGCGCGGATCGGCGCGCAGGGCCGCTCCGGTGGTCAGCACCACCTCGCCACCCTCGACCAGCGAGGACAGGTCGGCGATATCGCTGACATGTACCCAGCGGATGGGTTCGTCGAATCTGCGCGCGCTGAGGACCTCGGGTGCGCCACGCTGCAGCACCGGAAGGGCGACGACTTCGGCGACGGTCAGCTGCATTTACACACTGTAACCAGAAGCGCGAAATTCGAGACAGATTGTCTCAGCAGATGGGTGGCGGACGCCGCAGACTGAGATCAAACCCGATAGAAAGCGAGCGCATCACGATGCAGGCCACCATTCAGCACTGGCTCAACGGCACCTTCTTCGAGGGAACCTCCGGTTCCACCGCCCCGGTGACGAATCCGGCGTCGGGTCAGGTGACCGGTCAGGTCGCGTTGGCCTCGGTCGCCGACGCCCGCACCGTCATCGAGGCCGCGGCCGCGGCGTTCCCGGCCTGGCGCGACACCAGCCTCGCCAAGCGCACCCAGATCCTGTTCACCTTCCGCGAACTGCTCAACGCCCGCAAGGGCGAACTCGCCGAGATCATCACCGCCGAGCACGGCAAGGTCGTCTCCGACGCCCTCGGCGAAGTCGCCCGCGGCCAGGAAGTCGTCGAATTCGCCTGCGGCATCCCCCACCTGCTCAAGGGCGGGTTCACCGAGAACGCCTCCACCAAGGTCGACGTGCACTCCATCCTGCAACCGCTGGGCCCGGTCGGGGTCATCTCCCCGTTCAACTTCCCGGCCATGGTCCCGATGTGGTTCTTCCCCATCGCCATCGCCGCCGGCAACACCGTCGTCCTCAAACCCTCGGAGAAGGACCCGTCCGCCTCGCTGTGGCTGGCCAACCTGTGGAAGGAAGCCGGCCTGCCCGACGGCGTGTTCAACGTCCTGCAAGGCGACAAGACCGCCGTCGACGAGATCCTGACCAACCCCAAGATCAAGGCCGTGTCCTTCGTCGGGTCCACCCCCATCGCCCAGTACGTGTACTCCACCGCCACCGCGGCCGGCAAACGCGTGCAGGCCCTGGGCGGGGCCAAGAACCACGCCGTCATCCTCCCGGATGCCGACCTGGACCTGGCCGCCGACGCCATGGTCAACGCCGGATTCGGCTCCGCCGGGGAACGCTGCATGGCCATCTCCGCGGCCGTGGCCGTCGGGCCCATCGCCGATGAGCTGGTCGCCAAGATCCGTGAGCGCACCGTCGGCCTCAAGATCGGCGACGGCACCCTCGACTCCGATATGGGCCCGCTGGTCACCAAGGCACACCGTGACAAGGTGGCGAGCTACATCGACGCCGGCGAAGCCGACGGCGCCAAGGTCGTCGTCGACGGCCGCCAGGTACAGGCCGACGGCGGTGCGGATGGATTCTGGCTGGGCCCCACCCTGCTGGACAACGTCACCCCCGACATGAGCGTCTACACCGACGAGATCTTCGGCCCCGTCCTGTCGGTCCTGCGCGTCGAGTCCTACGACCAAGCCCTCGAGCTCATCAACGCCAACCCCTACGGCAACGGCACCGCCATCTTCACCAACGACGGCGGCGCCGCCCGACGCTTCCAGAACGAGGTCGAGGTCGGCATGGTCGGCATCAACGTCCCCATCCCCGTCCCCATGGCCTACTTCAGCTTCGGCGGCTGGAAAGCCTCCCTGTTCGGCGACAGCCACGCCCACGGCATGGAAGGTGTGCACTTCTTCACCCGCACCAAAGCCATCACCACCCGCTGGCTCGACCCCTCCCACGGCGGCATCAACCTCGGCTTCCCCGAAAACGCCTGACCCATCTCCGGCGAGCGTGCGTGTCTGCACCCCCACACGCCGAGCTCGCACCCGAGTTCACGCACGCTCGCCGGAGGGAATCCGTTACCCACCGCCGCCGTACTGAGTGAAAGATGGACGCATGACGACCACCCCCGACACCGCGACCCTCCCGAACGGTCTGACCGTCGACGAGGCCCGCGCCGAAGCCGCCCGCACCTACGAACTCGACCGTGCCCACGTATTCCATTCCTGGTCCGCGCAGGCGCAGATCAAGCCGATGACCATCGTGGCCTCGGACGGCTCCTATGTCTGGGACGGCGAGGGCAACAAGCTGCTCGACTTCTCCGGTCAGCTGGTCTTCACCAATATCGGGCATCAGCACCCGAAGGTGGTCGCGGCCATCGCAGCCCAGGCGGCCAAGCTGTGCACCATCGCGCCGCAGCACGCCAACGATGCGCGCTCGGAGGCGGCCCGGCTGATTGCCGAGCGCACCCCCGGCGATCTGAACAGGATCTTCTTCACCAACGGTGGCGCCGACGCCGTCGAGCACGCCGTGCGGATGGCGCGGCTGCACACCGGCCGCTACAAGGTGCTCTCACGCTACCGCTCCTACCACGGTGGCACCGATACCGCGATCAACCTGACCGGTGACCCGCGCCGCTACCCCAACGATTACGCCAGCGCCGGCGTCGTGCACTTCAACGGGCCGTTCCTGTACCGCTCGTCGTTCCATGCCGAGAACGAGCAGCAGGAATCCGAGCGCGCGCTGGAGTACCTGGAGCGTCTCATCCAGCACGAGGGGCCTACGTCGTTCGCCGCGATCATCCTGGAGTCGGTCCCCGGCACCGCAGGCATCATGGTGCCGCCGCCCGGGTACATGGCCGGTGTGCGGGAGATCTGCGACAAGTACGGCATCGTCATGATCGCCGACGAGGTGATGGCCGGGTTCGGCCGCACCGGTGAATGGTTCGCCATCCAGAACTTCGACGTGACGCCGGATCTGATCACCTTCGCCAAGGGTGTCACCTCGGGTTACGTGCCGCTGGGCGGTGTCGCGATCAGCGAGAAGATCGCCGCGACGTTCGCCGACCGCGCCTACCCGGGTGGGCTGACCTACTCCGGGCATCCGCTGGCGTGCGCGGCGGCGGTGGCCACCATCAACGCGATGGAGGACGAGGGCATGGTCGCCAATGCCAAGCGCATCGGCTCCGACGTACTGGGCCCCGGCCTGCGCGACCTGGCGGCCCGGCACCGCTGCGTCGGCGAGGTCCGCGGTCTGGGCGTGTTCTGGGCGGTCGAGTTGGTGGCCGACCAGCAGACCCGGGAACCGTTGGCGCCCTACGGCGGATCGAGCCCGGCGATGAACACCGTCATCGCGGCGTGCAAGTCCGGTGGGCTGTTGCCGTTCGCGAACTTCAACCGTATCCACGCCGTGCCGGCCTGCAACATCACCGATGACGAGGTCCGCGAGGGCCTGGCCATCCTGGACGCCGCGCTCAGCGAGGGTGACGCCGCGCTCTAGTCCGCCCAAATGTACGAAATGGTGGTAAATCCCCAGGAATCTACCACCATTTCGTCATTCTCGGCCGCGTCAGGCCAGTAGGTATTCGGTGAGTCGCGTGCGCGCATCCGCAGGGATCGGCGTCGGCCCGTTGTCGTCGAGTATCACCAGCACGGTGTCGCACAGGCTGACGCAGGTCTGGCCGACGAACAGCGCCGTGGACACCACATAGGAGGTGCGGCCCAGTCGCCCGATGCCCAACCCCGTCTCGATCCTCGCCGGCCAGTGCACCTCGGCCAGGAAGTGCACGACATTGCTGGCCGACACCAGACGGATGGTGCGCGCGGCCGGCTGGTAGATACCGGGGAAGATCCGATCGTTGAACTCGGCGCGGGCGTTCTCGTGCAGCGATTCCAACGCCAGGTTGTTCAGGTGGCCGTTGGCGTCGACGTCGCCGAATCGGGCTATGGCCAACCCGGTCACCGGATAGAGCGCCTTCGACGAGCGCGACGGGTGCGGACGCTGCGCGGCGGCCGCGAGGGGCTGGTCATACTGGGTCATATCGGCGTAAGTACAACACGACGTAGGGTGACGAGAATGGTCGACCTGCACCCCGCGATGACGGTCCTGGAGCCACTGTTGGGCATCTGGGCCGGCCCGGGCACCGGTGAGTACCCCACCATCCCGTCCTTCGAGTACATCGAGTCGATCACGTTCGGGCATGTGGGCAAGCCGTTCCTGTCCTATAACCAGCACACCCGCTCACGGGCCGACGGTCGGCCGCTGCACGCCGAGACGGGTTACCTCCGCATCCCCGAAGCCGGCCGGGTCGAGTGGGTGCTGGCACATCCCACCGGCATCGTCGAGGTGATGGAGGGCACTCTGCTCATCGACGCCGACGGCACGCTGACCATGGAGATGACCTCCACCATCGGGCGCTCCTCGTCGGCCAAAGATGTCAGCGCCATGGCGCGCACGTTCACCCTGCGCGGTGACGAGTTGAGCTACACCGTGCAGATGGCCGCGGTCGGCCAACCGCTGCAGCATCACCTGTCGGCCGTGCTGCACAAGGACGAATCGTGACCGCCGACGGCCGCATCCGGGTGCCCGCCGATCTGGACGTGGTCACCGACCGTGGGCCCGAGGATGCCGGTGAGGTCGATCCCGCTGCGGTGGAACGCATCTGGGCTGCGGTCCGGCACTGGTACGCGGCTGGGATGCATCCGGCCATCCAGGTGTGCCTGCGCCGCAACGGTAAGGTGATCCTCAACCGCGCCATCGGCCATTCCTGGGGTAATGGACCCGCCGATCCCGAAGGGACCGAACAGGTCCCGGTGTCCACCGACACCCCGTACTGCGTCTACTCGGCCGCCAAGGCGATCACCACCACGGTGACCCACATGCTGGTCGAGCGCGGGGCGTTCTCCCTCGAGGACCGGGTGTGCGACTACCTACCCACCTACACCAGTCACGGCAAGGACCGCACCACCATCCGGCACGTCCTCACCCACAGCGCCGGTATCCCGTTCGCCACCGGCCCCCGACCCGACCTCAAGCGGATGGACGACAGCGAATACGCCCGGGAGATGCTGGGCCGGATGAAGCCGGTGTACCGACCCGGACTGGTGCACATCTACCACGGGGTGACGTGGGGTCCGCTGATGCGCGAGATCATCTCGGCGGCCACCGGGCGCAGCATCCGCGACATCCTGGCCACCGAGATCCTGGACCCACTGGGCTTCCGCTGGACCAATTACGGTGTGGCGCCGCACGATGTCGCGAAGGTCGCCCCCAGTCACGTGACCGGCAAGCCATTGCCTGCACCGATCGCCAAGGCCTTCAAGACCGCCGTCGGCGGCACGCCGCAACAGATCATCCCGTTTTCCAACACCCCCGAGTTCCTCACCGGAGTCATCCCGTCCTCGAACACCGTCTCGACGGCGTTCGAGCTCTCCCGCTTTGCCGAGATCCTCACCGGCGGTGGGGAACTCGACGGCCACCGGGTATTGTCCGCGCAGACCCTGCGCGCGGCGTCGGCGGAGGCCCGCCGGCTGCGCCCGGATCTGGCGACCGGCATGATGCCGATGCGCTGGGGAACCGGGTACATGTTGGGGTCCAAGCGGTTCGGTCCGTTCGGCCGTGACGCCACCGGCGCGTTCGGGCACACCGGCCTGACCGACATCGCGATGTGGGCCGACCCGCAGCGCGCGCTGTCGGTGGCGGTGATCAGCAGCGGTAAGCCCGGCGGGCATCCGGAGTCCAAACGCTATCCGGCCCTGCTGGATCGGATCAACGCCGAGATCCCCAGGATCTAGACCGCCGCCATCGCCTCCAGCGCCTCGAAGCGGGCCAGCACCTCGGCCTGTAGCACCGCCACCGCCGGGTCGGAGGCCTTGCGGGGACGCGGCAGGTCGACATCGATGATCTCGTGGATGCGTCCGCCCGGCGCCAGCACGACGATGCGGTCCGACAATTGGACCGCCTCGGTGACGTCATGGGTGACGAACATGACGGTGCGCCGCGATTCCAGCCAGATGCGTTCCAGGTGCTCGCGCAGCGTCCGCGAGGTCATCGCGTCGAGGTGGCTGAACGGCTCATCCATGAGCAGCACATCGGGTTCCACCGCGAAGGCGCGCGCGATCCCGATGCGCTGCTGCTGCCCACCCGACAGCTGCGCGGGAAATCTGTTGGCACAGTGCCCGAGTCCGACGAGGTCGAGATAGTGTTCGGCGCGCTGCTGCCAACCGTCGCGCTCGTGCTGAACGAAGCCCAGATTGGCCATCACGGTGCGCCACGGCAGCAGACGCGGGTCCTGGAACACGTAGCCGACCCGGGCGTCACGATCACCGGAGCGCAGTCGCACACTGCCCGAGGTACGCGGTTCGATACCGGAGACGATGTTGAGCAGCGTGGTCTTACCGCTGCCGGACGGTCCGACGACCGAGACGAACGTCTCGCCGGAGATGGTCAGGTCGACGTCGTCGATGACGCGGGTGACCGCGCCGCGCCGGTCGGTGTACTCCTTGACCAGATTCTGGATTTCGATGGAGGCCATGGGTTTTCCTTCTTCTCAGGCGGTGCGCCAGCGGGTGGCGTACCGTTCGATGGGTCCGAGGATCAACAGGTCGGCGATGACGAGCAGCAGGATGAAGACCAGCACCCAGGCCAGGAACCCGTCGAGCTGGTTGGCGTCATACCAGTAGCGCGAACGCCAACCGACCCCGGAGGTGGAGCCGAACCATTCGGCCAGCAGCAGACCGTTCCAGGCGCTCATGATGGCAAAACGCACGGCGGCAACGGTCGACCCGGCGACAGCGGGCGCGACGATCTCGCGTAGCACACGAGTCCGTGACACCCCGAAGGCGCGCGCCATCAGCACCAGTTCGGCGGGGACGGCGCGGGTGGCCTTGGCGATGTTGACGATGACGAACGGCAGCCCGGACAGGAACACCGTCACCACCGGGGTCAGCCAGCCGAATCCGAACCACATCGTCGTCAGCAGCGCCCAGATGACGGCCGGGATGGCCAGGGCGGCCGCGTTGAGATCGGAGAAGGCCAGATCGGCGATGCGCGACAGCCCCATCAGTACACCGATGGCCGCACCCGCGATCAGCGCGGCGGCCAGCCCGAGCAGGAACCGGTTCATGCTGATCGCCAGGTTCCCCCACAGCTCACCGATGGCGGCCTCGGAGCCCAGCCGGCCGATGCTGTCGGTCAAGGATGGCACCCGGTTGCCGAACAGCACCGCCAGCTGCCAGGCACCGACGATGGTGATGACGGCCAGTGAAACCGCTGCGGCCGTGCTGGTTCGGGCACGCAACTGCCGAACGGTCATGGTGGTCATGCGATCTCCTTACGCCAGGCGAAGAACCGGGTCTCCAGGTATGCCAGGCCGCGCTCGATGGCGACCATCGTCACGATGAACAGCGCCGTCCAGGCGAGCATGTCGTCGACCTGGAATTCCTGATACGCCTTGCGGATCATGAACCCGACGCCGTTGCTGGCTCCGAACACCTCGGTGAGCGCCTCGACCTTCCAGGCCATCGCGAATCCGTAACGCACCCCGGCGAATACGAACGTCGTCAGGGCGGGCAGGTAGAGATGGCGCAGGATGTCGGTGCGGCTTCGCCCGAAGGCCGCGCACATCGACAGCAGATTCCCGTCCACCGAGCGCACGCCCTCGGCCACGTTCATCGCGATGAACGGCGTGGCCACCAGCGCCGACACCACGATCGGTCCGCCGGCGCCGACACCGAAGATCAGCAGGCCGAACACCGCGTAGGTCAGACCGGGCATGTTGCCCAGTACGAACAGCGGCAGTGAGAAGTACGACGTCATGAAACGCGAACGGCCCATGAGGAAACCGATGACCAGCCCGGCGACCATGGCGATGGCGAAGCCGGCCGCGATCTTGACGATACTGGCCGCGAAGTTGGCGAACGCCGCACCCGAGACCACGATGTCGATGACCCGGTGCGCCACGTCGAGCGGGTTGGGCAGGATCGGGTCGTTGACGATGATCGCGGCCGACGCCCACACACCGAGCGCGCCGAGCAGCGCCAGACCCGACACCAGCCAGCGGCGATGCTGAATGGGTGCGCGAGCGGGCTTGCCGACGGCAGGCGGTGCCGGACGGATGACGGTCTGGGTCACTGCTGGACTCCTTCTGCGGGCAGGAACTGCGGGTCGGCGATGTCGCTGCCGATGACGCCGGTGGTGCGCATCAGGTCGAAGATCGAGCTTTCGTCGTCGGCCCACTGCTGGTCGAAGCGGACCTCGTCGACCACCCAGTCGTGCTGGGCGACATAGTCCTTCATGAAGGCGATGTCCTCGGGCGTCGCCACGGCGAAGTGCTGCGGGTATTGCTCGATCATGTCGTCGCGGTGCGTCTGCCATTCGGCGAGGCCGCGGTCCCACAGGTCCAGGAATGCCGAGACCTCACCGGGATGTCCGTCCACCCAGTCCTTGCGCGCGACGAAGACATTGCCCATCGGGCCGTCGTGGCCGGGTGCCTGCAGATCGGCGAACAGATCGGCCGAGGACTTCCCCTCGTACAGCGGACGTACCGAGCCGCTGCGCAATTCGCGCGCCGACAGGTCCGGGTAGCAGATGCAGGCATCAATCTCACCGCGCGCCAACAGATTCGACAAGTTCTGGATGTCGGCGACCACCACGTCGAAGTCGCTGGGCCGGCCGCCGGCGGCGACGACGTTCATCCCGTGCATCTGCTGCACCAGCGCGCTCCACACCAGCGTGCCCGAGACGGTGGTGAATACGCCGAGCCGGCGGCCGCGCAGATCCTCCAGCGACCGGGCCGGGTCATCGGCGCGCACCAGAATGCGGCTGCGCTCGGCGTTGTAGCGCCCGATGATCACGGTGTCGCGCTGGGTCTGCTCCTCCAGCGCGGGCACCTCGAAGGAGGCCGAGGAGATGATGTCGGCGTGGCCGCCGGCGAACAGCCCGAACTCGTCCCAGGTCGCGCTGGTCTCGATGGTGTAGCCGGTGTCGCGTTCCCACTCGTCGATTACGCCGGTGTCGTGCATGTAATCCCAGATCGGGTCCGGCGCGAACGTGAAGCGGATGACGCCGTCCTGGGCAGAGCGTGACGAGGCCGGGCCGCCCAGTCCGGCCGAACAGGCCGTGCTGAGCGCGATGGTCAGCACCGAAGCGAGCGCAACGGCGATCCTGACAAGTCGGGTTCCTGTGATGGCGATCACGAGTACACGATGCGGGTGAGCCACACCGCTCGACAATGTTGCGGCGAACACTCTTAGGCTCACACCTATGTCGATGCATACACCTTCAGAGGATCGATCGACGCTGGAGCGCTGGCTGCACGCGCTAGCCGGGATCGGTGAGGCGGTCGGCGGGAACGAGCCCGTCACCGCACTGCTGGACCGTGTCGCCCGGACGGCGTGCACCCTGCTCGACTACGACTTCTGCGCGGTGTTCCTTCCCGACGACGCCCAGCAAGTGCTCACGATCGTCGGGTCACACGGTCTGTCCGGCGAGTACATCGCGCAGGTCAACGCCGAGCGGCCGATCCTGCTCGACGGTGCCGGCGAGCAGGAGGCGCCGACGAGTGTCGCCTACCGGACCGGAGAGGTGGTGACCCTGCAGGACATCGACCTGGTGCCGGGTTTCGGCTGGGGCGGTGTCGCCCACGAACAGGGTTACCGCGCGCTGATCTCCGTTCCGCTGCGCCGGGCGGGCGCAATCATCGGCGCGCTCAACGGATATCGGGCCGGGCCGCACCGGTTCGACGCGGCCGAGATCAGCCTTGTCACCACTCTGGCGACGCAGGTGGCCATCGCGCTGGGCACCGCCCAGTTGCGGGCCCAGGAACAGGCGACCATCCGCGAATTGCAGCGCGCCGAGGAGGTGCACCGGCTGCTGATGGCGACCGCGTTGCGCGGTGAGGGTGTCGCCGGGGTGGCCGACGCGCTCGCCGAACTGCTGGACCGTGCGGTGCTGATCGAGGATGCCCACGGTGAGGACCTCACTGCGGCGGTGACCCCGGCCGACGGTCGCTGGGTGTCCGGTGTGGTGCTGGACGGGACGGTCGTGGCCCGTATCGAGGTGGCCGGCAGCGAGGATCTGTCGGCACTGGATGTCCGCGCCGTCGAGCATGCGGGGGTGGTGACGGCGCTGGAGCTGATGCGGGCCCGGACCGCCGCGGAGGTGGAGCAGCGGTTGCGCGGTTCACTCATCGCCGACCTGCTGACCACCGACAGCGGTGACGCCACCGCGATGGAAGCCCTGTTGGAGCGTGCCCGGCGGCTGGGCTGGGATCTGTCCGGTGCGCAGACGCTGATCACCGTCCGATGGCCGGAAGGCACGGCGCCGCAGGGCCGTCCGACGGCTGATCGGGCGTTGGCCATCGGCGATCGGGTGACCGCTAACGGGCCGGTCCGCCCGCTGGCCGCCGTGTTCCGCGGTGATCTGGTGCTGGTGTGGCCGGCTTCCGAACGCTCGGCGGCGCCGACGCTGGCCCGCCGCCTCGTCGAAGCGCTCACGGCCGCAGCGCATATCGACTATGCCGTGGCGGCGGTGTCACCGGCCGTACCGCTCGCCGATCTGACCGACGCGTATCGGACACTCTGTGGCGCAATCACTCTCGCCTTCGATGCCGGGGCGACCAGGGTCGTCGATCTGGCCGACGTGACCATCGACCACCTGCTGCTGCAGCTCGACGATCCGCGACGGCTGCGGGTGTTCGCCCGCACCGTGCTCGGCGGTGTGCTCGATTACGACCGCGCCCGGCAGACCGAGCTCATCCGCACCGCCCGGGTCCATCTGGAGCTCGGACTGGACCGGCGCGCCACGGCAGCCGCCCTGCACCTGCACCCCAATACCGTTGCCCAGCGCATCAAGCGAATCGAGGAGCTGACCGGTCTACAGGTGGCCCGGCCACGCGATCTGCTGCAGCTGACGTCGGCGCTGACCGTGGCGCAGGTGGCCGGGCTGGGCTGAAGCTCAGGCGCGCGAGGCGGCCCGGATCAACAGTCGCAGCAGCACCTGGCCGATGGCGGCCAGCGGCAGCTTCACCAACGGGAAAGTGGCCGTCGACCCGATGGTGTAAGCGATGCTGGTGCCGGCGCCGGACGGCGTCAGCCGCACCTCACCGGTGTAGCCGGGGAACGGGGTGCCCGACAGCGCCTTGTAGCCGAAGACGTGCGGGGCCTCGAAGGTGGTGACCTCCTCGACGATGTCCGGGCCCGGTCCCGGCGTGCTGATCCGGCGGACCGCGCCGAGGCCATTGGGTTCGGGGGTGCCCGGCGTGCCGAGGCTGACGCTGATCCCCGGTCCCCACTTCGCCATCCCGACGTGATCGGTGAGGGTCGCCCATACCGTCTCGATCGGAACATCGACGGTTGCGTTCGCTGTCACATGCATGGGGGACATCCTGCCCCACCGGTTGGTAGACCCGCATACGTGACGCCGATCACGTATGCCTATGGTGGCGAGATGAGCAGCGTGGCTGATGCGGACCGGGTCGCCGATCTGGCCCGGCAGGTCGTCGAGGAGCACGACCCCAAGAAGGTGCCCGTCCCGGAGTTCCTGACGGCCAGTTATGACGCCGGCCTGTCCTGGGTGCACTTTCCCGAGGGCCTGGGCGGGCTCGGGGTGTCGCGCGGTCTGCAGGCCGTGGCCGACGGCATCCTGCAGGGCGCCGGCGGCCCGATGCCTCTGGGGCTCAACCCGATGGGCTATGGCATGGCCGCGCCGACGGTGCGCGAGCATGCCCAGTCCGAGGAGCTCAAGAAGTTCTGGTTGCGGCCGCTGGCCAGCACCGAGGACATCTGGTGCCAGCTGTTCTCCGAGCCCGGCGCCGGTTCCGATCTGGCCGGCCTGGCCACCTCGGCGGTGCGCGACGGTGATGACTGGGTCATCAACGGGCAGAAGGTATGGACCAGCCTGGCCCACCGCGCCCGCTGGGGTCTGTTGCTGGCGCGCACCGATCCGGATGTGGCCAAGCACAAGGGGCTCACCTACTTCGTGCTCGACATGCACGCCCCCGGGGTACAGACCCGTCCGCTGCGCCAACTGACCGGGCAGGCCGAGTTCAACGAGGTCTACATCACCGATGCCCGGATCCCGGATTCCCACCGGCTCGGCGACGTCGGCAACGGTTGGAATGTGGCCATGACGACGCTGATGAACGAGCGCAGCGCGCTCGGCGGCAGCGGGTCGCGGCGCGGCGCGGGAACCATCGCCGAGGCGGTGGGGTTGTGGGCTTCGCGTCCGGATCTGCAGACCCCGGTGCTGCGCGACCGGTTGACGCAGCTGTGGCTGCGCTCGGAGGCCCAGCGCCTGACCGCGCAGCGCTCACGCGCCACCGCGACCGTCGGCGGGCCCGGCCCGGAAGGATCGATCGGCAAGCTGGTCGGCGCCGAGCTGAATCAACACATCTACACGTGGTGCATGGATTTCCTCGGGCCCGAGGGCATCCTGTACCACGGCTACGAACTCGACCGCGATGACGACGGCGACTGGCGCGGCCCGATTCAGCAGCGCTTCCTGCGCAGCAAGGCCAACACCATCGAGGGCGGGACATCGGAAGTGATGCGCAACATCCTGGCCGAGCGGATCCTCGGGTTGCCCGGTGATCTGCGGGCCGATGCCGGTATGGCGTGGAAGGAGATCCCGCGTGGCTAGTGAATTCGCGTTCACCGAGGAGCAAGTCGCCCTTCGTGCTGCCGTCAGCAAGTTCAGTGCAGCACATTTCGGTGAGCAGGCGGCCCGGGTACTCATGGAGTCCGAGCCGCGTTTCGACCGCAAGGTCTGGCAGCGGCTGGGAACCGAGCTCGGTGTGCTCGGCCTGTCCGTGCCGGAGGCCGACGGAGGCGTCGGCGGCACCCTGGTGGACCAGGCCGTCGCGGTCGAGGAACTCGGTGCCGCTCTGGCCACCGGGCCGCTGTTCGGCACGGTCTATCTGGCCATCCCGGCGCTGGTGGCGGCCTCGGCCGGTCCGGCCCGCGATGAACTGCTCGGCGCTCTGGTCGAGGGCACCCGCACTGCGGCGTTCGCCGTACCCGACCGGGCCGGTGCGTTCGACGCGACCGCCGTGACCGTCACCGGAACCGACGCGCTCACCGGTACCGTGGAACGCGTCGTCGACGCCGATGCCGCCGATGAACTCTTGGTTGCCGCAACGGGTCCCGATGGCGTGTCGCTATACGCCGTGGATGGATCCGAGGTGACCCGCACCCCGTTGGTCACCCTGGACCTGACCCGGCCACAAGCCACCATCGAACTCACGGGCGCGCCGGCCCGGCTGATCGCCGGTCCAGACGAGGCCGAGCGGGTGATCACCCACGCGCTGCAGGTCGGCTCGGCGCTGCTGGCGGCCGAACAGGTCGGTGCCGCACAGCATCTGCTGAACCTGTCGGTGGAGTACGCCAAGTCGCGGTTGCAGTTCGGGCGGCCCATCGGCTCCTTCCAGGCGGTCAAGCACCGACTGGCCGAGGACCTGGTCGATCTGGAGCATGCCCGCTCGTCGGCCTATCACGCCGCATGGGCACTCAGTGACGGCTCCGACGATCCGGCGCTGGCGGCCGGCATCGCCCAAGCCGTGGCATCGGCGGCGTTCAGTCGCATCGCGACTGACACCATCCAGGTGCACGGCGGCATCGGATTCACCTGGGAGCACCAGGCGCACCTGTTCTTCAAGCGGGCCACCACCGACGCCGCGCTGCTGGGAAGTGCCGAGGCGCACCGTAATCGGGTGGCCGAGCTGGTGCTGGACACCGCCGAGGCGAAGGCACCGCGGGTGGCGACGGGCTAGACCCGGAAAGGTACCCGCGGGCATGCTCGAGCGAGATCGACATCAGGGTCGTTGATCGCGCAGGACAGTCCGTACCGGACGACCCTCGCGTCGATCTCGGTGTAGGCATTCGAGGGCTATGTCCGCTGGCACACCGCTCAGGCTATCGCGCCGGAGTCCTTCAACTCCTCGATCCGGTCCCATCCCATCCCGATCTCCATCAGCACCAGTTCGGTGTGCTCGGACGCTTGCGGTGCCCGGGTGGTCTGCAGCGGTTCGTGGTTGAACTGCACCGGCCCGCGCACCACCTTGAACGGTCTGCCCCCGTCGGCCGGTTCGACCTCGACCACCATGTCGTTGGCCAGCGCCTGCTCGTCATCGCCAAGGTCCACCAGACTCTGGAACGGCGCCCACTGACCACGCATGGTCTTGAGGTGATTGCGCCAGTACTCGAACGGCTTGCTGCGGATGGCCTCGGCGATGAGTTGTACACCGTCGGAGGCGTTCTGGATCAGCGGCATGACCTCGCAGAAGCGCGGGTCATCGGCCAGCTCCGGCAGGCCGAGATGTTCGAACGCGTCGCGGATGTAACCCGTCGGGCTGACGATGCACAGGTTGATGATGCCGCCGTCGGAGGTGACGTAGTTGGCCATGAACGGGTTGACCGAGGTGACGTCGTCGGGCATCACCGACCGCATGGTCTCACCGGTCTCCATGCCCTGCGTCACGCTGGCACCGGCCGCCCACCACGCGGTGCTTAACAGGGAGACGTCGATCTCGACGGCCTCCCCGGTGCGTTCCCGATGGAACAGTGCCGCGGAGATACCCCCGGCGATGTTCATCCCGCCGATCGAATCACCGAACGCCGGGATCCCCTGCGACAGTGCGCCGTCGAGACGTTCCGGGGTCAGCGCATGGCCGATACCGCTGCGCGTCCAGAAGGCGGTGCCGTCGAAACCGCCGGTATCGCGCTCGGGTCCCTTGTCCCCATAGGCGCTGCCGCGCGCGTAGATGATGTTCGGGTTGACCGCCCGGATGTGCTCGATGTCGAACTTGTTTCTCTGCCGTTGCGCGGGCAGGTAATTGGTGAGGAAGACATCGGCGGTCTTGGCGATCTCGTAGAGCACCTCCTGCCCGCCCGGGGTGGACACGTCGACACCGACGCTGCGCTTGCCGCGGTTGGGATGCTCGATGAGCGGGTGGCGGTTCGGGTCGAGCTGGAATCCGCCCATGTTGATGAATCCGCGCTGGGTGTCCCCGCGGACGGGATGCTCGATCTTGATGACATCGGCGCCCCAGTCGGCCAGGATCGCCCCGGCCGCCGGGACGAAGGTGAACTGTGCGACCTCCAGGACGCGGACACCCTCCATTACCTTGCGCATACCGGCGACCGTACCGTATCGACGACAGTAGCGGTCGGGATGAATCCGGCCGAGTTTGGGCATGTACTGGATATGACAATCGGCATCATTCTGGGAACCATCCGTGAGGGCCGCGCCGGCGAGGCCGTCGCGCACTGGGTCCACGAGCACGCGTCGCGGCGCGAGGGCACCGATTTCGAGGTCATCGACCTCAAGGCCTTCGACGTGCCCCTGCTGACCGCACCGGTCCCGCCCGCGGCCGCCAACAAGCAGTACGACTCGGACAACGTCCGACGGTGGAGCCAGGCGATCGACAGGTGTGCCGGTTTCATCTTCGTCACTCCCGAGTACAACCACGGGGTGCCCGGCGCGCTGAAGAATGCGGTGGACACCCTGGGATCCGAATGGTTCGGCAAGACGGTCGGTTTCGTCTCCTACGGCGCCGACGGCGGCGTGCGGGCCGTGGAGCAGTGGCGTCAGATCGTGGCGAACTTCCAGATGCTCGACGTGCGCGCGCAGGTATCGCTGTCGCTGTTCACCGAGTTCGGCGACGATGGATTCGTGCCCGCCGACCGCCGCACAGGAGAACTCGACACCCTGCTCGATCAGTTGATCGGCCTGACCGATCAGGTCTCCCGCACGCCGCGGTAGATACCCCGGCGGACGATCAGCGGTTGCAGCACCCGGTCGATCGACCAGGCCGGGAAACGGAAGGCCCGCCCGGTCGGCGTGAACACCTCCAGACCGTCGGGTTGTGCGCCGAGCACAGAACCCCAACGCCGGGCGGCCGGCTTGAACCGGCGCGGTGTGCCGCCGTCGAGGTGGGCGCGCACGTTGTGGGCCACCAGTCCGTCGGCCCGGTTGCGGGCCGAGGATCGCAGCGGGTCGGTGGCCGCCACGTCGCCGACGGCGAAGACCTCGGGATGTCCGGGGACCTGCAGCCGATCGGTGACGGTGACGAAACCGTCGGCGTCGAGCAGTTCGGCCGGCAGCCAGCCGGTATTCGGCCGGACCCGCCCGATCGCCCACAGCACCGCGTCCGCGTGCGCGTCATTCTGCCCGGTACTGAATTGCACGGTGCCACTCGTGATCTCATCACATTCGAAACCGTCGGGCACCACCGCGCGATGCCCGGGGTGCACCCGCACCCCCAGGTCGCGTAGCCGGCGCTGCACCCGTTGCCACACCCGGCCGTGATGCTGGGGCAGCGCCCGCTCGCCCGGGTAGTACAGCGCCACGGTCGCCGCGGGTAGGGCGGCGGCCAGGTTGGCCGCGGCGCTGACGGCGGCGGCCCCGCCACCGATGACGGCTATGGACGAGGCCGCGGCGAAGCGGGCATGCGCGTCACGCAGTTCGGCGCCGATCTGTTCGGCGGTCTGCCGGTGCGGGCGGCGCCAGAATCCGTTGCTGACACCGGTCGAGATGACGAGCGCGTCATACGGTTCCGCGGTGATCGTGCCACCCAGATCGACGTCGACGGTGCGCCCGGCGAGGTTCACGCCGACCAACGTGCCCTGCACGGTGCGCACCGGGTCCAGCGCGCGGTAGCGCTCGAAACCGATCCAATAGTCGCGCGCCCAGTCATCGGGTCGCGACACCCGCACCCCCAGTTCCTGACCGCTGACCAAACCGGGCTTGGACGAGATACCGACGACATCGAAATGACGGGCCAACTTGATCGCGGTCAGCAATCCCGCGTCACCGAGACCGGCGACCACCACACGCTGCATGGTTTCTTTCTAGCTGTCCAGTTGCCTCTTTTGACACGCAATGCCAAATGAGTAGATGCCCCCGCCGACCACTCGCCAGTCCCGTAAGTCATGCCGTTGACCTTTCGGTAACGTGTCCGCACATGACGGACGCCTATTACCAACTCCTCGACGTCGACGACCCGATCGGCGAACGGTTCGCCGCGTCCGACCACGTCATCAGCACCTGGGCTCCCGACATGCAGGGCGCGGCACCGGTCTCGGCGCTGCTGGTGCGCTCCCTGCTGCGCTGCGACCCCCGCGAGGACGCCCGCCTGAGCCGGGTGGTCGTCGATCTGCTGGGCCCGGTTCCGGTGGCCGGCACACTGTGGATGCGCGCCGATCGCCGCCGCGCCGGCACCAAGATCGAACTGCTCGACGCCGAGATGCTGGCCACAGGGCCGGACGGCGCCCCACGCACGGTGGCCGAGGCACGTGCCTGGCGCTTTCAAGTGCACGACACCGCCGAATTGGCGCGCTCGACGCAGGCACCGCTGCGCCCGCGCACCGAGGCCACCCCACGGTCGATGAACCGGGGTCCGGACGCCACTTTCGTCGACACCCTGGACTGGTGGTGGCTCAACGATGTCCTGCACAGCGAGCCGGCCGAATGTTGGGTCCGGTCGACGGTCGACCTGGTCTCCGGTGAGGTCCCGACCACCATGGAGCGGTTGTTCTGCGTGGCCGATGTCGCCAACGGGATGGGTTCGAAACTCGATGTGCGCCGCTGGACTTTCCTCAACACCGATCTGACCGTGCACCTGCACCGGCAACCGGTCGGTGACTGGTTCGGCATCCGCGCGGTCAGCAACTACGGCGCCGACGGCGTGGGTACCTCGGTGGCGACGTTGTTCGACGCCGATGGTCCCGTCGCGGCCATGCAGCAGGCCCAGTTGGTGCGCCGCCGTCCGTAGGATGGCGTAGGTGAAGCTGCGCCGCATCCGCACCGAGTCCGGCATCCACACGGAATACCTTGCCGCCGAGCACGACTGGTGCACCGCCCCGGACACCACCGCCCTGGGCGGACGGATCTTCGACGCCGACTGGGAGGCCGCGCAGGCGGATCGGCAGTTGCAACACAGCGCGCATCTGCTGCCGTTCCAGCCGCTGTCGTTCCGCGATTTCATGCTGTACGAACAGCACAACATCGACGCCGCCCGCGGCCTGGTCCGGCGGTTCCATCCCGGACTGTTCCGCATCACCGCGCTCTACGAACGCATCCTGGGCCGGCCGGTCCCGCAGTTCAAGCCGGACGCGCTGTTCTACCGGCAACCCATGTACTACATGGCCAACGCCCAGACCTTCGTGCCCACCGGGACGCCGATCAGCGCACCGTCCTATTCAGCCGCGCTGGACTTCGAGTTGGAACTCGGGTTCGTGCTGGCCGCACCGTTGCGGGACGCCACGCCCGCCGAAGCATCCGATGCCATCGGCGCGTTCGTCCTGCTCAACGATCTCAGCGCCCGTGATGTGCAGCGCGCCGAGATGGACAGCGGCTTCGGATTGCAGAAATCCAAGCACTTCCTGAGTTCCATGTCGGCCACCGCGGTCACCGCCGACGAGATCCTGGGGCGCGTCGACGCGCTCACCGGCACCGTGGCGATCAACGGCCGGATCGTCAGTCGGGTGTCCAGCGCCGGCATGCAGCATTCCCTGGGTGAGGTGCTGGCCCACGCATCACGATCCGAACAGCTGCATCCCGGTGAACTTTTCGCCACCGGGACGCTGCCCGGCGGCTCCGGCATGGAAACCGGCCATTGGCTACGCCCCGGCGACACCCTGACGCTGACCCTCGACGATATCGGCGAGGTCGAGCACGCCATCATCTGATCGCGTCGATGGCCTTGTAGATCCGCTGCTCGCTGACCGGACGCGGGGTCCCCAACTGCTGCGCCCACAGGCTGACCCGCAACTCCTCTATCTGCCAACCGATATCGATCACATCGGCCGCGGCCGCGCGGGCCGGCGACAAACTACGCACCAGGTCGTCATAGGCGTCCTCGACGGCATGCACCCGATCCATCCGTTCCCGGTCGGCGGTCAACCCGTGCGGCAGTCGCTCGACTCGTCGCCCGATTGCCATCAGGTAGCGGGTCAGATCCGCCAGCCTGGCGGCGCCGGTCAGTGTCACGAAACCCTTGGGCAGCAATCGTTGCAGCTGGGCGCGGATATCGGCGATCGCCTCGGCGTGCGCGGCGGGCGGCCGGTCGGCGATACCCACCTGCGCCTCGTGCGCGGCGGCCAGCACCTTCTGCACCCGTCGCGCGATGTCCATCGTGGCCGAAGCCAGTGATTTCCCGACCTGAACGGTCAGCACATCGAAATCCGCTTTTTTCCAGACCAATTCACGGGTCAACGCGTCCACCGCCGCGTCGGCACAGTCCTCGATCAGATCGGTCAGAGTGCCATCGGGACTGGCGTTCAACGTCAGCCGGGCCCGCATGTCCAGTCCGCGCTCCACGGCCTTGACCGGAGACGGCACCGAAAGCCGCAGCAGTCGGCGCAGACCCGGTCGCAGCACCGCGGTCTGCTCGGCGGCCACGGCGAACACCCGGATATCGACGGCGTTGCCGGTGTCGACGAAGGCCGGGTAGCCCCGGACGATGTGCTCACCGCTGCGCTGCTCCACGGTGTGCGGCAGCTCGGCCAGATCATCGGGCCAGCGGGTGAGTCCGCTGCGCTCCCAAGATCCCGCGACGACGCGGGCGACGGCTCGCTGCACGGGCGCGGCCAGCCGATCCTGCAGCCCCGCAAGGTCCTTGCCGCGCGCCACCTCGGCGCCCTCGGCCGTCTCGACGGCGAACGTCACCCGCAGGTGCGCGGGCACCTTGGCCACCTCGAAGGCCTCCACCGGGACGACCACCCCGCTGCGCCTGCGCAGTTCCCTGGCGATCTCGGTCAGCAGCGACCCGTTCTCGGGGTGCAGGTCGTCGAGGATGGCCCGTGCGGTGTCCGGGGCGGGCACGAAGTTGCGGCGCAGATCCTTGGGCAGCGATTTGATCAGTGCGGTCACCAGTTCTTCGCGCAGTGCCGGCACCTGCCAGGCGAACCCGTCGCCACCGATGCGGGTCAACACCTCCACCGGGATGTGCACCGTCACGCCGTCGTCGGCGGCGCCGGGTTCGAAACGATAGGTCAGCGGGAGCGCCAGGTCCTCGGTGCGCCAGGTGTCGGGATGGTCCTCGGTCTGCTCGGCGCGCAGCAACTCGTCTCGGGTGAAGGTCAACAGCTCGGGCGTCTTGTGCCGTTGCTTTTTCCACCAGGCGTCGAAGTGCCGGGCCGACACCGCCTCCGGTGGTATCCGGGCGTCGTAGAGCGCGAACAGTTCGTCGTCGCCGATCAGCAGGTCGCGCCGCCGCGCGCGTTCCTCGACCTCTTCCAGTTCGCCCCGCAGCCGGGCGTTGTCCCGGAAGAAGTGATGCCGGGTCTGCCAGTCCCCCTCGACCAGGGCATGCCGGATGAACAGCTCGCGCGAGACCACCGGATCGATCTGCCCGTATCCGACGGCCCGGCGCGGCACCAGCGGCAACCCGTACAGCGTCACGCGCTCGAAGGCCATCACCGCGCCGCGGCGGGCGTCCCAGTGCGGTTCGCTGTAGGTGCGCGCCACCAGATGCCCGGCAACCCGTTCGACCGCGTCGGGATCGATACGGGCCGCCGTCCGGCCGAAGAGCCGGCTGGTCTCGACCAGATCGGCGACCACGATCCAGCGCGGGGGCTTGCGGGTCAGCACCGAGCCCGGCGCCAGCACGAATCTGGTGTTGCGCGCCCCCTGATAGTCGCGACCGTCACCCTCGCGTAATCCGATGTGGGACAACAACCCCGCGGTCAACGCGGCGTGGATACGACTCGGGTCGGCATCCTCGGTGGATTCCCGGATGCCCAGATCCCCGGCGATGCTGCGCAACTGCCCGGCCAGGTCCTGCCATTCCCGGATGCGCAGGTAGTGCAGGAACTCGTCACGGCACATCCGCCGGAATGCGCTGCCCGAACGCTCCTTTCGCTGCTCGCGTAGATACCGCCACAGGTTCAGGTAGGCCACGAAGTCCGAGTGTTCGTCGGCGAAGCGGGCGTGCTTCTGCCGGGCCGCCTCCTCGCGGTCGGCGGGACGTTCGCGCGGATCGGGAATGGACAGCGCGGCCGCGATCACCAGCATTTCGCGCACACAGTTCTCGTCGTCGGCGGCCAGGATCATCCGGCCGATACGCGGATCCAGCGGAAGCCGGGCCAGTCGGCGTCCCACCTCGGTCAGTGCTCCGGTGGTATCGAAGGCACCGAGTTCCTGCAGCAGTTGCACGCCATCGCGGATGCTGCGCGCATCCGGCGGGTCGAGAAACGGAAAGTCCTGCACGTCACCGAGTTTCAGCGCCGCCATTTGCAGGATCACCGCGGCCAGATTGGTGCGCAGGATCTCCGGGTCGGTGTAGCGCGGCCGGGCCTCGAAGTCGGCCTCGGAGTACAACCGGATGCACACACCGGGCGCGGTGCGGCCGGACCGGCCGGCCCGCTGATCGGCCGAGGCCTGCGATATCGGCTCGATGGGCAGGCGCTGCACCTTGGTGCGCCGGCTGTACCGCGAGATGCGCGCGGTGCCCGGATCCACCACATACCGGATGCCCGGCACCGTCAGCGAGGTCTCGGCGACGTTGGTGGCCAACACGATCCGGCGCCCCGAGCGGCCCGGGGTGAACACCTTCTGCTGTTCGGCGGTCGGCAGCCGCGCGTACAGCGGCAGCACCTCGGTGTTCGGCAGTTCCTTCAGAGACTCGGCGGTGTCGCGGATCTCGCGTTCCCCGGACAGGAAGACCAGCACGTCCCCGGGCGGCTCGGCCTCCAGTTCACGCACCGCGTCGACGATGGCCTCCGTCGGATCCCGCAGCACGTCGGCGGTGCCGACCACGGATTCGGTGCGCACGATCTCGTGATCGGGATCATCCGGGTCGGCCGAGTCGTCCGCGTCGTCGCCGCGGCCCACCGGCACCTCCAGCGGCCGGTACCGGATCTCCACCGGGTATGTCCGGCCCGACACCTCGACGATCGGAGCACCACCGAAATGGTCCGCGAAGCGCTCCGGCGCGATGGTCGCCGAGGTGACGATCACCTTCAGATCGGGCCGGCGCGGCAGCAGCTCGCGCAGGTACCCCAGCAGGAAGTCGATATTGAGGCTGCGTTCGTGTGCCTCGTCCAGGATCAGGGTGTCATACCGCAGCAGTCGGCGATCCCGCTGGATCTCGGCGAGCAGGATGCCGTCGGTCATCAGCTTGATCAGTGTGGAGTCGCTGGCCTGGTCGGTGAACCGCACCGTATAGCCGACGCATCCGCCCAGTGGTGTGCCCAGCTCGTCGGCGATGCGCTGGGCCACCGTGCGGGCGGCCAGCCGGCGCGGCTGCGTGTGCCCGATGGTGCCCCGGATGCCGCGACCGAGCTCCAGGCAGATCTTGGGCAGCTGGGTGGTCTTGCCCGAACCGGTGGCGCCGGCGACCACCACGACCTGGTTGGCGGCGATGGCCGCCGCCAGCTCGGCCCGACTGTCGGTGACCGGCAGGTCCGGGTAAGTGATCTGCGGGACGGCGGCCTGCCGGGTCGCCACCAGACCCTCGGCGGCGGCGAACTGTTCGATCAGCGACTCCGGCGGCGGCACGCCGCGCAGACCCTTGAGCCGGCGGCCCAGGCGGGAGGCGTCGCGGTAGGTCAGGCCGTCCAGACGGGCGTAGAGCTCACGGACGGAATGATCGGACATTTACTCAAGGATAGGCGGTTGACCATCGCCGCCGTCCGGGTGCACGCTCGAGGTCTCGACGACGCGGGTACGAGAGACCGGGAGGCCGGCATGGCCGACTACTTCGCCACGATGCTGCGGGACTGCCTGGGCACCGCTGCCCGGATTCCCCGGTCGGCCTTTGCGGCATTGATCACCGATGATGTCCGGCTGCATGCCCTGGCGGGCCGGACGGCTGCCGCCGAGTGGGGCCGTTGCGAGACGCACGCGCCGGTGAGCGTGACGGCCACGCATGTCCTCGCCACCGAGCACGGGCTGCTGTACGCCGCCACCCTGGCCGCCCCGCACCGCGACCCCTGGCACTACCTGGCCACGCCGCACAGCCTGTACGACCAGATCTGCGATCGCATGCACGATGACCCACCCGACGGCGCGGTGGCCGCCGTCGACTGCCGCCTGGACCACGATCTGACCTCGATGTGGCAGTTCGAGGCGGCGCTGCGTCGGATGCTCGACGATTACCCGGCGTTCGAGCTCGAGCTGTCCGGCGTCCAGTAGTCCAGCATCGCGGCGAACGTCTCGAAGGCCGGTCGCGACGGCCCGTAGGCGGCCTCGAAATGCACGCTGAGCGGGAAGCCCAGCGCGCCGACCCCGTCTATCACCCGCTTGTACAGGTCGAGCATCTCGCGGCGTTTCTCGGCAGGATCCAGCTCGGCGATCCGCGTCACGAACTCCTGCTCGGCGGCGACGGCCGGATTGCCGGGGTCCTGGATCAGCCAGTTGATCAGACCGACCTTGGATTCCATCTTGGGCACGAAGCCGAAGGACAGCAGGATCTCCGGGCGGTGCTCGGTGGTGGCGGCGAACTCGGTCAGGAATCCGACGATGGCGTCCGAGTACAGCAGCTGGGTCATGCCGTAGGTGGCACCCTGGCTGCACTTGAACCCGAACCTGCCCTGCTCGCCCTCACGGGTGGGGATCAGGATGGCGCCCCGGTTGGGCACCAGGCCGTCGTAGACCGACAACGCGTCGGTGGGGGCCACGCCGCCGCCCTCGCCGTCCTTCAGGGTCCGCGGGACGCCGACGAAGGCGATGCCGTCGAAGTTCGCGGCGTTGAGCTCGGTCAGCCTGCCACGCAGGGCGGACTCGTCCAGGAACGAGGTGACCTGGGTGCACAGCCCGCGCGAGTCCGGGAGCTCGGGCTGGATCAGCGACCAGTACTCCAGCACGTCCATCTTGGGCTTCATCTCGACGGGTCGGTCGTCGTCCTCGTCGATCATGCCGGGGATCATGATGTGCCCGACGCGCACGCCCGTCTCGGCGGACAGCGCGCGCACTTTTCGCGCCTCCTCGACGGCGTACTGCGGCCCCCGTTCCACGTTCGGCGGGACGAGTTCGAGTGCGATGGTGTTCAGCGGCACGCCCGCCACCCTAAGGCGCGCGGCCGCGTCGTGGTAAACCCTGGTCATGGCTGAACGCTGCGTCTTCCCCAGCGCCACCGGGCCTGAGCTGGCCGGGATCATCGATCTGCCGGACGGTCCGGTGCGCGGTTGGGGAGTCTTCTCACACGGATTCACCCTCGGTAAGGACTCGCCGGCCGCCGCCCGCATCTGCAAACAGTTGGCGTCCGACGGTATCGGCATGCTGCGTTTCGACGCGCTCGGCCTCGGCGGCTCCCAGGGCGACTGGGGTGACGGATCGTTCACCGTCAAGGTGCACGACGTCATCGAGGCGTGCCGATACATGGCCGATCGCGGCACACCGGCCGACCTGCTGGTCGGTCACTCCTGGGGCGGTGCCGCGGCCATCGCCGCCGCCCGCGACTGTCCCGGCGTGCGGGCGGTGGTGACCGTGGCCGCGCCGTTCGACCCGACCCATGTCGAGCACCAGTACGACGTCTGCCTGGAGCAGGTGCTCGACGAGGGCAGCGGTGAGTGGATGGTCGGTGGCCGGACGCTGACCTTGAAGCGGGCGTTCGTCGAGGACGTGCGCCGCGCGGATCTGCGCGACAAGATCAAGGACCTGAAGATGCCGCTGCTGATCCTGCACTCCCCGACCGACAACACCGTCGGCATCGAGAACGCCAGCGATATCTTCCAGACGGCCCGGCACCCGCGCAGCTTCGTGTCGCTGGAGGGTTCCCAGCATCTGCTCACCGGGCCCGGTCAGGCCAAGCGGGCCGGGCGCATCATCGGCGCGTGGGCCGATGCGTACCTGGGCGGTTGACGCGGTCGTTCAGCCGCGGCCCGCGGTGATCATGTCCTCGCGAGGCACCACCTTGACCCGTTCGCGGCCCTGTTCGGCGCCCAGAGCGATCTCATAGGCGTCGAGGCGCTCCCATTCGGCCCAGGTGGTGTAGTCCACGCCCCGCTCGGCCAGCGCCACCAGGATGGCGTCGGGATCGCCGACCTCCGGCGCGGCGAGGGCCGGCAGGTCGGCCAGCAGGCTGGCAATCGTCTCGGCCGCGTCGGACTTGGTGTGGCCGATCAGGCCGATCGGACCGCGTTTGATCCAGCCGGTGACGTAGGTGGCGTTCAGCACCATCCAGTCGGCGTCGAGCACCCGGCCCGCATCGTTGGGGACGACACCGGCGTGGTGGTCGAAGGGCAGATCGGCCAGGTGCGAGGACAGGTAACCCACCGCGCGGTAGACCGCTTGCACCGGCCAGTCGGTGAATTCGCCGGTGCCCCTTACCGTTCCGTCCCCGATGAGCTCGGTGCGCTCGGTGCGCAGACCCTCGACCCGGTCGGCGCCCAGCACCGCGACCGGTGACTGGCACAGGTGGATGTGGATGCGGTGCGGCGCGCCGGTCGGCTCGCGATCCATGTACTTCATCATGGTGTCGACGACGAGCTTGATCGACTTGGTCGAGTTGATGGCCTTCTGGCTGGCCTCGTCGATCTCGAAACCCTCCGGGTGCACGATGACGTCGACGCTCGGCGAGTGCGACAGCTCGCGAAACTCCATCGGCGAGAACTTGATCTGCGCCGGTCCACGCCGGGCGAAGACGTGGACGTCGGTGGCCTTGTTGAGCGCCAGACCCTGGTAGACGTTGCCGGCGATCTCGGTGCCGAGCTGTTCGTCGGCCGGCTTGGCCAGCACCCGTGCGATGTCGAGGGCGACATTGCCCGCCCCCAGCACCGCGACCTCGCGGGCCTGCAGCGGCCAGTCGCGCGGCACGTCGGGATGACCGTCGTACCAGGACACGAAGTCGGCGGCACCGTAGCTGCCCGGCAGGTCGATGCCCGGGATGTCCAGGGGCCGGTCGTTGCGGGCGCCCGTGGAGAAGATGACGGCGTCGTAGTGCCTGCGCAGCTCGGCCAGCGAGATATCAGTGCCGTAGTGCACGTTACCGATGAATCTGACCCTGCTCTCGTCGCGGGTGAAGACTCTGCGCAGCGCCTTGATGATCTCCTTGATGCGGGGGTGATCAGGGGCCACACCGTAGCGGACCAGGCCGTACGGGGCCGGCAACCGATCGAAGAGATCGACGCTGGCGGCCTCGTATTCGCTGGTCAGGATGTCGGACGCATAGATTCCCGCCGGACCGGCTCCGATGACCGCAACCCGGATCTTTCGCATGAGCACCTCGCTTAGATGTAAGTAAGGCGACCCTAACTTGGTACGGGCGTCCCGCAAGACTTCTCCTCAGAGATCCCGGTCACACCGGTGGCGCCCGAGGCGTGACCGCTGCTTCAGGTGACCTACCCCCGCGCGGCGCGCACCGCCGGTGCCGTCGAGGACGGCAGCAGCGCCCGCCGATCCTGCGGCCGCTGCAGCGAGACGTCGACGCCGTCGGCGAACCGATACGGCTGGGCCTCGATGATCCCGACGAATTGCTTACGCAGCCGCGACATCTCGGCGCGGACGGTGACCACCCGGGTGCGGTCGCCGTAGAGGTCGGAGGCCAGTTCCGGCGCTGTGCGACCGGATCGACAGGTGGCCAGCACCCACAGGATCTCGGCATGACGCAAAGAGATGTCCTGTCGCCATGCCCCCGACGGACCCGACAGCGCCAGCGCCGGTTGGCCACGCAGATCCAGCGTCACCTGCGACGCCGCGGCACCGACGTCGGTGTCCTCGACGGGGCGGACCAGCCACCCGCCCGACAACGGCTCCAGATCGCAGGTGCCCAGCACCGGAATCCAGGTCCGGCCCGCCCCGGCCTTCTGCGGCAGCATGATGCGGTTGTGCGGCGGCAACGAGTCCACCGCGGCCACCCACCCCTCGGAGTCGACCGCCAGTGCCGGTGCACCCATACGCGCCAGCATCGGCGCCGCGACCGCCCGTAACCGGTCCAGCGTGCGGGTGTGCGCCTCGCGCAGTTGCGATTCGGCGAGCCGCGCCACCAGATCGACCAACGCGATCGTCGTCGGGTGCACCGTGGACGCGGGACCCGAGACGTCGACGGCCCCGATCACGTGGCCGGTGCGTGGGTCGCGGATCGGCGCACCCGCGCAGGTCCACGCGTGGTGACTGCGCAGGAAGTGCTCGGCGGAGAAGATCTGCACGGCCCGCTTCGACACCAGCGCGGTGCCGATGGCGTTGGTCCCCACCGCCGACTCGCCCCAGTTGGCGCCCTCGACGAAACCGAGGCGGTCGGCGTTGCCGAGGACCCGCGTGGTTCCGGAGCGCCACAGCACCCGGCCGCGGGCGTCGGCCACCACCAGGATGTTGCTGCCGTCGGCGATCACCGATTCCAACCCGGCGGTGATGTCCTCCAGCACCGCCATCAGCCCCGATGTCTGCCGCAGCAGGTCCAGCCCGCTGCGGTCGATATCCGGGGGGTCGTGATGCTCGGGGTCGATCCCGCTGTCCAGCAACCGGTTCCAAGATTCGGCGATCACCTGCCGCGGTCTGGCCGGCGACCGCGAACCGGCCATGGTGGCGTCATACACCTCGGACAGCAGCATGGCGTAGCGACGCGGGTCGTCACCGACGGCGACCGCGGGCTCTGGGTTGGTGGAGCCGGCCATTGCCCCGATTGTGCTCCCCGTCACAGCCGGTGTCACGCGCAGGTCATCGGTAGACCATGCCTCCGTCGATCAGCCCGGCCTGCCCGGTCATGTAGTCCGCGCCGGGTCCGGCCAGGTAGGCGACGAATCCGGCGACGTCCTCGGGGGTCTCCGGGCGTCCCAGCGCAATGGTGGCCGAGAACTTCGCGAAGGTCTCCCCCTCGGCCGCCCCGGTCAGTTCGGCGAACCGCCTGTCGATCTCGGTCCACATGTCGGTGCCCACGACGCCGGGGCAGTACGCGTTGACGGTGATGCCGTCGGCGGCGTGCTCCTTGGCCGCCGCCTGGGTCAGCGCCCGCACCGCGAACTTGGTGGCACTGTAGGGACCGAGCATGGCGAAACCCTCGTGCCCCGCGATGCTGGAGGCATTGATGATCTTGCCGCGGACGCCGAGTGACTTGAACTTGGCCACCGCAGCCTGGATACCCCACAGCACACCGTCGACATTGATCGCCCACAACCGCGCCAGCTGTTGCGGTGTCACCTCGGCGATCGGCCCGACGAGTGCGATACCGGCGTTGTTCACCATCACGTCGAACCCGCCGAGTGCGGTCGCGGCGTGCTCGACGGCCGCGAACACCGCATCCCGATCGGACACATCGGCCACGAAAGTGGTGACCTTGGAGCCGATTTCGGTGATCTCGTCGGCAACGGCTGCCAGCGCGTCGGCGTGCACGTCGACCAGCGCGATATCGGCGCCCTGGCCGGCGAGCTCATGGGCGATACCGCGGCCGATCCCGCGGCCGGCACCGGTCACCAGGGCCACCTTGTCCAGCAGGGGCGCCGGGATGGAACGGGTCATTGTTGCTCCTCTCTCAGGCACTGGGATCGACCAGGACCTTCATCTTGGTTCCGGCGTGCAGGGCCTCGAAACCCTCGTCGATGACATCGTCGATGCCGATGGCGGTGACCCACCCGGTGGTGTCGTACGCGCCGCGCGCCATCAGGGCGATCACGGCCTCGAAGTCGTCGGCGGTGTAGCACAGTGAGCCCTGGATGCGAGATTCGTTCATCACCAGGTTCAGAAGCGGTGTGGTCAAAGGCTTCTCGTAGATGGCGACGCTGACCATTGCCTTTCTGGCGCCGACACAGGCCAGCGCCGTCTCGACCGCGGGCGCGACACCGGCCGCGTCGTACACTGCGCCGGCACCGTGGCCGTCGGTGTGGTCGGCGATGAACCCGGGCACGTCCACGGCGGTCGGATCCAGCGTCGCCGCGCCGAGCGCCTCGATGGCCGCTCGGCGGGTGGCCGAGGGTTCGACGACGAAGACATCCTCGATCCCTTTGCCGCGCAGCGCGAACCACAGCCCGATACCGATCGGGCCGGCGCCGAACACCATGGCCGTGCGCTCCGGGTCCGGGTCCCCCAGGGTGGCGGCGTGGTAGGCGACCGACATCGGCTCGACCAGGGCGCCGAGTTCCAGCGAGACATTGTCCGGCAGCTTGTGCAGCATGTCGGTTCCCACCACGGTGTATTCGGCCATTCCGCCATCGGACATCAGTCCGTGGAAGCCGATCTGCGCGCAGATGTTGTAGGTGCCGGCCCGGCACGGCCCGCATCGACCGCACCGGTAGATCGGTTCGATGGCGACGCGGTCACCCTCGGCCCAGCCGGTCACGCCCGCCCCGAGAGCGGTGATGGTGCCCGCGAACTCGTGCCCCATCACCACCGGCAGCTGCTGCCCGGTCAACGGGTGCGGTTCGGTCGGTACGAAGATCGGCCCCGCGTAGTACTCGTGCAGATCGGTGCCGCAGATGCCGTTGTAACCCACCTGCACCTTCACCGTTCCCGGCGCCGGATCGGGTTCGGCGACATCGGCCACATCGAGTTTGTTCGGTCCGTAGTACACAGCTGCTTTCATGTCCGCAGTTGTATGTGACCTGGCGCACAGGCCGAAAGGGTTGCAGGGGGTTGCAACCCTTGCGCTCTTGTTGCGCCCGGGTGTGAGCTGGCGCACATGACTCAGACCGCTGACTTCCCCGCCGCACCGGCCGCCGTTCTTTCCCCGCAGGACCGGGTCGATGCCTGGCTCGCCGCCTTCGAGACCGCCCTGGCGACCCGGGATATCGACCGCGCCGTCGGCATGTTCGCCGTCGACAGCTTCTGGCGCGACCTGGTGTCGTTCACCTGGAACCTGAAGACCATGGAGGGCCGCGACCAGATTGCGCACATGTTGACCGAACGCCTCGCCGGCACCGACCCGTCGCGGTTCGGCACCCGGGAGGCGCCCACCGAGGAGGACGGCGTCGTCTCGGCGTTCATCGAGTTCGAGACGGCCGCCGGACGCGGCGTCGGGCATCTGCGGTTGCGCGACGAGGACGGGACGGACCGGGCCTGGACGCTGCTGACCACCCTGCAGGAGCTCAAGGGGCACGAGGAGCGCAAGGGCGCGACCCGGGTGCTCGGCGCCGTGCACGGCAGCGATCCCGACCCGCGGTCATGGGCCGAGAAGAAGGCCGCCGAGGATGCCGAACTGGGCCGGACCACACAGCCCTACGTGCTGGTGATCGGTGGCGGTCAGGGCGGGATCGCGCTCGGTGCCCGGCTGCGCCAGCTCGGGGTGCCTGCCATCGTCGTGGACAAACACGAGCGGCCCGGCGACCAGTGGCGCAAGCGGTACAAGTCGCTGTGCCTGCATGATCCGGTCTGGTACGACCATCTGCCGTACCTGCCGTTCCCGCAGAACTGGCCGGTGTTCGCCCCCAAGGACAAGATCGGCGACTGGCTGGAGTTCTACACCAGGGTGATGGAGGTGCCGTACTGGTCGAAGACGACGTGTCGGTCCGCTTCCTTCGACGAGGCCGAACAGCGCTGGACCGTCGAGGTCGACCGCGACGGGGAACGGCTCACCCTGCATCCCGCCCAACTCGTGCTCGCCACCGGCATGTCCGGGAAGCCCAATGTGCCGACCATCCCCGGCCAGGACGAGTTCCGTGGCGATCAGCACCACTCCTCGGCGCATCCCGGACCCGACAAGTACGTCGGCAAGAAGGCCGTCGTCATCGGTTCCAACAATTCCGCGCACGATATCTGCAAGGCGTTGTACGAGAACGGTGTCGACGTCACCATGGTGCAGCGGTCCTCGACCCATATTGTGAAGTCCGACTCGCTGATGGAGATCGGTCTGGGGGCGCTGTACTCGGAACAGGCGCTGGCCGACGGAATGACCACCGAGAAGGCCGATCTGACGTTCGCGTCGCTGCCCTACCGCATCATGCACCAGTTCCAGATCCCGCTGTACGACCAGATGCGCGAGCGGGACAAGGACTTCTACGACCGCCTGGAGGCGGCCGGGTTCGACCTGGACTGGGGGGATGACGGTTCCGGACTGTTCATGAAGTACCTGCGCCGCGGCTCGGGCTACTACATCGACGTCGGCGCCTGCGATCTGGTCGCCGACGGCAGCATCAAGCTGGCCCATGGTCAGGTGGACCGGCTGACCGAGGATTCGGTGGTGTTGGCCGACGGCACCGAGCTACCGGCCGATGTGGTGGTGTACGCCACCGGATTCGGCTCGATGAACGGGTGGGCCGCCGACCTGATCGGTCAGGATGTCGCCGACAAGGTGGGCAAGGTCTGGGGCCTCGGCAGTGACACCACCAAGGATCCCGGTCCGTGGGAGGGCGAGCAACGCAACATGTGGAAGCCCACCCAGCAGCCGAACCTGTGGTTCCACGGCGGGAATCTGCATCAGTCCCGGCACTATTCGCTGTATCTGGCCCTGCAGCTCAAGGCCCGGCACGAGGGTCTACCGACCCCGGTGTACGGGCTGCAGGAGGTGCACCACCTGTCCTGACCGCTCCCCTTCCTCGGCGAGCAGACACAAACTCTCCCGAAATCCGCACTTTTCGGGAGAGTTTGCGTCTGCTCGCGAGGGTGCTAGCAGCCGCCGTCCACGGTGCGGTCCGGTCGGCCCGCATCGTCGACGGCGATATCGACGATCCCGTTGGACAGCACCACCCGGATCACCCGGGGGCCCACCCAGCCGATACCGTTCAGCGACACCACGTCCGCGTTGACGCAACCCAGGTCGTACTCGCGCGACAGCAGACCGGCATCGGTACGTATCCGCAGCTCCCAGATCGGGTCCGGTGCGAAGGTGGCGCTGCCGGTGAACACCACGAGTTCCATACCCCCACCGGGCGCGTCCTGCCGTGACTGCACGCTCAGCTCGGACTGGAACGTCGTGGCGAACCAGCCGGCAAAGGCGACCGCCGCGGCACCGAGCGCGCACAGCAGCGCCCCGCCCCAGCGCAACGCCCGCTTGCGCAGTCCCAGCACACAGGCCGCGGCCAGCGCCACACCGCCGACCGCGGCAAACGCCAGCGGGTGAAACAGATAGGGCCGCAACAGGTAGAAGCGGTAGAACACGAATCCACCGACGGCCGCGGCACACAGCAACGCCCCGATGATCGTCAGGATCAGGGCGGTCCGCTGCTTGTGCACGGCCGCCAATCTATCGACCTGGTCGACGCTTGCCACATCTGCGTCACCTCAGCATGGTTGCAGCAGCGCACACCATGCTGACGTCAGGGAGCTGGATTCGGCCCGGGGGCCTACCTGGTGTCAGCCTGGCTGCGGGCCGGCCAACCAGGCTGAAGTCATGCAGGTGCGGGTTACCAGACCCAGACGGACATGTCGTG
>NZ_JBSFSB010000026.1:0-50129 GCF_053589535.1 Mycobacterium sp. NPDC003323
CCGATCCAGGCGTTGAAGTCCTTCTGGCCGTAGATCCCGTAGCCCTGCAACTCCTCGGCGAACGCCGAGTCCGGATCGGCCTGCGCCGGCGCGGCGAGCGCCACCCCGGCCGCCGCACACGCACCGGCCAGCGCAGCCGCGAATCTCATTGGCATCATTGTGAACTCCCCACATGTTCGGCCGGAGGCGTCGGCCACGGCGCCGGCGCCGGTCGCTGGCGCACCATCTGCGGCCACCAGAACCACTTGCCCAGCAGCGCGGCGATCGAGGGCGTCATGAACGCCCGGATCACCAGCGTGTCGAACAACAGACCCAGACCGATCGTCGTGCCGACCTGACCGATCACGGTGAGTTCACTGACCGCCATCGACATCATCGTGAAGGCGAACACCAGACCGGCCGAGGTGACCACCGAACCGGTGCCGCCCATGGCGCGGATGATGCCGGTGTTCAGCCCGGCGTGGATCTCCTCTTTCAGGCGCGCCACCAACAGCAGGTTGTAGTCCGCGCCCACCGCCAACAGGATGATCACCGCCATGGCCAGCACCATCCAGTGCAGCGGGATGCCGATGATGTGCTGCCAGATCAGCACCGAGATGCCGAATGCCGACCCCAGCGAGATCAGCACGGTCCCGACGATCACGGCCGAGGCCACGATGCTGCGGGTGATGATGAGCATGATGATGAAGATCAGGCACAGCGCCGCGATCCCCGCGATCATCAGGTCGTACTTGTTGCCCTCGGCCATGTCCTTGAAGGTGGCCGCGGTACCGCCGAGGTAGATCTTGGAGCCCTCCAGCGGAGTGCCCTTGATCGCTTCTTTGGCCGCGGTTTTCATGGCGTCGATCTTCGCGATGCCCTCGGGACTGAGCGGATCCCCGTCGTGGCTGATGATGAAGCGCACCGCGTGCCCGTCAGGTGACAGGAAGTTCTTCATACCGCGCTTGAAGTCTTCGTTCTCGAAGGTCTCCGGCGGCAGATAGAAGGAGTCGTCGTTCTGGGCGGCGTCGAAGGCCTCACCCATGGCCGACGAGTTGTCCTGCATCGCCGACATCTGATCCTGGATGCCCTTCTGGGTCTGATACATGGTCAGCATGTAGCGCTGCATGTTCTTCATGGTCGCGATCATCTGCGGCATCAACGCGACCATCTGGGGCATCAGCGCATCGAGGCGCTCCATGTCCGGGATCAGATCCTGGATCCCATCGGTCATCACGTCGATCCCGTCGAGGGTGTCGAAGATCGACCGGATGGCCCAGCACCCCGGGATGTTGAAGCAGTGCGGTTCCCAGTAGAAGTAGTTGCGCAGCGGCCGGAAGAAATCGTCGAAATTGGCGATGTTGTCCCGCAATTCGGCGATGTCCAGCGACATGGTCTTCATCTTGGCCACCATCGACGATGTCGTCTCCGCCATCTGCACGGTGATGGAGTTCATCTTCTCCATGCTCGCGATGGTCGTCTGCATATCGTCGGCCTGCTTGAGCATGTTGGCCATCATGTCCTGCTGGTACTTCTCGTTCATCTTCTGCGTCGTGCCCTGCATGCTGATCTGGAACGGGATCGAGGTGTGCTCGATCGGCGTGCCCTGCGGACGCGTGATCGCCTGCACCCGACCGACACCGGGAACCCGGAACAGGGCCTTGGCGATCTTGTCGATCACCAGGAAGTCCGCCGAGTTGCGCAGATCGTGATCGCTTTCCACCAGCAGCAGTTCGGGATTCATCCGGGCCTGCGAGAAGTGCCGGTCCGCCGCGGCGTAGCCGACCTGGGCAGGCAGATCAGTGGGGAGATAATTGCGATCGTTGTAGTTGGTCTCGTAGCCGGGCAGCGTCAGCAGGCCGACCAATGACAGCGCGACCGTGGCGACGAGCACCGGGCCGGGCCAGCGCACGATGGCGGCGCCGATCTTGCGCCAGCCGCGGGTGCGCATGGTGCGCCGCGGTTCCAGCGTCTTGCCGAACCGGGAGGCCACCGAGATGACGGCGGGACCGAGCGTCAACGCCGCGAGGACGGCGACGACCATGCCGATCGACAACGGGATGCCCAACGACACGAAATAGGGCAGCTTCGTGAAGTGCAGACAGAAAGTCGCACCGGCGATGGTCAGACCCGAACCGAGCACGACGTGCGCGGTGCCGTGAAACATCGTGTAGTACGCGGACTCGCGGTCCTCACCGTCACCGCGCGCTTCCTGATACCTACCTATCAGGAAGATCGCGTAGTCCGTGGTTGCGGCGATGGCCAGCGTGACCAAGAGGTTGGTGGCGAACGTCGAGAGCCCGATGATCTCGTGATAGCCCAGGAAGGCGATCACCCCGCGGGTGATGCCGAGTTCGACGACGACCATCGCCAACACCAGCACGGTGGTGACCACCGACCGGTAGATGATCAGCAGCATCGCGATGATGACCGTGAAGGTCAGCATCTCGATCACCCGCACACTGCGATCGCTGGCGATGTGCTGATCGGCGGCCAGCGCCGAGGGACCGGTCACGTAGACCTTCACACCCGGTGGCGGGGTGAGGCTGTGCACGATCTCCTGGGTGGCCTCCACCGACTCGTTGGCCAGTGACTCGCCCTGGTTGCCGGCCAGATAGACCTGCACGTAGGCGGCCTTGCCGTCGCTGCTCTGCGCGCCGGCCGCGGTCAGTGGATCGCCCCAGAAATCCTGGACATGCTCGACGTGGGTGGTATCGGCCTCCAGCTTGTCGATCATCTGGTCGTAGAAGTCGTGTGCGGCCTGGCCGAGGGGCTCATCGCCTTCGAGCACGATCATCGCCGAGCTGTCGGATTTGAACTCCTCGAACACCGCACCGACGCGTTTCATCGCGATCATCGACGGGGCGTTGTCCGGGCTCATCGACACCGCACGCATCTGCCCCACGGTCTCGAGCTGCGGGACGATGGTGTTCAGCACGACCATCAGGGCTATCCAGCCGATGATGATCGGCACGGCCATTGTGCGGATGGCGCCGGCGATGCCGCCGCGGCGCGGAGGAGGACCGGCCGTGGTGGGGATGGCGTCGGTGCGGGGCTCGTCAGGGCCGGAGAACCTCGTCATGCGGACTTCACCAGGCAGTAGGTGTGCGCGCCGACCCCGGCGACGGTGCGCTCGTCCTTGACCTCGTCATCGACGGTGATCCGGCACGACAGCGTGCTGCCGTCGCCCTGACCCGAGATCGTCGGGAACACCGACGGAGCCGTCGTGCTCAAGGTGATCTCCCACGGCAGCGTCACGTTGTCCACCCGCACCGGCTTGGCGTCGAGGTCCATGTAGTTCACGTTGGCCGTCGCGCCCGGCTCGCCCCACATCTCGTACTTGACGACCTTGGGATCGAAGGGCTCGGTGTCATCGGCGGCGCTGTTCTCGGTGGACACATAGCCCGGGCCGGTCCCGAAGAACGTGCGCACCCGCATCACCGTGAACGTGCTGACCAGCACCACGGCCACTATGACCAGCGGAATCCAGATCCGCTTCAACACTGCCATCGAGAATCGAGATCCCCCGCTGCTCCGCCGATCTCACCGGTGCCGCGTGATCTGACGAGCCGCGATGAGAAACTGTTACCGCCGCCACACTTAGCTTAGGTAAGCAGGAGCTTAGCTCATATAACAGAGTTACGTCGCAGCGGTATCGTGTAGCGCTGTCGGCAGAATCACGGTGGCCGCCGCGGATCGCGATGCGATTCGTCTAGCTGCAGATATCCCGCCGGAGGGCGTTCGGAACGTGGTCGAGAGGTTTCGGCGACGGTGGCGGCGCGCTTACTCTGGTCACATGGCGCTCAAACTTCCGGCGGCCGTTGCCGCCGCATTGACGCTGGCCGCTATCGCCGCGGCCGGGACCGCGGTCGCCGAACCGGCGCCGTCCGTGCCGCCGCCCACTCCGCCCACTCCGCCCGTTCCGCCGGCGACCGCGGATCCCGCCGCCGCACCACCTGCGCCCGCCACGGTCATCGACAAGGACGGCACCTACACCGTCGGCGTCGACATCGTGCCCGGCGTGTACGTCTCGGCCGGACCGTTCCCCGAGGGCACCTGCTCGTGGCGGCGAATGGCGCCCATCGTCGAGGGTGCCGAGCAGGGCGAAACTCTGGACCGTGCGTTCACCAAGCAACCGCAGGTCGTGCAGATCCTGCCGACCGACGGCTCGTTCAAGACCACCGAGTGCCAGACCTGGACGCTGACGAATCAGCCGCCACCGCCACCCGGTATGAATCCGGCAATCGCCGCGATCCGGATGAAGCTCTACCTGGACACGCTCAACCGCAACGCGCAGCAGTTCGAGGCCAATCAACCTCCGCCCGCGCTACCCGCGCCCTAGCGACCCGCGGCTGCGGGTGCGCCACCGCAGCCGGCTTCGCTGTTATCCTGCGTGAGCCGGAAGTGAGGACCTAGGGGAGTGGTCCGCCCGGTCAGCGGGGAACGCGAACGTCATCGGAACGCGGAAAGAGTGTTGTGCGCAGCGGAGAAATAAAGGCCCTCACGGGACTTCGCCTCTTCGCCGCCATCTGGGTGGTGCTGTTCCACTTCCGGCCGATGCTGGCCGAGGCCATCCCGGATATCAACACCGCGGTGGCGCCAATCCTCAACAGCGGCGCCCAGGGTGTCGACCTGTTCTTCATCCTGAGCGGGTTCGTACTGGCCTGGAACTATCTGGACCGGATGGGGCCGGCCTGGTCGACCAGGGACACTGTGCACTTCCTCTGGATGCGCCTGGCGCGGGTGTGGCCGGTATATCTGGTGACCTTGCATCTGGCCGCGCTCTGGATCATCTTCACGCTCAACGTCGGTCACGTGCCCTCCGAACACGCCGACACACTGACGGCCACCAGCTATATCCGCCAACTGTTCCTGGTCCAGCTGTGGTTCCAGCCGTACTTCGACGGATCCAGCTGGGACGGCCCGGCCTGGTCGATCAGCGCCGAATGGCTGGCCTATCTGGTCTTCGGTTTCCTGGCGCTGGTCATCTTCCGGATGGCCGCGGCCACCCGGGCGCGCAGCCTGCTGTTGCTGTCCTTCGCCGCAACGTTACCGCCGGTGATGTTCCTGCTGGCCAGCGGTCAGTTCTACACGCCCTGGAGCTGGCTGCCCCGCATCCTCATGCAGTTCACCGCCGGTGTCATCGCATGCGCGGCGGTGCGCCGGTTGCATCCCACCGATCGTGCCCGCACCGCCGCCGGGGTCGCCTCCATCGCCATCGCCGCGACCATCGTCGGCAGCCTCTATTGGCTCGACGCGCATCCGATCCCCGATGTGATCGACAGCGGCGGCGTCGTCGATCTGCTCTTCGTCCCGTTGGTGGTGACGCTGTCCATCGGCGCCGGCACGCTACCGCAACTGTTGTCGAACCGGGTGCTGGTCTACGGCGGGCAGATCTCGTTCAGCCTGTACATGGTCCACGAGCTGGTCCACACCGCGTGGATCTGGGCCGCTCAACAGTTCCAACTCAGCATGGCCGGCCCGGGCGGGGTGTGGTGGCTCGCCGCGGTGTTCGCGGTGGTGCTGGCCGGGTCGGTCGCGCTGTATCACCTCGTCGAGGAACCGGCCCGGCACTGGATGCGCCGCATGGTCGGCACCCGGGCCACGGTCTCGCGGGTCCATTCGGTCGACACCGAGACCAGGCTGTCTGCGTGAGCCGCGACATGCTCTGCGCCACACAGTAACTCAGCCCCGTCCAGTAGGCTGACCCCCAATGATCACGAAGGATGCCGTGCGCCGGTTCCCCCCGCTGCTGCTGGTGGCGGCGCTGCTGTGGGTAGCGATCCCGGGGCCCTCGACCCAGCTGCGTCCGTTGACCGTCGAAACCCCGTTGAGCCGGGTCGCCGTCATCGGCGACTCCTACACCAACGGAACCGACTGGGGCGGGATCGGCGGGGCCGGTTGGCCGGCCCGAGCATGGGACATCATGGCCGCTCAGGGTCGTCCGGTGGTCGCCGATGTGGCCGCCGAGGGGCGTGCCGGTTACGGCGTACGCGGCGACCGGGGCAGTCTCTTCTGGGATCTGACCACCCGGGCGGTGCGACCGGACGACCGGCTGATCGTCTTCTTCGGTTCGCGCAATGATCAACCCGTTCCGGTCACCGAGGTGGTCAACCAGGCCCGCGCGGTGTTCGAACTGGCCCGTGCCATTGCACCGCGGGCCAGGATGCTGGTCATCGGACCGCCGTGGCCGACGGCGGACGTGCCGGTGGAGATCCTGCGCATCCGGGACGCGCTGGCGGCGGTGGCCCGATCTGTCGGTGCCCGCTTCGTCGACCCGCTGGCCGAGGGCTGGTTCGTCGGGCGGCCTGATCTGATCGCCGCCGACGGCGTCCATCCCACCGACGCCGGCCACCTCTACATGGCCGAGAAGATCGCCCGGCTGATGGGCGCGCAGCTGACACCCAGTCGCTAGCCCTGCGGGCTCACGACGCCTTGACGTGCCTGCGCGCCTTCTCCTTCAGAGGTTCGGGCAGGGCGTCGGCGGCCAGCAGGGAGGGCCACAGTTTCGGCTCGACGGTCATCGCGCGGAACACCGTGCCGATGGTCACCCCGTGCTCGGGTCGGTCGACGATATCGACGGTGTCGCCGGAGCGCACCGATCCCGGGGTGATGACGCGCAGATACGCGCCCGGGACGCCGTGCCGGGTGAAGGTCTTGATCCAGCCGTCGACCTGCAACCATGCCGCGAAGGTCCGGCACGGTGTCCGCGGCCGGGTGACCTCCAACACCAGACCGTCGGACCCGACCCGCCAGCGTTCACCCACCACGGCGTTGGTGACGTCGATTCCTGCGGTGGTGAAGTTCTCCCCGAAGACGCCGTTGCCGACATCCCGGCCGAGTTCGCGTTCCCAGTGGTCGAGATCCTCCCGCGCATAGGCGTACACGGCTTGATCGTCACCACCGTGATACTTCTGTTCGCTGACCAGATCGCCGGTCAGTCCGCTGCCCAGTCCGCCGCGCATCGGGCCGGGAGCGCGCACCGCCACCGGCTCATCGGTGGGGCGCTTGTCGATACCGGTCGGTTTCTTGTGGGTATCGGGGTTGGTCATCGGGTGGGCGATGTTGACCGTCAGCACGCGCGACATGCGCCAGAGCCTAGTCTGGTTCGGTGTTCGTCACTCCGCGGTACGGCGACGGTGCCCTGGCCGACCTCATCCCGTCGGTACTCGGGATCCTCGGTGTGCCCGGGGAGACCGACCGCGTGGGACTCGCGCTCGACGGTGTCCGACGGGTCGCGGTATTGCTGATCGACGGTATGGGTGCGGAGTTGGTGGCCGCGCGCGCCGAGATCGCGCCGCTGCTGGCCGCGCGGCCCGACCGTGCGCTGACGGCGGGGTTTCCCAGCACGACGGTGGCCAGTCTGGCTTCGCTGGGCACCGGGATGCCCTCGGGCGAGCACGGTCTGGTTGGATATCTGTTGGCAGTACCCGATCACGACCGGCTGATGAATCCGCTGAAGTGGGGCCTGATGGGTCAGGGACCCAAGGTCGATCTTCTCAAAGAGCTTGTGCCCGAACAGTTCCAGCCGGCCACCACGGCATTCGAGCGGGCCGCCGCCGACGGTGTGGTCGTGACCCAGGTGGCACCGACCTATCAGGCCGGCTCCGGGTTGACGCGAGCGGCGTTGCGCGGCGGTGACTTCCGTCCCACCTTCTCCTCCGGCGACCTGGTGGACGGCGTCCTGACCGCGCTGTCGGCCGCCGACCGCACACTGGTCTACGCCTACCACGGCGACCTGGACATGACCGGGCATGTGCGCGGGCCGAACTCGGAGTCCTGGGCGCTGGAGCTGCAGCAGATCGACCTCACCGTCCGGCTCATCGCCGAGCGCCTACCGCCCGCCTCGGCGCTGATCGTCACCGCCGATCACGGCATGGTGCAGGTTTCCGACCCCGTGGACTTCGACAGCTCGCCACCGTTGCAGGCCGGTGTGCGCACCCTGGGCGGTGAGCCGCGTGCGCGGCACGTCTACACCGAACCGGGGGCGGCCGAGGACGTGGCGGCCGCCTGGCGGGAGGAGCTCGGCCGGGACTTCACGGTGCTCACCCGCACCGAGGTGATCGCGGCCGGGTGGTTCGGGCCCACCGTGCTGGAGCCCGCCGCGTCGCGCATCGGCGATGTCGTCGTGGTGTCCAACACCGATCGCGCGGTGATCCGCGCCGCCGCCGAGCCGTTGCAGTCCCATCTACTCGGGCACCACGGTTCGCTGACATCGGCCGAAATGCTGGTGCCGTTGTACACCTTTGGCGCAGGGCACTAGCGTCCACTGCTTGTGCAGACCTTGATCGACCTCGAGACCGCCCCGGTGTTCGCCGTCCCGTTGCGCGACGGCGGCATCCACGAGGGCATCCTGCTCGAGGGCCCACAGGGCTGGGGCGAGTTCAGCCCACCGCCGCAGTGTCCCGATGAACGCCTCGGTCGCTGGCTCACCGCGGCCACCGAGGCCGGCACCGTCGGCTGGCCGGACCCCAAACGCGGCCAGATCCCGGCGGCTGTGCGCATCGGTGCGGTGGACCCGCAGGCCGCCCGCGCCATGACGGCGACATCGGGGTGCCGGACCGCCGTCGTCGAGGTTGCCGCGCCGGGCCACACGATCGACGACGACGTCGCCCGCGTGCAGGCCGTCCGCGAAGCCCTCGGACCGGACGGCGCGGTGCGCTGCGACGCGAAGGGCCGATGGGAAACCGCCGAAGCCGTCACCGCGATCGCCGCGCTGGACGGCGCCGCCGGGGGAATGGAGTTCGTGGCTCATCCCTGCCCGGATGCCCATCGTTCGGCCGCGGTCCGCCGACTCGTCACGGTCCCCGTCGCACTGCCCGCCGATCTCATCCTCGAGGACCGGTCGGAGGTGTGCGCCGATATCGCCGTCCTACATTGCGGGGTGCTCGGCGGGGCGCGGCGCGCGCTGCGGGTCGCCGAATCGCTCGACCTCCCGTGTGTGGTCACCTCCGGCACCCAGACCAGCATCGGCGCCGCGGTCGGGGTGGCGCTGGCCGGGGCGCTGCCGGACCTGCACCATGGCTGCGACGTGAGCGCGGGCACCATCCTGGCGACCGATGTGGTGGCGGCTTCTCGGTCGCTGATCCCGGTGGGCGGGATGCTGCCGGTCGCCCCGATGTCGCCGGCACCATCGCGCGACGTGCTGGACCGGTTCACGCAGGCAGATCCGGACCGAATCCGGTGGTGGCGCAGACGCCTGCAGACCGCGATTGCACAATGAAGGCATGACCTCCGTGTCCACACCGCAGGTTCTGCTCGGCCGCGCGCTCGCACCGGAGAATCGGGTCGACCCCTATCCGGTGTACCGCGAGCTGCGTGAATACGGGCCGCTGCAACTGCCCGAACTCAGCCTGACGGTGCTGTCGTCGTATGCACATTGCGACGCCGCGCTGCGGCACCCGGCCTCGGCCAGTGACCGGATGAAGTCGGCGATCGCCCAGCGGCAGATCGCCGCTGGGGAACAACCGCGTCCGTTCGGCCTGGCGGGCCTGGTGGACCGGCGCCGCACCCCGGCGTTCCTGTTCCTCGATCCGCCCGATCACACCCGGCTGCGTCGTCTGGTGGCCAAGGCGTTCGCGCCGCGGGTCATCAATGAACTGCGTGACGAGATCGTCGCCACCGTCGACGCGTTGCTCGACACCGCGCAGGAGCGGGGTGAGTTCGATGCCGTCACCGGATTGGCGTACCCGGTGGCGGTGGCCGTGATCTGTCGATTGCTCGGCGTCCCGGTCGAGGACGAACCGAAGTTCGGCATCGCGTCGACGCTGCTGGCCCAGACGGTCGACCCGTTCCTCAGTGCCACCGGCGAGGTTCCCGAGGGATTCACCGACCGCATCGAGGCCGGCAAGTGGCTGCGGACCTATTTCCGGGACCTGATCACCAGCCGGCGCCGCAATCCCGGCAAGGACCTCATCTCGGCCCTGATCGCGGTCGAAGAGTCCGGGGACCAGCTGACCGAGGACGAGATCATCTCGACCTGCAACCTGTTGCTCATCGCCGGCCACGAATCCACGGTCAGCATGATGGCGACCGCTGTGCTGGCGATGCTGCGCGACAAGAGGCAGTGGGCCGCCCTCGGCGCGGATCCGACGCGGGCGCCACGGGTCATCGAGGAGACCCTGCGATTCGATCCGGCCGCGCAGCTGCTGGGCCGGGTGGCGGCCGAGGACATCACCTTCGGCGATACCCACATCCCCAAGGGCGACACCATGATCGTGCTGTTGGCCGCGGCCCATCGGGATCCGGCGGCCAACGAGAATCCCGACGTGTTCGATCCCGACCGACGCGTCATCCGGCATCTGGGCTTCGGTCATGGTGCCCACTTCTGCCTGGGCGCACCGCTGGTCCGGCTGGAAGCCTCGATCGCACTGTCGGCGGTGACCGCACGTTTCCCGAACGCGGAACTCGCCGGCGAGCCGCAGTACAAACCGAACGTGACGCTGCGCGGCATGCTGTCGCTACCGGTGCATATCTAGCTAATCCTGCACCGCCTTGGCGATGGCCACACACGTCGTCAGGTACCGCTCGTCGGGCACGGCGTTCTCGGTCAGCTCCCACATGGCGTCGTGCATCATCCGCACGATCACCCACGCCCGGGCCCGGTCGAAGTCCAGACCGCCGGCCTCGACCAACGTGGAGAAACGCCGCCGCACGCCGTCGCGGACATAACCCTCCAACTCGTCGAACCGGTCGAACAGCATCGGCGCCGGTTCGTAGTGCGGGTCACCGCTCATCGGTTTGGGATCGATCACCACCCACGGCTCCCGATCGGAGGCCAGGACGTTCTCGTAGTGCAGGTCGCCGTGGATCAGGGTGCCGACGCTGGCGGGATCGGCCACCAGATCCCGACCCAGCGACACCGCCTGCTCGACCAGCCGGTGCGGGAGGGCGGCGCTGCGGGGTAGCGCGGCCAGGTCGGCATTCCACTTCTCGATGAAGCCCACCAGCGGACGCAGCTGCGGCAGCGCGGGCACATGGATGCGCCCGTAGAGACCCGCGACGATCTCGCAGGCCTCGATATCCCAGACGTCGTTGAGGTTTCGTTGGTGCAGCCGTTCCAGCAGCATCGCCCGCCGATGCGGGTCGGCGCGCAGCAACCGGACGGAGCCCGCCCCGTCCCACCGGCGCAGCGCCAGGTGCTCGTGCTCGGATTCGTCATCGGGAAACGCGATCTTGAGCATCGCCGGTATCGCCTCGGCCGTCCGCACCGGCAGCACGATCGAACAGAAGCCGAACAGGGCGTCACCGTCGACGCGCAGTTCCCAGTCGCGCAGCGCGCCCTCGGTCAGCTTCGGCAGGGCATCCACCCAGCGCTGCCAGGCGGGCCCGCGGGCGGCCATGGCCCGTACTCCGTGCGGCAGGTCGATCACCGTATCGATGCTGCCATGCCCGGTCATCGACCCCGCTGATGCGCGATCGGTACCACCTTTGACAGACTGATCGGCATGGCACAGATAACGCTCAAGGGAAACCCCATCAACACGTCCGGTGAGCTGCCCGCGGTCGGCGCCTCCGCACCGTCGTTCAGCCTGACCGGCACCGATCTGGGAGCGGTCAGCAGCGACCAGTTCAACGGCAAGCCCGTGCTGCTCAACATCTTCCCGTCGGTGGACACCCCGGTGTGTGCCGCCAGCGTGCGTACCTTCAACGAGCGTGCCGCTGCGACCGGCGCGGCCGTGCTGAATGTTTCCAAGGATCTGCCGTTCGCGCAGAATCGGTTCTGTGGCGCCGAGGGCATCGAGAACGTGGTGACCGCATCCGCGTTCCGCGACAGCTTCGGTGAGGACTACGGCATCACCATCACCGACGGACCGATGGCCGGTCTGCTCGGTCGTGCCGTCGTGGTCGTGGGCGCCGACGGCAAGGTTGCCTACACCGAGCTGGTTCCCGAGATCGCCCAGGAGCCCGATTACGACGCCGCGCTGGCTGCGCTGCAGTAACCACACCTCGTTCCCGGCACCGGTGCGCGCCGCCCTCGGGCAGCGCTCGCCGGTGCCGTTGACGTTTCTGCGGCATCGGGTCCGGGGGTCTCGCGCCGATGCCGGCCCGATCACGAAACGGGCACGCCGGTCACTTAACGGTCACGGATCGGCATCTCATTCATGTTGTGCCACAGTCATATCCGATTGCAGGCGTAAACGGCCGGTAGAAATACCAGTGGCGGCCGTCAATTAGCGGTCGCCACTGGTTCCCGCCTGATCGAAAGAGTTGACTTCGCCATGAGACGCTTCGCTGCCCTGCTGCTCGGCCTGGTTGTGTTGACAGCGACTCCTGGTGTCGCCGCGGCCGATCCGTTCAACACCCGGCCGGTGCGCAACCAGCAGGCCGTCGACCTCGTGATCAAGCGCGCGCTGTCCCAGCGCGGGGTGCCGTTCGCCTACGGCGGTGGTGATGCCAACGGCCCCACACTGGGCACGGTCCGCGAGACGCCCGCCGCCGCGGAACCTGCCGCGGCCCCGATGCCCGGTGGCGTCCCCGGTCTGAACTTCCCCGGGCTGGCTCCGCCGGCGCCGGTCGCGTCCCCGCTGTTCCCGAGCGCCGCCACCGTCCCCGAGCCGGTGGCCAACGTCGTGGGCTTCGACGCGTCGGGCATCGTCGTCTACGCCTTCGCCGGCGTCGGGGTCAAGCTGCCGCGATCCTCCGGCGAGATGTACAAGGTGGGGCAGAAGGTTCTGCCGGCCCAGGCGCTTCCCGGTGATCTGGTCTTCTACGGACCCGAGGGCACCCAGAGCGTGGCGCTGTTCGTCGGCAACGGTCAGATGGTGGAGGCCACCGACTCCGGTGTGGCGGTGTCGCCGGTGCGTACCGCCTCGATGACTCCCTACCTGGTGCGCATCATCGCCTGAGTCGTCGCGCCGTACTGTGGAGTCATCTTGTGACGATGGGGGTGGCTCGGTGGCCGAAACACCTGCAACACAGCGGATTGCGTTCCCGGATATCAGTTCACGGGCCTGGGAGCATCCCGCCGATCGGACGGCGCTGACGGCGCTGCGCCGGCTCAAGGGATTTGACCAGCTGCTCAAGCTGATATCGGGAGCCCTGCGCGAACGACAGCACCGCCTGCTCTACCTGGCCAATGCGGCCCGGGTCGGGCCCCGTCAGTTCGCCGATCTGGACGCCCTGCTCGACGAGTGCGTCCACGTGCTCGATGCCCCGGTGCGTCCGGAACTGTTCGTCCAGCAGTCACCGATCGTCAACGCCTACTGCATCGGCATGGACACACCGTTCATCGTCATCACGTCGGGTTTGTATGAGTTGATGTCGCACGACGAGATGCGCTGCGTCATCGGCCATGAGCTGGGACATGCGATGAGTGGACATTCGGTCTACCGCACCATGCTCATGCACCTGATCAGGCTGGCCTCGTCGTTCGGCTTCGTCCCGATCGGTGGGTGGGCGGTGCGCGCCATTGTCGCGGCTTTGTTGGAATGGCAACGCAAGTCCGAACTCTCGGGCGACCGTGCCGGTCTGCTGTGCTCGCAGGATTTCGATGCCGCGATCCGCGTCGAGATGAAACTTGCCGGCGGCGCCCGCCTGGACAAGCTGGACTCCGAGGCGTTCCTGGCGCAGGCCCGCGAGTATGAACGATCCGGCGACATGCGTGACGGCGTGCTGAAGCTGCTCAACCTCGAATTGCAGACCCATCCGTTCTCGGTGCTGCGGGCGGCCGCGCTGACGCAGTGGGTCGACAGCGGAGGTTACGGCGCGATCCTGGCCGGTGACTATCCGCGTCGGGCCGATGACAACTCGGTCGGCTGGACCGAGGACGTGAGCGCGGCCGCACGTCAGTACAAGGACGGTTTCGACCAGTCCGACGATCCGCTGATCCGGGGGATCCGCGACGGTCTCGGTGGGCTGTTCGACGGTGTCGGACAGGCGGCCACCACCGCCGCGGATTCGCTGGGCCGCAGAATCACCGAATGGCGTGCCCGGGAGCGGTGAAACCGGCCAGGGTCACTGCACCGGTAGTGAGTTGTTGCGCCGCAGCACGAAGAAGTACGGCCGGGTGGCGCCGCGGTAATCCATCGCGCCCAGCACGGTGTCGTCGTCCACCTTGCGGAAGACGTCATTGATCGGCAGGTTGTCATAGATCATGGTGGCGCTGTCCACGTCGCGGTAACGCGTGGTGCGCAACCGCGCCTTGGCCGAGCGGGTGCGAAGCGCCGGTCGCAATGCCGAAATCGGCTGCACCAGAGACAGATTCCGTACAGCGGGAACCTTGGTCGCCAGGCCCAGGCCGCCGAAGGCCAGCACCGGGTTCAGCGCCCACAGCGCCGTGCCGCCGTCCTTGGGGAACAGCAGCGGGTGCACGGTCTCCTCGTCGACGAACTGCTTGCCCCACCAGCCGCTGGCCTCCAGTAGTCCGTCCATCGGATGCGCGGTCGGCAGCTCGGCACCCTGCCAGGTGCCGATCATGAAGGCCGGTTCGACCGGTGGCGCGGCGTCGAAGGCGGCCGTGGCCTCGGCGGTGGTGGTGGGCACGGTGGTCAGCACATCCTGGGCAAGCATGCCGACAGCATACTTGACAGGTGTCAAGCTCTCAATCAGCCGATATAGGCAGCCAGGTGCTCGCCCGTCAACGTCGTACCGGCCGCAACCAGATCGCGCGGAGGTCCCTCGAAGACGACGCGACCGCCGTCATGACCGGCGCCCGGACCCAGATCGATGATCCAATCGGCATGCGCCATCACGGCCTGATGATGCTCGATCACCACCACCGAGCGCCCGGCGTCCACCAGGCGGTCCAGCAGTGCCAGCAGTTGTTCGACATCGGCGAGATGCAGGCCGGTGGTCGGCTCGTCCAGGATGAACAGTGTTCCGGCGTCGGCGCCCTTGTCGGACAGACGCGCCGCCAGCTTCAGGCGCTGCCGCTCACCGCCGGACAGGGTGGTCAGCGGTTGTCCCAGCGTCAGGTAACCGAGCCCCACATCGGCCATGTGTCCCAGGATCTTCTGCGCCGCGGCGACTTTAACCTCGCCGTCGTCGAAGAATGCGACGGCCTCGCTGACCGGCATGGTGAGCACCTCGGCGATATTGCGACCGGCCAGGGTGTATTCGAGCACCGCGGCCTGGAACCGCCGCCCCTCGCATTCCTCGCAGGGTGACTCCACGGTGGCCATCACGCCGAGTTCGGTGTAGATGACACCCGCGCCGTTGCAGGCTGGGCATGCACCCTCTGAATTGGAGCTGAACAGCGCCGGTTTCACCCCGTTGGCCTTCGCGAAGGCCTTGCGGATGGGGTCGAGCAGGCCGGTGTAGGTGGCCGGGTTGGAGCGCCGCGATCCGCGGATCGCCGTCTGGTCGATGGACACCACACCGTCGCGACCCGCCACCGAACCGTCGATCAGCGAGCTCTTACCCGACCCGGCGACCCCCGTGATCACCACCAGTACACCCAGCGGGATGTCGACGTCGACATTGCGCAGATTGTGGGTGTCGGCGCCGCGTACCGCCAGCGTGCCGGTGGGTTCGCGCACCGAATCCTTCAGCGCGGCGCGGTCGTCGAGGTGCCGACCGGTCACGGTGGAGCTCTTGTGCAGACCATCGACCGAACCCTGGTACACCACCTCACCGCCGGCGGTGCCCGCGCCCGGGCCGAGGTCGACCACATGGTCGGCGATGGCGATGGTCTCGGGTTTGTGTTCGACCACCAGCACGGTGTTGCCCTTGTCGCGAAGCTGCAGCAGCAGATTGTTCATCCGGGCGATGTCATGGGGGTGCAGCCCGATGGTCGGTTCGTCGAACACGTAGGTGACATCGGTCAGTGCCGAACCCAGATGTCGGATCATCTTGACCCGCTGCGCTTCTCCGCCGGACAGGGTGCCGGCCGGACGATCCAGCGACAGGTAACCCAGACCGATCTCGACGAAGGAGTCCAGGATGTCGCGCAGCGCCGACAGCAACGGCGCCACTTGTTTCGATGATGTCCGGGCCGCCAGATCGGCGATCCATGTGGCCAGGTCGGTGATCTGCATGGCGTATACGTCGGCGATGCTGACATCGTTGATCTTGGAGGACCGTGCCACCTCCGACAGGCGGGTCCCGTCGCAGTCCGGGCAGGTGGTGAAGGTGACCGCGCGCTCGACGAAGGCGCGGATATGCGGTTGCATCGCGTCGAGATCCTTGGACAGAAAGGACTTCTTGATCTGCGGGATCAAGCCGAGATAGGTCAGGTTGACACCATCGATCTTGAGTTTGGTCGCCTCCTTGTACAGCAGCGCGTCGAGTTCCTTCTTCGTGAACTCGTTGATCGGCTTGTCCGGGTCGAAGAAGCCGCAGCCGTTGAAGATCCGGCCGTACCAGCCCTCCATGCTGAATCCGGGAATCGTCAAGGCTCCGCCGTTGAGCGATCTGGTGTCGTCGTACAGCGCAGTCAGGTTGATGTCGTTGATCGCGCCACGGCCCTCGCATCGCGGGCACATGCCGCCGACGATGCTGAATTCGCGACGTTCCTTGACCGTGCGGCCGCCCTTCTCGACGGTCACCGCACCGGCGCCGCTGGCCGAGGCGACATTGAACGAGAATGCTTGCGGCGAGCCTATATGCGGTTGCCCGAGCCGGCTGAACAGGATGCGCAACATCGCGCCGGTGTCGGTGGCGGTGCCGACGGTGGAGCGCGGATCGGCCCCCATCCGCTGCTGGTCGACGATGATCGCGGTGGTCAGGCCGTCGAGCACGTCGACGTCCGGGCGGGCGAGAGTCGGCATGAAGCCCTGCACGAACGCGCTGTAGGTCTCGTTGATCAACCGCTGGGATTCCGCGGCGATGGTGTCGAAGACCAGCGAGCTCTTACCCGAGCCCGACACTCCGGTGAACACCGTCAGGCGCCGCTTGGGAAGTTCGATGTCGACGTTCTTGAGGTTGTTCTCCCGCGCTCCGGTCACCCGGATCACGTCGTGACTGTCGGCAGCATGCGGCATGGTCAGGGCAACTCCTGGATTCGGATGGTGGTGCCTGCAGATGTGACGGTGATCCGGCGCAACTCGCGCAGCCGCGCCTCATCCACTCCCGCCACCATGGTGATGTTGCCACGTACCGTCACCACGGTGCGCTACATCGTCGATGCCATGAACGTGGTCGGGGCCCGGCCGGACGGCTGGTGGCGCGATCGCCCCGGCGCGCTGCGCGCCCTGGTGGCCAGATTGGAGGTCTGGGCCACCGCCGAGGGGATCGATGTGACGGTGGTACTGGAGAAACCGCAGCCGATCGTTTCCGCGGTGATCACGGTCGCCCACGCGCCCGCACCCGCGGCGAACTCCGCCGATGACGAGATCGTGCGTCTGGTGTGCGCCGCGACCGACCCGGGCGGTCTCGTCGTCGTCACCTCGGATGCCGCGCTGGCCGACCGGGTACGCGCGGCGGGCGCAAACACCTTGCCCGCAGGTACGTTCCGCACGCTGCTGGACTGACTCACACCGTCGGCAACTCACCCTCGAGCACCATCGCGAGCAGCTTCTTGCGGTCGAACTTGCCGCTGGGCAGCGTCGGAATCCGGTCACCGTCGGCCAGCACCCAGCGGGTCGGGACCTTGTATGCCGAGAGCTGTGCGCGCGCCTGCGTGCGCAATTCCGCCACATCGATCTCCGGCTCGGCGGGCACCAGTACCGCGCACACCTCCTCGCCGCGCTCGGCATGCTCGACACCCACCACGACGCACTGCGCCACCTGCGGCAGCCCAGCGATGACCGCCTCCACCTCCAGCGGTGAGACGTTGGCACCGCCGGACTTGATCAGATCGGTGGCACGACCGACGTAGAACAGGCGCGGGTCGCCGTCTCGTCGGTAGACGCGGTCGCCGGTGTGATACCAGCCGTCGGCATCGAATACCTCATGTCGTTCACGCTTGTTGTATCCCGCCATCACCCCGACACCGCGGATCAGCAGTTCACCGGTCTGCCCGTCGGGGACGGACAGACCCTGCTCGTCGACGATCGCAAGCTCGGTGTGCACGAATCCGCCCGCGGTCTCGGACATGGTGCGATGCACCGGATAACCGTCGGGGACGTCGGTCATCGCGATGTCCAAGGGGCCCTCGCGCAGCATCGGTGCGCTGGACAGATCGCGCCCGGCGAAGCTCGGGTGCTCGCGCAGGCGCTGGGTGAAGGCGGGCCAGCCGACCACTCCGGTCGCGCGCTGCGACTCCACGAGGTCCAGCGCGGTGCCGGGATCAAGCTTCGGCAGCACCAGCAGGGTGATCGAGTCGTGCAACGCGCCCATGGCTGCCAGCAGTCCACCGATCCAGAAGAACGGCATGGCACACAGGATTCGGGGCCGCTGCGCCGGCTGTGCGGCGTATCCGGTGACTGCCCGTACCGCGGCGGGCCAGCCCGAGGTCTGACGAACCAGCGTGCCGTGGCTGTGCAACACCCCCTTGGGGTCGGCGGTGGAGCCCGAGGTGTGCACCATGACGGCCAGGTCGGCCGGTGACACCTCGGCCTCGACGGCGGCCAGGATGTCCGGAGACACCGCCTCGGTCAGGTCTGCCCATCCGGTGGCCCACTGGTGATCGCCGGTCTCGGTCATGACGATCTGACGCAGATACGGCGCGGCAGTCACCGCCAGGCGACCGTGATGCTGCCGGCCGAGTCCGGGTAGCGCCGTCTCGAGGCGTTCACCGACGTCGATGCTCAGCACCCGGCCAGGGGCGATCAGTGTGCCGATATCGGCCAGCCGCAGCACCTTTGCGATCTCGGCCGGCGCATACAGCGTGCTGAGCGGGACGACCAACGCACCCACCCGTGACAATGCCAGCCACCACAGCACCCAGTCGATGTCATTGGGGAAGAACAACCCGACCCGACTGCCCTTGCCGATGCCGGCGCCCAGCAGTCGGCAGGCGATCTCGGCCGATCGGGCATCGGCATCGTGATAGGACAGCCGGCCGTCGGGCGTGACCAGGTAGGTGTCCTGCCCGGCGGCGCGGACGCGCTCGGCGAGCAGGGCGGGAACGGTCAGCGGCGGCGGCGTCACCGTTCGATCATGACCGATGTGTCACCCGGCGCACGATCGGCAGCCACCGGCGGGTCGCTCGTAGGCGTCGTTCCAGCGCCACCACTCATACGGCGGGGACTGCGGATAACCGGTGGGGGAGTCCTCCCAGGTCTCCTGGCGTCCGAGGGCGGTCATGTCCAGGAAGGCGAACGTGTTCACGAAGACCTCGTCACCGCGGTTGTCGATGAAGTAGGTCCGGTAGACGTCGTCGCCGTCCCGGAAGAAGGCGTTGGTCCCATGCCACTCGTCGACGTCGAAGTCGGCGTCGAAGGTGCTGTCCGCCGCGATGGTGAACCACGGATGGTGCCAACCCATGCGTTCCTTGATCCGGTCGATATCGGCCTGTTCGGCGCGTGACACGTAGACCAGGGTGGTGTCACGGGCGTTCAGATGGCCGAGGTTGCCGATGTGGTCGGCCATCAACGAACAACCGACACAGCCGTGTTCGGGCCATCCTTCGACCCCGGGGTCCAGGAATGCCCGGTAGACGATCAACTGGCGGCGGCCGTCGAACAGATCGGCCAGGGTGACCCGACCCTGCGGTCCGTCGAACGCGTAAGACCCCGAGACCGGCGTCCACGGCATCCGCCGGCGCTCGGCGGCCAGGGCATCTCTGAGCCGGGTCAGTTCCTTCTCCTTGACCAGGAGTTCGGCGCGGGCGGCGGCCCACTCCTGGGCGCCGACGATGGGTGGTGTCTGCATCTCGTCCTCCGATCGAAGCGACACAATCGTTCAACAGATCGATTGAATGAATCCATTGCCGAGCACATCACACCGACCCGGGTATGGTCAACAGAATGGTTGAAGATCAAGTGTTGGACCGGGCCTACGCGGCGCTGGCCGATCCGACCCGCCGTCGACTCCTTGAGGTGCTGCGCGACGGTGACGCCCGCATCACCGACCTCGCCGCGCCGTTGCCGATGACTTTCGCCGGGGTGTCCCGCCACATCGGGGTGTTGGAGAACGCCGGACTGGTGACCCGAGAGGTGCGTGGACGCGAGCACTGGCTCTCGCTGCGCCAGGACGGTCTGTCACAGGCGGCTCAGTGGATGGGCGAGCAGACCGCCTTCTGGTCGACGCGTACCGATGCGCTGGCCGCACGGTTGCGCCGCAAGAAGGCCGACCGGTGACCGAGGCGCCGACCGTGCGGGTGCAGCGCATCATGCCTGCCGTTCCCGAGGACGTGTTCGACCAGTGGTTGGACCCGGATGCGTTGCGGGACTGGATGTGTCCGCGTCCGACTCGGGTTCTCGCGGTCACCGTGGAGCCACGGGTGGGTGGTGCGTACCGCTTCGATCTGGATGACGAGGGTGTCAGCGTGCTCATCACCGGGCAGTTCCTGACCATCGAGCGGCCGCGGCTGCTCCGGTTCACCTGGGCCAATTCGTACTGGGCGGATCCCACCGCCGCCAGCGTGGTGTCGGTGACCTTGGAGCCGGTGCAGGATGATCAGACGCTGATGCGTATCGACCATGCGATGTTGCCGCCCGAGGAGTACGACAACTTCCACGCGGGCTGGGTCAAGACCGCCGATCAGCTCGCGGATTCGCTGAGCGCCAGATGATCTGACGGCGAAGTTGCGGTGCCGGGCTGCTGGAAGCGTAGCCAGTCCCGATCGGGGAGGGCGCGGCGCTGCCGCGGTGTGGACGTCGCCGCCACCGCCTCGATGAGGGCGCGCGGAGGCATGAAGCGCGTGAACACCGCATACGGTCGATCGCTGGTGTACACGAACGTCACCGAATAACGGTCCTGCCGCGTCGGAGCTTTCAACCGGTGGATGACACGACCGGTGTCGGCGTACACGGCGGTGCCTGCCGTCCCGGTCGCCTGTCTCCACCCCATGCGTGGCGAGACGGCCGCGACGGCATCGTCGGTGAGGAATGTGATCCCCGGACGGCAACGAAGCGCACGGCGCGCGGTCGCACTCGCCGCCACGGGCAGATACTGGAAGGGCCCGGTGCCGCAATCGACATCGTTGAGATAGATGATGATCTTCAGCATGCGGTGGTCCTCGGCGTCCAGATGCCACTGCCGTGCCTGCTGCATCCCCTGCGCCGTCCGTACCCGTTCGACCTTCACCTCCAATCCCAGATATCGCACGGGCTGACCGATCAGTCGTTCGGCGATGTCGAGGTTGGCCTCGGCCAACCCCCACCGGTACAGCGATTCGACGGTGTCCGGCCGGTCGAGGGGCAGATGGGCCACCGGTTGATCGGTTGCGGCGGTCTTGAGTTCTTCGATGGCCCGGGCGATCTCGTGGCGGGCCGCGCAGTTCATGCGCACCTGCCGGCTGGCCACTCCCTCGACGTTCAACCGGTCCACGAGTTGTTCTTCCCGATCGCGCAGGGCCGGCAGCGCGGCATCATGCCGCGCCGCGCACCGCTCCCGGTGCCGGGCGCACACCGGCAGTTCCCCGATGCGGCGAACCAGGTCGACCATCCGCAGTCGCATACCCGAGGTGCGATTGTCACGCAGCACGACGACGCGGCGTTGAACCCAGGTCACCTGTGAGCCCTTCTCTGACGGACGCAGGGGCCGTCGGCCGGCTGCGCAAAAAGCTTGAGAGCACGATGTATTCGCCGATCATAGGGACGTCTGCGCAGCCGGCGCACATCGGTGTTCGGCGCCTCGGCAGCCGCGGTCGCGGAGCGGCCGAACGCGCAAATATCGTTCGGTTCGCAACGATTGGCGCGGAGCGGGACAAAAGCCGGGATGACGATGCACCCGATGGCCTGCGCTCGCCGATCGGTTGATTGCCTCGCTCGCCCAGGCAAAATCGTCCACCGATACGCATGGGTGCTCGCGCAGTGAGGTACCGGCGCGTCGCCTTGATTAGGTGATCGCGCCACGCATGGGTAGGCTGGGCCGGTACGTCGCGAATCGATCACGACGTGTCTGTCTTCGGCCGAGTCGCGGCCGGGTGTCAGCACCACCCTCGAACAACCCGTGCCGGCGACTGCACCCCACCGCGAGCATTGCCTCGACCCGGCGATCGTCGATCGCTCCACCAGACTTGGCCGTCATGACATTCGGCCATGTGAAAAAGAAGGAAGTACGACCATGGCAGAAGGAACCGTCAAGTGGTTCAACAGCGAAAAAGGCTTCGGCTTCATCGCTCCTGACGGCGACGCAGCAGACGTCTTCGTGCACTACTCCGAGATCCAGTCCGGCGGATTCCGCAACCTGGAGGAGAACCAGCGAGTGAAGTTCGACATCACCCAGGGCGCCAAGGGCCCCCAGGCCGTCGGCGTCACCGCGCTCTAGACCGCGCGTCCTACGAACCCCCGTGCAGCCGGTTCCGGCGGCACGGGGGTTCTGCGTATCAGCGGCCCTGCCTGCGATCCGGTCGCGATGAATTTCTGCGCGCATGCTGGTCTGATCACCAGCACCGACGTCGAGGAGGAACCGATGGCCCAATTGCTGCGCGTACAGAATTTCGTGGTGTCCCGCGACGGCTACGGCGCCGGCCGCGATCAGAGTCCGGAGCGGCCCTTCGGCCATGCCGATCCGGAGGTCATGATGTCGTGGGCGGGGGCCACCGCGAGCTGGCCCAACCGCACCGAACCCGGCGGCACCCGCGGCATCGACGACTACTTCACCCGGGACTTCGCCCGCAATATCGGCGCAGAGATCATGGGACGCAACAAGTTCAGCCCCCATCGTGGCCCGTGGGCCGATCACGAATGGCGGGGTTGGTGGGGTGATCGACCGCCGTTTCACACCCCGGTGTTCGTGCTGACCCACCACGTGCGGCCATCGTTCACCCTGTCGGACACCACCTTCCACTTCATCGACGCCGAGCCCGCGGTTGCGCTGGCGCAGGCACAGGCGGCTGCCCAGGGTAAGGATGTCCGGCTCGGCGGTGGGGCGCAGACCATTCGCGAGTTCCTCGACGCCGGGCTGATCGACACCCTGCATGTGGCGGTCGCGCCGATCGACCTCGGCGGCGGATCGCGGTTGTGGGGGTCCTCCGACGAGTTACTCGATACGTTCCACCGCGATGTCGTGCCCAGCCCCAGTGGTGTGACCCACCACGTGTTCTGGCGGCGCTGATCGCGCTCTGGCGCGCCGGTGGTACCGCGACCGCGCCGAGCGTCAGTATGGTGTCGGCAATGGCTCCCGATCACACGGAAGACACCGCGGACAACGCGCGGGCGCGCCGCGGCCTGCGCGGCGCGTTGCGCGGGCGACGTGACCCCGCCCCGATCGCCGGACAACGCCGACGCAGTACCAATCGGGTCGGTGATGTGCACACCCGCAAGGTGTTGGACCTGACCATTCGGCTGGCCGAGGTCATGCTGTCCTCCGGGTCCGGCACCGCCGACATCGTCGCGACGGCGCAGGACGTGGCGCAGGCCTATCAGCTCAGCGACTGCGTCGTGGACATCACCTTCTCGACCATCATCGTGTCGGCACTGCCCACCGCCGACAGCCCGCCGGTGACGATCGTCCGGGCCGTGCGGCACCGCGCAACCGATTACACGCGACTGGCCGAATTGGACAAGCTGGTGCGACGCATCACCTCCGGCGGTGTCACGGTCGAGCAGGCCCATGAGGCGATGGATGTACTGAGCGAAAGTCCTCATCCGTACCCACGCTGGTTGTCGACCGTCTACTGGGCCGGTTTCGCCCTGGGCATCGCGATGTTGCTCGGTGGCAACTGGCTGGTCTGCATCCTTGCCGCACTGACGTCGGCCGTCATCGACCGAGTCGGCCGCGTGCTGAACCGGTTCGGCACGCCGTTCTTCTTCCAGCACGCCGTCGGTGCCGCCATCGCCACCCTGGTCGCCGTCGCCGCCTATCGCCTCGCCGATCAGGGCCCGACGGCCCTGGTGGCCACCGGCATCGTCGTGCTGCTGTCGGGCATGACGCTGGTGGGCTCGGTGCAGGACGCGCTGACCGGGCACATGGTGACCGCGGTGGGCAGACTCGGTGACGCGCTGTTCCTGACCGCGGGCATCGTCGTGGGCATCGTGGCCGGTCTGCAGCTCGCGGCGGTGGCGGGTATCACCATCGCGTTGCACGTCGATGCGACGCAATCGATCATCGTGCCGAGCGGGCCGGTGGAGATCGGCGTCGCGATATTCGGCGCCGCTCTGGCCGGAGTGTGTCTGACCCTTGCCTGCTACGCGCCGGTGCGATCGGTGGTGCCGGCGGGCATCGCGGCCGGCGCGGCGCAGGCCGTGCTCATCGGGCTGGGCCATATCCAGGTGGGCGTGGTTTTCGCGACCGGGATCGCCGCGGTCGGAGTCGGTCTGCTGGCGACCTTCATCTCGATCCGCCGGCAAGCACCCGCGCTGGTGACGGCGACAGCCGGTATCACCCCGTTGCTGCCGGGTCTGGCGGTCTTCCGGGCAGTGTTCTACCTCGCCGTCGACGAGCGCTTCTTGGACGGGATCGCGCAACTGATGTCGGCGGTGGCCATCGCGCTGGCCATCGGCAGCGGCGTGGTGATGGGTGAGTTGATCGGATCACCGCTGCGTTATCGCGCGGGCCGGATCGGCGACTTCGTCCGGATCGAAGGGCCGCCGGGCCTGCGGCGCGCGGTCGGTCGCGTGGTGCGCCTACAGCCGGCGGAGAACCCGTCCACGTCGGGGCCGGCCGTCGCGCGGGCACGCAGCGTCGCCCTGGAACCCGAAACGGCGGATCAAACCGGCGACGGCACCCAGGACGTCGAGCCGGACAAGGTCTGACGGTGCTACAGCGCGTCCAGGGTCTGTGCGGCCAGCCCGAAGGCCAGCGTCATGCCCAAGCCCGTGGTGACCGTCACCGAACTGACATTCGGCCCGTGCTCGGCGCGCAGGATGTCGGTGCGTGCACTGGACGCGTAGACGCCCTGCCAGCGCTGTAACACCCGCAGCCGGTCCACACCGAGGATGCGCGCCACGCCCGCGAGCAGATGCTCGGAAACCTGTTCGTCGATGAACGGGTCCGCGGTGATCCCGTAATGGTGCGAATCGCCGACGAGCAGGCTCCCGTCGGGGCGGCGGGTGAACATCAGGTTGGCGCCCAGGGCCAGCAGCTCCGGGTTGTTGTGTTCGAGTTCGGTCCGCACCGCGGTCGCCGACGGCAGTCCGGCCATCCCGCCGTAGCGCAGCATCGAGGTTCCGGTCAGGACCGCCGCGTCCTGGGTGTATCCGGTGGGTGCGTCGACCAACGCCATCTGCAGTCGGCAGCGCAGGACGTCGTTCTCCTCGGCGGTGACCGGGTACAGCCGGTCCAGATCGTGGCCGACGCAGACCACGACGTGCCGGCCGCGCACCTCGCCGCGACTGGTGTGCACCACGCCGTCGGCGCATCCCAGCGCCGTCGTGCGCCAGTGGAACCGGACTTCGGGCTGCGCGGCGAGCCAGTCGGCGATCGCCGCGACCGTGCTGCGCGGATCCACCCGCAGATCGGCGGGCAACCAGGCGGCACCGACGATATCCGGGTCGGCGGGCCGATCGGGGCCGCTGAGCCGTGACCTCGTCTCGTCGGCGGTGAGCAGCCGCACCGCCTCCTCGCCGCGCGCATCGCGGAATTCCTCCAGCAGCGCGGCCTCGGCGGCGCTGCGGGCCAGCACGATCGCACCCGCCTCGGGCGCCCAGAATCCCGCCAGCTCGGCCGTGCGCAGCCATCCGCGCCGGGACCGCTGCGCGATCTGGACCAGAGCGGTGTCCTGGGCGGTGATGCAGGCATGCCCGAAGTTGCGCACCGAGGCGCCGACGGCCTCGGTGTCGCGTTCGATGATCTGTACCGACAGGCCGCGGTGCACGGCTTCGGCGGCGTGGGCGAGCCCGATGATGCCGGCGCCGACGACGACCAGATCTGAGCTGTGCATGGCGACATCCTTGGAGACCGGGCCCATCGGGGCGCACGCGGGGTGGATCCGTTCACCTGCGGTTTGCCTGCCGGACAGTTACCTGCGTGCATCGTGTGACGGGAGGGCCGTGAGACGCTAGCCTTCTCGCAGGCGTGCCCGAGGCGCGATATCGGGCACCGGGTTGACCGGAGAGGACGTGTATCGGTGATGACCGAACGAGGACGGGTCGGATTCCGGCTCGCGGTTGCGGGTGCGCTGGTGGCCGGTGGCGCACTGGCCGCGGCCGCGGCCGCCGGTGCCGAGCCCGCGGTGCCACCCGGTGAGCCGATCCCGCCGGGGCAACCGGTGGTGCTCGGGCCCGGTGAGATGCCGATGGCCGCTCCGGCCCCGCCTCCGGTGGGCGCACCGCCGGTGCCGGAGATCAACAATCCCGTCTACGGGCAGGGACAGACTCCGGGCGCGGGCGGTTACATCAGGGACCTGTGGCGCGCCTTCAACAACGGTAATCCGATGGACGCGTTGATGACCGGACCGGAGGGCGTGCCGAGCGGGGCGCCTCCGGGGGCCGGACCGGCGCCCAAACTTCCGCCCGGTTACACCTCGCTGACGGATCCGGCATCCTCGACGCCGGCCACCGAACGGGTTCCGAATGTCGGTGGGCCGCCGCTGCCACCGGGATTCGTGTCGCTGTCCGATCCGGCCCCGCCTCCGGAGGTTCTGCCGGTCGGGGCGCCGGGTGCTGCGCCGGCCGGTGTTCCGCATCCGGCGGCACCGCCGCCGCCTCCGGTTCCGGTCGGCCCGCCGCTGCCGCCGACGATCATCGCCGACCAGTAGCGCTCAGCGCAGGCTCGCCCGCCATTTCTCCAGGGCGCGCCGTTCCCGCTTGGTCGGGCGCCCGGCACCGCGGTCGCGGACGGCCACGGCGATGTCCTTGACCGGTTCCGGTGCCGGGGTGCGGTCCAGATAGCAGGTCACCGCATCGGCGGCGCCGACACGCTTCTGGATCACCCGCACCACGTCGACGATGCGGGTGCGGTCGCCCACCCGGGCCTGCACCCGGTCACCGGGGGACACCGTGGTCGACGGCTTGGCCACCCGGTCGTTGATCCGGACATGGCCGCCGCGGCACGCGGTCGCCGCGTCGGGACGGGTCTTGGTCAGCCGGACCGCCCATAGCCAGCGGTCGATGCGCGTCGACTCCATCGACCCATGATCGCGCACCCCGCCGTCGGCGTCAGGGCGCGGGCGTCATCACCCGCGCGGCGGCGTAGGACGCAGCCTCGTTGGTCAAGCCGTTGACGGCGTACAGCGCATGGGCCATCGAGGGCATACCGCCGGGCGTGCCATCGCAGATGGTGTCGCCGGGGGCGCACAGCTCGAGGGTCTTCGATGCGTACCGCGGACCGACCGTCCCGATCGGCGCGCCGAACTGGTTCAGGAACGCGTCCGACGGGTTGCCGAGCAACACGACCGCGGCGACGTGGTCGGACACATCGTCGGGCAGCGGGTTCGGGATGTAGGAGCGATACTCGTCCGGCACGCCGTCCGGTATGGCATCGGCGGTGACGTAGCCGGCGACCACGGCGCCCTGGGAGAAGCCGCCGAGAACCACACGGGTGTCCGGGCATGCCGCGGCGGTGGCCTGGATGTGCGACCCGGCATCGCGCACCCCGTCGACGACGGTGCGCCCGAATGCGATTCGGTCGCCGAAGTTGTCGCTGGCGGGGTAGTTCACCGGATACACGGCCACCGACTTTCCGGGGGTCTGCGCGCGCAGCGCATCCAGGAAGGCCTGGCCGGTACCCCCGACACCGGGCGCCTCGGCGGTGCCGCGCGCGAAGACCACCTCGACGTCGGGGCAGGGTTCGGCGGTGGCGGCCGGCGCGGCGCCGACCGCCAGACCCGATGCGATCAGCGCGCCGGCGCCGAGGAACTGTGCGGATTTGCGAAGACTCATCGTTGAACTCCTTCGGGTACGGCGCGCATGCCTGATGACAGCGGGCGGCCTGCCAATCTGTACCCGGGTGGTTTGCTGCCGAAACCGTGCTCGTGGTCGGCTCGGATTCGCCGACGGTTCAGGACAGCCGAGCGGCGGCCGCGGAAGCAGCCGCGGTGGTCAGGCCGTTGAGCGGGTAGAGCCCGTGGGCCAGGACCGAGAGCAGTGATTGCTGTGAACCGTCGCAGATGCTGTCGCCGGGCGCGCAGAGATCCAGCGATTTGCCCGCGTATTGCGGTCCGATGTTCGCCGCGGGGGCGCCGTACCCGGACAGCATGGCCGCCGTCGGCTTGCCGAACAGCACCACTCCGGCGATCCGGTCGGCGGGCAGATCCTCGTTGCTCGCGTAGGCGATCACCGCGGCGCCCTGCGAGTATCCGCCGAGCACGAACTTCGTATCCGGGCAGCTGGCGGCCATGGACCGCACCCTGGCACCGGCATCGCGCACACCGTCGAACATGGTGGCGGGAAAGACTGCCCGGTTCTCGAAGTCGCCGGTGGCCGGATAATTCACCGCGTAGACGTCGACCGACTTGCCCGGGGCGGCGGCACGCAGGGCGTCGACGAACGACTGGCCGGTGATACCGACACCGGGCGGTTCGTCGCTGCCGCGGGCGAACACCACCTCGGCATCGGGGCAGGGTTGCGCGGTCGCGGCCGGCGTACCGCCGGTAGCCAGCGCTGAAGCGACCAGCGCGCCGATGACCAACAACCGGCGCGAATGCCGAATTCCCATGCCCGGGATGCTACCCGCAGTGTTCGCTGTGCACAGTGCCTCGATGAGTTTTCGGCCGCGGTCGGGTCTAACCGAAGAGTTCGAACACGACCGGGAGAAGGGAGCGGAAGTGGTCATCGTCGCCGGGCACCTCGCCGTCGAGCCTCGACACCGAGACGCTTATCTGGCCGGATGTGTAGGCATCGTCACCGCTGCCCGCGCCGCGCCCGGCTGTCTCGACTTCGCCATCGGTGCCGATCTGCTCGATGATGGACGCATCAACGTCTATGAACGATGGGAGTCGCAGGCGGCGGTCGAGGCGTTCCGGGGAAGCGGGCCGGGGGACGACCAGAGCGCGGTCATCGTGTCGGCGGCAGTGGCCGAGTACGACATCGCCAGGGTGCGAGATCTGTTCTGAGATCGCGCATCTGGATCATTCCACGAGTTTTCCGGTTGCCGACACGGAGTGCATCAGATCAGAGATCTCCGGTGGCGCATTCGGTATCGGATCGTGCGCGATCTTTCCCGGCCCCGACCACACCAGGTTGACCCGCAGGGCATCGTCGGTGGCGGGATGATCGGCGCGATTATGGCAACCTCTGGTCTCCCGACGTTCCAGCGCGCACTCCAGCGTCGCCCGGGCCGCCAGGGCTGAGGCCTTGAGATCGAAAGCGTGCGCCAGATCGGCGAATCCGGCCAGGTCGGGGTTGACCGACAAGTCGTCCAGATGGGACTCGATATCTTCGAGTCGGCGCAAACCGGCGAGGAGTCCAGACTCGTCGCGAACGACGCCCGCGTGGTCGGTCATGGTGTTGCGCAGTGCCCGCTGCAGTACCCGGATGTTGTGCGACCCCGGCGAGCCCAACAGCGCATCAATCTCGTCGCCGGCCTCCGCGACGGCTGCCACGCTGCGCTGTTGGACGGCTAGCTCCCGTGAGTACCGGCCGGCCGCGCGGGCGGTGATCTTGCCGTAGACGAGTAGCTCGATCAGGGAGTTGCCGCCGAGTCGATTGGCGCCGTGCAGTCCGCTCGAGGCCTCGCCGATCACATAGAGACCGGCCACGTCGGTGCTGTGGTCCTCCGCGTGGACGTACACACCGCCCATCGAATAGTGCGCGGTGGGTGCGATCTCCATGGGTTCTTCGGTGATATCGCGAAGCTGCAGCTCCATGACCGTGTGATAGACGCGGGGGAGCCGTTGCATGATCTGTTCGCGAGGCAGATGGGTGACGTCCAACCAGACGCCGCCACGCGCTGTGCCCCGGCCCTCCTTGATCTCGGTGTAGGCGGCCAGCGCAACGCGGTCACGAGTGGACAGTTCCATCCGCTGCGGGTCGTACCGTGTCATGAAACGCTCACCGAGGTCATTGCGCAGGATGCCGCCCTCGCCGCGAGCCGCCTCCGAGACCAGCGTGCCGGCCGAATCCTCGGGTTCGATCAGGCCCGAGGGATGGAACTGCACCAATTCGGGGTCGCGAATCCGCTCACCCGCCAGTACTGCCAACCGAAATGAGTCACCGGTGTTCTCGTCTCGTCGGGACGAGGTGCGTCGCCAGATCCTGGTGTGGCCACCGGCGGCCAGGATGACGGCGTCGGCGCGGATCGTGTAACGGGTTCCGTCGTCGATGTCGAAACCGAACGCGCCGAAGATGACGTCACCGGATACCAGCAGCCGGCTGATGTACAGCGAATCGATGATCGGCACCCGTAGTTGCTCGGCTCGCGTGACCAGTGCGCGCTGAATTTCCAATCCGGTGTAGTCACCGGCGAAGGCCGTTCGCCGGTAGGTGTGCGCGCCGAAGAAACGCTGTGAGATTCGGCCGTCAGCCTCGCGGGCGAAGTTCATGCCGAACCGCTCCAGGTCCGCGATCGACTCGGCGGCGCCCTGCGTGACGATCTGCACGGTACGCGGATCGGCGAGTAGGTAACTCTCGGTGATGGTGTCCGCGGCGTGCTGCTGCCAGGTGTCCTGTGGGTCCATGGTGGCCAACGCGGCGTTGACACCACCGGCGGCCAGGGTGGTGTGGGCATCGGCTTTCGGTCTTTTGCCGACAACCAGCACGTCGGTGCCCGACTCTGCCAGCTCGATCGCGGCGCGCAGGCCGGCACCGCCGGATCCGATGACCAAAACCGATGTCGCCACCTGTTGTTCACGAATCTTCATCTGCCGGCCTCTCCCTTGTGTCGCGCCCACTCATGGACTCGAACGCCACCCCGCCGGTGTGGTCATCCCGGGTCGGACGTTCAGTCCGTCGCCGGTGCCGCCGACACCGCGTCGGCCGCGAAATCGGCGGCCTGAACTGCCATGCCGTTGTCCTTGTAGGCGCTGTGCGCGCTGCGGTCCAGGCCACCCGGGGCGCACACCGGATCCCCGGGTGCACACAGTTGCAAGGTCTTGGCGGCGTAGAGCGGACCGACGGTGATCGGTGGCGCACCATGATCCACCAGGTTGAGGAACCAGTTGTCCGGCGTCCCGAACAGCACCACCGCCGCAACGTGCGGGGCGACGGCCGGCGGCATCGGCCCGGTGAGGCCTGGGGGTAGCGTGAGGCCGGCCGGAACCGCGTCGAAGGTGGTGTATCCGGCCACGGCCGCCCCCTGGGAATACCCGCCGAGCACGATCTTGGTCCCTGGGCAGGTGTCGGCGATGTGCTCGATCCGGTTGCCCGCGTCGGTGATTCCGTTGGCCGCCGCCTGGAAGTCCAGCGATGCAGGATAATTCACCGGGTAGACGTCGACGGAACGGCCGCCGAGCCGGGCGGTGAGGGCGTCGACGAAGGCTTGACCGGTGGCTCCCACGCCGGGTGCCTCGAAAGTGCCGCGCGCGAAGACGATTTCGACATCCGGGCACTGCGCATCGGGTTCCGCGAACGCGCGTGCGGTCGCCCACGGTCCCAGCACCGCCACCACCAGCAGCGTGGCGACGATCAGGTGTTCGATACGGCGAATGCGGGTTCTTCTCAACGCAGACATGGGGATCCTTTGCATGGGTGATCTTGAACTGCGCTCAGCATCCCGTGCTCGCGCGCGTAGCGCATTGACGCAGGCTCCAGTGCCGGCTACCGGCTAGCCCTACCCGTGCCCGTGCGGTGGCGCGCTGTCAGAGTCAACCGACGAAGGTGACGATCTCCGACAGTGGTGCGCGGCCGGTGCGGATGTAGTCGACATCGGCATCCTCATGCCCGATCGACATTCCGCAGAACAGCATCAGTTCCGGCGGCGGATCCAGTGCCTCTTCGACGCTGGCACGGACCTGTGACCATGCCATCTGCGGACAACTGTGCAACCCCTCGGCACGCAGCAGCAACATCACCGTCTGCAGATACATGCCGAGGTCCGCCCATTGGGGCCGGCCCATATTGCGGTCGATGAAGCAGAACAGGGCCGCAGGGGCGCCGAAACAATCCCAGTTGGCGATGGCGGCGCGCTGCCGGGCTTCCCAGTCCTCACGTGCGATACCGAGCGCGCTGTAGCGCTCCTTGCCGAACTGGGATCGACGCTCGTAGTAGGGCGAGGCGAGATTCTCCGGATACAGTTGGAACTCCCGTTCGTCCCACGGGTCTCCGGCCGCGACACGGGCGACGGCGACCTTCTTCAGCCGGGCCAACGGCTCGCCGGTCATGACGTAGATGCGCCACGGCTGGATGTTGCCGCCCGAGGGCGCCCACCCTGCGGCCGTCAGCACGCGTTCGAGCACGTCGGTGGACACGGGTTCGTCGGTGAACCCGCGGACTGCGCGGCGGCTCCGGACCGCGTCGTAAACATTCACTGCCTTCTGCCTCTCTCGATGGTGTACATCAAGCGTCGCAGCGGCGTGCGGTCGGCGAACCCTTGAAACTGCGTGGTCGGTGCTCAGACCCGCGCGGCGACGAATGCCGCCGCGTCGGTGGCCATCCCGTTGGCCGTGTAGAGGTTGTGTGCCACCGGGTCGAGGCCGCCGGAGCAGATCGGATCGTTGATCGCACACAGATCAAGCGTTTTGGGCAGGAACGCGGTGCCGACCGGAACGTTCGGCTGTCCGATGAGGAACAGCATCCGGTCATTGGGCTTACCGAACAGCACCACGGCGTCCACACGGTCGGCGACCTCGGCAGGCAGCGGCGAGGTCGTGCCGTACGCGAACGAGTTGGGCGGGATCGCCGGCGGGTCGGCCGTGACCAGTTGCGCGACGGCCGCACCCTGGGAGAAGCCCCCCAGCACGACGCTGGTGTCGGGGCACTGGGCCGCGATCTGGCGGATCCGGGCGCCGGCGTCGTTGACACCGACGACCACGGTGGGCCAGTCATGGCTGGCCGGGTAGTTGACGGGGTACACGTCGACGGACTTGCCGCCGGCCTGCGTGCGCAGCGCATCGACGAAGGCGGTCCCGACACTGCCCGGGCCGGGGCGTTCGGTCGTGCCACGGGCAAAGACCACCTCGACGTCCGGGCACGCGGGCTCGGCGTGGGCGCGCGGCGCCGTGGTGGGCACCGCGGTGCCGGCAGTCAGGGCGGTCAGCGCCGCGACCGTCGCCGCACCCTGGACACAACGCCGCCAAGGAAAAGTCATCCGCTCGGGCCTCCCGGTGATGCGTCGGCCTAGCCCCGGCCACCCGATGGGCGGCCACGGGGCAGGTGCCGCTGAACATGAATATGATCATGATATTCCTCCGCGGGTCGGCCGGATGCTCCGGACCGCGCGGCACACCGAACCTCGGAGTTACGAAATGTCGCACACCTGTAAAGTGCTCCATAGTGCTTGTCGAGCCGTTCCCGGCTGCGGGCAGGATGTCGCCGCACCGCACGCGGGAAAGGAAGCACGTTGAACCCTGGCTCGTCGAATCCCGTCACCTCGAACGCCCTGCTGGGCCGCGCCGCCATCTTCCAGGACGTCGATGCTGCGGCCATGGAGGTCCTCACCGCGGAGTTGGAATGGCTGTCGTTCCCGCGCAATCACACGATCTTCGTCGAAGGTGAGCCCGGGGACCGGCTGTACATGCTGGTGGAGGGCAAGGTGAAGGTCGGACGCCGTTCGGTCGACGGGCGCGAGAGCCTGATCGCCGTGATGGGGCCGGGCGACACCTTCGGTGAACTGGCTTTGTTCGACCCGGGACCGCGCACCGCCACCGTGGCGACGCTGACCGAGGTGCGGGTGGCGGCGGTGCCCCGCCAGGCGCTCAGCGCGTGGATCGCCGACAAGCCGGAGATCGCCGCGCAACTGCTGCGCGTGTTGGCACGCCGGTTGCGCCGCACCAACGACGACCTGTGCGACATGATCTTCACCGATGTGCCCGGCCGGGTCGCCAAGCAGCTGCTGGACCTGACCAAACGGTTCGGACGCGCCGACGGGGAGGGGCTGCGGGTGGACCATGAACTGACCCAGCTCGAGCTGGCCCAGCTGGTCGGATCCTCACGCGAGACCATCAACAAGGCGCTGTCGGAATTCGCCAATCGTGGCTGGATCCGGCAGCAGGGCAAGACGATCTTCGTGTTGGAGCCGGCCAAGCTGGCCCGGCGAGCCCGCTGAGCGAGCTCAGCTCATCGCGTCGAGGATCTTGATAGCGAAGACGAGGGTGTCGCCCTTGTGGATGCCCGCGGCCGGCTGGCCCTCGGGATAACCGTCCTCGGGAGTCATCGCCACCGCGACGGTCGAACCCACGGTCTGCCCCGCGATGGCCTTCTGGAATCCGGTGACCACGCCGTCGAGGGGGAAGTCCACCGGCGCACCCATCTGGTAACTGCTGTCGAAGACCGACCCGTCGCGGCCGTTGACACCCATGTAGCACACCAGCACGGTCGCGTTCTCGGCGACGACGGGGCCGTCACCGGGCTTCAGGGTCTGCACCTGGGTCTCGGTCACGCTGAACGGCCCCTCGACGGTGACCGAGGGTGCCGCGGTATCGGTGGAACCGATGACGGCGACGCTGCCGGTGGCGCCCGACAGCGTCCACTCGGGGGTCCCGCCGGACTGCGGCGGAGTACTCGGGCAACCCTGTTCGGTGGCCGTCGGTTCGACCGCGGGAGCACTCGGCGGGCTGAACACATCCGACGAGGTCGACGTGGAGGCGGCCGGTGTGTCCGTATCGGAGCCGCAGGCGGCCAGGGTCGTGGCGAGTGCGGCGGCACAGGCGACCAGGGTGACAGCGGCAGGCAGGCGAGGCGTGTTCACCCTGGCCACGCTACCTTCGCCGGTGTCGCCGCCCGCCGACAGGTATGCCGCGGGCAAACCCGGTGCCACCTGTCGCGCAGCGGCCGGTCGGATCGTGTTGCGCCCGTTCGCTTGTCGTTGCTGAGCGACGGTGCTCGACCCAAACATGCTCGCGCCGAACGTTAATGGCTTGCAAGCCCGGTGGCGGGCCGTCAGCATGGAGGTCGGGGTAGGTGCACGGCGCTCGTGGCATGCACGTCGAGGGGGAGTTCCATGACAGGGTTTCACAAGGGTGATGTGGTGGCCGCGCGCCGCCGCATCGAAGGAGTCGATGTTCCGATCGTCCCGGCCGGCGCGGTCGGCACGGTCACGACGACCACGGTGTTCGGCAATCCCAAACGCGTCCATTTCGCGGTGTCGGACACGTGGGGCATCAAGCGATTCCAGGTGCGCGTTCGTCGCGGCGAAGTGGTCGCCGCGCCGGATGCGGCGGCCGGCACCGACGACCGGTAGCCGCAGCCTGTGATCCATGTCATGGTGGTGGGGCGCGGTGGCGCAGGGTAACCGAAACCTGCACACCCCCTACCGCACGGAGTTGATATGGCGAAAGTCGATGTGTCGGTCTCGTCGAGTCTGACGCCCGAGCAGGCCTGGAAACTGGCCTCGGAACTGCGGCGATTCGATGAATGGCTGACCATTTTCGCCGGCTGGCGGAGTCCTCCGCCAGAGGTTATCGAGGTCGGTACCCAGGTGTCGTCGCTGATCAAGGTCAAGGGCTTCCGCAACACCATTCACTGGCAGGTCACCGAATACGACGAACCTCGGCTCATCGGGTTGCGCGGCACCGGCCGCGGTGGTGTGCACATCGCACTGCAGATGACCGTGACGGACGGCAAGCCGGGATCGGCATTGCATCTCGTCGCGGAGTTCACCGGCGGTCTGCTCAGCGGTCCGATCGGTTCGCTGGTGGCCAAGGTGCTGACCTCGGATGTGCGCAGATCGGTCGAGAATCTCGGCGCTCTTCGGTAGGAGCGCTGCGAATCCCGGTCCGCCGCGCTTGAATAGGTCAGGCGGCGGGCTCACCCGCGACGCGTGGTGCAAGACAGCGCAGCCGCCACTGGTGGACAACAACATTGGTGGTGTTGATGAACAGGATCGATCGCTGGTTGGGTGCGGTGGCGGCGGCGGTGTTCGCTGGGACAGGGTCGGTGGCGGTCGCGGGTCAGGCCTCAGCTAATCCCTGCCCGGATATCCAGGTCGTGTTCGCGCGCGGGACCTTCGAACCTCCCGGCGTCGGCGGCACCGGGCAGGCCTTCGTGGACGCGTTGCGCGCCAAGACACCTGGCAAATCGATGGATGTCTACCCGGTCAACTATCCGGCGTCTCTCGACTTTGCCACTGCGGCCGCCGGTGTGGTCGACGCGGCCAACAGGGTGCAGCAGACGTCGGCGGCCTGCCCGGATACCGAGGTCGTGCTCGGTGGTTTCTCGCAGGGCGCCGCGGTGGCCGCGTACATCACGGCCGACGAAGTGCCGCAAGGCTTCGCCCTGCCGCCGGGGCTGACCGGCCCGATGCCCGAACCGGTCGCCGACCACGTCGCCGCGGTGGCATTGTTCGGCAAACCCTCCAGTGGCTTCCTGCAGATGATCCACAACGGGGCACCGCCGATCACGGTCGGATCGCGGTACGCGCCCAGGACGTTGGATCTGTGCATCCCCGAAGATCCGGTCTGCGCACCGGGCGGCGGCGACCACAACGCCCACAACGCCTATGTGTCGCGGGGGATGGTCGAACAGGCCGCCGAGTACACCGCGACCCGGATCGCGGGCGCGGACGCAGGTCAAGACGGCGAGGCCGTCGACATGGCATCGGGCACCGGCCGGCGATGAGTTTCTCTTGGTCGGATGGTCATATGACCATCCGACGACGAGGAGCGCGCGATGACGACGCCCATGCGGCACGGCCACTTTCCGATCAACGGTTTGCACCTGCACTATGAGGTGTACGGCACGCTCGCCGGTCCGAAGCCGCCGCTGCTGTTGATACCCGGGGCGTTCATGGCGGCAGATGCGATGCCGGACTGGGTGAGCGCGTTCGCGACGAGCAGAGCCGTCATCACGTTCGATCAGCAAGGGCACGGCCACACCCCGGACATCGACCGGGTGATGAGCTATGAACAGTTCGCCGATGACGCGGCGGCATTGCTCGGCGAACTGGGCGTCGCGCGTGCGGATGTGATGGGCTACTCCCAGGGCGGCGGCGTGGCCTTGCAGCTGGCCATCCGGCATGCGTCGATGGTCGACAAACTGGTGGCGATGTCGGCCAGCTTCCATCGCGACGGCTGGCATCCGTCGATGGCGGCGGGCATGGCGCAGCTCGAGGTGCACAGCTTCGCCGGCACGCCGATGCAGCGGACCTTCCTTGAGCACAACCCCGGCGAGGGCGCCTTCGCCGCCTATCTGGAGAAGATGAAGACGCTCAACGCCGAGGACCAGGAGATCCCCGAGGCGCAGATACGCGCCATCACCGCCAGGACGATGGTCATCGTCGGAGATGCGGATTCACTGACTTTGGAACATGCCATCGCGTTGTTCCGCCTACGCGGTGGTGGTGACGAGCACGCTGCGAGCACCGGTGTCCTGCACGGGCTGCCCGCGGCCCGGCTGGTCGTGTTGCCGGCGATGTCGCATATCGGATTGTCAGGCGCGTCGGCGGTGCTGGTCCCGATGGTGACGGCGTTCCTCGACGATATCCCTCCGCAGGTACCGCAGTTGTTCTGATCCAAGCCGGCCCGGATCCGCGGGCGTGCTCGGCGTCGGTGCCGACCGCCGCTGAACATGCTGCGCTGCAACAGGTTTCGATTTGTCGGCGTTCGTCCGACGGTCCTCGTCCCGCGACGTACCCCGTGTGAGGTGCGTGTTTGGGTTGGGCGGTCGTGGGTACACGGCTGATACCGCGGTCTACAGCCCAGTCGGACCGCAGGTTCCCCTCCAGACCTGCGACCGAATGCCCCGGTCGAGGTCATCTTGTCGACCGAGCCGGGAGGCATCGTGTTCACTCATAACAAAGATCTGCAGTTCGAAGTCCGGGTCAGCGAGCCTGATCCGCGATTCGCGTCGTTGCTGATGGAGCAGTTCGGCGGGGCCAACGGCGAACTCACCGCCGCGTTGCAGTACTTCACCCAGGCGTTCGTGCTCAGGGAGAAGAACCCGAAGATGTACGACCTGTTCATGGATATCGCCACCGAGGAACTCAGTCACCTCGAAATCGTCGGCACCACCATCACCATGCTGCTCGACGGCCTCAACGACGACCTCAAGGTGGCGCATCAGCGGTGTGACTGGATGCCCGCGGTGGCCAGCAAAACCGGCAAGGAGCAGGCCATCCACCAGGTGGCCGTGAATCCGATGTTCCTGGTGCTCAGCGGTGGTGGACCCGACGTCAAGGATTCCGCCGGCAACAACTGGACCGGCGCATTCATCGACGCCAACGGTGATCCGACCGTCGATCTGCGCAACAACCTGGCCGCCGAGTCGCGGGCCAAGGTCGTCTACGAGTACCTGAAGCAGTTCACCGATGATCCGGGTGTGCAGGACACCCTGACGTTCCTGATGACCCGCGAGATCGCGCACTACCAGCAGTTCACCGCCGCACTCAACGAGCTGCCGGTGAACTTCCCGCCCGGCCAGCTGCCCGGTGACCCGCGCTTCGAGAATGTCGCATTCAACATGAGCAACGGTGACGGCTCGGTACGGGGCCCGTGGAACGAGGGACAGGGTCCGTGGCCCGAGGGCATCGAGTGGGATTACGTCGAGAAGCCCGAACAGCAGTGGCTGGGCACGACGCTGCGTAACAACACCGGCGCGGAGAACAACCCCGACGGCCAGCCCGCGGTCGACGGCGAGAAGCCGTTCACCCACGAACAGCACACCGCTACGACGTGACCGGGAGACAGACATGGATGCACTGACATTCCTGCGTGAAGATCACAAGAGCGTGCTGGGCATGCTGGAGGTCCTCGACGGCGCCCCCGCCGGGGAGGGTGCGCAGCGCAGCGGCCTGCAGACGATGGTGACCAATCTGGTCATCGCCGAATCCCAGCATGAGGCCATCGAGGAGCAGTACTTCTGGCCGGCCGTCCGCGACGCACTCGACGACGGTGACGAGCTGGCCGACCGCGCCGTCGAACAGGAGCAGGAGGGCAAGCACCTGCTGCAACAACTGGAGGACAGCGCCCCCGGTGAACCCGAATATCAGGAGGCTTTGCAGCGCTTCGTGGCGTTGGGGCGTGATCACATCGCGTTCGAGCAGGACGTTGTGTGGCCGAAGTTTCGGGCCGCGGTGAGCCACGACGAGCTGGTCAAACTGGGTGAGAAACTGGAACGGGCGAAGAAGATCGCCCCGACCCGTCCGCATCCGGACACGCCGCCCACTCCCGGCGCCCTGAAGACGGTCGGGATGGTGGCGGCGACCATGGACCACGTCCGCGACGCCGCGTCGGGCCGAGCGGCCGACAACCCGCCGGATCCGCAGGTCCATTGACGCACGCGATGAATCTCGTTGTTCGTCAACGACTCTGACGATGTTCGGGCGGCGCGCCTCCCCTCAGGTGGCTCGCCGCCCGGCTTCGTGTGTGCGTTATCTGCCTTGACGGGCGCATCCAGCGGGCAAGATTCGCAACGAATTTCGTCGATTTCTTGATTGTTTCCACATAAGGGGCCACACTGGGAGAGATGGCTGACGCCAAAGAGAGTGCGACGACGCTGCGGGCGGCCGGACTGCGCGTGACGCGGCCCCGTCTCGTCGTCATGGACGCCGTCGACATGAACCCGCATGCCGACACCGACACGATCTTCACTGCTGCGCGCCGCCAACTGCCCGATATCTCCAGGCAGACGGTCTACGACGCGCTCAATGCACTGACGGCGGTCGGGATGGTGCGCCGCATCCAGCCGGCCGGGGCCACCGCACGCTATGAGACCCGCGTCGGGGACAACCACCATCACGTCGTGTGCCGTTCCTGCGGCACCATCGGCGATGTCGACTGTGCCATCGGTGAGGCGCCGTGCCTGACCGCGTCCGACGATCTCGGTTTCGATATCGACGAGGCCGAGGTCATCTACTGGGGATTGTGTCCCGACTGCCTGAAAGCCCGGACCTCCGAGAACCAACCCTCCTGATTTCGACCGCGAATTTTTACCAGAAGTGCAGCCCGCACAAAAACCGATGAAAGGCGAGAAGATGTCCGACACCTCCGATGCCCGGCCTCCGCATTCGGACAGCAAGACCGACAGCGGAAGTGAGTCCGAGAACCCGGCCATCGACTCGCCGCACCCCAAGGCGCATGCGCCGCTGACCAACAAGGACTGGTGGCCCGAGCAGGTCGACGTGTCCGTGCTGCACAAGCAGAACCCCAAGGGCAATCCCCTCGGTGTGGACTTCGACTACGCCACCGAGTTCGCCAAGCTCGACCTCGAGGCGTTCAAGGCCGATGTGATCGACGTGATCAGGACTTCGCAGGACTGGTGGCCTGCCGACTACGGCAACTACGCCGGCCTGTTCATCCGGATGAGCTGGCACGCCGCCGGCACCTACCGGATCTACGACGGACGCGGCGGCACCGGTGAGGGAGCGCAGCGTTTCGCTCCGCTCAACAGCTGGCCGGACAACGCCAACCTGGACAAGGCCCGCCGGCTGCTGTGGCCGATCAAGCAGAAGTACGGCAACAAGATCTCCTGGGCTGATCTGATCGCCTACGCCGGTAACGCCGCGCTGGAGCAGTCGGGGTTCGAGACCGCCGGTTTCGGGTTCGGACGCGAGGACATCTGGGAGCCCGAGGAGATCCTCTACGGCCAGGAGGACACCTGGCTGGGCACCGACAAGCGCTACGGCGGCACCAACGACAGCGACCGCACCCTGGCCGAGCCGTTCGGTGCCACCACGATGGGGCTGATCTACGTCAATCCCGAAGGGCCCGAAGGAAAGCCGGACCCGCTGGCCGCCGCGCACGATATCCGTGAGACGTTCGGCCGGATGGCGATGAACGACGAGGAGACCGCGGCGCTGATCGTCGGTGGACACACCCTCGGCAAGACGCACGGTGCCAGCGCCGATGATGTCGGTCCCGAGCCCGAGGGTGCGCCGATCGAGCAGCAGGGTCTGGGCTGGAAGTGCCCGTTCGGCTCCGGTAACGGCAACGACACCATCACCAGTGGCCTGGAGGTGATCTGGACCGGCACCAACAGCGAGTGGAGCAACGCCTATCTGGAGAACCTGTACGGCTACGAGTGGGAGCTGGCCAAGAGCCCGGGCGGTGCCTGGCAGTTCGAGGCCAAGGACGCCGAGGCGACCATTCCGGATCCGTTCGGCGGTCCGCCGCGCAAGCCCACCATGCTGGTCACCGACGTCTCGATGCGCGTCGATCCGATCTACGGCGAGATCACCCGCCGCTGGCTGGACCATCCCGAGGAGATGGACGCGGCGTTCGCGAAGGCCTGGTACAAGCTGATGCACCGCGACATGGGGCCGATCAGCCGCTACCGCGGTCCGTGGATCGCCGAGCCGCAGCTGTGGCAGGATCCGGTGCCCGACGTCGACCACCCGCTGATCGACGAGGCCGATATCGAGTCGTTGAAGAGCACCGTGCTCGAATCCGGGCTGTCGGTTCCGCAGCTGGTGAAGACCGCCTGGGCGTCGGCGGCCAGCTTCCGCGGCACCGACAAGCGCGGCGGCGCCAACGGTGCCCGGTTGCGCCTTGAGCCGCAACGCAACTGGGAGGCCAACGAGCCGTCGGAGCTGGACAAGGTGCTGCCGGTGCTGGAGAAGATCCAGCAGGACTTCAACGGTTCGGCGGCCGGGGGCAAGAAGGTCTCGCTGGCCGATCTGATCGTGCTGGCCGGTTCCGCGGCGGTGGAGAAGGCGGCCAAGGACGGCGGCTACGACGTCAAGGTGCACGTCGCGCCGGGGCGGACCGACGCCACCCAGGAGAACACCGACGTGGAATCGTTCGCGGTGCTGGAGACCCAGGCCGACGGTTTCCGTAACTACGTGCGGCCGGGGGAGAAGGCCCCGCTGGAGCAGCTGTTGGTGGACAAGGCCTACTTCCTCAACCTTACGGCACCGGAGATGACGGCGCTGATCGGCGGCCTGCGGGCCATCGGCGCCAACCACGGTGGCACCAAGCACGGTGTGTTCACGCAGCGGCCGGGAGCGCTGACCAACGACTTCTTCGTGAACCTGCTCGACATGGGCACCGAGTGGAAGGGATCGGAGTCGGCTGAGAACGTCTACACCGGTTACGACCGCGGCACCGGTGAGGTGAAGTGGACCGCGACGGCCAATGATCTGGTGTTCGGATCGAACTCGGTGCTGCGCGCCGTCGCCGAGGTGTACGCCCAGGACGACAACCAGGCCAGGTTCGTCGAGGACTTCGTCAAGGCGTGGGTCAAGGTGATGAACAACGACCGCTTCGATCTGGACTGATCGAACCGAACCGAATCAGGGGGCGGGACCGCGCGACGGTCCCGCCCCTTTTTCGTTGCGGAAGAGTTCGATCCACCGTGCGCGGCATACCCTTGGGTGGTGGGCGAACCCCAGATCACCGATGACGGGCGCTATCTCGTCGTCGACGGACGACGCTGGCGGGCGACGGATCCGGCGATCCCCGAGGATCGTCGAGCCGAGCTGGTGCGGGTGCTGATGGCATGGCGCCGGCAGGTGCGCCGCGTCAAGGGAACGCCGGACGAGGCCGCCGCGCGCGCCGGTTTGCAGGCCGCAAAGGTCGCCCTCGGCGAACGCGGGCAGCCGCCGTGGTGGGAGCAGACCGATCAGCAGCGTCGAGTCCGGTGGCAGGCCGAGGTGCCCGAGCCGGACTGATTCAGTGCCGGTACCCGGTGAGTGCGTCGGCGGCGATGTGCTGGTACGCCAGCCACATGTCGCGGCCCATCGCCCGGATGCCTTCGGCGTTGTAGTGGCGGTCGATGTCACTGTTGAAAGAGTCGCGGTGACCTGGCACGAAGGCGGTGCGGGGTTTGCGACGGGGAGTGTCCTCGTGGACGGCGTTGATGACCGGATAGTCCTTGCCGCTGCGCTCCATCTCCTCGGGCACCATCCCGCCGAGGATGATCGGGGTGTCGGAACCGTATCGGGCGCGCAGATCGTCGAACAGCGCGTCGAGTTTGCGTTGGTAGGTCGGCCCGTCCATCAGGGGTACATCGGATTCGCCCTGATGCCACAGCACCACTGCGACGGTGCTGCCCGGATGACTCGCCAGGGCGGCATCGATCGAGCGGGTCGCCTCGCGATACAGGTTGCGCCGTGTCGCGGTGTCGGCGATATCCCAGGTGTAACCGTTCTTGGGGTGAAAGGACGTGTCACCTCGTGCGCACGGGACCAGCAGCACCGCTCGGTTCGTGGCATCGGCAAGCGCCTTGCCGAAAGTGACTCCGAAACCGACTCGGCGTGCGGGTGTTTCGTGCAGCAGCGGATCAGCTCCCAAGATGACGGTGTTCTTCGACGGCCCGCTGTTGGCCCACTGGTGCACCATCGGATGGGGCTTGTCGGCACCCTCACGGTCCAGTGGCAGTCCCATGCCGAACGCATTGGACTGCCCGAGGATCGGCACGATCAGATATGGCTTGCTCGGCGGGTCCACCGGCACGCCTTTGGCTGCGATCCGCCGCTTGACGAAGCACTTCAGCTCGAAGGCCATCCGCTTCCACAATGGGGCGTCACCGTCGGGGTTACGAGGCGTGCGCATGTCCTGAACAGTACAACCGTGTCGCGGGATCGACGCCCGATACCGCCACTGGGCGGCGCATTGTGCGTCCGCTGGCCCCGGTGTGGTCGTCGGCGGCCATCGGCTCGCGGCGGCGGTCTATTGTCGGAGCGATTGCCGGCGATTCCTAAGGGCGTAAAGACATGCTGATCAGCCGAATGGTGTTCCCCGAGGGCACATTCGCGAACTTCGTCGACGATATCGTGGAGTGCGAGCACGCCGGTTTCCACGGCGCGTGGACTCCGCAGATCTTCGGCTGGGACGCGTTGACGGCGTTGACCGTGGCCGCCCAGCAGACCAGTCGGCTGCATCTCGGCACCGCAGTGCTGCCGGTGTACCCGACGCATCCCCTGGCGATGGCGGCATCGGCGATGAGCCTGCAGGCCGCCTCCGGCGGCCGGTTCACGTTGGGACTCGGTGTGTCGCACCGCTTCATCGTCGAGAACTCGTGGGGCATGCCGTTCGATCGTCCACGTCGGCGGTTGGCCGAGTACCTGTCGGCGCTCCTCCCGGCGATGGCCGGTCAGGAGGTCCGGGTGCACGGTGACGAGTTGTCTGCGGCCACCGTCCGGCCGCTGAGCTTCCCGGAATCCGCCCCGCCGCCGGTTCTGCTGGCGGCACTCGGGCCGGCGATGCTCACGCTGGCCGGCGGGACGGCCGACGGAACGGTCACGTGGTTGACGGGACTGCGCACGTTGGCCGGTCACATCGTGCCGACGATCAACGCCGCGGCTGCCACACACCACCGTAGCCGTCCGCGGATCGTCGCCGGCCTGCCCGTATGTGTCACCGGCGATGTCGAGGCGGCCGCGGAAACCGCGCGGCAGGCATACGCGGCCTACGATCATGTGCCGTCCTATCGCTCGATGCTCGACCGTGAGGGACTCGCGCGCGCCGGTGACGTCGCATTGATCGGCAGTGCCGGCGAGATCGGCGACAAGCTCGCCGAATTGGCGTCCATCGGGGTGACCGAACTGTGCGCCGATATCTTCGGCACGGTGGCGGAACGTCGTGCCACGGTCGAGGTGCTGTGCTCGGCCACGGTGTGACGGCCGGTCACCCCAGGATCGGAAACCGGCGTCGGCGTGCCAGGTCATCGAGGGCGGTCTGCATCACCGCTCGGACGTGTGCGTCCACCTCGTCGATATCGGCGTCCTCGCCGAACTGCTCGATGACATCGATCGGCTCGAGCACACGCATCACGATCTTGGACGGCAGCGGAATGTTTGCCGGCAGCACCGTCGTCAGTCCGAAGGGAAGTCCGAAGGTCAGCGGCAGTGCCTTGAAGCGGATGCGGTGCAGGCCCAGCCGCCGGGCCAGACCATCGCCGCGGGCCAGGAACCACTGGGTCTCCTGACCGCCGATCGAGACCACCGGCACGATGGGCACACCGGTCTCGATCGCGGTGCGTACGTAGCCGGTTCGACCCTCGAAGTCGATGACATTGGCCGACTGCGTGGGCCGGAACGCGTCATAGTCCCCGCCGGGAAACACCAGGACGACGGCGCCGGAGCGCAGCGCGGCGGACGCATTCTCCGGCGAGGCCTCGATGGCGCCGGCTTGCGACAGTGCCGAACCCCACGGCCCCATCAGCACGCCGTAGTGCGCGAGGATGTGCAGCGGCCGGTCGTATCCGAAGGCGTCGTAGAACGCCGGCGCGAAGATCAGCACGTCGGGGGTGAGCACTCCGCCGGAATGATTGGACACCACCAACGCTCCGCCGGTGGACGGGACATTGGGCAGGTCTTTGACCTCGGCCCGGAAGTAGCGACCGACGATCGGTCCGACAAGATTCGTGACGCGCCGTGCGACATCGGGATCCCACTTGACGATCTCGGACTCTGCGCCGCCCATATCACCCTTTGCTCTGACACGTTCCGCACCGGCTGTGAGCCAGTGCACATTTCGGATAACCGTTCCGGCGAGCATTCAATCCTCAACGGCGCCGCCCACCGGCGAAGCGTTTCCCGAAGCGCAAGATTGGGCAGTGTGACCCTATGAGCGAGAACGATAAAGTCACTGTTGAACGCACCATTGCAGCCCCCGTGGACGCGATCTTCGACGTCCTGTCCAATCCCGAGCGCCATCAGGCGCTCGACGGCTCCGGGTTCGTGCGCAGCGTGGACCATGCCGACCGGATCCAGAAGGTCGGCGAGGTGTTCACCATGAACATGCAGGGCGACCATATGGGTGGCGAGTATCAGACCGACAACCATGTGTCCGGGTATGCCAAGGACAAGCTGTTGGCATGGAAGACCGCGCCCGCAGGCACCGAGCCGCCCGGCTGGGAGTGGCTGTGGGAGTTGGAATCTCAGGGACCCAATGAGACGTTGGTCCGGCACACCTACGACTGGTCGAAGGTCACCGACAAGAAGCTGCTGGAGAAGGTGAAGTTCCCGTTGGTCACCGAAGACCAGCTCAATGACACGCTGTCGCGGCTGGCCACCGAGGTGTCATCGACGTAACGTCCGGCATGCAGATGCGCCCGATTCGTAACGGTCAACGCTACGAATCGGGCGCTGTCGTGTCAGCCGCGGCCGGTTTTCTGCTGTAGATCGTCGATGAGTTCGGAGGCCTGCGCCTTCGTCGCGTCATCGGGGACCTCGGTGCCGGCCTCCTGGGCCAGCGTGTTCAGATAGCTGCGCTGGGCGCCGGTCATGGGTTCATCGCCGGTCACCCAGTCGGAGGTGTCCTTCTCGGCGTTCTCTCGCGGTGCTGATGTCGGGTTATCGCTCATGCCCCTCGATTTCCCATCGCAAGTGTGTTCGAAACCTGGCGGCGCTGCACGCGCCGCCAGGTTTCGCGACTGCTACGGGGTGCCGACGCACACCGAGCCGACGCAGGCGCCCGCGCCATCGGGCCCGGCTCCGGCACCGGCCCCCGGGACGCCCGCGGAGGCACCGCCGGGACCGGCTTCTGCTCCGGCGCCCGGGACGCCTGCGGTCGCGCCGCCGGGGCCGGCACCCGCGCCGGCACCCGGAACACCTGCGGTCGCGCCGCCGGGGCCGGCACCCGCGTCGGCGCCCGGAACACTCGCGGTCGCGCCACCCGGTCCGGCATCGGCGCCGCCCTCGGCCGGCGGAACCGGGGAAGACGGCGCCAGCGTCGTGGTGGCGGGACCGGTCGACGGGGTCGTCGTCATCGTCGACTCGGTGGTCTCCGTCGTCGTATCGGGCGACTCACTGTCGGAACCGCAGGCGGTGAGTCCGCCGAGGAGCACTGCGCCCGTCACAGCGGCCGCGAGCGGGAAGGTACGGGCGATTCGAAGGACGGTCATGTGACGGCTCGATTCTGCTAGTACGACCGCTGGGCCGGACCTCATATCCAGCCCAGCGGGAATGGCCTTGGAGACGTACCCGGTTCGGTCGCGCGCTAAGCCTCGCGGTGCGTGGTTAGTGCAGCAGCCGGGCCAACCCGTTGACCGTTCCCAGCCCTGCACCCAGCGGGTATGCGGTCCGGATGCACTCGGTGACCCACAGCTTGGCGAAGCCGACCGCCTCGGGCACCGACTGCCCGTGCGCCAGGGCGGCGGTGATCGCCGCGGCCAAGGTGTCACCGGCGCCGTGATCGTCACGGGTGTTCACCCGGACGGCGGCGAACTGGTGGAATTCGGAACCGTCGAACAGCAGATCGGAACTGATCCGCGAGGTGCGCAGGTGGCCGCCCTTGACCAGCGCCCACTGCGGTCCCAGGGCGTGCAGGGCGCGGGCCGCATCGCGCTGGGTGTCGTCGTCGACGACGTCGATGCCGACCAGCAGTCGAACCTCGTCGAGGTTCGGGGTCACCAGCGTGGCCTGCGGGATCAACTCCTCGCGCATGGCGTCCAGCGCACTGGGGTGCAGCAACGGTTCGCCGACGTTGGACGCGCACACCGGGTCGACCACCAACGGGACGGTGCCGGCCAGGCCCTCCGACCGCCAGGTGTCGACGATGGTGGTGATGATGGCAGTGGAGGCCAGCATGCCGGTCTTGGCGGCCTCGATGCCGATATCGGAGGCCACCGCACTGATTTGCCCGGCGACGACGTCGACCGGAACCTCGTGAAACGCACTGACGCCCAACGTGTTCTGTACCGTCACCGCGGTCACCGCGGCGCACCCGTGCACACCCAGCATCGCGAACGCGCGCATATCGGCCTGCAGTCCGGCGCTGCCACCGGAATCGGACCCGGCGATCGTCATGACCCGGCGCGGGGTGTGCCCCGGCGGACTCAGCGGGAGGGCGGTGGTGTCGGCCATGGATCGATTGTGGCGTGCCGAGCCAGCTGCATCGCGTGGACCCCGCATTTCGGGCTCGGCAGGTCACGGCGCGCATACGTCGGTGTGCCTCTGCGACAATCTGCAGATGGCATCGTCGCCCGCCGTACCTTTCCGCCGGGGAGCGACTCGGGGCGACAGGCCGTGGGTGCGTGCCAGGAGCAAGGATCGGCGATGATCGAGTGCAGCAGATGCGCAGCGGGGGAGTGCAGTCACGGTGCGCGATGCCCGATGATGATCCGCTGGTATGACGACCCGTGGGACGGCACCTTCTGGCGGCGATGTGAGTGCAGCGAGGGGATCCAAGCCGAGACGTTTCCGGTGACCGTCACATATCGCGCTGATGGCGCAGAGGCTCAAGAACGCTGAGTCAGCTCAGGTCCCGGTGTGCTGCCCGGCGCGGAACCGCGCGACCTTGTGTTCGTTACCGCAGGTCTTCATGCTGCACCAGCGCCGACGCCGACCGCGGGAGGTGTCGATGAAGAACCATCCGCAGCCGTCGCAGGTGCGTGCGCGCGGCGAGGGCGGGCTCAACAGCAGTTGGAGTGCGGAAACGGCAAGCGCGGCAACGGCGCCCTCGCCTGCGTCGGCCGAGACCGCGCCGTGTTCGTCGACGTGAACGTGCTCAGCGCCTCGGCGGGCGTGTGTCAGAACAGCTTTGAGCACGTCAGGACCGAAGGTGGCGCCGCGGCACTGAGCGTCGAATGCGGCCCAGAGCGAGGCCCGGAGCTTCACGGCCGATTTGAGCACGCCTTCGTCGATGGGTCCGGCCGACTCGGGTAGCAGCGATGCTCTGACGAGCCAGCGGTGCAATGTCTTCGGGCTGTCGAGCAGGTCGGCACCCAGTTCGGGAAGACGCCGATAGACCGTGTTGCAGAAATCCAGCGCGACGTGACCGCCGATGAAGTGGTCGTCGACCCACACCGTGCCGTTCGGGTCAGGCATGCTGCAGGCGTGCCTCGTGGATATCGCGGACGAAAGTGGACATTGCGGAGGCGATCTCGACGCTGTGGGTCTCGGTGAGGAAGTGACCACCATCGTAGATGTGGGCTTCGACCCTTTCCAGCGCGTCATGAAAGGCGAGGATCTCGGCGATGTCGAAGGCGTTGTCGTGGCGTCCCCAGAACAGCAGGCATGGAGGCTGATGGGTGCGGTGATACTCGGCGATGACCGGGAAGCGGTCGACATGGCGGCGATAGTCGAGTAAGAGTCGTTCGTGGATGTCGATGTTGCCGGGTCGCGACAGTCGCTGCCAATCCAATTCCCAGGCCTCCGGCGCGTGCCACGGCACCAGTCGTTGTGGCACACCTCCGAGATAGGTCGCCCGAGTGCCTTCGAAGTTGAACCAATCACCCGTTGCCGCGCGGGTTTCCGGTGTGGGATCGGCGAAGTATCGGCGGGCCGCATCCCATATCTGGCCGAGGCCGGCCGGATGCGCGTTGCCGTTCTGCAACACGATGCCGAGGATGCGTTCCGGATGGCGGGTGGCCAGGTAATAGCCCACCGGTGTGCTGAAATCGGTCACATAGAGGACATAGCTGTCGACACCCAGGCCTTCCAGGAACTGTTCGACGACGACCGCCAGATGTTCGAAGGTGTACTCGAACTCGTCGGGGTCGGGGGCGTCGGAGATACCGAAACCGATCAGGTCCGGGGCGATGACGTAGTGGTGCTCTCCCAGCATCGGCAGCATCTCTCGGAATGAGTGCGAAGAACTGGGGGACCCGTGCAGCAGCACGATGCCCGTGCTCGCCGGGAGGCCCGACTCCCGGTACCTGACGGTGAGCCCGTCGACGGTGCGATCAAGGTGACGGGTCCTGGTCGAGTTGCGCATCGGTCCACCTCCGTAACCGTTATATCGATAGTATTCGGTTACCAGAGTAGCGGCGGGGCCGGAATCCGACAACCGCCGCCGTTTGAATCCGCGGTGACTGCGCTTGTCGGACCTCCTCTTTAGGATGGTGATATGCCTCCTCCGACAACGCCATACGCGACTGATGTGGTCGATGCGGTGTTGGATCGGTTGTTGCGGTTGTATGACGAGGCGGCTGAGCTGATCGGCCAACGTAACGCCGTGGATGGCCGGTTGGTGGAGATCGTGGCCGAGATCGATGGCGGGGCGGGTCCGTCGTTGTGGGGTCATACCGGGTGTCGGTCGTTGGGGGAGTTGGTGGCGTGGCGGTTCGGTATGTCACCGCGCAATGCCGAGGTGGTGGTGGCGATCGCGCAGCGTTTGGAGGTGTTTCCCCGGTTGGCTGCGAGTCTGCGGGAGGGGCGGTTTTCGATCGATCAGTTCGGGGTGATCGCCGAGCATGCCGGCGATGGCTCCGATGATCACTATGCCGAGTTGGCCAAGACCGCCACGGTGACCCAGTTGCGGACCGGGGTCAAGCAGGAACCGCGCCCGGACAAGGAGCCCGAGCGGGAGCCGAAGCGGTCGTTTTCCAGCTGGGAGCGTGACGGGTACACCACCTACAAGATCCGGT
>NZ_JBSFSB010000027.1:0-3097 GCF_053589535.1 Mycobacterium sp. NPDC003323
TGCCGTCACCGCTCCCACCGGAGTCGCGACGATGGTGGGTGCGCCATTCAGGGCTGCCACCACCGTCAGCGCGGTGATGCCCGGCAGCGCGGAGGTCTGGCCCGCGGCGTCGGTCACCTCGAACTCGATGGTCCTAATTCCCACCAGTGCATTGCTGCCGGTGCTGAACGACACCGACTGCAACACCGCCTGATACGCCGCCGCGGAATCGTTTCCGGTCAGCGTCAACACACCATTCGCATACGACCCGGTGATATTGCCCGACGGCGTGAACGACAGCACATCCGACGGATCCTCGCCCGACACAATGGAAACCGTCGCCCCGGACAGATTCTCCCCGAGCTCGTTCACGATCGCCACAATCGGCGACACCGTGGTCGACTGACCTGCCGTCACCGCTCCCACCGGAGTCGCGACGATGGTGGGTGCGCCATTCAGGGCTGCCACCACCGTCAGCGCGGTGATGCCCGGCAGCGCGGTGGTCTGGCCCGCGGCGTCGGTCACCTCGAACTCAATGGTCCGCACGCCCACCAGACCCGAAGCACCGGTCGAGAACGTGACCGACTGCAACACCGCTTGATACGCCGCCGCCGACGCACTACCACTCAGCGTCAACACACCATTCGCATACGACCCGGTGATATTGCCCGACGGCGTGAACGTCAACACATCCGACGGATCCTCGCCCAGGGTGATCGACACCGTCGCGCCCGACAGATTCTCTCCGGCCTCGTTCACGATCGCCACGATCGGCGACACCGTCGTCGTGTTACCGGCGGTCACCGCGCCGACCGGCGTCGCCACGATCGTGGGTGCACCATTCAAGACCCCGACAACCGTCAACGCCGTCACACCCGGCAGCGCCGAGGTCTGACCGGCCGCATCGGTCACCTCGAACTCAATGGTCCGCAGACCGACCACCGCGTTGCTGGAGGTACTGAATAAGACCGATTGCAACACAGCCTGATACGCCGCCGCAGAATCGTCACCGGTCAGCGTCAACACACCGTTGGCAAACGACCCGGTGATATTGCCTGCTGGGGTGAATGACAAGACGTCGGACGGATCATCGCCGAGAGTGATCGTCACGGTTGCCCCCGACAGACTCTCGCCTGGTTCGTTGACGATCGCGATCACCGGCGACACTGTCGTGGACTGACCGGCAGTCACCACACCCACCGGTGTAGCCACGATCGTGGGTGCACCATTCAAGACCCCGACGACGGTCAACGCCGTCACACCCGGCAACGCCGAGGGCTGACCCGCAGCGTCGGTCACGTCGAACTCGATGGTGCGGATCCCGATTAGCGCGTTGCTGCCGGTGCTGAACGACACCGACTGCAACACCGCCTGATACGCCTCAGCAGACGCATTACCACTCAGCGTCAACACACCGTTCGCATACGACCCGGTGATCCCACCCGACTCGGTGTACGACAACACATCCGACGGGTCCCCGCCCAACACAATGGAAACCGTCGCCCCGGACAAGTTTTCTCCGGGTTCGTTGACGATCGCGATGATCGGCGACACCGTGGTCGATCCGCCGGCGGTCACGGCGCCGATCGGCGTGGCGACGATCGTGGGTGGAACGTTGGCCGTCACAGCCAGGACCGTCAAAGCCGTAACGCCCGGCAACGCCGACGTCTGGCCGGCCGCATCGGTGACCTCGAATTCGATGGTCCGCACGCCCACCAAGCCCGAGGCACCGGTCGAGAAGGATACCGACTGCAACACAGCCTGATACGCCGCCGCAGACGCATTCCCGGTCAGCGTCAGCACACCATCCTCATACGCGCCGGTGATCCCGCCCGAGGGCGTGAACGTCAACACATCCGACGGATCCCCACCCAACGTGATCGACACCGTCGCACCCGACAAGTTCTCACCGGGCTCGTTCACGATCGCGATGATCGGCGACACTGTGGTCGAACCGCCGGCGGTCACGGCGCCGATCGGAGTGGCGACGATCGTGGGCGGAACGTTGGCCGTCACAGCCAGCACCGTCAAGGCGGTCACGCCCGGCACCACCGAGGTTTGACCGGACGCATCGGTCACCTCGAACTCGATGGTCCGCAAGCCGACCAGGGCGCCGTTCGTGGTGCTGAAAGACACCGATTGCAACACCGCTTGATATGCCGCAGCAGACGCATTACCGCTCAGCGTCAGCACACCGTCCTCGTAGGACCCGGTAATCCCACCGGAAGCGGTGTACGACAGCACGTCTGACGGATCTCCACCCAGCGTGATCGACACCGTGGCGCCGGACAGATTCTCCCCGGGCTCGTTCACGATCGCGATGATCGGCGACACTGTGGTCGATCCGCCGGCGGTCACCACACCCACCGGCGTAGCCACGATCGTCGGCGCACCATTCAACACACCGACAACAGTCAACGCAGTCACACCCGGCAGCGCCGAGGTTTGACCGGACGCATCGGTCACCTCGAACTCGATCGTCCGCAAGCCAACCAGGGCGCCGTTCGTGGTGCTGAAAGACACCGACTGCAACACCGCCTGATACGCCGCCGCCGACGCACTCCCACTCAGCGTCAACACACCATCCGAATACGTACCGGTGATCCCACCCGACTCGGTGTACGACAGAACATCGTTGGAGTCCAGGCCGAGGGTGATCGACACCGTCGCACCCGACAGGTTCTCGCCCGGATCGTTGACGATCGCGACGATCGGCGACACCGTGGCCGAACCGCCGGCAGTCACGGCACCGATCGGAGTCGTGACGATCGTGGGTGGAACGTTGACCGCGATTGCCAGCACCGTCAAGGCGGTGATACCCGGCAGCGCCGACGTCTGACCGGCCGCATCGGTCACGTCGAACTCGATGGTCCGCAAGCCCACCAGGGCACCGTTCGTGGTGCTGAACGTGACCGACTGCAACACTGCCTGGTACGCGGCCGCCGACGCATTCCCGCTCAACGTCAGCACACCGTCCTCGTAGGACCCGGTGATCCCGCCGGAAGCGGTGTACGACAGAACATCGTTGGAGTCCAGGCCGAGGGTGATCGACACCGTCGCGCCGGACAGATTCTCACCGGGATCGTTGACGATCGCGATGATCGGCGACACCGGCGTC
>NZ_JBSFSB010000027.1:3193-42661 GCF_053589535.1 Mycobacterium sp. NPDC003323
ACCGGCGTGGTCACCACCGTCGGAGGAACGTTGACCGCGATTGCCAGCACCGTCAAGGCGGTGATACCCGGCAGCGCCGAGGTCTGACCGGCCGCGTCGGTGACCTCGAACTCGATCGTCCGCACACCCACCAAGCCCGAAGCGCTTGTGGAGAACGAGACCGATTGCAGCACAGCCTGATAGGTCGCTGCCGACGCACTACCCGACAGCGTCAGCACACCATCCTCGTAGGACCCGGTGATCCCACCCGAGGGCGTGAACGTCAACACATCCGACGGATCTCCACCCAACGTGATCGACACCGTCGCGCCGGACAGGTTCTCCCCGGGATCGTTGACGATCGCGATGATCGGCGACACCGTCGTCGACTGACCGGCAGTCACCACACCCACCGGCGTCGCCACAATCGTCGGCGCACCATTCAACACACCGACAACAGTCAACGCCGTGATACCCGGCAACAGCGAGGTCTGGCCGTTGGCATCAGTGGCCTCGAACTCGATGGTGCGTACACCGACCAAGCCGGACGCGTCGGTGGAGAACGAGACCGATTGCAATACAGCCTGATACGCCGCCGCGGACGCAGTTCCGGTCAGCGTCAGCACACCGTCCTCATACGAACCGGTGATCCCACCCGACGGCGTGAACGTCAGCACATCCGACGGATCTCCACCCAACGTGATCGACACCGTCGCCCCGGACAGATTCTCACCCGGCTCATTGACGATCACCACGACTGGCGAGACGACCGTCGATCCGCCGACCGTCACGACACCCACCGGACTGGCCACGACCGTCGGCGGCGCGTTGAGTTCCCCGATCACGACGACTTCGGTGACACCGGGCAGGCTGGTGGTCCCGTCCGGGTCCACCACGGTCCAGGTGACCGTACGCAGTCCGATGAGCCCGTCGGCATTGGTGGACAACGCCACCGACTGCAAAACCGCTTTGTACGCCGCTATCGACGCGTCACCGCTCAGGGTCAGCACGCCGTTGGCGAAGGAACCGGTGATCCCATCGGAAGCTGTGAAGGACAACAGGTCGCTCGGGTCGGACCCCTGCTGCGCGATCGTGACCGTCGCGCCCGACAGCGTCGTGGAATCGGGGTCGGTGAGGAACACGCCCGGTGACAGCACGACCGAATCACCGGCTGTCACAACCGCCGTGGGAGAAACCACCAGTACCGGCGGCACATCGACACCGATTCCGGGAATCGTCACCGGCACCGTCACGTCGATGGTGTCGGGCTTGGCCAGTCCCACCCACTGAGCGACGCGATGGAAGAAGTTCTGGATGGCGCCGAGCACTCCAGGCAGGTGAGTGCCGACCGAGTCGGTGACACGAATCGTGAAGCTGTCGGTCACCCCGGTAACCACGCGATCGACATCGACTGTGTAGGTGAAGGTTCCGTCGATGTTCTTGATGATCGTGCCGTGTTCGGGCTGTCCGACGATGGTGGTGGTGAGCGGGTCACAGTTCGGGTCGGTCTCGTTGAGATCGAATATCACGACACCGGGAATCGTCGACACCACCTGCTCGACGTTGACCTGCGGTGTCCTGTTGAAGAACGTGTGCACGATCTCGCGTCGCACCCAGGCGAGAACGGTCCACAGCAGTGGCGTCTGCACCGGCGCGCCGGAACCCACGAACAGCAGCGGTGACAGCACCGTCGAAATCGCGCCGGAGATCATGCCTGCCAACGTGCGGGGCACGGCGAGCAGAGCGTCGACCGGGTTCAGCGACCGCGTGTTCAGTGTCGGCGCGGTCGTGAACGCCGCAAGCTGCTCATCGTCGAGGCCTTGCGTCACCGGCTCGGAGTTCTCGCCGGCCAGTTCTGGCTCCGGATCGGTCTCGTCCTCCTCGGCGGCGGATTCGGCAGTATCGACGATCTGGGCGGGCTGCGGGTCGGAATCGGGCTCGGGCGTGTCTTCGAGCAGAACGGGCCCATCTTCGCCGACCGGTTCGACCTCCACCTCGGGTTCGGTCGCGGTCTCGGTGGATGAGTTGTCCGGATCTTCGGCGGGGAGCAGGTCTTCGTCGTCGCCCTCGGCTTCTTCGTCGACCTCCTCTGTCGGTGCCGGGATCGGGGACGACTCGCTCTCGTCGTCCGTCGTGGCATCATCGGGACTCTCGATCTGCTGATCCGGGTCGTCCTCGGTCGTCGATTCGGACGCGGTGACGCTCGACGGCTTCTCGGTCGATGAACCCGCCGACGAACCCGTCGACGAATCGTTCGACGAGCCGGCCTGGGAGTCGCTATCGGTATCGGTCGTCGCAAACGCCACACCGGGCGTCGTCGCGACGGCCATGCCAACGCCCAGCGAAACCGCAAGGGCTCCGATCCGCCCGACGAATTTCGCGTAGGTGGTATCGACGGGACGAAGGTGCCGCGAAGTCCGCCCACCCTGGAGCAGCTGCTTCGCATGCCAGACGTCGGGCGCGGATCCGGCGTCCTCACGGAGACGTTCCACACGGTGCCGAGGAGTATTCGCGCACATAAGCTGCCTCCGAGACGCAGTTGCCTCTGCCGACCCCCACGCGTCGGCAGACCCCAGATGAGCAACGTAGATCGGGGCGTCTCAGTATGGTGTGATTTTCGCCAACGTCAAATTAGACTATTTGCGAACGCAAAGAATAGGTATCGGTAGCCGCGGGTGGAGATCGGCAAAATACCTGATCGAAGCGGCCCACAACTCAGGCGCAGATATTGACGCTGAAAAATATTCATTTGCAACACCCGTCAACCCGCCAGTACCGGAGGTGTGACTCCAGCAAAGCCGCATCAGTGACGGGTGCGACGCAAGATTTCGTTTGCCGGACTACGGGTCGCGGCGTGTGACGACGGCGATCGCGACTGCGAAGATTGCGGTCGAGAAACTGGCGAAGTAGACCCCGGACCCAACCGGGCCCCACCACATGGAAAAACTTTGCAACCAAGGGATTCCAGTGAATGCGTTGGCATTGGCGAAGGGCAGCAGTGGTCCGACCCTCGCGCCGACTCCCGGCGTCGCACCCAGCAAAGGTTCGACTACGAACGGCATCAGCAACAGGATCGCAATGACCGCGGCGCTGTGCCGCAGCAACGCACCGAGTCCGACCGCCAGCAGCGCGGCCGCCACCGCGTACACCGTGACCGCCCCGGTCGTGCGCCACGGGCCGGACTCCGTCAGCACCAGTTCCGTACCTTGGTGGTCGTCGACCATCGCCCGCACCAACCCCACCGAACCCACCGAAGCGCAGGCGGCCAGCGTGCCGGACAGCGCCATGCAGACAACAGCCTTGGCGACCAGCACCCTTGAGCGCCGCGGTGTCGCCATGAACGTCGTCCGGATCAGGCCGGTGCGGTACTCCCCGGTGACGGTCAGCGCCGACAGGATCATCAGCACCGGCACCCCGAACATCGCAACCCCGAGCACCGCACGGTCCGGGCCCAGCGTGCTGTAGGGCAGCGCCGCCACCGCCTGAATGGCGGCGAAACCCAGGCTCAACACGACCACGGTCAGCATCAGCCACCACGGCGACCGGATGCTCAGCAATTTGATGCGCTCAGCCGCGATGGTGCTCATGAGCCCGCCCGGTACTCGACGGACTCGTCGGTCAGCGTCAGGTACGCATCTTCCAGCGAGGCATGCTGGGCGGTGAGTTCGTGCAGCACGATGGCGTGCGCCGCGGCCAGGTCGCCGACCTGCTCGGTGCTGAGTCCGTCGACCAGCAGCGCATCCCCGTCACGCCGGCCTTCGGGCAACAAATCGGCCAGCCGGTCCAACTGCGGGCTGCGGACCCGCACGGTGGCCCGGCTGACGAAATCGGCCATGGTCGTCGCCGCGATGAGCTTGCCCCGTCCGATCACCACCAGATGATCGGCGGTGTTGGCCATCTCGGCCAGCAGATGGCTGGAGACGAACACCGTCCGACCCTCGGCGGCGAGGTTGCGCATCAGCGTGCGGATCCAGCGGATGCCCTCGGGATCCAGCCCGTTGACGGGCTCGTCGAACAGCAGCACCGGTGGGTCACCGAGCAATGCGGCCGCGATACCGAGGCGCTGCAACATGCCCAACGAGAACGTGCCGGCATGCTTGCCGGCGGCGTCGGTCAGACCGACCTCGGCCAACACCTCATCCACCCGCCGGGCCGGTATCGCGTTCGTCGCGGCGATCCAACGCAGATGGGACCGTGCGGTGCGGTTGGGATGCACCTGTCGGGCGTCCAGCAGCGCCCCGACGGTGCGCAGCGGGTGTTTGTGGTCGTGATAGCGCCCGCCGGCCACCGTGACGGTGCCCGCGGTGGGCCGATCCAGTCCGACGATCATGCGCATCGTGGTGGACTTTCCGGCTCCGTTGGGCCCCAGGAATCCGGTCACCACACCCGGCTCGATGCTGCACGTCAGATCGTCGACCGCACGTCTCCGGCCGAATGTCTTTGTCAGACCGGTCAGTGCGATCACAGTGCTGGGCTGGAGGCCTGTGCCCAGAAACGCTTCGGGATGCGTCCGGCATGGCGGGCCAGGTGTCCCGCCGTCACCGCGGAGGCCATCGCCGCGGCCATCGCGGCGGGGTCGGCGGCGCGCGTCACCGCGGTGGCCAGCAGCACGGCATCGCATCCGAGTTCCATGGCCAGCGCGGCATCGCTCGCAGTCCCGATCCCGGCGTCCAGGATGACCGGCACTCCCGCCTGGTCCACGATCATCTCGATGTGATGCGGGTTCGAGATCCCCAGGCCCGTGCCGATCGGTGAGCCGAGCGGCATGACGGCCGCGCAGCCGGCGTCCTCCAGACGTCGCGCCAGCACCGGATCATCATTGGTGTAGGGCAGCACGATGAAGCCGTCGTCGACCAGTTGTTCTGCAGCCCTGACCAATTCGATCGCATCCGGGAGCAGGGTGCGCTCGTCGGCGATCACCTCCAGCTTGACCCAGTCGGTCCCCAGCGCCTCGCGCGCCAATTGTGCGGTGAGCACCGCCTCGGCCGCCCCGCGACATCCGGCGGTGTTGGGCAGCGGGGCGATCCCCAGGCGGTTCAGCAGATCGAGCACCCCGGTTCCGGACTCGGCGTCCACCCGGCGCATGGCCACCGTGGTCAACTCGGTGCCCGAGGCGATCAGCGCCTCCTCCAGCACCGCGAGATTCGCCGCGCCGCCGGTACCCATGATCAATCGGGAGCCGAACTCGCGACCGGCGATGGTCAACATCTGGTCAGCCACCCTGCACCGCCGTCACGACCTCGACACGGGCACCATCGGTGAGCACGGTGTGCCATGACGACCGCGGCAGCACCTCCCAATCCACGGCCACCGCAATCCCCTTCTCGGGGAACCCCAGTTGCGTCATCAACTGTTCGATCGTGGTGCCGTCGGGCACATCGGCGTCCTCGCCGTTGACCAGCAAAATCATTTCGCCCCTCTGAGTGCTGCAAGCTCCGTCGCGATCTGCTCGGCAGTCCACGGAGCCAGCAGAAATCCGTTGCGCCCGTGGCCGGTGGCGACCAACGTGCGCTCATCGAGCCTACCGACCAGCGGCAGACCGTCCGGTGTCATCGGACGCAGACCCGCCGCAACCTCGGCCAATTCGTACTCGCCCAGTGCAGGCATCACGGCGCAGGCATCATCGAGCAGATCCCGCACACCGGTCACCGTGACAGCGGTGTCGCGACCGTGTTCGTACTGGGTGGCGCCCACCACCACACCGTCGCCTCGCGGCACCAGGTACACCTGCCTGCCGTGCACACGCGCACGAACCACGCGCTGCGGCAACGGCATACAACCCTTTCGCCAGCGCAGGCGCAGCACCTCGCCCTTGACCGGGCGGACCGCGAGCCCCGGCCACAGCATCGGCGCGTCGATACCGTTGGCGATCACCCGCACATCGGCGTCCGTCTCGGCCAGGTCGGTGACCGGCGGGGCCCACTGCACCCCGGCGCCCTCGCACGCCTGCTCCAAGGCGCTCACCAGCGCCCGGTTGTCCACCGCCAGTTCGGTGTCGGCGGTGAAACCGTGCCGGATACCCTGCGCCAGAAGCGGTTCCACATCGCGGGCGACCGTGGTCGGGGTCACCGGATGGCCCTGCGCCGACAGCCAGGATGCCACCGTCTGCACATCGGCGACATCGGCGCGGTCGACGGCCACCACCAGCGACTGCCGGGCGGTCACCACATCGCCGGGCAGGCCGACCAGGAAGCCGTCGTGCCACAACTTCAGCGATTCCAGCCCGATCGCCAGCTGGGCCTCCTCACCGGGCCAGCCTTCGCTGTGCGGCGCCAGCATGCCGCCGGCCACCCACGAGGCACCGCGGGCCTCGGTCCGGTGCACCCGCACCGACCAGCCGTCAACGGCGGCACGGCGGGCGACGGCGAGGCCGATGACCCCACCGCCGATGACAGCCAATTCGTTGTGCATATCCCTCTCCCTTCGCCGGCATGACCCGGATCAGGTGCGACGGTCAGGGCAGGTGCGCGCCCACTCTCAGTCCCCGCTCCCGGGACTCCCGTGTCTCCTGACAGGATACTCAGGTGTCCAAACGTCTCGACCGTCTCGCCACCGCAACGCTGTACCTGTGCACCGACGCCCGCCGCGAGCGCGGTGACCTGGCCGAGTTCGCGGACGCGGCGCTGGCGGGCGGGGTGGACATCATCCAGCTTCGCGAGAAGGGGCTGGAGGCCCGCGACGAGCTGGAGGCACTCGAGGTGCTCGCCGACGCCGCGCGGGGGCACGACGCGCTGCTGGCGGTCAACGACCGCGCCGACGTGGCCCGGGCCGCCGGGTCGGACGTGTTGCACCTCGGCCAGGACGACCTGCCGCTGGACATCGCCCACGACATCGTCCCGTCGGCCATGATCGGCCGGTCCACTCACGACACCGAGCAGGTGGCACGAGCCGTCGACGAGGCCGTCGACTACTTCTGCGTCGGCCCGTGCTGGCCCACCCCGACCAAACCGGGCCGCCCCGCACCGGGCCTGGACCTGATTCGGCACACCGCCGCGCTGGCACCGGCCAAACCGTGGTTCGCGATCGGCGGAATCGACGATGCCCGCCTTCCCGAGGTGCTCGACGCCGGTGCCCGACGCATCGTGGTGGTTCGCGCCATCACCGAGGCCGACGATCCGCGCGCGGCGGCCGCCCGGCTCAAGGACGCGCTCAGGGAAGCAGCGGCAGCTCGGCGGTGACCAGCCGCAGCCGGTCCCAACTGGCGGCGAAGCCCGGGTGCAACGGCAGTTCGGCCACCTCGTGCTCGGCCACCCAGCGCAGTTCGGCGCTCTCGCGGTTGGCGATGGTGTGCAACTGCTCGGCGGCATCGGCGATCACGGTGGTGTAGCTCCAGCCGGGCACCTCATGGGTGACCACGGACACGCGTACGGTCAGTTGGTCCGCCGTCAGGCCGGCCTCTTCCGATGCCTCGCGGACCGCGGCCTCTTCGACCGTCTCATGACTGTCGCGGGCGCCGCCGGGCAGACCCCAGGTCCCGCCCTGGTGGCTCCACGGCGCCCGATGCTGCAACAGCACCGCGAAGCTACCGTGGGTTCCGGGTGCGCGTAGCAGCAGGCCGGCGGCTCCATGCCGGCCCCAGAAGTGGGCACCGCCGTCCGACAACACCCAGCCGTCACCGTCACCCCGCACGCGTTCAGAATAGGGGTTCGCGAATTCCCACACGTCACTCCAATGTCTCTTAGACTTCTTAGAAAACGGGGAGGAGGTTCGCGGACACGTGACCGTGGAGTTGGCGCATCCGTCGACCGAACCGCTGGCTTCACGTTCGCCGACCAACCCCGTACATCCGCGTTGGTGGTTCCTGTGGACGACGCCGGGGCGCATCCTGACCATCGGTATGGTGCTGTCGGCTCTGGTGATCGCGTGTGCGTTCGCGACGTCGACGACGATCACGGACCGCCAGGAAGCGCTGACCACCGTGCTCGACCACAGCGAGCCGCTGGCCTTCGCCGCCGGGCAGCTCTACACCACGCTGTCGGTCGCCGACGCCGCCGCGGCCACCGCGTTCATCGCCGGTGCCGAACCGCAGGATGTGCGTGAACGCTATGAACAGGCCATCACCGACGCGTCGGTCGCCGTCACCCGCGCCTCGGCCGGCCTGACGACCGAACCGATGATCGAACTGCTCGGCCGGGTGAACGCGGAGCTCGCCGTCTACACCGGCCTGGTCGAGACGGCGCGCACCAACAACCGGGCCGGCAATCCGGTGGGCTCGTCGTACCTGTCCGAGGCCTCGGCGCTGATGCAGACCAAGATCTTGCCCGAGGCACAACGGCTCTACGAGGCGACCTCGGCGCGGGTGGACAGCGAGACCACCGCCTCGACCCGCATCCCCGCGCCGGTGATCCTCGTGGTGCTGGCCACCATCATGTTCGGTCTGTTCGCCAACCGCTGGCTGAGCAAGCGCACCCGCCGCCGGATCAACATGGGTTTCGTCGCCGGTGGGATGGCGGTGCTGATTATGGTGGTCTGGGTGGGCACCGCACTGATCATCTCCACCGCGGACAGCCGCAGCGCGAAAAACACTGCCGCGCAGTCGCTCAAGACGGTGACGACGATGCAGATCACGGCCCAGCAGGCGCGCGCCGACGAGACGCTGGCGCTGGTCCGGCGCGGGGACGAGGATGTCCGCAAGCAGTCCTATTACCAGCGCATCGAGAACATCCAGCAGCAACTGGCCGCCTACCTGAACGCCGACAACGACATCGACAAGGGCGACCTGGCCGGCGCCGACGACCTGCTGCGCAAGTGGCGGGCGTCAAATGACCGGATCAACGCCTACATCTCCGTCGGTGACTACCAGGCTGCCACCCAGGTCGCGCTCGGCACGGGTGAGGACGACTCCAGTCCCGCCTTCAGCACGCTGGATGCGGCCCTGTCGCAGGCCATCGAGGAGAGCCGCAGCCAGTTGCGCACCGACATCGTCAACGCCCGCCGGGTGCTCTCGGGCACCACCGTGGGCGCCGCCGCACTGTCGGTCATCGCCGCGATCGCCGTGATGCTCGGGTTGTGGCCCAGGTTGAGTGAGTACCGATGATGAAACTGCTGAGTGCATTGGTGGCGGCCGCGGTGGTCCTGACCGGCTGCCAGCAGAGCACACCGGTGGAGCCCATCCCGGAGGTGACGCTGGCGCCGCCCACCCCGGCCGGCATGGAGGATGCACCGCCGGAGCCGACGCCCGAACTGCCCGACAACGACGACTGCGACCGCACCGCCAGCCTGCGCCCGTTCCCGAACCGGGCCGACGCCGACGAGGCCGTGGAGAACATCCGCAACCGGGGCCGGTTGATCGTCGGGCTGGACATCGGCAGCAACCTGTTCTCCTTCCGCGACCCCATCACCGGTGAGATCACCGGCTTCGATGTCGACGTGGCCGGGGAGGTCGCCCGCGATATCTTCGGCACCCCGTCCCAGGTCGAGTACCGCATCCTGTCCTCGGCCGACCGGATCGAGGCGCTGGAGAACAACCAGGTCGACATCGTGGTGAAGACCATGAGCATCACCTGCGAGCGCAAGGAGCGGGTTGCCTTCTCCACCGAGTACCTGTCGGCCAATCAGCGCATCCTGGCGGCGCGGGACTCGCGGATCCGGCAGGCCTCGGACCTGTCCGGTAAGCGGGTGTGCGCGGTGAAGGGCACCACCTCACGCAAACGCGTCCAGCAGATCCAGCCGCCGGTGAAGCTGGTGGACGTCATCACCTGGGCCGACTGTCTGGTCGCGCTGCAGCAGCGCCAGGTCGACGCCGTCAGCACCGACGATTCGATCCTCGCGGGCCTGGTCAGCCAGGACCCGTACCTGCACATCGTGGGGCCCAGCATGAATCAGGAGCCCTACGGCATCGGGATCAACAAGGACAACGAGGGACTGGTCCGGTTCGTCAACGGCACCCTGGAGCGCATCCGCCGCGACGGCACCTGGAACACGCTGTATCGCAAGTGGTTGACCGTGCTGGGTCCGACACCGGCCCCACCGGTGGCGAGGTATTACGACTGATGAGTGAGGATCCGGGCACCCAGCCGGCCAGCCTGGCCGATCTGGAGGACACCGACGACGAGTCCGTCGCGACGATCCGGCCGATGGCCACCCAGGCGGTGTACCGACCCGATTTCGACGACACCGACCGCACGACGACGGCTTCCACCGAACCGTCCTCGACCACCATCAGCATGCTGACCCGGCCGCGCTCACCGATCCGCCGACTCGGCGGCGGACTGGTGGAGGTCCCGCGGGTCAGGGAACGCGATCCGCTGACGGCGTTGATGACCGATCCGGTGGTGGCCGAGAACAAACGGTTCTGCTGGAACTGCGGTAAGCGGGTGGGCCGGGCCACCGCCGACGGGCCGGCCCGCTCGGAAGGCACCTGCCCGCACTGCGGCAGCCCGTATTCCTTTCTGCCGCAGCTCAGCCCCGGCGACATGGTGACCGGCCAGTACCGGATCAAGGGTTGTATCGCGCACGGCGGACTGGGCTGGGTCTATCTGGCCTTCGACACCAACGTCAACGAGCGGCCGGTGGTGCTCAAGGGTCTGGTGCATTCCGGGGACGCCGAGGCCCAGGCCACCGCGATGGCCGAACGTCAGTTCCTGGCCGAGGTGACCCACCCGGCCATCGTGAAGATCTTCAACTTCGTCGAACACGACGACAAGCACGGCGAACCCGTCGGTTACATCGTCATGGAGTACGTCGGCGGCACCTCACTGAAACAGGCCAAGGGTGTCAAACTTCCGGTCGCCCAGGCGATTGCGTACATGCTGGAGATCCTGCCCGCGCTGGGATATCTGCATTCGCTCGGACTCGTCTACAACGACCTCAAACCCGAGAACATCATGGTCACCGAGGAGCAACTCAAGCTCATCGACCTCGGTGCGGTATCGCGGATCAACTCGTTCGGCTACCTGTACGGCACACCGGGCTATCAGGCACCCGAGATCGTCCGGACCGGCCCGACCGTACAGACCGATATCTACACGGTGGGCCGCACCCTGGCGGCCCTGACGTTGAATCTGCGCACCCGCAAGGGCCGATATGTCGACGGTCTGCCCGAGGATGATCCGGTGCTGGCCAAATACGATTCCTTCGGCCGCCTGCTACGCCGCGCCATCGACCCGGATCCGCGGCGCCGCTTCGCCAGTGCCGAAGAGATGTCGGGCCAGTTGCTCGGTGTCCTGCGTGAGGTCGTCGCCCAAGACACCGGCGTGCCGCGCTCGGGTCTGTCGACGGTGTTCAGCCCACCCCGCTCCACGTTCGGGGTGGACCTGCTGGTGGCCCACACCGATGTCTATCTCGACGGTCAGGTGCACTCCGAGAAGCTGACCGCACCCGAAATCGTGAAGGCGCTGCAGGTTCCGCTGGTCGACCCCGCCGATGTCGGCGCGCCGATCCTGTCGGCCACCGTGCTCAGCCAGCCGGTGCAGACGCTGGACTCGTTGCGGGCCGCGCGGCACGGCGCCCTGGACTCCGAGGGCGTGGACGTCTCCGACTCGGTCGAGCTGCCGCTGATGGAGGCGCGCGCCCTGCTCGACCTCGGCGATGTCGCCAAGGCCACCCGCAAGCTCGACGAACTGGCCGAGCGGGTCGGGTGGCGCTGGCGGCTGTCGTGGTTCCGCGGTGTCGCGGCCCTGCTGACCGCCGACTACGACACGGCGACAAAGTATTTCACCGAGGTGCTGGACACCCTGCCCGGTGAGCTGGCGCCCAAGCTGGCACTGGCCGCCACCGCCGAACTGGCGGGCACCTCCGATGAGCGCAAGTTCTATCAGACGGTATGGCGCACCGACAACGGGGTGATCTCGGCCGGTTTCGGGCTGGCCCGCGCCCAGTCCGCGGCCGGCGAGCGTGACGAAGCGGTGCGCACCCTGGATCAGGTGCCGCCCACCTCACGGCACTTCACCACCGCCCGGCTGACCAGCTCGGTGACGTTGCTGTCCGGCCGTTCCATCAATGAGGTGTCCGAACAGCAGATCCGCAGTGCGGCACGGCGAGTGGAGGCACTACCCGATACGGAGCCGCGGGTGCTGCAGATCCGGGCGCTGGTGTTGGGCACCGCGATGGACTGGCTGGCCGACAACACCGCCAGCACCAACCACATCCTGGGGTTTCCGTTCACCCAGCACGGTCTGCAGCTGGGCGTGGAGGCCTCGCTGCGCCAGTTGGCCCGCGTCGCGCCCACCCAGGAACACCGCTATGCACTGGTCGACCTCGCCAACAGCGTGCGGCCGATGAGCACGTTCTGACCGCGCCGGTATCACCGAGCATCGAGTACGGAAAGACAGGATCGGGCGATAGCCAGTTCCTCGTTGGTGGGAACCACCAGCACCGCGATCGGCGAGCCGTCGGCCGATATCCGCCGCGCCCCGTGTTCGGCGGCGGTGTTGCGGTCCTCGTCGATCTCGATGCCCAACGACTCCAAACCGATCAGCGCGTCGCGGCGCACGGCGGCGTCGTTCTCCCCCACCCCCGCGGTGAAGGTGATGACGTGGGTTCGGCCCAGCACCGCCAGATAGGCGCCCACGTACTTGCGCAGCCGGTGGATGTACACGTCGTAGGCCGACCGTGCGTGCTCGTCCCCGGCGTCGATGCGTTTGTGCAACTCGCGGAAGTCGATCTCCCCGCCCAGCCCGAACACCCCGGATTTCCGGTTGAGCATGGTCTCGATGTCCTCGACGCTCATCTGCGCGGTGCGCCACAGGTACATGATGATGCCCGGATCGACATCGCCGGATCGGGTGCCCATCACCAGCCCCTCCATCGGCGTCAGCCCCATCGAGGTGTCCACCGCCCGTCCACCACGGACCGCCGACGCCGAGGCGCCGTTACCCAGGTGCAGCACAATCTGATTGAGCTCTTCCAGCGGGCGGTCCAGGAACTCGGCGGCCTGCTCGCTGACATAGCGATGTGAGGTGCCGTGAAATCCATAACGCCTGATGTGCCAGCGCTCGGCGATATCACGGTCGATGGCGTACTCGGCCGCGGCGGCCGGCAGGTCGTGGAAGAAGGCGGTGTCGAACACCGCGATATGCGGCAGGTCGGGCAACTCCTTGCGGGCCGCGTCGATGCCGAGCAGGGCAGGCGGATTGTGCAGCGGCGCAAGCGGTGCCAGCTGCTCGATGGTCGCGATGGCATCATCGTCGATGAGCGTCGGCCGGTGCAGCTTGTCACCGCCGTGTACCACCCGGTGCCCGACGGCCACCAACCCGTCCAGGCCGGGTAGCGCGGCGAACACCTCGGTGAGCGCCTGGCGGTAGTCGACCACCCGCTCGATGATGCCGTCGGCCAGCGAGATACCCGAATCGGGCTCCAACAGTTCGTATTTCACCGATGATGAACCGCTGTTGAGCACCAGCACCGAGCGCGTGGTCATCGTCGGGCCGCCTGGATCGCGGTGATGGCGACGGTGTTGACGATGTCCTCCACCAGCGCGCCGCGGGACAGATCGTTGACGGGCTTGTTCAGGCCCTGCAGCACCGGACCGATCGCGATGGCGCCGGCGCTGCGCTGCACCGCCTTGTAGGTGTTGTTGCCGGTGTTGAGGTCCGGAAAGATCAGCACGGTGGCCCGGCCGGCCACCTCGGAATCGGGCATCTTGGTCGCCGCCGTCGACGGGTCGACCGCCGCGTCGTACTGGATCGGCCCCTCGACAAGCAGGGCGGGTTCGCGTTCGCGCACCAGTTCGGTTGCGCGGCGCACCTTGTCGACATCGGCACCGGTGCCGGAACTGCCGGTGGAGTAGGACAGCATGGCCACCCGCGGGTCGATGCCGAACTGCGCAGCGGTCCGCGCCGAGGAGATCGCGATATCGGCCAGTTGCTCGGAGGTCGGGTCCGGCACTATGGCGCAGTCGCCGTAGGCCAGTACTCGATCCTCCAGGCACATCAGGAAGATGCTCGACACCGTGGACACCCCGGGCAGGGTCTTGATGATCTCGAACGACGGGCGAACGGTGTGTGCGGTGGTGTGCCGGGCGCCGGACACCATGCCGTCCACCATGTCGTTGTGCACCAGCATGGTGCCGAAGTACGAGACATCGTGGATGATCTCGCGCGCCTGGTCGACGGTGACACCCTTGTGCTTGCGCAATTCCGCGTACTGGGCCGCGAACTGGTCGCACAGATCACTGGTCTGCGGGTTCAGCACCGTCGCCGCCGACAGGTCGACACCCAGTTCGGCGGCCCGGGCCCGTACCACCGGTTCGTCACCGAGGATCGTCAGATCGGCCACCCGGTGGGCCAGCAGCCGCCCGGCGGCCCGCAGGATGCGGTCGTCGTCCCCTTCGGGCAGGACGATGCGCTGCACGTCGGCACGGGCCTGGTCGATCAGCTGATAGGTGAACATCTGCGGGGTGACCACGCTGGGGATCGGAATCGACAGGCGCGCAATCAGATCGCCTGCGTCGACATGTTCCTCCATGAGTGCCAGCGCGGTGTCGATCTTGCGCTGGGTGGCCACGGTGACCCGACCGCGGGTGTTGGCCACCGCCCTGGCGGTGTCATAGGTACCCAGATCGGTGCTGATGATCGGCAGCCGCGAACCCAGGCCCGCGACCAGGCGTGCGATCTCGGGATGCAACGTCAGCCCGCCGTTGAGCACCACGCATGCCAGGGACGGAAACCCCGCCGCCGCATGCGCTCCCATCACTGCCATCACCACATCCGAACGATCCCCCGGCGTGATGACGGCCATGCCGTCGCGCAGGCGCTCCAGCACGTGTTCGGCGGTCATGCCGGCGACCAGCACGCTCATCGCCTCACGGCCCAGCAGATCCTCGTCGCCGCCGGTGACCTCACCGTGGACGGCGTCGCGCAACTCGGCCACCGACGGTGCGACCAGCAGAGGTTCTTCGGGCAGCACGTAGCTCTTCGGTTCCAGGGCAGCCAGGGCCTCCGCGACGGCGTCCAGCTGAGCCGGGTCGCAGCGATTGGCCACCACCGCCGCGGTGTGCGCATGCTGGGCGGCGAGTTCGGCTAAACACAACTCGACCACCTGGGCGACCTCCGAGGGGGTCCGGTCCTGGGCCTTGACCGCAAGCACCACGGGCGCACCCAGATTCACGGCGATCCGGGCGTTCACGCTCAGTTCACTCGGTGTTGCCACATCGGTGTAATCGCTGCCGACGATCAACACCGCGTCCGCCCGTTCGGCGACGCCATGGAAGCGCTCCACGATCTCGGCGATGGCCGCCTCGGGATTCTCGTGCAGCTGCTGATAGCCCACCCCGACGCATTCGTCGTAGCTCAGTCCGGCGGTGGTGTGGGCCAGCAGCAGTTCCAGGATGTAGTCGCGGTCCTCCTGGCGGGTGATGGGCCGGAACACCGCCACCCTGGCGACGGTGGCCGCCAGCCGGTGCAGGATGCCCAGCGCGATGGTCGATTTTCCGGTGTCACCCTCGGGCGAGGCGACATAAATGGCCGAAGCGGCGGGCGCGGTCACTCCGCCAAGCTTGCCAGCACCTCGGCGAGTTCGGCAACGAACCAGTCCACGTCGGACATCGAGAAGACCAACGGTGGCCTGATCTTGAGGACATTGCCCCCGGCACCGCACACCGAGATCAGCACCCGACGCTCGCGCATCATGTTCACCACCTGACGGGCGGTGTCCCGGTCGGGCAGATCAACCCCGAGGTAGAGCCCCGCACCGCGCACGTCGCCGATCACCGCATGCCGGGCCGCCAACCGCAGCATCTCCGCGCGCAACGTCGCGCCCACCGCGGCGGCGTTGGCGATCAGCAACTCGTCCTCGATGACATCGAGCACCGCCGCCGCGGCCGCCATCGACACCGGGTTGCCGCCGAAGGTGTTGAAGTAGGGCACCCCCTCGGCGAAGGGCGCCAGCACATCGTCGCGGGCCGCCATCGCCGCGACCGGCATCCCGTTGGCCATCGGCTTGCCCATGGTCACCAGATCCGGCACCACACCGTGCCGGCTGAAGCCCCACATGCCCGCACCGGTACGGCCGAACCCCGGCTGCACCTCGTCGGCGATCAGCACACCACCGGCGGCGCGCACCAGTTCGGTGGCCGGTCCCAACACCGCCGGGTCGGGGTAGATACCGTCGGAGGAGAAGATGGTGTCCACCACGAGTGCGCTGATTCCATGGCCGGCGCGCCGCAGATCTTCGATCGCCGCGGTGATTTCGGTTGGATCCAACGCCGGCGACACCGTCCGCACGTGCGCACCGAGCACGGCCTGCCCGCCGATGGAAGGTGAGATCGCGGTCACCGCTTCGGTATTACCGTGGTAGGCCTCGGCGGTGACGATGACGCCACGGTTTCCGGTGTACATGCCTGCGACCCGAAGCGCCAGATCGTTGACCTCGGACCCGGTGCAGGCGTACATGATCCGATACGACCCGGTGGACTCCAGGTCGGGGAAGGTCGCCAGAAGGCGCTGCGAGTAGTCGACGATCCCCTCGTGCAGATAGCGCGTATGGGTGTTCAGCGTGCTCAACTGCCTTGTCACCGCGTCGATCACGTGCGGGTGGCAATGCCCCACGCTGGCCACGTTGTTGTACGCGTCCAGATAGCACTGCCCGTCGGCGTCATACAGGCGGGTACCCAGCCCACGAACCAGGTGCACCGGCCTGTCGTAGAACAATCGATAGGCCGGGCCCAGCACCCGGTCACGGGCAGCTATCAGGGGGTCGTCGAGCTGACCGCCCTGATAGCTGTTGGAGTCCATGATGTTGGAGAAAGGCATGATTCCTGTCAGCGCTCGTGGGCTTCTTCCAACACGGTACGGCCCAGATCGGCGTACCGCTGCGGATCCTTGTACTTCAGGAACACCGCGAGCAACAGGCCACCGATGCCCACGATCCCCACCACCCACGGGATGGACGCGAAGATCCAGTCGGTGGCGGCCGCTCCCGCCGCGAATGATGCGTTCTTGGCCAGCAGGTAGATCACATACAGCATGCCGAGCCCGCCCAGCAGGGGCGCCAGGAAGGTGGTGAACCAGTTGGCCGTCTCCGGATGCCGTTTGTGCACATGAAAATACGAGATCACCGAGAAGGCGGCCAGCGCCTGCACGATCATGATCGCCGTGGTGCCCAGCAGTGCCATCAGACCGTACAGACCGGTGTAGGGATCACGGTCGGTGAATGCGAAGAACAGCACGACCACCAGCGCGAAAGCGCTCTGAACGAAACCGGCGACATGCGGCGAACCGTGCACCCGGTGGGTGGCGCCGATGGTCTTGCGCATCCCGGGGATCACGTTCTCCCGGCCGATCGCATACAGATAGCGCGCGGCACAGTTGTGGAAGGCCATGCCGCAGGCGAACGATCCGGTCATCAGCAGGATCTTGAACAGGTCGACGGCCCACTGCCCGAAGTGCTCCTGCACCGGTCCGAAGAAGATGTTGCCCGCGGTGGCCGAATCCTGAGCCAGTGCAACGGCATTCTGCGGTCCGGTCCCGACGATCGCCAGCCAGGACACCAGCACGTAGAAGGCGCCGATACCGACGACCGAGGTGATCACCGCGATCGGGATGATCTTCTTGGGGTTACGCGACTCCTCGCCGTACATGGCGCTGGACTCGAAGCCGACCCAGGACCAGAAGGCGAAGAACAAACCGACCCCGGCGGACCCGGCAACCGCGATCATGGACCCGTCGGCACCTTCGACCAAGCCGGACAGACTCTGGAAACCGTTGAGCGGGTTCAGCGATCCCCAGGACCAACCCTGCGGGCCGCCGCCTGTGAACAGCACCGACAGCGCCAGCAGCGCCAACATGACGATCTCGGTGATGAGAAAGACGCCGAGCACCTTGGCGGCCAGATTGATGTCGAAGTAGGTGAGCAACGCGTTGACCGCCAGCATGACCACCGCGAACACCAGCCACGGTACGTCGACACCGAACAGCGACGAGAACAGGTCGGTGCCGAAGAACGCGAAGATGCCGACGATCGATGCCTCGAAGACCATGTAGGCCAGTGCGGTCAAAAAGCCCGCGCCCAGCCCGACGATGCGCCCCAGACCGTGTGAGATGTAACCGTAGAAGGCCCCGGTGGCCGTGATGTGCTTGCTCATCGCGGCGTACCCGATGGCGAACAGCGTCAACACGATGGTCGCGACGAAGTAGCCGGCCGGCGCGTAGGCGCCGTTGCCGAAGCCGACGGCGATGGGCACGTTGCCGACCATGGCCGTGATGGGTGCGGCGGTGGCGACCGCCATGAACAGCACCCCCACCAACCCGACGGCGTTGGGCTTGAGGCGTTGGATGGGGGTGGACCCGGCCGGGGCCGGTGGATCGATGGTCTCGCTCATGAAATCCCAATCTGAGGGCGTATCCAGACCGCTATTTGGTCTGGTTTGACGGAGTTCGCCGGCAACGATGCCGGTGATTGAAGAACGACGCCGGCAATTGTTACCCCGTCGAGAATGCTTGGTCAACTGGGAAATTCAGCTGTCAGCCAGCTGTGTTTCGGGCATGTTTCGAAGCTGAGCGTAATACTACGTCGACGTAAAAAATCGCGATTTGGTCTGTTTCGGATCGATCTTTGGTCCACACTGTTCGTCATGCCGGGATTGCCTGCCGATCATGAGCGCTTCGCCCGGGCGGCCCTACCCGCCTATGGACGTGCGCTCGACACCCCGCTGCGCCTGCTCAGCCTGTCCGAGAACGCCACCTACCAGGTGTGCGACGACGACCCGATCGTCCTGCGGGTGCACCGCCCGGGCTATCACTCGCTGGAGGCCATCCGCTCCGAGCTGGCCTGGATGGCCGCGCTACGCCGCGACACCACGGTCCAAACCCCGGAGCTGGTGTGTGCCGATTCCGGCGTGGAGGTGGTCACCGCCACCGTCGATGATCGAGACCTGCACGTCGACGCCGTCACGCTGATCTCCGGGTGCACCGCCGAGGAGGTCCCACATGCGGTGGGTTTCGCCGAGTTGGGTGAGCTGACCGCGATCATGCACGAGCATGTGCGGGACTGGGCCGCGCCACCGGACTTCACCCGTTTCCGCTGGGATCTCGACGATATCCTCGGCCCCGGCGCCCGCTGGGGGGACTGGCGTGGGGCACCCGGTCTCACCGATACGGACCGGGCCGCCATCACTCGGGCAGCGCACCACATCGCCGAGCTGCTGGCGCAGTTCGGCACCGCGGCAGACCGATTCGGCCTGATCCATGCCGATCTGCGGTTGTCCAATCTGATGGTCGACCCGCAGACACCGGCGGCCGGGATCACCGTCATCGACTTCGACGACGCCGGATGGGGTTGGCATCTGGCCGATTTGGGAGCGGTCGTGTCGTGGATCGAGGACAGTCCGGAGGCCGAACGCATCGTGACCGAATGGCTGCGCGGCTATCTCAAGGTCCGCACGCTGCCCGACGAGCATCTGGCGCTCATCCCCACCTTCGTCATGATGCGGCGCATCCAGCTCACCGCCTGGATCGCCTCCCATGCCGATGCCGACGCCGCCAAAGCCATCGGACCCGGGTACGCGGTGGGCACCGCCCGGCTGGCCGAACGGTATCTCAACGACCACAACTGGTTACGGTAAGGAGACAGATGTTCGACCTGCAATCCCGCTCGGTGCTGGTGACCGGCGGCAGCAAGGGTATCGGCCGCGGCATCGCATCGGTGTTCGCCCGGGCCGGAGCCAATGTGGCCATCTCGGCCCGGTCGTCGGCCGGCCTCGACGAGGCGGTGGCCGTCCTCGACGGTCTCGGTGACGGCAAAGTGCTCGGCGTGCGCGGTGACGTGAGCGACCGGCAGTCCTGCACCGAGATGGCCGCCGCCGCCGTCGATGCCTTCGGTGGACTGGACGTGTTGTGCGCCAACGCGGGAATCTTCCCGGACGCGCCGCTGGCCACCATGACACCCGAGCAACTCGACGAGATCATGGGCGTCAACGTCAACGGCACGTTCTATGCGGTACAGGCCTGCCTGGACGCCCTGGTGTCATCCGGTGCCGGACGCATCATCTTGACGTCGTCGATCACCGGGCCCATCACCGGCTACCCGGGCTGGTCGCACTACGGCGCCACCAAGGCCGCCCAACTGGGGTTCATGCGGACCGCGGCAATCGAATTGGCCCCCAAGGGAATCACCGTCAACGCCATTCTGCCGGGCAACATCCTCACCGAGGGGCTGCTGGACAACGGTGAGGACTACTTGGCCAGCATGGCGCGGTCCATTCCGGCCGGCGCGCTGGGCACCCCGGAGGACATCGGTCATCTCGCCGCGTTCCTGGCGACCCGGGAGGCCGCCTACATCACCGGTCAGGCCATCGTCGTCGACGGCGGCCAGGTGCTGCCCGAGTCCCTGGACGCGATAGCCACCTGACACCTGATCATGGAAGAGACTGTGGGGGGAGCGGTCGCCGAGGATGTGCGCCGCCGGATTCTGTCCATGCTGTCCAGCGGGGCGCTGCGCCCGGGCTCGCGACTGGGCACCGAACGCGAAATGGCCGAAAAGTTCGACGTATCGCGGGCGACGCTGCGCAGTGCGCTGTTGCCGCTGAGCCAGGCCGGGGTGCTGGAACGGCGCACCGGCCGCGCCGGGGGGACGTTCGTGCGGGCGGACATGGTGCAGCGCAACGCCGCCGAACAGGCCGGACTGCCCACGCTGCTGCACAGCGGTGGCCACAGCAGTTTCACCAAGGTGCTGGCGACCGACAGCAGACCGGCGACGCCCGCCGAGTCGGTGGCGCTCGAGATCGCCGCGGACACCCCGCTGTTCGTCATCCGCCGATTGCGCTATGCCGATGGGGTACCGCTGTCGGTCGACCTGTCCTGCTTCGTCGCGGCCCAGGCTGGCGATCTGCTGGAACAACCGTTGGGGGGATCGCTCTACGAGTTGTTCCGCAGCCGTTACGGGTTGGTGCCGGCCACCACGAACGAGACCATCGAGGTGGTCAGCGCCAGCCCGCGCGAGGCGCAGTGGCTCGAGATCGCGCACCGTAAACCGCTGTTGGCCATCACCCGCGTGACCCGGGCCGAATCGGGCGTGCCGTTCGAGTACGCCTACGACCTGTTCCGCGCCGACCGGGTTCGGCTCACCGCGACCAGCAGCACCGGGATCACCCGAGCTTGCGCAGACGCGGTTCCAGGTCCCGCTTGAACAGCTCCAGGAACCGGCGCTGGTCATGGCCCGGGGCGTGGAATACCAGGTGGTTCAGCCCCCAGTCCACGTAGTCCTTGACCTTGGCCACCGCCTCGTCGGGGTCCGAGGCCACGATCCAGCGCTTGGCGACCTGCTCGATGGGCAACGCGTCGGCGGCCTTCTCCATCTCGATCGGATCATCGATCGAATGCTTCTGCTCGGCCGTCAGCGACAACGGCGCCCAGAACCGGGTGTTCTCCAGCGCCAGCTCCGGATCGGTGTCGTAGGAGATCTTGATCTCGATCATCCGGTCCACGTCATCGGGGTTCTTGCCCGCCGCCTCGGCACCCTCACGCATCGCCGGCATCAGCTTGTCCTCATACAGCTCACGCCCCTTGCCCGAGGTGCAGATGAACCCGTCACCGGCACGGCCGGCGTACTTGGCCACCTGCGGCCCACCCGCGGCGATGTAGATCGGGATGCCCCCTTCGGGCACGTCGTAGATCGACGCACCCTTGGTCTTGTAGTACTCACCCTCGAAATCGACCCGGTCGCCCAACCACAACTCCCGCATCAAGCGCACCGACTCCCGCAGCCGGGCATAGCGCTCCTTGAACTCCGGCCACTGGCCTTCGTAACCGGTGGCGATCTCGTTGAGCGCCTCACCGGTGCCCACCCCGAGGAAGATCCGGCCCGGGTACAGACACCCCATGGTGGCGAAGGCCTGCGCGATGACCGCCGGGTTGTACCGGAACGTCGGCGTCAACACCGAGGTGCCCAACTGCAACCGCTCGGTGCGCTCACCCACTGCGGTCATCCAGGCCAGCGAGAACGGCGCATGCCCGCCCTCATGCCGCCACGGCTGGAAGTGATCGCTCACCGTGGCACTGTCCATGCCGTGCGCTTCGGCCGCCACGGCCAATTCGACGAGTTCACGCGGCGCGAACTGCTCCGCCGATGCCTTGTAGCCCAGTTTCAGTTCAGCCATACCTATGTTTCTACACTCGCCCCATGCCACCGGTTCTGACGGCCATCACCGATCGCGTCCACTTCGCCCAGACCGACCTGGTGAACTGGACGCTGGTCGCCGATGACAGCGGGGTCCTGTTGATCGATGCGGGCTATCCGGGCCACCGTGACGATGTCGTCGCGTCGGTGCGCGAACTCGGCTACGGGCCCGAGGATGTGCGGGCGATCCTGTTGACACACGCGCATGTGGATCATCTGGGATCGGCGATCTGGTTCGCGAAAACCCATGGCACCCCGGTGTATACGCATGCCGCCGAGGTCGGGCACGCACACCGGCAGTACCTGGAGCAGGTCTCGCCGGTCGACGTGCTGACCCGGGCCTGGCAGCCGCGCTACCTGGCGTGGACGCTGGCGTTGGTCCGCAAGGGCGGGCTGACCCATGAGGGCATCCCCTCCGCGCTGGCCCTCGACGAGTACATCGCCGCGACGCTGCCCGGCACACCCGTGGCGGTGCCCTCACCCGGGCACACCGGTGGACACTGCTCGTATCTGGTGGACGGTGTGCTGGTCGCCGGGGACGCCCTGATCACCGGGCACCCGTTGAGCACCCGGCGCGGCCCGCAACTGCTACCGAGCATCTTCAACCACGATCAGGACGGCTGCGTGCGCAGCCTGGCGGCGCTCGCCCTGCTCGACGCCGAGGTGTTGTTGCCCGGTCACGGCCCGGTCTGGCGCGGCTCGCTGCGCGCGGCGGCAGAGGCCGCCGGCCGGTGAGGACCAGTCAGCCGATCAGGTCGTAGCCGAACAGGAAGACCGCCGTCACGACCAGTCCACAGGCCACCACGATCGTCGGCATCAGGATCTTCTCGTCGAGTTCGGCGTCGTCGGCCACGCCACGCCTGCGCGCCACCAGCGTGCGGACCCCGATCCCCGCCAGCGCCACCAGCACGGCGCCGCCCAGGATCAGCACGCCCACGATGCCCAGTGACATCGGCTCAGCTTACGAAACCGGCGCCAGCATCTTCTCGAACGCGATCGGGTAGACATCACCGTCGGCGGGCAGCGGCTCGGACAGCCGGGTGTAACCCGCCGACTCGTACAGCGCCTCGGCCTCGGGCTGGCGGTCACCGGTGGTCAGGTAGACGCGGCGGTACCCGCGCTCGGCGATCAGCGCCTCCAATTCGACGAGCAGCGCCTTGGCGTAGCCGCGCTTGCGGTGCCCGCTGTGTGTCCAGATGCGCTTGAGCTCGGCGGTGTCGGCGTCGAACCGCTGGAAGGCACCGCCGGTGACGGGCGCGCCGTCGACCAACCCGATCAGCAGCGCGCCGTGCGGGGCGGTGAACTCGGCGGCCGGATGGCCGCGCAGCCAGCGCGCGACGCCGGCCTCGGTGCCGCCGTACCGGGTCGAATACTCCACCGCCAGTTCGGCGAGCAACGGTTCCGCGAGCGGGTCGTCCTGCGCCACCGACACGAAACGCACCTGTGTGTCCATCACCGGTGAATGTCTCACGTACCCCTCTTCCCCGAAAAACTTGACACGTGTAAAGTTCGCCGCCATGGACAACATCAGGGGCAAGACCATCGCGATCACCGGCGCCGCCCGCGGTATCGGTTATGCCACCGCCAAGGCCCTGCTCGCCCGCGGCGCCCGCGTCGTCATCGGCGACCGTGACGTCGCCCTGCAGGAGTCGGCCGTCGTCGAACTGACCAAGCTCGGCCAGGTCTCGGGTTACCCGCTCGACGTCACCGACCGCGATTCGTTCGAGACCTTCCTCGACAAGGCGCGTACCGACGGTGGCGGCCATATCGACGTGCTGATCAACAACGCCGGGGTCATGCCGGTCGGAGCGTTCCTGGACGAGACCGAGCAGTCGATCCGCTCATCCTTGGAGGTCAACGTCTACGGCGTGCTGACCGGTTGCCAGCTCGCACTGCCGGACATGGTTCGCCGCCGCAGCGGGCACATCATCAACATCGCCTCGCTCTCGGGCCTGATCCCGCTGCCCGGCCAGGTGGTCTACGTGGGCGCCAAGTACGCCGTCGTCGGCCTGTCCACCGCGCTTGCCGACGAGATGGCCCCGCACGGGGTCAACGTCTCGGTGATCATGCCGCCGTTCACCAACACCGAGCTGATCTCGGGCACCAAGTCCGGTGGTGCCATCAAGCCGGTCGAGCCCGAGGAGATCGCCGCCGCGATCGTCAAGACCCTCGACAAGCCCAAGACCCATGTGTCGGTGCCGCCGCCGCTGCGCTTCACCGCCCAGGCCGCCCAGATGCTACCGCCCAAGGGCCGCCGCGCGATGAACAAGGCGCTGGGCCTGGACACCGTGTTCCTGGACTTCGACAAGTCCAAGCGCAAGGCCTACGAGGATCGCGCCAGGGCCGCCCAAGGCGTCATCGAGTCCGACGGCAAGTAGCGGCGCTGCGTCCGGCCGCCGATGCCGGTGAGGATCTCGTAGTCGATGGTGCCGACCGCCCGCGCCCAATCAGCGGCGCTCGGCCCACCAGAATCCTCCGCGCCGAACAGCACCGCCCGGTCCCCCTCGGATACGCCACCGCCGTCGTGTCCGAGGTTCACCACCAACTGGTCCATGCAGATGCGGCCGACGCCGGCGAACCGGCGCCCGTCGATACCCACCGACAACCTGCCCGTCAGCGCCCGCGGGATACCGTCGGCGTAGCCGGCGGCCAGCACCGCCACCGTGGTGTCGCGGTCGGCGACCCAGGTGTGGTTGTACGAAACACCCTGCCCGGCGCGAACTCTGCGGATCTGCGCCACCTCCGCGGTCAGCGTCATCGCCGGGCGCAACCCGAAATCGCCGGGCACCGGGCCGTACCCGTACAACGCGATCCCGGTCCGCACCGCATCGCGGGCCAGGCTCCGATCCGACAGGGCGGCCGCCGAATTGGCGATGTGCACCCGGTGCGGGCGCAGCCCCTCGACGAACTCGTCCAGCCCGGCCGCCTGCGCGGCGTTGAGCGGGTGGCCGGGTTCGTCACCGCGGGCCAGGTGGCACATCACCGTGCGCAGGACGACGGCATCATCGGACAGCCGCGCCTTCACGGCGGCCCAGTCCTCGGGCGCCACCCCGCTGCGGGCCAGTCCGGTGTCGACCTTCACCCCGACGGTGGCTCGGCGGCCCAGCCGCCCGGCTGCGTCGATCACCCGCTCCAGTTGGTACGGCGCGGACACCACTAGCTCGACATCGGCACCGATGGCCGCCGCGAAATCCGTTGTCGGCGTGTGCAACCAGGCGATCACCGGGGCGGTGATCCCGGCCGCCCGCAGTGCGAGCGCCTCGCCGACGGTGGCCACCCCGAGTTCGGTGGCCCCCGCCGCCAGCGCGGCCCGGGCCACCGGTGCCGCACCGTGGCCGTAGCCGTCGGCCTTGACCACCGCGATGACGTCGGCGCCGGACCGCTCGCGGATGACGCCGACGTTGTGCGCGATGGCCGCCAGGTCGACGACCGCTTCCGGACTCAGTATTCGATCGCTTCGATCAGCGGGCCGGGCTCGTCCATCAACGCCCAGAACCGGTCCCGGATGGCCACCGTCATCGGGCCGGGCTCACCGTTGCCGATGGGCTCGCCATCGAGGGAGTTGATCGGGGTGACCCCGCCGGCGGTGGTGACGGCCATCAGTTCGTCGGCGTCGTAGAGCTCATGGCTGGTGACATCGCGCAGGGTGGCCTCGATGCCCAGCTGGTCGGCGAGTTCGAACACCGTCTTCCGGGTGATCCCCGGCAACGCATTTCGCGACGGGGAGGCCAGCTTGCCGTCCTTGACGATGCAGACGTTGAAGCCCGGGCCCTCGGCGACGCAGTTGTCGGCGTCGAGCAGGATCGCGGTCCGCGCGCCGCGATCCTTGGCTTCGAAGCTGGCCGCCGTCAAGTCCCCCCACTGGTAGTTCTTGATGGTCGGGTCGACGGTGTTGCGTCCGGCCCGGCGGACGTGACGCGGGACGATGGCGGTGGTGCCGAAGATCTGCTCGGCCGGCGGGAACGCCCACAGATACGGGATGGCGTAGATGTACACCTGGTGGGTGAGCTTGGACAAGTCCTTCTCGCCTTTGCGCTTTCCGTAGCCGCGAGTGATGGTCAGGTTGACGAAGGACTCCCGCAGCTGCGACATCGACACGCACTGCTTGGTGATGCCGGCGAGTTCGTCCTTGGTGTAGCCGGCGTCCAGGCGCAGCTTGCGTGCGCCGTCGAGCAGGCGGTCCAGGTGGTCGCCGAGCCGGAAGATGTTGCCGTGCCACACATGCGCGACGGTATAGGTGAGATCGGAGTGCCCGAACCCGGTGTCGAAGATCGAGATCTTGGCGTCCTCGGCGGGCAGGAACTCCCCTTCGATCCAGGCGACACCGCCGGCGAACGGGCTGGAGTGGTCGAGTTCGTAATCGCTGTACTGGATCACCGATCCGGGCGGGGTGGCCTCGCGGATGGCTCCGGGTTCGACGGCGACGAGATTGGAGGTTCCTGCGCTCATGATGATGCGGTCCTTTCTAGAGGTTGTGGGTCTTGGCGTAGCCGGCACCGGCGTCACCGCGGCTGAGCCGTGACTTCAAGCCGGTGGCCCACCAGATCGCGGCGAGCACCACGATGCCGAGGAAGACCCACTTGTTGTTGGTGAACTGGGGCAGGAAGAGCAGGGCGACGGCGACACCGAGGAACACCACCAGCGCGGTGACGTACAGAGGCAGCCGGAACCGGCCGAGATCGAAGGTGCCGGGCTCGCCGACCGGGATGGTGCCGCGCTTGTAGCCGATCAGCAGGCCGATGGTCTGCAGGATGTAGACGAAGAAGAACAGCAGCGAGGCGATGCCGATGATGTAGTTGAAGGCTTTGTCATTGACCAGCGCCGAGAGCAGCAACACCGTTGACAAGCAACCCAATCCGATGATGGCAAAGGTCGGTGCCTTGCTCTTGGGAGAGACATGGCGCCACACGTGTGAGAACGGCAGCATGTTGTCGCGGGCCATGGAGTAGGCCAGCCGGGTCGCGACCAGAATGTTGGCCAGCAAGCAGGCCAGGATGTTGGTCAGCGCGATCGCGACGATGATCTTGGTGACCACCGGGCCGGTCTGCTGGGTGATGATCTCCTCGATCGGTGCCGCGGAGTTGGCCTCGACGGCCGCAACGTCTTTGATGGCCAGCACGTAGACGATGTACATCAGCAGCTCGATGACGATCGAGGTGACCAGGGCGTAGAACATGGTCTTCGGGACGACGCGGCGGGCGTCCTTGGTCTCCTCGGCGACGTCGGCACCGGATTCGACGCCGATGAGCCCGAAGAACGGTCCCAGTGCGGCGGCCAGCCAGGCCAGCATGTAGGAGTCCCTGTCGCCGGACTCGCCACCGGTGAACAACACCGAGATGGGCTGATGGTTCTCTGGTGCCGAGAACGCGATGATGGCGATCAGTGCGGTGGCACCGACGGTGATGACGAGTTCCAGACTGACGCCGATGTTGTTGACCATGGTCGCGAACCGGACGCCGTAGATGTTGATCAGCACGCAGACGAACACGACGGCGATCGCGATGAGGATCTGCTCGGTTTGGGTCATACCCCAGCCGAACAATCCACCCAGGTAGCCCGACAGGATGAAGCCGACACCGGTCATACCGCACACCCAGCCCATCAGCGCGATGAACCCGGTGAACCAGGCCAGGTTGGGCCCGTTGATGCGGCTGATCCACTGATAGGAGTAGCCGGCCAGCGGCAATTTGGCGGTCAGGTCGGCGGCGATGAACGCCCACAGTGCGAACACCGCGCCGGCCAGCAGCAGCGTCCACACGAACGGCCCACCCGCGGTGAAGTAGCCCGCCCCGAAACCGGTGAACACCGCGGTGGTGGCACTGATGGTGGCGAACCCGATGGCGAACGATGCCAGCGTGCCCACCGAGCGGTCCAGCTTCTGGGTGTAGCCGAGCTCGGCGAGCTTGGCATCTTCGGAGCCGAGGGCGGCGACCGTGTTTGCGGCGCTGAGCGCGGCGGGTTTGTCCGAATGAGTCGGTGGGGCGATTGCGTCAGTCATGGTCACTCCAGGTCAAGACGTGGGGGACGAACACCTGAAGACAGGAAACCGCCATCGGCCGGTCACCGGAAGTTTGTTGTTTTGATCTACTTATAAGCTGGGTTTATCACTGCCGGGATCATGGCCGCCGCCGCCCCCTCCCCACTGCGCCTGCACCAGTCTGACCAGGGCGTCCGCCTGTGGCGTCAGGTCGGCGGGATTCCAGGCCAGCGCGGTGTGGCTGAGCGGGCGGTCCGAGATCGGCACGTAGACGATGCCCGGCCGGTCGTAGAAGCGGGCCACCGACGAGGTGGTGAAGCTGATCCCGAGTCCGCGGGCGATCGCCGTGGTCTCGGCCTCGTAGGTGGCGGCGATCGCGGCGATGGTGGGCGGGCGGTTACCCCGGACGTCCATCGCCAACCAGTAGTCCCGCCAGGTGCCTGCGGTCAGCGGGGCGCACACGATCGGGTCGTCGAGCAGTTCGGCGATGCCGACCTCGCTGCGACCGGCGAGACGGTGATCGCGCGGTAGGCAGGCCACCCAGGATTCCGAGTCCAGGATCAGCATCCGGTGCTCGGGCAGGTCTACCGGCGGCCGGATGATCGCGACCTCGGTGCTGCCGTCGGCCAGTCCGGCCGTGGGATCGGCGAAATCGAATTCGATCGGCTCGACGGTGACCTCGGGATAGGCGGATTCGAAGTGCCGGACCAGCCGGAACAGCAGGTCCGCGCCGGTCCCGATCAGATATCCCACGCGCAGCACTCCGCGCCGGGTGCCGGACAGCATCACCAGGTTGTCGACGACGGCGTCGACGCCGGACAACGCCTGCTGCACCTGAGGCAACCAGGCCGCCCCGAGGTCGGTGAGCGCCACCTCGCGGGTGTTGCGGTGAAACAGCACCACACCGAACTGGTGCTCGAGCTGTTTGATGGCGGTAGACAGGGCCGGCTGGGTGATGAACAGTCGCTCGGCGGCACGGCGGTAGTTCAGCTCCTCGCCGAGGACGGCGAAGTAGCGCAGCTGCCGCAGCGTGACGTCATTCACGCCGGTGCCGGGTCACCGTTCCGGTGGGCCTCGATGACGTCCAGCTTGGCGAACAGTTCTTCGTGGGTGAAGGTGTGCCGCTCGGTGGTGCCGACGAAGGTCACGTGCACCAGCGTGCCGTCCTCGGCGGCGTCCAGCCACAGCGAGGTGACCGGGATGCCGTCGTCGACCTGCGCCCCGGACGGTTCGTAGAACCAGATGGCGTAGTCGTCATCGGATTCCTCGTCGTCGAATGTCCAGCCGCGCTCGGTGATCCGCTCGTCGAATTCGGCCAGATCGGCGACCACCGCGTCCTGGATCGCCGACAGCTGCTCGATCACCGCATCCGGCACCCAGCGGGCGTCGCCGGCGGACTTGCGTTTCTTGCGCCGGGCCTTCTTCGCATCCGAAGCTTTCGACACGGTCGTCAGCCCAACGCCTGATCCAGATCGGCGATCAGGTCCTCGGTGCCCTCCAGGCCCACCGAGATCCGCACCACGCCGTCGCCCAACCCGATCGCCGCGCGTCCCTCCGGGCCCATCGCGCGGTGGGTGGTGGTGGCCGGGTGGGTGATCAGCGATTTGGCGTCGCCGAGGTTGTTGGAGATGTCGATGATGCGCAGCTTGTCCAGCAGCTTGAAGGCGGCGTCCTTGCCGCCGGCCACCTCGAAGGTGACCACGGTGCCGCCGCCGCGCATCTGGCGCTGCGCCAGGTCGTACTGCGGATGTGACTGCAGGAACGGATACTTCACCCAGTTCACACCGGACTGCTGCTCCAGGAACTCCGCCACCCGCTGCGCCGAGCGGTTGGCGTAGTCCACCCGGACCGCCAGCGTCTCAAGGCCTTTGAGCAACGTCCAGGCGTTGAACGCGCTGATCGCCGGACCGGTGTGGCGCATCAGTTTCTGCACCGGGCCGTCGATGTAGTCCTTGTCACCCAGGATGGCGCCGCCGAGCACCCGGCCCTGACCGTCGATATGCTTGGTGCCCGAGTAGACCACGACATCGGCGCCCAACGGGATGCCCTGCTGCAGCAGCGGGGTGGCGAAGACGTTGTCCAGCACCACCTTTGCGCCCGCGGCGTGGGCCAGATCGGAAACCGCGGCGATGTCGACCAGTGACTGCATGGGGTTGGACGGCGTCTCGAAGAACACCGCCTGGGTGGGCTTGCTCAGCGCCTCCTCCCATTGGGACAGGTCGTCACCGTCGACGAAGACGGTCTCCACACCCCAGCGCGGCAGGATCTCGTTGCATACCACGAAGCACGAACCGAACAGACTGCGGGCCGCGACCAACCGGTCACCGGCGCCCAGCAGCGCGCCCAGCGCGGTGAACACGGCGGCCATCCCGGTGGCCGTGGCGAACGCTGCGGGAGCGTTCTCGATGAGCCGCAGCCGCTCCTCGAACATCGAGATGGTCGGGTTGCCGTAGCGCGAATACACATAGCGGTCGATCTCGCCGGTGAACGCCTTCTCCGCGTCGGCGGCCGACTCGTAGACGTAACCCGAGGTCAGGTACATCGCCTCGGCGGTCTCCTCGAAACCGGAGCGCAGCAGGCCGCCGCGCACGCCGATGGTCGCCTGGCTGACACCGTCGGGCAGTTCGGCAGGCACCCGTACAGAAGGGACGTCACTCACGACTGGCTCCAGGGCAATCCGACGGCCTTCCAGCCGGTGCCGCCGCGGTGGCGGTGCTCATCGAGGTTGCCCTCGAATCCGTCGAGCACGTTGTAGGACGGCCCGATTCCGGCACCGGTGGCCGCGATCGCCGCGCCGATGGACCGGTTGCCCGAACGGCACAGGAACACCACGGGGCGGGTGCCCGGGGCGATACCGGACTTACCCAGGTCGTCGATGAAATCGTCGTTGTGCGAGCCGTCGGTCCTGGTCCATTCGACGTACACCACGTCACGGCGCAGCGGGGCCAGGTCGGGCACTCCCACGAACCGCCACTCGGCCTCGGTGCGGCAGTCGACCAGCACCGCCTCGGGATTGTCGGAAAGCAACTCCCAGGCCTGCTCGGGCGTGATGTCTCCGGCGTAGCCCGGACTCTCGGATGTCGACACAGCCACTACCGTAACGGCTAGGCCGGACCGGGCGAGCACACCTTCCAGGCGCCGTCCTCGCGCACGAAGGTCATGTCGGTGCTGACCTGGTTCTCCTCGTCGTCACCGAAGTGGTAGCGCACCGACGCCCAGGCCTTGTTCCCGCCGTCGCCGACCCTGACGTTGCTCGCACCGTCGACGTAGCGCTCACCCTTTGCCGCCACCGAATCCCGTTGCCGGGTCAGGACCTCGTCCTCGGTGCCGTGCTGGGCGGCGCAGGTGGCGGCCCTGAACGCCTGGTAGTCCTGGCGCTGCAGCGCATCGTTCTGCGCGACGACCGCGCGGCCGATCTGTTCGGGGTCCCCGTCGCCGTCACCGCGGTTGATCACGAGAATCGTGGTGATCACAACCACGATGAGAACGAGGGCCAGCAGGAACGGCGTCGCCGTCGGTCTGTCCCGGTCGGCCGGATCCTCGCCCTTGCTGCTGCTCACGACTGCCAGAGCTTACGCAGCGCCACGGCGGCGCGTTGCGCACGGTCGCGTGCCACGGTGACGTCCTGGGCCGTCGCGAACGCCGCCCCCAGACCCCGGTCGAACACCCACACATCGCTCTCGGCCACTTCGAGCGCCTGGGCCAGCACCGCCAGCACGTCCGGTTTGGTCAGCGCGGCGTCGCCCGCGCGGCCGATCTCGGCGGCTCCGGGCGAGACCATGATGGTGTCGACGGGCAGGCCGAGGATGGCCCGGGCGTGCAGGTCGAAGACCGACAACCGTTGGGTGCGCAGCGTCAGCAGGGTGGCGTCGACGGGCCGGGGTCGCACGCCGGAGAAGTACACCTCGTCCGCGCGGACCAGCAGCTCGACGGCGAACGCACCGCGCCCGCCCAGGGAGTTCACGATGCGTGCGGCGATGGACTTGGCGGCGTCCAGAGCCGCCGGCGTCAGCCGGTGCGACTGCCAGGTCGACAGGGTGCCGTCCTCGGCGACCCGGTGTCCGATGGGCTCGCAGAAATGCACAGCGGGGCCGGTCGCGCTGGAGGTGCGGACCGTCAGCAGGGTGATCTCGTCGTCGACGTCGACCACCGTTTCGGCCATCACCCGGCGCTGGCCCGCGGCGACCGCACGCTCCCAGGCGGGCCCGACGTCTTCGGGCCGCAGCAGCACCGAGCGGCCGGTGTCGGCATCCTCGGTCAGCGGTGTCACGGCCAGCGGGAATCCGGCGTGTTCGGCGATGGCGGTCAGCTCGGCCGCCGAGCCGGCGAACCAGAACGGCGCCGTTGGCAGGCCCAGTTCGTCGGCGGCCAGCCGGCGCAGCCCCTCCCGGTCCAGGCTGAGCCGCAACGCCCGCGGCGTCGGGAAGACCTCGGCGGTCTCGGCGATCGTGCCGAGTTGGTCGGCGGGCACCTGATCGGATTGCGCCACCACGAAATCCGGGTTGTCGGCCGCGGCCGACGTCACCACCGCGCCCAGCCGTTGAAAGGCCAGCGTCAGCTCACGGCTGGTCTCGGCGTCGCCGAGCAGCAGCACCACGGGTGCCGCCGGGTTGGCGGGAGTGTCAGCGTCTTCGGCGTGCCTTGTCATCGCCAGACCAGCCTGCCAGATAGTCAGCCGACGCGGACGTCGACATAGCACCACCGCCACGTCTCGCCGGGTTCGACGGATCGCATCACCGGATGACCGGTCCGGCGGAAGTGCGCGGTGGCGTGTTGGTGGGGGCTGGAATCACAACAGCCGACATGCCCGCAGGACAGGCACATCCGCAGATGGGCCCAGGTGTCCTCTCCCAGCTCGGCGCATTCCTGGCAGCGCCCGGGAGTAATCGGCGCCGGTTCTACGCTTTCTACCGTCGGCTCCAGGTGCTCACACAGATTCGTCGTTTCACGTCGTCGTGATCGCTTGAGCATGTTGACCGAGGATAGGTGGATGCGGTGGGAGTGACTCTGCTGGCGGTGGCAGTGGCCGCCGTACTGCTGGCTGCGGTGAGCCGGCGCCTCGACATCTCCGCTCCGCTGGCGCTGGTGGTGGCGGGTCTGGCGGCCAGCAACATCCCCGGATTCGACTCCGTGGAGCTGGATCCCGAACTGGTGCTGTTCGTGATCCTGCCGCCCCTGCTGTGGTCGGCGGGGCTGGAGAGCAGCTACGTCAACATGCGCAAACGCGCCGGGGCCATCGGCATGCTCGCGGTCGGCATGCCGCTGATCACCACTTTGGCGGTGGGGTTCGTCGCCTACCGCGTGGTGCCCGAGTTCACGCTGGCCGCCGCGCTCACCCTCGGTGCGATCGTCGCTCCGCCCGATGCGGTCTCGGCGACCGCGGTGGGACGGCGGCTCGGGCTGCCGCGGCGGGTGATGACGCTGCTCGGTGGGGAGAGCCTGCTCAACGATGCCACCGCACTGACCGCCTACAAGGTCGCACTGGCCGCCGCGATCGGCGCGTCGACCGGGTGGGCGTCCGGGTTGGGCACCTTCGTGGTGGCCGCCGCCGGTGGCGTGGTGGTCGGTGTGCTGGCGGGCCTGATGATCACCTTCGTGCGCTCGCGGGTGAACGATCCGCTGGTCGAGAGTGCGATCGGGCTGCTGGCGCCGTTCGTGGTGTATCTGGTCGCCGAGGAGGCGCACACCTCCGGTGTGCTCGCCGTCGTGATCGCCGCGCTGATGATCGGGCAGCGGACGACCACCCATGCCGGTTATGCCACCCGGTTGCAGGACGACGCGGTGTGGCGTGCGCTGCAACTGATCCTGGAATCGTTCGCGTTCCTGCTGATCGGTTTGCAGTTGCCCTCGGTGGTGGGCCAGCTCTCGGACATGTCGGCGGCCAAGATCGCGATCTCGGCCGCGGCGGTGCTGGGGACGACGATCGCGGTGCGGGTGATCTGGGTGTATGTGTTCGCGTATCTGCGCTCGCCCCGGCCGTCGGCCGGTGAGACGTTCGTGGTGGCGTGGGCCGGCATGCGTGGGGTGGTGTCGCTGGCCGCCGCGTTCGGTGTTCCCGCGACGACGCTGGCCGGTGACCCGTTCCCCGGCCGGGATCAGCTGGTGTTCCTGACCTTCGTCGTGGTGGTCGGCACGCTGCTGCTGCACGGATTGACGTTGCCGTGGGTGATCCGCAGATTCGGCGTGGAAGGTGATGACGCCCGCGCCGATGCGCTGGCGCACGCGGCAGCTCAGGACAAGGCGGCCCGCGCCGCCGCCGACCGGCTCGACGAACTTCTCGGGCAGCAGGGCGCGTCGATGCAGGACAGTGCCGCCGAGGTGCTGCGCAAGTGGAACATCGCGCGTCGCAACGCGGCATGGGAGAGGTTGGGCCGCAGCGAGGACGAGATCGGCCAGAGCCCGGCATCGGTGTTCCGCGGGCTGCGTCTGGAGATGCTCGCCGCCGAGCGTGCGGTTTTCATCGCCGAGCGCGATGCCGGGAACATCGACGACGAGGTGTTGCGGGAGGTGCTGCGCGGGTTGGATCTGGAGGAGGCGACGCTCAATCGTCGCTAGTCGTGCGGAATTCCTGCATGGCACCCACCAGCGCGGTGAACACCCGGTGCGCGGCGTCCAGATCGCCGTCGGGCAGGTCGGCCAGCGCCCGGGAGTTGATCTCGGCCAACGGCGTGAAGAAGTCGGTGGCCACGGCCAGTCCGTGGTCGTCGTAGCGCAGGATCACCTTGCGCCGGTCATCGGGATGGGTTTCGCGGCGCAGATGTCCCGAGGCGATCATCCGTTCAACCAGATAGGTCACGGCCGCCGCCGACGTGCCGATCAGTTTGCGCAGTTCCCCGGCGGTCAGCGGCTCACCCGCCGCGTCGGCGACCATCACATGCAGCAGCGCGCGGAAGTCGTTGGCGCTGACGTTGTTCCGGCGCGCGAAGTCGCGGCCGATCTGATCCGATTCGGCCGTCAGAGCGCGTACGTCGGAAGCGATCATCCGCTCCAGGTCCTCGCGTGCCACCCGCGCAGCATATCGGCGGTGTTGATTAATAGTTAAGTTTCTGAAATATTTGACTCATGTCCCGACGTCTCTCCTGGCTCGTCGCGCTCCTGGTGATCCTGGCCTCCGGCGCCGCCATGGCCCTGCTCAGCGGCGGCGATTCCGCCTCACAGTCCCCGGTGGCGGTGCCGGCATCCGCCGAGTCCGCACGGGTGGATGCCGTCCGCGCCGAATTCCCCGGCGGCGATCAGGCCCCGGCCATCATCGTGTTCAGCCGCACCGACGGCGGTCCGCTGACTCCGGCGGACATCGCGGCCGCCGGACCGGGCGCCCAGGTGTCCCAGGACGGCCTGGCCGCGGTGTCGGTCTCGCCGCTGTCGGCCGACCTGTCCGGTTTCGCGCTCGACGACGCCGTCCAGGAACTGCGGGCGACGACTTCCGAGCGCTTACCCGACGGTCTGCAGGCGCAGGTGACCGGCGGCCCGGCCTTCGGCGCGGATATCGCCAATTCCTTTGCCGGCGCGAATTTCACCCTGCTCGCAGTGACCGCCGCGGTGGTGGCCGTGCTGCTCATCGTCACCTACCGCTCGCCGGTGCTGTGGCTGGTGCCGCTGCTGGTCATCGCGTTCGCCGACCGCGTCGGCTCGGTGGTCGGCACGGCGGTCGCGTCCGCATTCGGCCTGAGCCCCGACGGTTCGACCGGCGGGATCACCAGCGTCCTGGTGTTCGGCGCCGGCACGAACTATGCGCTGCTGCTGATCTCGCGATATCGCGAGGAACTCGGTGTGCGCCGGGACCATCGCGACGCGCTGTGGACGGCGGTGCGCGCGGCCGGTCCGGCGATCCTGGCCAGTAACGCGACCGTCGTCCTGGCCCTGCTGACATTGGCCTTTGCCACGGCCCCGAGCAATCGCAGCCTCGGCGTGCAGGCCGCCTCCGGGCTGGTGGTCGCGGCGATCTTCGTGTTGCTGGTGCTGCCACCGTTCCTCGGGTTGTTCGGTCGGAAGTTGTTCTGGCCGTTCATCCCCGAAGTCGGCGCCAAGGCGCTGACCGACAACGGGGTATGGCACCGGATCGCCTCCTGGGTCGCCCACCGGCCGGGCTGGGTCTCCGGTGGCGCACTGGCCGCGCTGGCGGCGCTGTGCCTCGGTCTGGTCGGCACGCCGGTCGGGTTGACGCAGACCGAACAGTTCCGGGTGCAGGCGGAGTCCGTCGGGGGGTTCGAGACACTGTCGCAACACTTTCCGAGTGGTTTGACCGATCCGACCGTCGTCATCGCACCGACGGTCGACGCTGCGGGGGTTTCGCAGGCGCTGGAGAGCACCCCCGGCGTGGTGTCGGCACGACCGGCAGGTACCTCGGACACCGGACTGAGCCAGTGGTCGGTGGTACTGGAGGCCGAACCGGCCTCCGATGAGGCCTTCGAAACCGTTGATGCCCTGCGCAGTTCGGTACACGCGGTGAGCCCGGACGCCCTGGTCGGCGGTTCCGATGCCGAGGCCCGCGATGCGGCGTCGGCCGCGCAACGCGATCGCATGGTGGTGATCCCGGCGATCCTCGCGGTGGTGCTGGTGGTGCTGTTCGTCCTGCTGCGCTCGGCGCTCGCCCCGCTGATCCTGGTGGCCGTCACCGTGCTGAGCGCGCTGGCCGCGCTGGGCCTGGGCGGCTGGGCCAGCGTGCATCTGTTCGGTTTCCCGGCCCTGGACAACAGCACCCCGCTGTTCGCCTTCCTGTTCCTGGTCGCCCTCGGTGTGGATTACACGATCTTCCTGGTGACCAGGGCGCGCGAGGAGACACCGGAGTTCGGTAATCGACAGGGCATCGTGCGAGCAGTCTCGGCCACCGGTGCGGTGATCACCAGCGCGGGTATCGTGCTGGCCGCGGTGTTCTGCGTACTGGGCGTGCTGCCGCTGATCGTGCTGACCCAGCTCGGCATCATCGTCGGGCTCGGGATCCTGTTGGACACCTTCGTGGTGCGCACCGTGATCATCCCGGCGCTGTTCACCCTGATCGGTCCGCGCATCTGGTGGCCGGGGCTGCGCGCCGACCGCTAGCGTGAGTCCGTGGAATCACGGACAGTCGCCACCCGGCTCGGCCGGTTGCACGTGCAGACCACCGGCGCCGGTGATGCGCTGGTGTTCTGGCCGAGCCTGCTGATGAGCGGCGACATGTGGACCGCGCAGGCCGCAGAGTTCGGCGAACACGCCAAGGTGGTGCTGATCGATCCGCCGGGGCACGGTGCGAGCGAAAAGCTCACCGCAGGCTTCACATTCGAGGACTGCGCGCAGTGCGTGGTGGATGTGCTGGACGAGTTGGGCATCAATCAGGCCCACTTCGTCGGCAACTCGTGGGGCGGGATGATCGGTGGGACCTTCGCCGCGCTGCACCCCGACCGGGTCGGCTTCTCGGTGCTGATGAACTGCACCGCCTCGGCCGCCGGTCGCCGCCAGCGCATCGAGTACGGACTGCTGTTGCGGGCGGCCAAGACGCTCGGCGGCATCCGCGGGCCGCTGACCCGCGAGGTCCTCAAGGCTTTTCTGGGGCCGACGACATTCCGGGAGCGGCCCGAGGTGGTCGAGTACGTGCGCACCGCCACCCGTGCCGTCGACATCGCGTCCAGCGCCTGGGCGGTGACCAGCGTGGTGCCGAAGCGGCCGGATCAGCGGGCGCTGCTTGCGCAGGTGCGCACTCCCGTGCTGGTGGTGGCCGGCGTCGAGGATGCGACGTTCCCGGTCGCCGAGACGCTGGAGATGGCCGCCGCGATCCCGGGCGCGGCCACCGCGGTGCTCGACGGGGTCGCGCATCTGGCCGCGTTGGAGAATCCGACCCTCGTCAACGCTCTGATCTCGGATTTTGTCCTTAGCGCGTAGCGTGTGGACATGACAGCCACGTTGCCTCCGGTACACATGCGCCGCAACGGTTTCGACCCGGTGCCCGAGCTCGCCGAGATCAGGGACGCGGACGGGGTGCGGTCGGTGGTCAGCGCGTTGGGCAACCCGGTGCACCTGATCACGCGGTACGAAGATGTCAAGACGGTGCTGTCCGACCACGAACACTTCTCCAACACCCGCCCACCGGGTTTCGTGTTGCCCGGTGCCCCGGCGATGTCCGACGAGGAACTCGCGCGCACGCGTGCGGGGAACCTGCTGGGCCAGGATCCGCCCGAGCACCAGCGGTTGCGCCGGATGCTCACCCCGGAATTCACCATCCGGCGGATGAAGCGGCTGGAGCCACGCATCACCGAGATCGTCGAGGAGCGACTGGACGCCATGGCGGCCGCCGGGCCGCCGGCCGATCTGGTCTCTCAATTCGCCTTGCCGGTACCGTCTTTGGTGATCTGCGAGCTGCTCGGCGTGCCGGTGGAGGATCGGCCTGCCTTCGAGCATCGTTCGGCGCGACAGCTCGATCTGTCGCTGCCGATCGCCGAGCGGATGGCGTTGCAGCAGCAGAGCCGCGATTACATGCAGAGCCTGGTCACCCGGGCCCGTCGCGCACCCGGTGAGGACATTCTCGGAATGTTGATCCGTGAGCACGGCGACGACCTGACCGATGACGAGCTGGTCGGCATCGCCGGTCTGCTGCTGCTCGCGGGGCACGAGACGACGTCGAACATGTTGGGGCTCGGCACGTTGGCGCTGCTGCGCTCGCCCGAGCAGTTGGCCATGGTCCGCGACGATCCGGATGCCATCGGACCGGCGATCGAGGAGTTGTTGCGCTGGCTTTCGGTGGTGCATCACGCGATTCCGCGATTCACCACCACCGAGGTGCAGCTGTCCGGCGTGACGATCCCCGCCGGGATGCTGGTGTTCGCCTCGCTGCCGGCCGGTAATCGCGACCCGGCGTTCGTGGACTCCCCCGATGAATTGAACATCCGGCGGGGCGCGGCCGGACATCTGGCGTTCGGGCACGGCGTGCACCACTGCCTCGGGGCGCCGCTGGCCCGGATGGAGATGCGCATCGCGTTCCCGGCCCTGCTGCGACGGTTCCCGTCATTGGCACTCGCCGAGCCCTTCGAGGATGTCGAGTTCCGGTCCTTCCACTTCATCTACGGGCTACGGTCGTTGGCAGTGAGGTGGTGAAGATGCGTATCGAAGCCGACCAGGACATGTGCATCACCGCAGGCAACTGCGTGATGGTTGCCGGTGAACTGTTCGACCAAGACGACGACGGTGTCGTGGTGGTGCTCACCGAGGACGTGCCCGCCGACGAAGAGGGGCACGCCCGCGAGGCCGTGAAGCTTTGCCCGGCGTCGGCATTGAAGCTGGTGGAGTAGGAGCGCCGGTAGCTGCGTCGGCTGCAGCGATCACCCACCTTGTCGGTGGGGCCGAGTAGCGTAGAACACATGTTCGAAGGATGCGATCGCGACACGCTGAAAGGGATGAGTGACGAAGCGCTCATCACCGCCGTCGCGGCCGCCACCCGCTCCGAAGCCACCGCCGCGGCGCGCCGGTTGGCCTTCATCGCCGAGGCCACC
>NZ_JBSFSB010000028.1:0-32787 GCF_053589535.1 Mycobacterium sp. NPDC003323
GACTGCAACGCCAACAACTCCGCGGTGTCGAACACCGAGAAATCAGCATCCAACAACGCCTTCACCGACGCGGCACGATCACCGACCGCGGCGGCCACCGCGTCCCGAGACTGCACCACATCCGACTTCATGACCCGAACATACGTGCGGCCACCGACAAACCAGGCCGGAATGTGACACGAGATGCCAACGGGGCCAGAGAATTTCGTGTCGCTCGATTGTCGCTCGCCAAGCGGGACAATCCAGATACACCGCAACCGCTTCGCCGCGGACTTGACGTTTCAACCGCCCGCGCTCCCTGGCGCCGAAGTGTCCAAGAAGCACGACACCGCGGCTACTCGCCGTGCACGTCCAACCCGTGCGCGGCGGCATACGCCAGTCCCTGCTCGATGTTCACCCTTGCGCCGCGCAACTTCACCGTCGTCCAGAACGTCGGGTCGACCCGGGCACCGCGCAGATCGGCCTCGTCGAACTTGGCGTCCTGCACCCGCGCGCCGCTCAGGTCGGCACGTTGCAGCACGGCCTTGCGCAGGTCCGCGCCGACCAGATTGGCTTCGCGCAGCCGACAGTCCGACAGGTCCACCGTGCGTAGATCGCACGCACCGAGCACGCTGAGAGACAGGTCGACCTCCACGAACTGCAGTGGCCGCAGCCGAGTCTCGGTGAAATTCGATCCCAGCAGGCTGCACTGACGGAACGTGCTGTGCAGCAGCGACGCCCGACGGAACGTGCAATTGCGAAAGGCCGAGCCCAAGTGTTCGGATTCGGTCAGGTCGACACCGCTGAAGTCACATCCGTCGAAGACCACCCGCTCGGTCCGGATGCGGCTCAGATCCTCGTCACGGAAATCATGGCCGGTGAACTCGCGGTCCACCCAGACCTGGTCCGACGTCACACGCTGGCCAATGCGTACTCGGTGACCGCGATCAACGCGTCCCGGGTCGAGCGGCGGTCACGCGCGTCGACGGTGACGATCGGGATGTGCGTGCCGATGGCCAGCGCCGTGCGCACCGCCTCGACGGGATGCCGTGGCGCGCCGTCGAACTGGTTGATGGCGATGATGAACGGCAGACCGCGTGCCTCGAAGAAGTCGACGGCGGCGAAGCTGTCCTGCAACCGGCGGATGTCGACCAGGATCACCGCCCCGATGGCACCGCGGATCAGGTCGTCCCACATGAACCAGAACCGGCGCTGGCCGGGAGTGCCGAACAGATAGAGCACCAGGTCGTCGGCGAGCGTGATGCGGCCGAAATCCATGGCCACCGTGGTGGTGTTCTTGTCCGGGGTGCCCTCCAGCCCGTCGACACCGGCCGACGCGGTGGTCACCAGCGCCTCGGTGCGCAGCGGCATGATCTCCGACACCGCCCCGACGAACGTTGTCTTGCCGGAGCCAAAGCCACCGGAGATGACGATCTTGGTGGATCCCGGCCTAGAGCGCCCGTAGGCCACGCAAAGTCCTTCCGATCAGTTCCCGTCGGTCATCGCTCGTGGCGTCATCGCTCAACGTCGCGTGCACCCGAAGGTACCCCTCGGTGACGAGGTCGCCGATCAGCACACGCGCGACACCGAGCGGCAATGCCAGCAGGGCCGCCACCTCCGCGACCGACGGACCGTCACGGCCCAGCGCCAGAATCCGGGACCGCACGTCACCGCCCGGCCAATGCGCGGTCGCCACCGTCTCGATCGGCGCCTCCAACGGCAGGTCCACCTCGGACGCGGTGCGCCCGGAGGTCAGCGTGTAGGGGCGCACCATGCTCGGGACATCGGCGGGTTCGCCGATCTCCCAGGCGTCGCGCGGGGGCTGCATCGCCGGCTCACGAAGGCTGGCGCGCACGCCGTGCCGCCTGCACGACGTTGCCGACCCGCTCGACCAGAATGGCCATCTCATAACCGATCTGGCCGATATCGCAGGAGCGGGTGGCCAGCGCGGCGATATTGGATCCGTCGCCGACCCGCATCAGCAGCAGGAAGCCGTGTTCCATCTCCACGATCGACTGCATCACGTGGCCGCCCTCGAACAGTTGCGCCGCACCGGTGGACAGACTGGCCAGCCCGGAGGTTACCGCCGCCAACTGGTCGGCCCGTTCGGTCGGCATGTGCTCGCTGGCGGCCATCAGCAGTCCGTCGGCAGAGACCAGCACCGCGTGCGACACCCCGGCGACCTCGCGGGCGAACTTCGATACCAACCAGTCCAAGGATTCGCGGGTGTCAGCCATGGTGTGGTCCTTCGGTGTCGCGGGTCTGCGACCGACCGGCGTGGACTCCACCGAAGTGACTGCTCAGGCTGGCCCGGATGGCCGCCGGGTTCGGCAGCGGACCCGTGGGCGGGTCGTCGGACTCCGATGCTACCGACGCGTGCCGGCCGGGCGTGTCACCCGCCCCCGGCACCAACCGCGCACCGGGTTCGCGCACCGGCAACCCCTCGGCGGTGTGCTCGGTCACCGGAGCGGCCTCCGCCGAGGCCGCGGCCGACCAGCCGTTGTCCCACACCGACTTCCAATCCAGGTCTGTGCTCGCGCCCAGATCGGTGGGGTCGACGAGCCATTCCGAGAGCATCGATTGGTAGATCGCGTCATCGCAGTCCGGTGCCGACACCGCAGGCTCTGAGGCCCGCGCGGTGAAGAACGCCGACGCATCCACCGGTCTGGGCGCCGTGGGCGGCTCGGGATCGGCCGCCGCGGCGAACCCGCTGGATCCGGGATTGCGTTGCGGCAGAACCGAAGGCGACGGTTCGAACACCGGCGCGACCGGCTCGGGAACCGGCGCCGGGTACGCTTGCGGCACCACCGCGGGGGCGGGCGGCAGGTCGGTGAAGCGCGGGCCGACATCGGTGCCCACCACCAGTTCGGCGGGCACGTAGATGCCGGCGGTGGTGCCCGAGTTCGGATCGCCGGGCACCGTCGCGCGCAATCGCACCACCAACCCGTGCTGGGCGGCCAGCCTGCTGACCACGAACAGTCCCATGTGCCGCGCGGTGTACGGGTTGACCTCGCCACCGGACTGCAGACGGGTGTTGGCCACCCGCAGATCGGGCTCGGCCATCCCGAGACCGTTGTCGCCGACTTCGAGTACCAACGCGCCGTCCTCGGCGCGCACCCCGGAGATGCGGACCTGCGACGAGGGCGGCGAATACCGCAGCGCGTTGTCCATCAGTTCGGCCAGCACGTGCACCAGGTCGGCGGCCACGGCCCCGATGACCTCGCAGTCCGGCACGGTCGCGGTGACGACGCGGGTGTAGTCCTCGACCTCCGACGCGGCGGCATTGACGACGGCCGCGACCGGTACCGGCTCGGCATGCTCGCGGGTGGTGTTGGTCCCGGCCAGCACCAACAGGTTTGCGCCGTTGCGGCGCATCCGGGCGGCCAGGTGGTCGAGCTGGAACAGTCGGTTGAGCCGCTGAGGATCCTGCTCGTCGCGCTCCAGCTCATCGATCAGGGTCAGTTGCTGGTCCACCAGCGATCGGCTGCGTCGCGACAACGTCTCGAACATGTCGCTGACCTGCAGCTGCAGCCGGGCCTGTTCACCGGCCAGCAGGACGGCCTGCTCGTGAAGTTCGTCCACGGCGTGGGCGACCTGACCGACCTCCTCGGTGGTGTGCACCGGAATCGGCCGCACCGGGCCGGGGTCGCCGCCGGCACGGACCTGGTCGAGCTCGCGTGCGAGATCGGTGTGGGCCACCTTCAGCGCGCTGTCGCGCAACCGCCGCAGCGGCCGCACCAAGGCGCGCGCGACCAACGCGACGACCAGCAGTGCCAGCAGCATCGCGGCGACAACGATGACGGCATCGCGGATCGCGGAGCTGCGTTGCGCGTCGGCCTGATCGGCAACCGCGGTGGTGACCGAGGCGGTGGTCTGGTCGATGACCCGGCCGGCGATGTCGTCGGTGACCGCGATGGACTCGGTCAGCTGCGGGTTGTTCACCAGGACCGCGGCCGGGTCCGACATGATCGCCATCCGGCGGACGAACTGCGCCTGCAACTCCTGCGCCTCGGCCGAGCCGACCCCGAGGATCTGACTCATCCCGAACAGGGTGGACGGTTCGGTGCCGGCGACGGTGCTCATGGAGGTGCGCAACTCGGGTTCGGGAACCTCGCCGCCGAGGTTGACCAGCAGCTGTTGCATCATCATCTGCCCGCGCGCGCCGATCGCGCGGGACAGCCCCAGCGTCTCGGCGCGGATCTGCGCATCGTCGACGCGGACGGATCCGTTGATGGCGTCCTCGGCGGTGAGCAGGATGGGCGCGTAGGCGGTGACGCGGTCGCGCAGGTTGATCGAGTTGGACGCCACCCGGTTGATCAGGTCCTGCCCGTCGCCCAGCAGGGAGTCGACGCCCGCCTGCACATCGGGCACCACATCGGTCTCGTCGAGCCGGTCCTGCAGGTTCTGCCGGGCGGTGTCGAACTCGCCCACGGCCTGCTGGATGTCCGGTCCGGCGAGCATCGCCGATTCCAGGGCGGCCATATAGCTCTCGATGGCGGGCACCATGTCGGCGCGGTCGGCCGCGCGGCGCAGATCCGATGCCTCGGTGAACCCGGAGTAGATGCGCAACCCACCGAAGGTGGCGGCCAGCAACAGCGGGACGAGCGCGATGGCGAAGACCTTCCAGCCCACCGGCCAGTTGCTCGGCGACCAGCGCGGCGGCCGCTTGATTTGCGCTGCGGCGCTGTGATTTTCGTTCTGCAGTGGCGCGTTCATAGGCTTCCTGCTGCTGATGCCCACAATGGGGCCGGCGTGGCACGCCAGGCAATTCGTCGAGTATGACAGTCGGTTTCCGCGGTTTCCACACCTCGCTGCGGGTGCAGGCAGTTCGTGACCGTTACGTTGCGCAACCTTTTCTTCCCGGCGAGCGTGCGTGTCTGCACCCCGACACGCCGTCAGCAACCGGGAGAGTGCGCACGCTCGCGAGGATCAGTCGCCGCGCAGGATGGCGACCAGGAAGTCGGCGTCGTCACGAAAGGGCCGGACGTCCCAGGTGGACAGCAACAGATCCGGGGTCAGGCCCGCCTCGGCGGCGTCGTCCAAGAAGCTTGCGTAGGAGTAGTCGCGGCCGGCGCCGAAGCCGATCACGGCGCGGCCGCCGTCGGCCAGGTGGGCGCGCAACCGCACCAGCACCTGTGTGCGGGTGCTCGGCGCCAGGAAGGTCATCACATTGCCCGCCGAGACGATCACATCGAACGGCTCGGCGATGCCGCGGGCGGGCAGATCGAGTTCGGCGAGATCGCCGACGAGCCAGCGCGGTCCGGGATGGTCGGCCTCGGCGGCGGCGATCAGGGCGGGGTCGACGTCGACGCCGACGACGTCGTGGCCGGCCCTGCCCAGGTAGCCGCCCACCCGTCCCGGGCCGCAGCCGGCATCGAGGATGCGGGCTCCGCGCCGGGCCATCGCATCGATGAATCGGGCTTCGCCGTCCAGGTCGGCGCCGGCCTCGGCCATCGCCCGGAACCGGTCGATGTACCACTGCGAGTGGCCCGGGTTGGCCGCGACTTTCTGCATCCAGAGGCTCTGCTCGACCATGCTCGCCATTATCCGCAGGAGAGAATGGCCCGGTGTTTCACGTCCTCTTCTTCTCACCCCGCATCGCGCCGAACACCGGAAACGCGATCCGGATGGTGGCCGCGACCGGCGCGCAGCTGCATCTGGTGGAGCCGCTGGGCTTCGATCTGTCCGAGCCCAAGCTGCGCCGCGCCGGTCTGGATTACCACGACCTGGCGTCGGTGACGGTGCACCCGGATCTGGATGCGGCATGGGCGGCCATCGGGCCGGCGCGGGTGTTCGCCTTCACCGCGCATGCCGACCGTTCGTTCGCGCAGGTGTCCTACCTGCCCGGGGACGTGCTGATGTTCGGGCCTGAACCCACCGGCCTGGACGCGGACACGCTCGCCGACCCGCATATCACTGCCCGGGTGCGCATCCCGATGCTGGCGGGCCGCCGGTCATTGAACCTGTCCAACGCCGCCGCGGTGGCCGCCTACGAGGCGTGGCGCCAGCACGGCTTCGCCGGCGCGGTCTGATTCTTTTCGCCCAATCGAACAAATGGGCGCCGAAGTACGAGAAGACCGCGCCGAAACGTCAACCTCGGCGCGAAGTGGGGCCTACCAGGTGTCCCAGTGGGTCAGCTCCTCGGCGGGCAGCCGCTTGGCCTTCTTGAAGTCGGTGCCCTTGGTGTAGGCGATCGGGAACAGCCCACCCTGGGCGTACTTGTCGAACGGGATGCCCAGCAGTTCGGCGGTTTGCTTCTCCCCGTCACCCATCAGATGCAGCGACGTCCACGCCGAGCCGAGGCCGCGGCTGCGCAGAGCCAGCATGAAGCTCCACACCGCCGGCATCAGCGAGCCCCAGAAGCCGGCACTCATGCCCGCGGGCGCGCCGTCGGGGCGGCCCTCCAGGCACGGGATCAGCATGACCGGAACCTCATGCAGGTGGTCGTTGAGGTACTTCGCGGAATCGACGACCTTCGGGGTCCGCTCATCGCGGCTATCGCCGAAGGTCGGCTTGGGGGCGTCGAGGTAGGGCGTGGCCGCCACCCGGTAGATGTCGGCGATGGCCTTCTTCTTCTCCGGGTCCTCGACGAAAACCCATTGCCAGCCTTGCGAATTGGAACCTGTCGGTGCCTGCAGGGCGATATCGAGGCATTCCATCAGCACCTCGCGCGGCACCGGCTTCTCGAGATCGAGCCGCTTACGCACCGAACGCGTCGTGGTCAGAACTTCATCCGCGGACAGGTTGAGTGTCATATCGCGAGACTACATTCGCGATCATGACTGCAGACCTGACACCGGAAATCATCGACCGGCTGACGTCCGAGGATTACGCGTGGCTGACCACCGTCGCCAAATCGGGGCAACCGGTGCCGAAGCTGGTGTGGTTCTTCTTCGACGGGACCGACATCGTGATCTACACCGAGCCCGGCGCGGCGAAGGTGCGCCACATCCGCAACCACCCGCACGTCAGCCTGAACCTGGACTCCGACGGCACCGGCGGCGGCATCATCGTGCTCGGCGGCCCGGCCCGGGTGGACGCCGAGGATGCCGACCCGCGCGAGGACGGCCCGTACTGGGCGAAGTTCCAGGCCGCCGCCGAGCAGTTCGGGCTGACCGACGCGATGGGCAGGTACAACCTGAGGCTGCGGATCACCATCGACAAGGTCTGGACGACGCCGACGGAGTAACCGTCACTGGAAGTCCCGGGACCGGGACCGCACCCGCAGGTCGATCGGCCCCATCCGTTCCGCCACCACGGTGACCGCACCGGTGGCGTTCTGCACGATGCCCCGGATGATCAGCGCCGATGCGCTCTGCGCCAGCTTGCGGTGTCGCGCCCAGACACCCGGCGCGCACAGCACGTTGACCATGCCGGTCTCGTCCTCCAGGTTGACGAAGGTGACGCCCTGCGCGGTGGCCGGGCGCTGCCGGTGCGTCACCGCCCCGGCGATCAGGATCCGGGTCCCGTCGGGCACCGTCAGCAGTCGGTCGGCGGGCACCACGCCCATGGCGTCGAGGTCGGCGCGCAGGAACTGGGTGGGATAGCTGTCCGGGGACACCCCGGTGGCCCAGACGTCGGCGGCGGCCAGTTCCAGCGCACTCATCCCGGGCAGCGACGGGATGTGCGAGGACGATCCCACTCCCGGCAACCGGTCGGGGCGTTCGGCGGCGGCCGCACCCGCGGCCCACAATCCCTCCCGGCGGGTGATCCCGAAACACCCGAGCGCACCGGCGGTGGCCAGCGCCTCGGTCTGCGGGATCGAAAGTTGCACCCGGGCAGTCAGGTTCAGCAGATCGGTGAACGGGCCGCCGGCGATGCGGTCGTCGACGATGCGTTGGGCGAGGTCGTCGCCGATGTGCCGGATGCTGCCCAGCCCCATCCGCACATCCAGACCATCGTTCTCGCAGTTCGCCCACGCCAGGCTGGCATTGACATCCGGTCCGTGCACCACGACGCCGTGCCGGCGGGCATCGGCCACCAGTGACTGCGGCGAGTAGAAACCCATCGGCTGCGCCCGCAGCAGCGCCGCGCAGAACACCGCCGGGTGGTGCAGCTTGAACCACGACGAGTAGAACACCAGCGACGCGAAGCTCAGCGAATGGCTTTCCGGGAAACCGAAGTTCGCGAAGGCCTCCAGCTTGTCGTAGATCTTCTCGGCCACCGCGCCGGTGATGCCGTGCCGTTCACGCATACCGTCGAAGAACCGGCCGCGCAGCCGGCGCATCTTCTCGGTGGACCGTTTGGATCCCATCGCCCGGCGCAACTGGTCGGCCTCGGCGCCGGTGAACCCGGCGCAGTCCACCGCCAGCTGCATCAGTTGCTCCTGGAACAACGGCACGCCGAGGGTCTTCTCCAGCGCCGGTTTCATCGACGGATGGTCGTAGGTGACCTCCTCTTCGCCGTTGCGCCGCTTGATGTACGGGTGCACCGATCCGCCCTGGATGGGCCCGGGACGGATCAGCGCGACCTCGACCACCAGGTCGTAGAACATCCGCGGTTTCAGTCGGGGCAGAGTGGCCATCTGCGCCCGGGACTCGACCTGGAACACCCCGACCGAGTCGGCGCGCTGCAGCATCTCGTACACGGCCGGCTCGGACAGGTCCAGCCGGGACAGGTCCACCTCGATACCCTTGTGTTCGCGGGTCAGGTCGATGGCATAGTGCAACGCCGAGAGCATGCCCAGCCCCAGCAGGTCGAACTTCACCAAACCGATTGCCGCACAGTCGTCCTTGTCCCACTGCAGCACACTGCGGTTCTCCATGCGGGCCCATTCCACCGGACAGACATCGGCGATCGGACGGTCGCAGATCACCATGCCGCCGGAGTGGATGCCCATGTGTCGCGGCAGGTTCGAAATCTGGGTGGCCAGATCCACCACCTGCTCGGGGATGTCCTCGACGTCCGGGGAATCGGCCAGACCGTTCCACCGGCTGATCTGCTTGCTCCAGGCGTCCTGCTGGCCCTGCGAGAAACCCAACGCGCGGGCCATGTCCCGAATGGCGCTGCGCCCGCGGTAGGTGATCACGTTGGCCACCTGGGCGGCGAAGTCGCGTCCGTACTTCTCGTAGACGTACTGGATGACCTTCTCACGCAGATCCGATTCGATGTCGATGTCGATATCGGGTGGTCCGTCGCGCGCCGGGGACAGGAACCGCTCGAACAACAATTCGTTGGCGATCGGGTCCACGTTGGTGACCTTGAGCGCGTAACAGACCGCGGAGTTGGCTGCCGATCCACGGCCCTGGCACAGGATGTCGTGGTCGCGACAAAACTTCGTGATGTCGTGCACCACCAGGAAATAGCCCGGGAAGTCCAGTTTCTCGATGATGGCCAGCTCGTGTTCGATCTGCTGGTAGGCCTTCGGTGCACGGTCGGGCGGGCCGTAACGATCGCGGGCACCCTCACGCACCAACTGACGCAGCCAACTGGACTCGGTGTGCCCGTCCGGCACGACGAACGGTGGCAGCTTCGGCGCGATCAGCGCCAGACCGAAGGCGCACTGTTCACCGAGATCTGCCGCCGCGGTCACGACCTCGGCACCGAAGATCCGGGCCATCTCCTCCCCCGAGCGCAGATGCGCGCCACCAAGCGGGGCCAGCCACCCGGCCGCGTCGTCCATCGAGTTGCGAGCCCGGATCGCAGCCATCGCCATGGCCAGCCTGCCACGCTCGGGGGCGGCGAAATGCGCACCGGTGGTGGCGATCACGCGCAGACCGAAGCGCGGCGCCAAGGCCGCCAGCGCCGCGTTGCGCTCGTCATCGCAGGGGTGACCGTGATGGGTCAGCTCGATGCTGACCCGGTCGGCGCCGAACCGGTCCACCAGATCGGCCAGCGCGCGCTGCGCGGCCTCCGGCCCACCGGCGGCCAACGCTTGACGGACATGGCCTTTGCGACAGCCGGTGAGGATGTGCCAGTGCCCGCCGGCGGCTTCGGTCAGCGCGTCGAAATCGTAGCGGGGCTTGCCCTTCTCCCCACCGGCCAGATGGGCGGCGGCCAGTTCCCGGGACAGCCGCCGGTACCCCTCGGGGCCACGGGCCAGCACCAACAGATGCGGACCGGGCGGATCGGCGTCCTCGGTGCGCGGTGTGTTGCCCAGCGACAGCTCGGCACCGAACACGGTGGCCACGTCGAGTTCGCGGGCGGCCTCGGCGAAGCGCACCACACCGTAGAGACCGTCATGGTCGGTCAGCGCGATGGACCGCAGATCCAGCCGGGCCGCCTCCTCCACCATCTCCTCCGGGGTGCCGGCCCCGTCGAGGAAGCTGTAGGCCGAATGGGCGTGCAGTTCGGCGTACGGCACCGAGGACCGTTCGCGGTTCTGCCCGACGGGTTCATAGGCACCACGCTTGCGGGACCAGGCGGGGCTGTCCCCGCCGTCACCGGCCGACTCCAGCGGCAGGCCGGAACGACGGGGCTTGCGGTCACCGACGTGGCGCGGCCTGCTGGCCAGGACGCGCTCCATCTCCGACCAGCTCGGCGGTCCGTTGTGCCAACCCACACCGCCAGTCTATAGAACAAATGTTCGATGGACGCAGGACGATGAGCGCACCGTTTACGCTTGGTGACCATGACGGCGCCCAGCTGGCAGGAGCCTCGCCATCCGGACCACTACTACTGGATGACATCGCGACTGGACGCCCGTGGAGCCCGTAAGACGGTGACCCGCTTCATCGCCATCTGGATGATCGTCGGCGGCCTGGCACCCGCCCTGGTCATGTTCGGCGCCACCGACTCCGACGACTGGATCTTGCGCCTGGCGGCCGCCGGCGTCAGCTTCTGCAGCATCGCCCTGGGCGTGCTGTTCTGGGCACGCGGCCTGTGGCCATCCAAGCGCCAGTCCGAGATCTCCGTGATCCTCGGCATCGTCCTGGCCGCTGCCACCTGCGTGGCCCTTCCCGAACCGCTGCTGGGCCTGATGGGCGCCGCGGTGTTCACCGCGGTCGCGACCTACACCGCGATCTTTCACACCTGGCGCCTGATCGGCGCCGTTCTGGTGGCCGCGCTGGCCGTCATCGTCGTCACCGGGATCCGGCTCGCGGCCACCACCCCGGCGGTGGCCCTGGGGCTCAGCATGACCAATGCGCTGATCATCATCTTCGTGACCTTCGTGGTGCGGGCGTTGATCGGGCTCATCGACGCCGACCTGTTCACCGGCGACATCGAGCCCACGACCGGGCTCCTGAGCCGGGACGGATTCCTGGATGCGCTGGCGGTCACCGTCGCCGCGCGCGGCCGCACCGATGATCGCTACCTGGTGGTCACCCAGGTCAGCCTGGACAGTTTCGCCGCGGTCGCCGACGTCGTCGGTGACGGCCGCGCCCGCGAGTTGCGGGTCCTGGTGGCGCAGATGCTGCGCGACCAGGCCCGGCGCGATGTGGGGATCGCCCACCTGCCGGACGCGGACTTCCTGTTGGTCGACATCTTCAACACTCCGGATCCCGACCCGCTGTGCGAACGGATCAGCGGCGGGCTCACCGCCACCGCCCCCGAACTCAAAGCCAGCATCGCAGCCGTCGTCACCCCGTTGACGCCCCTGGCGTCGGTGTCGCCGGACGAGTTGTCCGAGACCCTGCTCGCCGCCGCCGGCGCCGCGGTGGCCGATGCCCGCAGGCACGGTGGCAATCAGCGTCGGGTGGTGTTCCTGCCCGACCTGCAGAACTCGGGCGGGACGCCGAACCCCGACCGGCAATGACGGTTGCGCTTAGCCTCGGCGAGCAGATCCGGCAGCACCTTCGACATCACCGGATCACCTCTGCGTCGGTTCCTGGCCGCCGACGCCGGCCTGTTGCAGCACTGAGGGCGCGACGCGGACCCTGACCCGAACTGGACCGCATGTCGCTCGGTGGCCCCGCGTAGCGTCAATCCGACCATGAACAGATGGTTCCCCCGGCCAATGCAGGCTGCGTCGCTGGTTCTGGGCCTCTGGCTGTTCGGAACGGGCGAGGCGTTGATCGTCGCCGCCCAGCTGGGGAACTCACCCTGGACAGTGTTCGCCCAAGGCCTCTCCATGCACACCTCGCTGTCGGTCGGGGTGCTGACCAACATCATCGGCGCGGTCGTGCTGGTGCTGTGGATTCCGTTGCGCCAGAAACCGGGACTCGGCACGGTGGCCAATGTGTTGTTGGTGGGCACGGCGTTGGACGTGTCCCTGGAGGTGTTGCCGCAACCCGACGGGCTGCTCGCCCGGTCGGCCCTGTGTGTCGGCGGCATCCTGGTGGTCGCGGTGGGCAGCGGGCTCTACCTGCGTTGCGGACTCGGCCCCGGCCCACGCGACGGGTTGATGACCGGGCTCGCCCGCGTCGCGGGGTGGCCGCTCGGGGCGGCCCGGACCGCCGTCGAGGCAACGGTGCTGTTGTGCGGATGGCTGCTCGGCGGGCTGGCCGGGATCGGGACCCTGTTGTTCGCCATCGCCATCGGCCCCTGCGTGCAGGTGGCGGTCCGGTTGCTCAGCCGTATCCCCGACGACGAACTGTGATCGCCCGGCCGCTGACCGCTACTCGGCGAGCGCCGGGGTGTCCCGACGCAGGGTCTGACCACGGAAGAAATCTGGCTGCCGGGCGCGCATCACGAGCATCAGCACCGCCCCGAACGCCAGGATCCCGAACCCGATGAAGAACACCAGCCCGATCCCGCCGATCGCCGCGCCGCTACCGTTCTCCGGATTCATGCTCTCGCGGATCGCGATGACGAACACGGTGGCCAGCATCAGCCCACCCAGCAGCGGGAACAGGAACTTGAACACGATGTTGTGGGCGCTGCTGAAGAGCTCTCGGCGGAAGAACCAGACACAAGCGAACGCGGTGATGCCGTAGTACCAGCAGATCATGATGCCCAGCGCGGCAATGGTGTCCCACAACGCGTTGTCGGACAACAGCTTCACCACCGTGTAGAAGCCGCCGGTGACCACCCCGGCGACAACGGTCGAGTACACCGGGGTCAGGAAGCGCGGGCTCACCTCGGCGAAGCGCGCCGGGAAAGCCTTGTAGACGCCCATCGCCAGCATCGCGCGGGCGGCGGGCAGGAAGGTGGTCTGCAGGCTGGCCACCGATGAGGCGAACACCGCCAGGTACAGCAACGGCCCGAACCACGGTCCCAGTACCGGGTCGGCCAGCGCACCGAACACATTCTCGGAGTTCTCCGGGTTACCCAGACCCAGGCCCTCTTCGCCGATACCGGCGTACATCATCACCGCGACCGCGATCAGCAGATAGGTGATCAGAATCGATGTGACGCAGAGCAATCCGGCCCGGCCCGGCACCTTCGTCGGATCCTTGGACTCCTCACCCAGGGTCAGGCAGGTGTCCCAACCCCAGAACGCGAAGATGGACCCGGTGAGCCCGACGGCGAACACCGCCAGCGTCAGACCGGTGAACGGGTTGAACCAGTCCAGGTCGAAGCTCAGCCCGGCCGGCGCAGCACCGCGGCCCACATGGACGAGCGCGGTGATGGCGAAGGCCACCAGCACCACCAGTTGGAAGGCCACCAGCACGTACTGGACGCGCTCACTGGTGGTGATGCCGCGGCTGGCGATCAGGGTGGCCGCCGCGATGAACACCAGCGTGGTGATGATGTTGACCGGCAGATTCGCGGCCAGGTCGGCGATGCCGGGCTGGTTGAACACGCGAGCGATGAGCAGATAGAAGAATTCGACGGCGATCGCGGCCAGGTTGGACAGCACGATGATCGAGGCCACCACCATGCCCCATCCGCACATCCAGCCGACGTAGGGACCGAAAGCCTTGGTGGACCAGGTGAACGACGCACCGCAGTCCGGCGTGCGAGAGTTCAGCTCGCGGTAGGCGTAGGCGGTGAGGAACATGGGGATGAAGCCGGCGATGAAGATGGCGGGCATCTTCAGGCCCACGGCCGCGACGATGACGCCGATGCTCGCGGTCAGCGTGTAACCGGGTGCCACACAGGAGATCCCGAGCATGGCGCCGGACAGGGTGCCGATCTTGCCTGCCGCCAGGCCTTTGGACACCGTTCCCGAGTCGTGGGTGGTCATGATGTCTCCTCATCGGTGGATCGGGGTACGACGACCATCGGCACGTCGAGCACGCGCAGCATCTTGGCCGCGGTGGAACCGAGGAACAGTCGTCGCGGTGCGCCCAGCCTGCTGGACCCGACCATGATGAGATCTCCGTCGTGCCAGGGCAGTTTGCTCACCGCATCCTCCACCGAGGACCCGTCGACCACCGTGGATGTGACGCTGAACCCCAGCGGCAGTGCGGCTCTCGCCTCCTCGAGCACCTGGTGCGCGTGGGTCAGAGCCCGATCACGGACGGCGTCGGCGTCGCTGCGCAGCGAACCGTACATCGGATCCAGCGCCACCAGCGATACCAGCCGCAGCGGTACGCCGGCCGTCTCGGCAGCCCGCAGTGCCGCGGTCAAGAGTGCGTCGGCGCCGGCGCGTTCACCGATCGCACAGGTGACCTCACGCACCCGCCCGACCGTCGACAGGCGAGTACCCTTGGGAGCCACCGCCACCGGAACCGGCGCCGAGTACAGCAATTCGTTGACCACCGACCCCAACGAGTAACCACCCACCAGGCCGCCACCGGATCCGCCGACCACGACGGCGGCGGCGCCGAGTCGGCGCACCTCGTCGATCAACCCGCCGGCGGGCGAATCGCTGAAGCTGACGTGCGGATGCGCCACGACATCGTCGGGTACCTGCGCCATCGCATCGGCCAACCACTCCTTGGCCTGCCCGCCGAGCACGTCGTCGTAGTTGCCGGTGGGCACCATCGCCGGCACCGACCGATCCTTGGGCAGTACGACACACAGGTCCAGTTCGGCCCCGGCGCTGCGGGCCAACCGGACGCCGAGCGCCAGTGCGTCCGCGCCACCGGGGATCGCGAGGTATCCGACTGCCAATCTCATGGCGACATCCTGTCAATGCGCGGCAGTCCGCACAGGCAATTGCCCCTACGGAATCAGTCGATCATTTGATCATGAGGTTGACCACGATCACCACGGCGCCGATACCGGCGTTGCCGAGCCCCACGGCGCACGCCCCGAGTCGGGAGTAACCACCGATACGGCCGGCCAACAAACCCCAGCCGAACAGCAGTGCCGCGTTCATCAGCAACGTGAGCGAGGTGTAACCGAGGGAACTCAACCCGTCCGGGCCCTCCACGTCGTCGCGCCACCCGAAAAGATGCGCCAACCACAACGCGATCACCGTGGGTACGGAGGCCAGCACCATGGGGATCCCGGTCCGCATCGACGATCCGAGATCCCGCCAGAAACCTGTCTCCGCGTTCATCTGATGTGTCGAGACGTGCTGGCCATAACTGCGTGTGATGGCCGCAATCGCGACACTGACGGCCACCCACATGGCCGAATAGCTGGGTGCTTGGCCGACGGGGATGGCAGCCAGCGTGGCGCTGGCGAACACCGTCCCGATCACGCCGCCGTATATGTCGTTCGCGGACAGGGCCTTCCACCGGCCGGTCGGGGGTGGAGCCTGCACAGGGGTGAGGTCGTCGGTCATGGGGCGGTCCTCAGTTCTTGATGGGGCCATTTTTCGGTGTCATCACAACGCGGGTCGCCATCGGCATCGAGACGCAGGGCGTCGACCAGGCGTCGGTACAGTCCGCACCGCCCGATGAGCTCGTCATGGCGCCCGCGGTCGATGATTCGGCCGCGATCCATGACGATGATCGTGTCGGCGTCGATGACGGTCGACAACCGGTGGGCGATGGTGATGACCGCGCGTTGCTGCGCCTGATGTCGAATGACCTCGTGCACGGCGGATTCGGAGAGCCCGTCGATCTGCGCGGTGACTTCGTCCAGGAGCAGCACGTCGGGTTCGGCCAGCAGCGCCCGTGCCAGCGCGACACGTTGACGCTGTCCACCCGAGATGGTCGCCGCCGCGACGTCGGTACCGAGGCCCTGCGGGAGTCCGTCGACCAGATCGGACAGGTGCAACTGGGCCAGTACCGCGTCGATATCCGCCGACGAGGCAGCTTGATTGGCGAACACCAGGTTGTCGCGAAGGGTTCCGGGCAGCAGCGGACTGTCCTGTTCGACGTAGCCGAGCCGTTGCCGCACGCCGGCGGCACCCAACTCCGAGTATGGTGTGCCGGCCATCAGCAATCGGCCCATCTCGGGCTCGATGAACTTGAGCATCATGGCGAACAGCGTCGTCTTTCCGGCTCCGGAGGGGCCGACGATGGCGGTGTGACCGCGCCGCGGCACCTCGAGATCGACATCCCGGAGAATTGCCGGACCGTCGGTGCGGTACCTGGCGCCGACCCGCTCCAACGTGATGACCGGCGCATCCGCCGCGCCGATGGGCGCTGTCGACGCGGATCCGTCGGACCGCTCCGGCGTCAATACCTGTACGTCTCTGATCCGGCCCGCGGCGGCGATCCCCGCCTGCAACGTCGTCAGGTGGGTGCTCAGTTCCATCGCAGGACCGAGCAGGCCCACCGCGTAGAGCAGGAACGCCACGAGAGTGGACATGCCGAGCTGTCCGATGGACACGAGATACGCTCCGCCGCAGACGATCACGAGGGTGGCGGCCTGCACACCGGAGAAGGTGACGCTCCACACCAGCGCCTCCCGGCGTACGGCGCGCAAACCATGCTCTCTCGACTGATCCGCCACATCCAGCAGGTCGTCGGCCTGGCGCTCTTCTGCCTTGGCGATCTTGACGGTTTTGATGGCGCGCAAGGTTGCCTCCAACGACCCGCCGAGACGTCCCAACGAGTTCTGTGCGTCTTCCTGCGCCTGACCTATCGCAGGCATCAGGAAGCCGAATACCAATCCGATGAGGACCATTGCCGTGATGGTCACCGCGCCCAGGAGCGGATGCAGGTACACCATGAGGACCAGGGTCCCGATCACGGTGATGGTGCCGTTGACGAGGCCGACCGCACTGGAGGATGCGGCCTCACGCAGCAGCACCGTGTCACTGGTCACCCGGGTCACCAGTTCGCCGGTCGGCCGTGCCTGTAGCGGAGTCAGCCGGGCCCGCAGGAAGCGACGGACCATGCCCTGGCGGGCGTCGTAGACGACGTTCTCGGCCAGCGTGCCCAGCACGATCCACTGACGCCAACTCAAGATGGTGCCGACGATGATCAGTGCGGCCAGCAGCATGACCGGTGCGCCGAACCGGTTGCCCGGCATGCCGATCGCATCCAGTACCCACCGCGTGACCAGGGGTGTGGCCAGTTCTGCTGCCGACACGCCGAGCCCCAGGACCAGGGCGAGCACCAGCTTGCTTCGGTGCGGTCGGGTGAATGCCCACAACACGGACAGCTTGGTCTGCTGTTTCGGGGCACCCGCAGCGGGCGTTGAATCGATCATCATGATTCAAAGTAGGACATATATGTCCGATTTTAGTCAAGTTTGACCGATCTCCGCGAAATCGGGCATCATGGGCGAATGCCGTCGACAGGCCCTTCGCTGCGGTTGCGTGACCGCACACGCGCGGTATTGCTCTCGGCGGCGATCGACGTGCTGACCGATAACGCCGCAGCGTCGATGAGCGACATCGCGTCAGCAGCCGGCGTCGCGCGAAGCACTTTGAACCGCTACTTCCCCGACCGCGCCGCCCTGACCGAGGGCATCGAAGCGTTCGTCGAGGCGCAGTACGAAGAGGCCGTCCGGGAAGCCCACACCGCGGAAGGCACCGGTTTGGCCGCCTACCTGCGGATCGTCGACGAGATGCTGGAACGCCTCGACAACCTCGGGTGGTGGATGCGCGCCGGCGCGGATTACGGACCCGACGAATTCGACTGCGAGGCGGATGAAGGAATCATCGCGGTCATCCAGCGCGGACACCGCGACGGTTCGGTCGACACCCAATTCACACCGCAGTTCATGGTGGGCGCGACATGGTCGTTGCTGACCGCGGCGCATATGGATATCCGGCACGGAAAGCAACCCCGACGCGAGACCCGCGACATGTGCCGAGCCGCGCTGTCCAAGCTCGCCCGCGGGGACGAACTGCGCGCATGACCATGAGGCGTGCCGGCACCACGCGAATGGCGTTGCGCCACTTGACGTTCGCCGCTGCCATCCACGATGCGGCACTGACCGGCGGGCCGGGGTCGCACCACCGTGAAGTCGAGGCGCGCGATGACGACGACGTCAGGCACCCGAAGTCGGTCCCGACCTCAGCCGGCTTGTCTAGGCCGTGCTCAAGCCGCCGCCGATCAACGCCAGAGCGGCTGACCGGACACGACCGTCGGCCGCCAGGTCCGCGTCGACCTGACACTGCATGGCGATGCCTCGGACCAGTCCGACCAGAGCCACGGCCGTCCCCTCGGGGTCGACGTGCGAGCCGATGCTTCCGTCGCTGTGGCCGTCGCTGATTGCCTCGATGAAATAGGCACGGAACTCTACGTCGCGGTCGGCGAATGCGGGTCCCAGGCTCGGCTCCTCTGCACCGACGGAGGCGGTCCACAATCGCAAGAAGACGCGCATGGAACCGGGGTCATCGGCCATCGCGGTCAGATACTGCTCGATGGTGCGCAGCACCCGGTCCCGGCCGGTGCGGCCGCTGGTGTCCGGGGTGAACCGGCCCTGCGACGCCTCGGCGAGACGGGCCATCAGCCGATCCCGACTGCCGAAATGGTGGTTGACGATTCCCCGCGAATACCCGGCGCGCTCACCGACCGCCGCCGTCGTCACCGATCGAATACCGTGCTCGGCGACGATCCGGAACGCAGCGTCGAGAAGACGCGCCTCGGTGGCCGCGCGTCGTTCGGTCTGCGTGCGAGGCATCGCGGCGTCACGGTCATTCGCATCGGTTGACACCCGGGAATAGTATCGCTAACTTACTTGCTATCCGCTTAGTAAGTTACATGGCGGAGGTACCCCGACGACATCCCGACGTAGGCGCACAGCCTCGATCGTTGCAGGCCCATCGAAAGACGCGAGTAGCGCCGTCCTGCACTGTTTTTCGCTTTCATATCGTTTGCATCGAAAGGAAATCCATCATGACCGGCGGACACCGCGTTCCACCTTGGCTGCGTCGGCTCTTGGGGCTGCACCAGGCCGTGTACGAACTCTCACACGGTTGGGTAGGCCACCGACTGCTCGGCGACCCAACCCTGCTCTTGCATACGACCGGCGCGCGTTCGGGCCGGCGTCGCACCGCGGCGCTGATCTACTGGCGCGACGGCGAATCGTATCTACTGGCGGCCAGCAACGGCGGTGCCGACAACCACCCGGCGTGGTACCACAATCTGCGCAAGCACCCGGACGTGGAGGTGATGGTGAAGCGGTCCACGTTTGCGGCGACCGCTCGCATCCTGCTGCCCGGCGACGCGGACTACGCGCGCCTGTGGGCGCTGATCGTTGCCGACCATCAGAACTACATCGGATACCAGCAGGCAACGAACAGGCTCATTCCGCTGGTACTACTCGACGTCCGAACGAGCTGAACGCGTGTACCGCCAAGCCTCGTTGCGGGGGTCGCCACGGAAGCATTTGGGCCGTGTATGACCCGACTTCGCACTCCCTACACCCCAGCCCGTTGACGCGTCATCTGCTGAACCGCGTCGTCATGGACTGAATTGATGCATCGGACCGCCTTCAGCACCCAGTAGGCTCTTTTGAGGGGTCGGTGCAGGACAGCAAGGGGGTCAGATGTCTGAGGTACGGGTCGTTCCGGAGGACCTTCAGGTGTCTGCCGCGACAGTCGACGCGCACGCCGATGGTGTCCGTGCCAAGCATGCTGCCGCTGACGCCCGGATTGAAGGCGCCCAGAAAGGTCTGCCCGCCGGAGCGGCTACAGCTCTCGGCGCCGCCGTGACGAAGTGGCAGGCCGACAGCACCGCCATGGTCAGCCGGATGATCGATGACGGCAACGGTCTGCGGTCCGGTGCCGCAGCGTATGCCACGGCCGATCAGGACGCGGCGGCTGCGGTGGAGTCGGCGGGCAACCGGATCCGGCCCGAGGACATGGGCCTCTAGCCGGCACCCGCAGTGAGTGTTTCCGTCGAGGACATCGACCGCTGGGATGCCGGGGATGTCCGCGAGGTGTTCAATGCCGCCCGCAGTCGCGCTGAGGCCGCGGCGGAGGCATCCAACGGCATCGCTGATCTGCCCGCTTTCGGGACCTGGGGCGGCGAGGCGTCGGAGGCGGCCAAAGAATCGATCGGCCAGACCCGCAAAGACCTGGATGCTCATGGCAACGAAGCGCTCGCCGTAGCGCAGGCCGCGCGCAAGGCCGCCGACGAGATCGACGCCGTCAAAGCGAGTTTGGCGCAGCTTCGCGCTGACGCCAGCAGCGCAGGCTTCGAGATCGATCCGATCGGCAACCAAGTTCTTCCCGGTCCGGCGCTGCAGACCAACATGATCGAGATGCTGGCTGCCGAGAGCACCCGCGAAGCGTTACAAGCACGTTTGACCTCCCTTCTTGCCGAGGCCGCCGGCGTCGATCAAGAACTGGCGCGTGCGATCGCGATGGCGACGGGCGCGGCACCGGTTCCGGAGGGTCCGCACACCAACGACCCCGACATTCAAAGCATCCTGTCCAATCCCCTGCCGGAGGACCCACAGCAGTTCCGCGAGGCGGGGGACCAACTCAGCGACGAACAGAAAGACTGGCTTTACGCGCAAGACCCGTTCATCGGCAACCATCCGGGGATGCCGTTCGAGGACAAGGACCAGTACAACCGCGTCCATCTGAACGAGTTGTCGCAGGCGGCGCAGGCCCAGGTGGACCGGATAGCTGCCGAACATCCCGAGTGGGCGTCCGGACCGCCGACTACCGCGAACCCGAACCCGCCCAAGGCGTATCGGGAGTGGAGGCAGCGACTCGATGACGCGCTCAAAGTCGACCAAAAATACGATCAGGTCCATAAAGCCCTCGAGTCGCCCGACGGTCTGCACCGCTATCTCGGCATTCTCGATGAGCAGGGGCATGCTGCGGTATCGATCAACAACCCCGACGAGGCGATCCGGCACGCGACGTTTGTGCCCGGCACCGGCCAAGACCTGTCACGACTGGAATTCAGTACCGAAAAGTCCGAGGCCATGCTGCAGGCAACACTGGCCGCAGATCCCAATCTCAACATCGAAGACGTATCAGTGACCACATGGATGGATTACGACCGACCGATGAACCTCATGCAAGCTGCCTCCCCGAGCCATGCCCACGCCGGCGCCGACGCGCTCCAGGACTTCCAGTCCGGTCTGCGCGCCTCCCATGACGGTGCTGCCGGCCCCTCGACCAACACCGTCATCGGCCACAGCTACGGATCGACCCTGATGGGGGCCGCAGGTCTTGACGGCCATCTGGACGCCAACAACGTTGTCGCGGTGGGAAGCCCAGGAATCCTGGCAGGTAGTGCCGGCGATCTCAATCTCCCCGACGGCGCAAACGTCTTCGCCACCCGCGCCGAGAAGGACATCATCACCTTCGCCACCGGCACGACTTTGGGCCCGGACCCGATGTCCGGGAAGTTCGGCGCCATCCCCTTCGAAGCGGCACCCGGCAAATCCTGGCCGTTCGGGCTGCCATCGGTCGACGCGCACAGCAGTTACTGGTCCGACGGCAATCCCGCCCTGTTGAACATGGGTAAGATCATCGCCGGTCAAACCAACGTCACCCCACCGACCTTCTAAACCATGATGATGCGCATCGCAGCACTCGTTCTCGCGGCCGGCATGGCCGTCTCGTGCTCCACGCCGCCACAAGAGCCCACGTCGTCCCTCGGGCCGGCGTCACCATCCGGTGCCACGACGATCCCAGGAGGTCCGATGGAGGCCACACCCACCGTGCCGAACCCCAAAATTCCGACGAGTCAGCAGGAAGCCCAGGACACCGTTCTGCGGTTGCTGCAGGACACGGCCAACATCTTGCCGGCAGGCACCACACTGGACGGTTCGCGGTACCGCATCGGCCGGATGGATAAGTACTGCGAAGACGACCCCGCAGGACCGGATTCCCCGGTGCACGTGGAGGACTGGCGAGATCTCAAACTGCCACCCGGAACAGATTTCAACCAGATCATCGCGCAGACCGGAGACACGTGGACACAATGGGGCTGGCAAGTCATCGAACGCGACGGCTTCGAAAAGCCCAACAGATTCGGCTACACGCCGGACGGTTACGTGCTGCACCTGGAGGCGAGGAACAACGCCGGCGCCGCACCGCTACTCATCGGCACCTCACCGTGCTACCCGGGTAACCTGCGCGCCGACATCCCCCGCAATCCACCGGTGATCGCTCAGAACTGAGCCCGGGTAGCCCCGGCGCATCCACGAATTTCGTCCGACCGTCACACCTCCACGATTACCGAGCCGGCTACCGCAAGACAGATGTCGTGTTGGACATCCCGCTCCCTTCGGATGAGGGTTCCGCCTTGCTTCGGCAGGCGCGTGGAGAGCGTCGAAATACGTTGCAGTGTACCGCATCCCGTGCGCTCGCCATTCGGCGTGCGCACGCGCCCCGGTGATCACACAAAAGATGACGGCGCGACCATCGGCGGCAACCGCACCAACATCCCCGCACCTGTCGGTGAACGTCGCCCGCCGCGAAGTGGGGCGTCAGCTCACGGCGATTCGCAAGGTCTGGCATCCATCGGATCCGGGAACTTGGCGGGGTCGCCGTGTAGTCCGCCGTCACCGCAGGGCCAGATGCCGTCGTCGAGCCCGCTACGCCCGGCCGACGGAGGATGAGTAGCTCGTTGCCGGATGGGCTTCCAGGGGCATGCGCCGCCGACATACCGAGCCCGGCGTAGGTGAGTAGTCCGGGTGGGGCGATGCGTGCGATCAACCGGTGGCCGGGGTGAACTCGATGTGCAACTCGGTGAGACCGCGCAGCAGGAAGGTCGGCTCGTAGACATAGTTCCGCGCGCCTGACGCGCCGTGCTTACTCTCGTCGATTCTGATGTCGGACATCCGGTCCAGCAGCCTGCGGACGGTGATCTGCCCTTCGACCCGGGCCAGTGGCGCACCCGCGCAGGTGTGGATTCCGCGCCCGAAGGCGATGTGCTCACGGACATTCTTGCGGTCCGGCCGGAACTCGTGCGGATCCTCGAATTTACGCGGATCCCGGTTGGCCGCACCCAGACACAGCATCACGATGGTGCCCGCCGGCAGCGCCACCCCACCCAGCGTCGTGCTCTTGCGAACGAGTCGGAAGTCGACCTTGGTGGGCGAGTGCACCCGCACCGCTTCCTCGATGAACGTCGGGATGCGGCTCGGATCCTCGCGCAGTGCCTGTTGGAACTCCGGCCGGTCTCCGAGTGTCTGCACGGCGGCGGTCAACAGCTTGGTGACGGTCTCCTGCCCTGCGGCGAACAGGAAGGTCGCCGGCTTGACCAGTTCGATCAGTTCGGGTGTCGATCCGTCCGGATACAGCGCGGCGGCCATCCCGCTGAGCACATCCTCGCGCGGGGAGCGACGGCGTTCGGCGAGGTATCCGAGAAACTTGTCGTCGAGGTACTGCAGCGGATCGAGCCCAACCGGTTCCCCGTCGAGCGCGCCCACCCTGTTGCCGTCGGGTCGTTCGGCGCCCAGCGCGGCCAGGAACTCGGGCCGGTCGCCCTCCGGTACACCGAGCAGGTCGATGATCGCCGACGTCGCAAATGGCTTGGCGTACTCGGACAGGAATTCACAGCGCCCGCTGTCGATGAACTGGTCGATCTGGCTGTCCACCAGGCGCCACATGTAGTCTTCGTTCTCTTTGAGGCGGCGGGGCGTGAGCAGCTTGCTCAACAGGGAACGCGCCTTCTCGTGCGCGGGCGGGTCCATCACCACCATGTGCTCGTGGATGGGGAAGAGGTGCCGATGCTCCTCGATCTGGGCACTGATGTCGTCACCTTCCGGGGTGAACGGCAGAGGCGGGAACGGCCCACCGATCGCATTCACCGCGGAGAACGAATCGTGGTCCTTGAACGCGGCCATGACCTCCTGATAGCCGGTGACGGCCACCACGCCGTAGTGCGGCTCCCTGGTCACCGGTCCCAACTCGCGCATCCGATCCCAGTACTCGTAGGGTGACTGGCTGATGACCTGGTCGGAAAAGAAGTCCGCTTCGGCGAGATCGGTCATGGCTGAGTCCTTTCGAGTTCCTCTTCGCGGACGCTGATCGCCCCGCGCGGGCATGCGTCGATGGCCGCACGGACGGCGGGCCACAGGTCTGGGCTCGGTTGCCTGGTGCATGACGCGACGTCGTCGTCGCCGACATCGAAGACCTCGGGCGCCGTATCGAGACACAACGCGTGCCCTTCGCACAGCTTCGGGTCGACGGCGACCATCCGTCGCAGGGACATCCCGCACCTCCATCCGGGCCGATTCTGGCACAGAACTGATCGATCGACCAGACTGTTAGAATGCCGCATGCTTATCACGGGCCGTCCGCGGCGGTCAACCGGCCAGCGGCTCGGAGGTCGTTGAGTGGCCGCGTCCACCAGGCCGCGCTCAGCAGACCCCGGCGCGCGGGAACGGTTGATCGCGGCCACCGCCAAACTGATGCGCGAGGACGGGTACGCCGCGGCCACATCCCGGCGGGTGGCCGCCGAGGCCGGCGTCAAACAGGCGCTGGTCTACTACTACTTCCCCACCATGGACGACCTGTTCGTGGAGGTGCTGCGCAGTGGCGCCGATGCCTCGCTGGCCAGCATGCGCGCCGCCCTCACCGACGACGATCCGCTGCGTGCTTTATGGGCAGTGAACAGCGATAACAGCTTGAGCATCCTGAGCACCGAGTTCATGGCGCTGGCCAACCACCGCAAGGTCATCCGCACCGAGCTCCGCGCCTACGCCGAGCGCGTCCGCGATATCGAGACCGCGGCGGTCGCCGTGGCGCTGCGCGCCCGCAACGTCGACATGGAGAAGTACCCGCCGGTTGCGGTGTCCATGCTGATAGCCCAGATAGCCCGCAGCCTCTGCAACGAGGAGGCCGTCGGGGTGACGCTCGGCCACGACGAGCTGCGCCGCCTCATCGAGGCTCAGCTGGACACGCTCGCGAAATAGCCCAAGGGTTGACACCCGGGTCGTTTCGGGCCTAGCTTCCTGATCGATCGATCAGTACTTTGGCGGGCAATCAGAATGAGGTGGATCGTGACAGGACGGGTAGCAGGCAAGGTCGCCTTCGTCACCGGCGCGGCGCGCGGACAGGGCCGCAGTCACGCGGTGCGACTGGCCGAGGAAGGCGCCGACATCATCGCGGTCGACATCTGCGGACCGATCACACCGGACGCCCAGATCGCGCCATCCTCCCCGGATGACCTGGCGGAGACGGCGGATCTGGTCAAGGGACTCAACCGGCGGATCGTCACCGCCGAGGTCGACGTCCGCGACTTCGACGCGCTGACGGCGGCGGTGGACAGCGGAGTCGAGCAGCTGGGTCGGTTGGACATCATCGTTGCCAATGCCGGCATCGGCAACGGCGGGCAGACATTGGACAAGACGGCCCAGCACGACTGGGACGACATGATCGGCATCAACCTGTCCGGCGTCTGGAAGACAGTCAAAGCAGCTGTCCCCCATCTCATTTCTGGTGGGCAGGGCGGATCCATCGTATTGACCAGCTCGGTCGGCGGGCTCAAGGCCTATCCGAACACCGGACACTACATCGCGGCCAAGCACGGTGTGATCGGATTGATGCGAACCTTCGCGGTCGAACTCGGCCAGCACTTCATCCGGGTCAACGCGGTGTGCCCGACCAACGTCAACACCCCCATGTTCATGAACGAGGGCACCATGCACCTGTTCCGGCCCGACCTGGAGAACCCGGGCCCCGAGGATATGAAGGTGGTCGCACAGATGATGCACGTGCTGCCGATCGGCTGGGTCGAACCCGTCGACATCAGCAACGCCGTGCTGTTCCTCGCCTCCGACGAATCACGCTATGTCACAGGACTTCCCGTCACCGTCGACGCAGGAAGCATGCTCAAGTAGCGGCCTGCCCTCAGCTCATCCCGATACGAATGTTCTTGACCTGTTGAAACTCCCGGAGGCCCTCCAGGCCCCCGGTGCGCCCAGATCCGCTCTGCTTGTAACCGCCGTACGGGCCCTGCGGTGAGATCCGGCTGCCCTGATTGACCCACACCGATCCGGACTGCAGCTGCCGCGCAACCGAATGCGCGCGCACGAGATCCCTGGTGTGGATGAAGGCATTCAGCCCATACGGTGTGTCGTTGGCGATGCGCACCGCCTCATGATCATCGGTGAAGCGGATCAGCGATACCACCGGCCCGAAGGTCTCGTTCTGCGCGAGTGCGGACCGGTTGTCCACATCGCCGAGCACCGTCGGCTCGACGAAATAGCCCTGTGCCAGTGCTCCTTCTGTGATTCGTCCGCCACCGGTGAGCAGACGGCCACTTCGCCGGTCGACGGCATCGCCGATGACGCCGAGGATCCGCACCAGGGCAGCCTCGGAGATCACCGGGCCGAAACCGGTGGTCGGGTCCAGCGGGTCGCCCACCCGCGCCGACGAGATCACGGCCAGGAACCGCTCGACGAAGGCGTCGTACACGGCATCGTGCACAAGGATCCGGCTGGCGCAGGCGCAACTCTGGCCGGCCTGCATCAGCGGACCCTGATGGGCCGACCGGGCAGCGGCGGTGTCGAGGTCGGCATCGTCGAAGATGATGTTGGCCGATTTGCCACCCAGTTCGGTGACCACCGGAGTCAGGTTGTCCGCCGCGGCCCGCAGGATGTGACGCGCGGTGTCTCCGCCGCCGGTGAAGTGGATCTTGCCGATGCCCGGATGCCGCACCAGGGCATCCCCGCCGTCGGCGGTGGCCGGCAGGATGTTGACCAGACCCGGAGGCAGCCCCGCTTCCAGACAGAGCTCACCGAACCGCAGCGCAGCCAACGGCGCGAGCTCGGAGGGTTTGAACAGCACAGCGTTTCCGGCGGCCAAGGCAGGTGCGATGCATGCCGCGGCCACGACGAGCGATCCGTTCCACGGGGCGATGACCCCGACCACCCCGTAGGGTTCCCGCTCGATGAAATTGAGATCGGTACTGCCACTGACCGGAGTACTCGACCCGTGCGGCTTGTCGACATACCCGGCGAAATGCCGGAGGAACTGGTCGAGCATGACGGCATTGCCGGCATACGAGATCGGCACGCCGTAGTCGCGGGTGTTGAGTTCGGCCAGTTCACCCAGATGCACCCGCACCACGTCGGCCAGGTCGATGAGCTTGTCGCGACGTTGATCGACCGTCAGCCCGAACCATTCCCGCTGCGCCTCCACCGCCACCGACACCGACAGGTCCACCTCGGTGGCACCGGCCAGGGCAACCGTGGCGTTCGACTCACCGGTGCCCGGAAAGACGTGTCGATGCAGACCCGCTGACGTGACGGCGGGCCGGTCGGTACCGATGAGCAGGCCAATGGGATCGAGACCGACATCGGCCGTCGTCACCGGTTCGACGCTCCGTCCTGCGCCCATTCTTCGGTCACCCGCTCCTTCTGCTCGGCGATCACCTGGTTGAGGTGCGACCCCTTCGGCCACCCGTAGTGCGCCGCGAAATGCAATGCCAGCTCGTCCATTTCGGCAAAGGAGATGTCGCGGCTCTTCAGCGCGGCATAGACATGGCTGAGAATTGGATACGGAGAGTCCTGGAAGGCGACACAGGCCACCGTGATCAAGCGTCGTTCCTTCATGCCGAGCCCCGGCCGCAACCACATCTCGCCGAAGACGAAGTTGAGGATGCCGGCTCCTTGGAACGGGTTGTCCCGCTGCGGGGCGTACGGCAGGCAGTTGATGTCCCGGAACGACTGCTCGCCGACAGCGAGCCGCGCCTCGGGATCACTGGGCGTGCTCAGCGGCAGCAGCGGCACCGGCGGCGGCACCGGAAGATCCTTCTCACGGTGGATGCGCTCCCACTGCTCGTCGACCACCATGTTGAACCGCGAGGCCTTCGGCCAACCGGCATACACCGCGAAATGAAGGACTGTTTCCTGCATCTCGACGATGCTGAGGTCTCCGCTGTTGAGCGCGGCATACACATGGTCACGCATCGGCCCCTCGGAGTCCGCCGCCGCAACACACGGCAGGGTGACGAACCTGCGCTCCCGACGGGTCAGACCGGGCCGCTGCCAGACCTCGGCGAAGACGAAATCGAGCAGATGCTGCGTGGCCGGAGTCGAGTCGGCCGGAGCCGGCACCGTCATGATGTCGGCGTATGCCCGTCTGCCGCGCTCGAGCCGATCAGAAGCCAATACGGTCACGTCATGTCCTTCGTCGAAGGGATCATCGGATGGTGACGCCCGCGTCGACCTTGAATTCGAGGCCGGTGACATAGCGGGCTTCGTCGGAGATCAGGAACAGGACGGCATTGCTGATGTCGACGGCCTCGGCCATCACGATCGGAAGCGCGTTCTGGAAGACGGGGCCCAGGTCGCTGCGAGTGTCGTGGAGCAGTCGGTGTAGCGAGGCCGGTTGCATACCGGTCGGCACCCCCGTCGGATGCACCGTGTTGACCCGGATGCTCATTGCGGCAAGCTCATTGGCCAGCGCCCTACTCAAGCCCACGACACCCGCCTTGGATGCCGTATACGGGGTGTGCAGTGGTGAGCCCTTGATACCGGCCGCCGAACTGATGTTGACCAGGCTGCCACCGCGGTCCACGAGGTGCGGAATCGCCGCCCGGCAGGTGTTCCACGTCCCGATGAGGTTCACGTCGACGACCGTGCGCCACTGCTGCGAGGTGGTGGTGTCCCAGGTTCCGCCGGTCAGTACGCCGGCGTTCGCGACAGCCGCGTCGAGACCACCGAGCTGGCCGACACCGTCGTCGACAGCCGCGGTCAGTGCCCGCTCATCACGTACGTCCACGACGTGGGTGACCGCCCGGCGACCAGCCTTCTCGACCAGCGCGGCCGTCTCCTTCAGCTCGTCCGCGGTGGCAAGCGGGTACTCGATCTCGGGCAGGGACTCGCAGATGTCGACCAGAATGACGTCGGCACCCTCCTGCGCCAATCGGACGGCGTGACTGCGGCCCATACCCCGGCCGGCGCCGGTTATCAGTACGCGTTTGCCCTCGACGCGCCCGCTCATAGCTTGTTGCAGAATCCGGCATCGACCGGGAACGTGACCCCGGTGACGTACTTGGCCTGATCGGACACCAGATATGAGACCGCGGCGCTGATGTCCTCGGGTTCGAGCAGCGAGACCGGCATCGGGTTCTGCAGGTGTGGCCCGCCGTCGGGGTAGGCCTCCAGGAACGCCGTCATGGCCGGGTTGGTCGCCATCATCGTGTTGACCGCGGTGGGATGCACGGTGTTGACCCGGATACTCTGCGGTGCAAGCGCATTGGCGAGCGTTCGCATCAAGCCGACGATGCCGTGCTTGGAGGCCGCATAACCCAGACCGCCACCCTGTGAGCCCCCGAAACCCTTCAGTCCCGCGGTCGAGCTGGTGAACACGATGGCGCCACCGCGACCTCCGGCGATCAGATGCGGGATCGCCGCCTTCGCCGTGTGGAACGAGCCGACCAGGTTGACATCGATGACCGCCGTCCACATCTCGAGGTCTTCTTCGATGCTCACCTCGCGGAAGGCGGTCGGTGCGATACCGGCGTTGGCCAGCACAATATCGAGTCGACCGAAATGCTCGACTCCGGCGTCGACAGCAGATTTCAGTGCGACGAAATCGCGGACGTCGGCCACCGATCCGAGCATCTTGCCCCCGGCTGCCTCCACCAGAGCGACGGTGTCGTCCAGCTCCTGCCGGGACGCCATCGGATATCCGTTGGCGTCGATGTCGGCGCAGATGTCCACGCCAATGATGTCGGCCCCCTCGGAGGCGAGACGGACTGCGTGACTGCGGCCCTGGCCACGCGCCACGCCGGTGATGAAGGCGACCCTGCCATCCAGTGAACCCATTGCTCCTCGCTTCGCGTCCGTCCGAGTAACCGTGTTACTCCGAGTACGGTAACGTGGTTACTCCAAGGAAGGCAAGGGTTATGACGGAACCTGTCCCGCCGGTCGACAGCGGCGACCGATTACTCGACGTCGTCGCGGAGATGCTTGAGCAGGACGGGTACGACGCGGTGCAGCTACGCGCTGTGGCCCGCCGGGCGCAGGTGTCGTTGGCCACCATCTACAAGCGATTCGGCACCCGCGACGAATTGATCTTCGCCGCCCTGCAGCACTGGATGCAGCACAACCGATATGCCGACCTGGGTAGTCATCCCACGAAACCCGACGCGTCGCTGCACGAATCGCTGATGCAACTGTTGCGGCCCATTTTCGAGCCATGGGAGCGCCACCCCAGGATGCTGACTGCCTACTTCCGGGCGCGGTCGTCGGCCCGGGGCCAGCGTTTGTTCCGCTTCGGCCTCGCGCTGGTGGCGCCGGCCGGACTGGAACTGTTGGCCGATGTCGACGACGAGTTCGTCGCGAGCCTCGACGCCATCATCACCACCGTCATCTACGGCCTGCTCAGCAGGCACTCGGCCGGCGAGATCGCAGTCACCGACATCATCCCCATCCTGGACCAGACGGTGTACTGGGTAATACGCGGCTACGAGTCCGGCGACGACGACCCGGCACCGAGTGCACGCGGCGCCACGCGCCGAGCCCCAGGACCGCCGTCGCCCCGATGAAGGATCGTTTCAGCAGTCGTGCTGGCCGCACCGACCGCTGCACTGATCAAGAGGTTCGCACGGCCCGCCCCACCGTGAGCGGGATCGACAACATCAGCGTAGGCAAGATCGGCACGCTCGCGACGAACGTGACTGCAGCACGAATCCTGCGTTACGCGCGATCGAATCGGTGCAATCTCGCCCGAATGGCGGGTGGCCGACCGTTCGTTCTAGAGTCCGCGACGCGCCCGAAAACGGGCGATACGGGTGCTAACGTCACGACGCCGCTGCGCCGAAAGTCCCGCGCCGCCGGCTCCCCCGTTACGGGGTCCGCATTGCCTCCATCAGCTTGGTCCACGCACCGATCGCAGCCCTACGGGTAAGGGCATCACACCCTATCCATTAAGGCATTTCACTGTTGTCAGCTCCTGAAGACAGCTCGTCTCAGATTCGTGTCATATATGACATCGATATGACGCTCATCGCGAGAATATGACATTGGTTTTGAGATCCACCATTGATGTAGATTCTCAGATCCACTGTCATATGGTCGAGCGGGTGACCTGGGGCAACTTTGATTTTTCTCACGCGATGTCATCGAATTTTGTCTCAGAGTCGTGTCACATCCTCGGCCCCTTCCATAACACTGAGACCGACTCCGAAATCGGCGGACAGCCAGCGGCACAGAGCCTGCTTTAATTGCGTCACGTGACGGCGGGGCCCTGACGTGCCGCGATGTGCGGTGTCTCAGGAATTTTCCTGGGCGATTCGTCCCAGATTTTTGTCATTTTTGGGGCTGACCATGGCCGATAGAACGGGTGTCTCGATGCTGGGCCGGCAATGATTTCGCGGAAGGAGTGAACCTAAGGCGGAGGCCCGTCTTGGCTGATGATCTGCTCGTACAGTTCTTCGGCGCGTGTACGTACTTGGGAGGATTTCAGCCGCATTTCCTCAACTGGACCGATACCAGCCGCCATCATCTTCTCGAGCGTTCGGTGGATGTTGACCAAGCCTCTGCTTAGTGGTCTCGCTCCATGCGTTTCATGAAGGGGTCGAACGAGCAATTCCTCCACACCTGCAAACGCTTCATCGAACCGAAGCCTCTTCAGGGCAAGGTCGACCTCGACACAGTCGAAGGTGTGCCTGTCGTAGTCGTTGGCGGAGGCTCGTAGGGTTTCCAGCATCCCGTCCAACGCGTCGCTGACGTCTCCTGCTTCGATCCGTTCGACGAGTTCATCCATGACCACGTTCGGCCGAACTTCGTCACTGGGATCTCGGGTGATCATCTCGTCGAGTTCGTGAATCACCCTGGCAATCAGAGCATCGTCGCGATACGAGGCACGAATCTTCAGCGCCGATCGCACAAGGTACGCCTTTTCGAACGCCATAGGCACCCCGTTAGTACCCAGAGACTCGCACGCGATCACGGCTCTTAGGGCGCACAATGCCCAAAACCGCATGGCCGCCGCGTCCATATCCGCATCACTCAGATCGACCACAATCGAAGAAGCTGCATGGAGAGCCAGCGCCTCACGAAGCGGGTCAGGCGGATACGACCATGCCTCGAGCAACGCTTCTCGCGCAAGATTGACAGATGCATTCACATCCCCGCGACTCATCCGGCAAGTCGACACTTCAAGCTTCAATCCAAGCTTGAGGAAACGGAACATCTTGGTCGCCGCTTCGCTCGGAGTCAGCAGCTCCCCGAGGCTGTCTATGAAACCTAGTAACGAGAGAGCGTGTGCAGCAAGCTGGTCGACAACGAAATACTGGTTGTGCTTTCGCGCGTGGATGAGCCAACCGTTGAGGAAGTACAGCATCATCGTCAACTGCTCGACCAAACGAATTGGCGGTATCTCCCGGACAAACAGACGCCGAAGGATCTCATGAACGAGGGGGTGGATGTTGAACGTGTCGCTCGCCTCGTTCTGCTCGCCATCTGCGTCGAGGATCAATACGCGGTGTGCGATCGACTGGGTTCGCATGATGCTGATGTAGCGCCGGCACACAGCCGCGTCGGCAAAGGCTGGCTCTGGCAGTTGCTCGAGGCGCATCACGAGGCTTTCGGGCATCGAGGCGACGAGGTAGTTCAGCGGGATCATGTCAGGAGCGAGAAGGGAGGCGCGGTAGAGCATTGCCTGCACCATTCGGGTCTGCTGCACGAATAGGTGACATCTGAGTTGGCTTGCCCGGCGCGGGCAGGCTGGAAGGATGTCCCACATGGCAAGGCCCTATCCCCGCGAGTTCCGCGACGACGTCGTCCGGGTCGCCCGCAACCGCGACCACGGGGTGACGA
>NZ_JBSFSB010000029.1:0-30775 GCF_053589535.1 Mycobacterium sp. NPDC003323
TTCCGCAGGCTTCTAAAGGTGTGCTGCAGGGTTACAACGCGCAAGCGGCCGCGACAACCGGGCATATCGTGGTCGCTGCTGAGATCACTAACGCCGGCGTCGATCCCGGGCCCAACCTTTCGGACAAGGCCAAACACACACTCGCCCCACAGGGGCAACACGGCTCAGACCACCCCTCGTCAGGGTCGTCGAACCTCTTCGGCGACCCATAGTCGCCGACACGGGCTCGCCCGGAGAGTGGGAGCCACTTCGCTTCGAACTTGTGTTCGATCCTACGCCGAATACTGCCTGTGCGCAAGCAGTATTCGAAGAGCGACCGCCTCAGGGACAACGGGCCTTTGCCCGTCAGGACGCCCTCAGTACCTCAAGGCGGCGGATCGCCTCGTCCAGGGTGTCATCGCGTTTGCAAAAGGCAAAGCGCACCAGATGATTCCAGCTGTGGTCGGCCGCCGCTGTCTGTTCATCGCTGGTGAATGCGGACATGGGAATCGCAGCCACCCCGGCCCGATGTGGCAGCTCGGCGCAGAAGGCGGTGCTGTCGGTGTAGCCTAGGGGGCGCGGATCGGCGCACAGGAAGTAGGTGCCTGCGCTGTCGTGTACCTCGAAGCCGAGATCGGTCAGCGCGGCGCCCAGCCGGTCCCGTTTTGCCTGCAGGTCGTCGCGCAGCGCGGAGACCCACTGGTCCTCGTGGTCCAGCGCGTGCGCGATCGCCGGCTGGAACGGGGCGCCGCCAACATAGGTCAGATACTGCTTGGCCGCGCGCACCCCGGCGATCAACTCCGGTGTCGCACATGCCCAGCCGATCTTCCATCCGGTGGCGTTGAACATCTTGGCCGCGCTGGAAATCGTCACCGTCCGGTCGGCCATACCGGGATATCCGGCCAGCGGTCGGTGCTCGACGCCGAAGACCAGCGTCTCGTACACCTCATCGGTGATGACCAGCAGGTCGTGCTCGACGGCCAGCGCGGCGACCGCGGACAGCTCGGCATCGGAGGCGACCATGCCGGTCGGGTTGTGCGGCGAATTGAGGATCAGCGCGCGGGTGCGTGGCGTGACGGCGGCACGCAGCGCGTCGACGTCGAGGGCGAATCCGCGACCGTGGGGGACCAGTGGCACCGTGACGCGGTGGCAGCCGGCCATCGCGATGACGGGGGGAGTACGAGTCGTAGAACGGCTCGATGACCAACACCTCGGAATCGGGTTCGACCAGGCCGAGCAGCGCGGCGGCGATCGCCTCGGTGGCGCCGACGGTGACCAGCACCTCGGTCTCCGGGTCGTACTCGATGCCATACCGGCGTCGACGCTGCGCGGCGATGGCCTGGCGCAGTGCCGGGATGCCCAGACCGGGCGGGTACTGGTTGACGCCCTCGGCGATGGCGTCTTGGGCGATCTTGAGCATGCCGGCCGGGCCGTCCTCGTCGGGAAAGCCCTGGCCCAGGTTGATCGCGCCGATGCGGGCCGCCAAGGCCGACATCTCGGCGAAGATCGTGACCGCATAGGGCTGCAGGCGGGAAACGGTCATAGTTGTCCAGACTAGTCAGCCGTGCTGGGCCTCGAAGCCGGGCGGCACCACGCGCAGTTTGGAGGCAATGCGGGTCAGCGCGGCCTGATCGGCGGCGGTGAGCGGATCCAGCACCAGCTCGCGCACCGCGCGCACGTGGATCGGTGCGGCCTCGACGACCAGTCGGTGGCCGGCGTCGGTCAGGGTGGCCAGGGTGTAACGCCCGTCATCGGGATCGGGTGAGCGCTGCACCCAGCCGCGCTGTTCGAAGCGTTTGACCACATTCGACAGTCGCGACAGCGAGCCGTTGGCCAGAAAGGCCAACTCGCTCATCCGGATTCGGCGCTGCGGGGCGTCAGCGATGTGGCTGAGCGTCAGATATTCGAACAGGCTCAGGTCGACCTGTCGCAATGGTGTCTCCAGCTTGTTGGGGAGCAGCAGCATGAGCGAGACCAGGCCGGTCCACGCATCCTTCTCCGTAGGGGACAGCCACTGGGGTTCGTCGTCGCTCGCCATCCGAATGACTTTACGCTTGAAGTGATCGCGTGTACGGTTAACTTCATGCGTGAAGTAAAAAATTCAGACATCCAGTTCTTCGCCACCCCTGGCTGGGGGGAAACGGCCCTGGCGGAACGGCACTACCACCAGGCGGTTCGCATCGGCGATCGGGTCGAGATCTCCGGCCAGGGCGGCTGGGATGACGACCTGAACTTTCCCGCGACGCTGGAGGCCGAGATCGTGAAGGCCTTCGACAACGTCGGGACGGTCCTCGCCGCGGCGGGCGCGTCCTGGTCCGACGTGTTGCACGTGAACACCTATCACGTGCTGGCGCCGCCGGAGGAGGACTTCGAGGCCCACAACGCCATCGTCATCGACCAGATGCGCACGCGGATGCCGGACCGTCCCCCGATCTGGACCGAGACCGGCGTCACCGCACTCGGGGCACCGAAGATGCGGTTCGAGATCCGCGTCACCGCGGTGGTCGAGAACTGATGCGCGCCATCGTCTTCGATCCGGACGCACCACGGAAGTTCGCGCTCGCCGAGGCGCCAGACCCGGTGCCGACCGCTCCGAACGAGCTGCTGATCGAGGTCAAGGCCATCTCGTTGAACTTCGGGGAGGTGTATTACGGCGACAACGCCGACGCGCCTGGCGACATCCCGGGCTGGGACAGCGCCGGCATCGTCGTCTCGGCGGCGGCCGACGGATCGGGCCCGTCCGTGGGCACCCGGGTGGCCGGAGCGGACTGGTCGGCCGGCTGGGCGCAGCGACGCGTGCTCACCACGGACAATGTTGCGGTACTTCCTGATTCGGTGGACTTCGAGACCGCGGCCGCGCTGCCGGTTGCCGGTGTCACCGCACTGCAGATCATCCGCAGGCTCGGACCCGTGGTCGGCAGGCGGGTGCTCATCACCGGTGCCTCCGGTGGGGTGGGCCGGGTGGCCGTGCAACTCGCCGCTCGCGCCGGCGCCCATGTGATCGCCGCGGTGGGCAGCCCGCAGCGGGGGAAGGGACTGCGTGAACTCGGCGCCGACGAGGTCGTGGTCGGCCTCGACGGTCTGGCGCCCGTCTACGGCGTGCTCGAGCACGTCGGCGGCGCCATGCTTGCCGACACCGTGCGCCTGCTCGATGACGGCGGGACGGTCATCTCGGTCGGTTCGGCCTCCGGGAAACCCACGCTGATCGATTTCGAGGCCGAGCGAATGACCATGAAACGCAAGACCATCGAATCCTTCATGATGGCGTGGCCGGTGGGCGCGGACCTGCAGTATGTGCTCGATCTGGCCGGTCGGGGACAGCTCGACGCCCAAATCGGCCTGCGCGACACCTGGGACAACCTGGACACCGCGATCGATGCCCTGCTGGGCAGGCGGGTGGCCGGCAAGGTGGCGCTGAAAGTCAACTGAGCAGCGGGCGCAGATCGGTGTCCAGCCAGTCGGTGAAGCTTCGCCAGCCGATCTGCATCGGCAGCGTGGTGGTCACCGACCACGGCAAAAATTCCCCGGTGAGGGGGTACACCTTCTGACTCCCTGCCCCGGGTCCACCGCGCTGTGATGGAGGCATGACCACTACAGAAAACCCCATTGTCCTGGTGACCGGCGCCAACACCGGTATCGGCTTCCATCTGGCTCAGCAACTGTCGAAAGCGCGCGCACGGGTGCTACTGGCGTCCCGGGACCGGCAGCGCGGCCGCGCCGCGGCCGAGAAGTTGGCCGCCGACGGCCTCGACGTGGACGTGCTGACCCTCGATGTCACCGACGACGCGACGATCATCGCCGCGGCCGACCGTGTCGGGCAGACCTATGGCCGACTGGACATCCTGATCAACAATGCCGCCATCGTCGGTGACGGCCTGCCGGCATCGCAGGTGAGCCGGGCCTCGCTGCTGCAGACCATCGACACCAACGTCGCCGGTGCCGCCGCCGTCGTCAACGCGTTCCTGCCCCTGCTGCGGGCGTCCCGGCGCCCTCGGATACTGAACGTGTCCAGCGAACTCGGATCGACCCGGCTGGTCAGCGATCCCGAGTGGCCGCACAGCGATGTGGCGGCGGCCGCTTATCAGGCGTCCAAGAGCGCACTGGACATGCTGACTGTGCTCTATGCCAAAGAATTGGCTTCCGAACGCATCTCGGTGCTCTCGGTGAGCCCGGGGTACCGATCGACCGGACTCAACAACGGCCAACCCATGGAGGGTGCCGGCGATCCGGCCGAGGGCGCGGCGGGCATCGTGGCCATCGCGCTGGCCGAGGAGTTCCGCACGGGTCAGTTCCGCAGCGATCGGGGTGAGCTCGTCGAGTGGTGATCTTTGAAGCGCCGTCGTGCCACCATCGAAGGATGGACGGACAGGCGGTCGGCGAATTCGTGCGCGCGATCCGGGAATGCCGCGACCCGGTGGCGTTCGGCTTCCCGACGAAGGGTCGGCGCACCAGTGGTCTGCGACGGTCCGAAGTGGCCGCGCTCGCCCACATCTCGGTGGAGCATTACACGAACTTGGAACGTGCCCGCGGCAGCGGACCGTCCGAGCAGGTGCTCGGTGCGGTGGCCGATGCGCTGCGCCTCGATGCCGACGAGCGCCGACATCTGTTCCAGCTCGCGGGACGCAACGCGCCATGGGGCGACGAGCCCAGCACCGACCTCAGCCCGAGCGTCGCCAAACTGATCCGGGGGTTGGGTTCGACCGCCGCGATGGTGCTCAGCGCCCGCTTCGACATCCTGGCCTGGAATGCGGCCGCCGCAGACCTGATGGAGGATTTCGGCGCGCTCGCGCCGGTCGAGCGCAATATCGCGCGACGCCATTTCCTCTCGGAGAGGGGGCATTACGGCATGAGTCATGCCGAGGAGTTCTCCCGGATGGTGGCGGGACAGTTGCGCGCCACCGCGGCCCGCTATCCGCGGGACAAGCAGACGTATCGGCTCATCGAGGATCTGTTGGCCGGCAGTCCTGCGTTCACCGACTTGTGGTCCGACGCCACCGCGATCAACACCACGCACATGATCAAGCGGCTCGATCACCCGCAGCGGGGGCACCTGACGCTGTCGTGTGACGCGCTGATGGACCCACACCGGGATCAGACCATCGTGATGTTCTCGGTCATCGATTGAGCGGACTCAGGTCGCGAACAACCGCGACGTCCGTTCCTCGTGGCGCATACCGCTGATTTCCAGTGCGGGGGACAGGTTGCTCAAGTCGGTCAGCGGCCGGGCGCAGGCCGCAGATGCCCACTCGGCGACGGACTCGGCGGTGCGCAACTGGATGCGCTGGCTCTGTAACGGCCCGAGCCTGCCGAGCCGCACCGCCGCGCTCAGCATCGAGGCGAACATCGAGCGAAGCACCCCCAACACCGCCCACTGTTGCGGTACGCCCAACGCTGCCTGCACCACCCCGTCCACCACGGCGGCATGCCCGGGTGTCGACCCATCGAGCGCGGCGCACAGATACGGATGCTTCGCGCCGATGCCGATAGCGCAGGCGGTGGCCGCCAGCTGCCGGCCGGCCGTCACCGATGCTGTGCGGGCGTTACCGAACAGTTTGTAGGTGGCGGTCAGCTCATCGAGAGCAATGAGGGTGTCGAGGTCCGGCGCGGCCCAGGCATGCGCGGTGACGGTGGCGTCCAGGGTGGCGACACCGCGCTGCAGATACCCGCAGATCGCATCCTCGATATCGGCCGCGTCGGCGTCGGGCCGCGCGGACAGCCATTGCTCCAGACCGTGACTGTGGACCAACCGACCGGCCGGGAACGCGCTGTCGTGCAACTGCAACCACAGCGCGAGTGCGGTCGCGGTGTCAGTGGTGGTGGCCGGCATGGTCATCCGCCGAAGTCCGCGCCCAACCGTGCCCGGCCAGCGCCATCTCGGTCACCTCGCCGATGACGCCGATGCCGCTCAGCATCACCCGGGCGGCCTCGGCGCTGGTGAACAGCGGCACGGTCACCGCGTCGTCGTCGACGTCGATCGGGGCATGCTGATTGCCCAGCAGATGCCCGAGCAGCAGCATGGCGCGCGGAGTGTTGTCGGCGAAGCGCACCCGGATCGCCGGTTCGGCGGGCCGGCGGACGACCACGACGGCCGTGCCGTCATCGGCGATCACCGCGTCGTGATGCAGAAAAGCGCCTCTGGGCAACATGATCCGCACCTCGACACCGGTGTCTGCGGTCACCAACTGACGATGTTTACCGGCGTCACCCCACCCGATGTCCACATGGTGGCGCTGCCGGCCGGTGAACACCGGGTCGTCGATTATTCCGAGCACGGCATCGGCTATCACTCAGGCGCTCCTTGCGATCTGGTGGACGGGTAGCACGGTGCGGGCTGCGGTGTGTAGAGCCCGCTGGACGGCATGCAGCGCCGGTGCGCTACCGGTCAGGACGCGGATGAAAAGGCCTGCGCCGAGGGGTAGTTCACCGGCACCGCCTTCGACATCGGGATGGCCCGTCAGCGCCGTGCGGACGGCGGCCAGCGCGAGGTCGACGGGTTGCCCCGGTGTGACGATCAGCAGGGTGGCCAGATAGTCGGCACCGATGGTGCCGCCGTTCGTGATCACCTGCCGGTCCCGGGCGACCACCCGGCCCTGCACCCGCACGGTGAACGCACTGTCGATCCCCGCATACCGAAATCGTTCGCCATGCGCGATCCGACCGGCGGCGATCGCATCCCACCCGAGGTAGACACCGCCGTCCTGCACGTCGATCTCAAGACGCTGGGTGAACATCGAATCCGCCTGCGGGATGACGGTCTTGGGCAGATACTCCAGCACCGCCGAGGATTCGACGGTGAACCGCAGGTTGTGCCGGGCGCCGGGGCCACCGCCGGCGAACACCTGGGTGGCGGCCTGGCTGGTCAGATGCAGATGGGTGCCGGTTGCGCAGTGCACGGTGGTCTGCAGGTCGTCATCGGAGAATGTGCCGCCGCTCGGGCTCTGCACGCACAGCATGGCCGCACGCGGATACTCGGCGTCGGCGTGTAGCGCCATGGTCACCCGCTGCGGATACCGCTGCCGCAGGCCGGTGATCCTGGTCGCGCCGGTGGCATCCGCCCGGGTGCGCAGGCTCAGTTCACCGGGGGCGATCACGTGCGGGCCGTCAGCATGACACCGCGCAGCAGTTCGTCGGTCAGGGCATCCAATCCGGCACCGGAGCGCAGATCGGTGAACACCGTCGGCTTGACCGGCCGTGCCACCGCGCAGTCGCGGCGCATCCCGTCCAGATCGGCACCCACCAGATCGGCCAGGTCGATCTTGTTGACGACCAACAGATCCGCCTGCAGCAACCCGATCCCCTTCTTGCGCGGGATATCGTCCCCGCCGGCGGTGTCGATGACGAAGATCCAGTAGTCGACCAGGTCGGAGGTGAACGTGGCGGCCAGGTTGTCGCCACCGGATTCGATCAGGATGAGGTCCAGATCCTCGAACTCGGCGGCCAGCCGGCGGGCCGCGGCCAGGTTGGCCGACGGGTCCTCGCGGATGGCGGTGTGCGGGCAGGCGCCGGTCTCCACGGCCAACACCCGGTTGGGGTCGATGACGCCGCTGCGACGCACCCGCTGGGCGTCCTCGTCGGTGACCAGATCGTTGGTGATCACCGCGACCCCCAACCCCCTGCGGATCAGTTCGGGCACCAGCGTCTCCACCAGCCGGGTCTTCCCCGATCCGACCGGACCGCCGATGCCGATGCGCAACACCTCACTCATCGCTTCCCCTCACTATTTCAGCGTGTACCGGCGGCCCAGCGGCACCGAGGTCATCGGCACGCTCTGGCACAGTTGGCCGTCCACGATCACCCGGTAGGTGTCGGGCTCGATCCGGATGTCGGGCAGGTAATCGTTGTGCAGCAGATCGGCTTTGGTGAGCGCCCGGGACCCACGGCAGGTCACCAGCGGGGTCTGCAACCCGAGCCGCGCACCGAGTCCGGCGTCGATCGCCGCGGCGGCCACGAAGTTGACCGACACATCGGCGGGGGTCTGGCCGAATGCCGCCCACTGCGGTCGATACTTCAGCGGCTCACACGTCATCAGCGAGGCATTGGCCTCACCCATCACCGACCAGGCCGGGAAGCCGCCCTTGAACACCACCTCGGGCCGGATTCCGAAGAATTTCGGCTCCCACAGCACGATATCGGCGAGCTTTCCGGGTTCCAGCGAGCCGACCTCATGGTCGATCCCGAACAGCCGGGCCGGATTGATGGTCAGCTTGGCGATGTAGCGCAGGATCCGGGCGTTGTCGGCCCCGGTGCCCTCATCGGCCGGCAACGGCCCGCGGGTGGCGCGCATGTGGGAGGCCAACTGCCAGGTGCGCGCGACGGTTTCACCGATCCGACCCATGCCCTGCGAGTCCGATCCCATCGCCGAGATGGCACCGAGATCATGCAGCACGTCTTCGGCGGCGATCGTCTCGCGCCGGATCCGGGATTCGGCGAACGCCACATCCTCGGGTATCCGGGGATTGAGGTGGTGGCACACCATCACCATGTCGAGATGCTCGTCGAAGGTGTTGAGCGTGTACGGGTTGGTCGGATTGGTCGACGACGGAAGACAATACGGCTCACCGACAACCTGCATGATGTCGGGTGCGTGACCGCCGCCGGCGCCCTCGGCATGATAGGTGTGGATGGCCCGGCCGCCGATCGCGGCCATGGTGTCCTCGTAGAACCCGGACTCGTTGAGCGTGTCGGTGTGGATCTGCACCTGCAGATCCAGCTCGTCACCGGCGTCCAGTGACGCCCGGATCGCGGCCGGGGTGGCGCCCCAGTCCTCGTGGATCTTGTAGCCGATGGCACCGGCCAGGCCCTGCTCGATCAGCGGTGCGGTGCTCGATGCGCTGCCGTTGCCGATGAAGCCGAAGTTCATCGGGAAGGCCTCGGCGGCGCGCAGCATCCGGGCCAGGTTGGTTGGACCCGAGGAGGTGATGCCGACCGTGACCGGGCCCAGTCCGCCGCCGATCATGGTGGTGATGCCGCTGGAGATCGCCTCCTCGACCAGACCGGCGCTGTCGAAATGCACGTGCACGTCGATGGCACCGGCGGTGGCGATCATGCCCTCCCCCGAACGGATGTCGGTGCCGGCACCGATGATCAACTCCGGGTCGACGCCGTCCATGGTGCGCGGGTTCCCGGCCTTGCCGACGCCGACGATCCGGCCGTCCCGGATACCGATGTCGGCCTTGCGGATTCCCAGCACCGCGTCGATGATCAGCGCGTTCGTGATGACGAAATCCAAAGCGCCCTCGGCGTTGGTCACATCACCGTGCACCGCCATGCCCTCGCGCATGGTCTTACCGCCGCCGAACACCGCCTCGTCGCCGTAAACCGTCGCATCGGCCTCGACGCGGGCCAGCAGTTCGGTGTCGGCCAGGCGCACCCGGTCGCCGGTGGTCGGCCCGTACAGCTCGGCGTAGCGGGCCCGACTGATGGAAAAGGCCATCTCAGCTCTCCGTTTCCAGGAAGCCGCGGGTTCGTATCGTGCTCATCAGTTCCTCGCTCGCCGCGGTGTCGGTGGGTCCGTTGGTGACATCGTTCTGACCGATCACCACGCGCTCACCGCCGTAGGTGGTCAGCGAGACGTCCTGGGTCTCACCGGGCTCGAACCGCACCGCCAGGCCCGACGGGATGTCGAGTCGCATTCCGAAGGCCGACCGGCGGTCGAACCGCAGCGCCCGGTTGGCCTCGAAGAAGTGGAAGTGCGAACCCACCTGGATGGGGCGGTCTCCGGTGTTCTGCACGCTCACCGAGACGGTCGCCCGGCCCGCATTCAATTCGAGCTCTCCGTCGGCGGCCAGCACTTCTCCTGGTGTGAAGGCGATCTCGTCGGCGGGCCGGGTACCGGGAGAGATCGCGTCGTGCACCGTGACGAGCTTCTGCCCGTCCTCGAAAAAGGCCTCCACCTGCACCGAACCCAGCAGGGTCCGGACGCCGGGCAGCACGTCGTCATCGGTCAAGATGCCCGCACCCAGCGCCGCGGCCTCGGCGACGTTCGCGCCCGAGCGGGCCGCCTCGATCACCTCATCGGCGATCAGCGCCCGTGCCTCGGCGTAGGTCAGGCGCAGTCCCGCATCGCGGTGTTTGCGGGCCAGTTCGGCGGCCAGGAACAGCAACAGCCGGTCTTCGTCCTTGGGTGTCAGATGCATGTCAGCCCGTGATCCCCTCGGCCCACGGATAGTCCTTGAGATAGGGGTCGGGGGTGATGGGCTGCGGGGACTGCCACACCTGGTCGATGAGGCCGTTCGGGGCGACCCTGCCGATCCGGGCGGTCTTGGTGACGTGGTGATTCTCACCGTCGATGGTCACCGAGCCCTCGGGGGCGTCGACGGTGACACCGTCGGCCGCGGCCTGGATGTCGGCAACGGTGAACGAATCCGCCTTCTCCACACTGGCTTTCCACAGGTACACCGCCGTGTAGGCGGACTCCATCGGATCCGAGGTGACTCGGTCGGCTCCGTACTTGGCCTTGAAGTCGGTGACGAAGGTCTTGTTGGCCGGGGTGTCGAGGGTCTCGTAGTAGTTCCACGAGGACAGCTGGCCGACCAGCGTGTCGGCACCGATGCTCTTGACCTCCTCCTCGCCGACGCACATCGACATCACCGGCATGGTCTCGGCGGTCAGGCCGGCGCTGTTGTACTCGCGGAAGAAGGCCGTCAGCGAACCGCCGACGACGACGTTGAAGATGGCATCGGCGCCGGCGCTACGGATCTTGTTGACGATGGTGGCGAAGTTCGTACTGTCCAGCGGCACATAATCTTCGCCCTTGATCTCGATACCGTTGGCCGCCGCGTAGGCCTTGACGATGGCATTGGAGGTGCGCGGGAACACGTAGTCGCTACCCACCAGGTACAGCGACGTGACGCCCTGCTCCTTCAGATAATCCAGGGCCGGGATGATCTGCTGGTTGGTGGTGGCACCGGAGTAGAAGATGTTCTTCGAGGACTCGAGGCCCTCGTACTGCTGGCCGTAGTACAGCAGGGCGTTGGAGTCCTCGAACACCGGTAGCATCGCCTTGCGGCTGGCCGAGGTGTAGCCGCCGAAAACCGCTGCCACACAGTCGCTGTTGACCAGTTTGTTGGCCTTCTCGGCGAACACCGTCGGATCCGAGGCGCCGTCCTCGGACAGCAGATCCAATTGCTTGCCCAACACGCCGCCGTCGGCGTTGATCTCGTCGACGGCCATCGCGATCGCATCATGGATGACCGACTCGCTGACGGCCAGCCCGCCGGAGAGCGAGTTGATGGCGCCGATGCTGACCTCCGAGCCCGACGTGTCGGCGCACCCCTCGGCGGCGGTGGTGTCCTCGCCGGCCCGGCTGCCGCAGCCGGAGGCCAGCAGAGTGGTCGCCGCCAGGAGTGCCACACCCGCGCTGAGTCTGTTCATGTGAACCGCCTTCGATATCCGTGGATCGTTGGCGATCAGCGTAAGAACGAGCAGGCCGAGGAGCTATGGGAGGATTCTCCCATTTTCTGCGGCGCCGTTGCCTGGCTGCTGCACGGTGGAAACATTCGTGAAACATGGCCTGCACATGATGCTTTCGGGGCAAGAGAGATGAAGGATCCGATGGCAGGCGCATACGCAGAGGTGCTGAACAGCACGGCGAGCATCGAGACGCGCGCGCACGAGATGCTGGATGCGCTGAGCTCGCGTGCCGCCTCGTCAGCGTCGGCGATCAGTCTGTGGGACCCGATCCGGCGCAGGCATATCGCCGTCGCCAATCACGGTTACCCGGATCAGGTGATGGAGCATCTCAACACATGGTTCATCGACCACGATCCGCTGTTCGAGAAGATGCGGGTGCGCGGCCTCGGTGCGCTGCGCTGGCGTGACTTCCCCGAGTACCGCGAAACCTATTCGGTGCAGGGCGTCTTCGTGCCCGCGGGGTTCGACGAGGGTCTGTCGGCGCGGCTGGTCACCGCCGACGGAAGCTATGCCGGCACCATCCACGTCAACTGCGATGATGCCCGCTTTCCCAGCGATGACGATGTGGCCGAGATCAATTCGCTACGCGCGCAGATGGCGGAGCAACTGGACTTCTCGGTACGCCCCCGTATGGTCGCCGAACTGATGGCGCCCGAGGCGCAGGCCTGGGCGGTCGACGCAGATGGCCAGGCGCACCTGCTGATCCACGGCGACACCTTCGATGCTCCGCTGCAACGAACGCTGGTTGCCGAGATGACCCTGGCCGCCCGTGCGCCGGCTCTGAGCTTCCGGCCCGAGGTGACAAGGTGGTTCGACGGCACCGGATGGTTGCACGCCCGGCACATCAGCACCGCCCGCCGTTTCGAGCAGGACAGTCTGACCGGGGTGATCCTGGTGACCCGCGAAGCGTTGCCGTTCGGCATCACGGCGCGCGAGCTGGATGCGCTGACCCTGGCCGCGCAGGGACTGACCAACAATCAAATTGCCGCGCAGCTGTTCATCAGCGTCCGCACCGCCGGTCACCACCTGGAGAACGCGATCGTCAAACTCGGGGCGAGCAACCGGGCCTCCTGCGTGTCGCAGGCGGTGGCGTGGGGCCTGGTGTCGGGCCGGATGCTGCTGGATCTGAATCCGGGCGCCGTGCGGCGGCCCGCTTAACCCATGCTGGGGTGCACCACCCGCAGCTTGTCGGCGGTCCGGGTCAGCGCCTTCTGGTCGGTGGCGGTCAGCCGGTCCAGGATCAGCTCACGCACCGAACGGACGTGGATCGGCGCCGCCTCGACCACCAGACGGTAGCCCGCCTCGGTGAGCTGCGCGAGGGTGTAGCGCCCGTCGGCGGGGTCGGGGGAGCGGGTCACCCAGCCGCGTTGTTCGAAGCGCTTGACGACGTTGGACAGCCGGGACAGTGATCCGTTGGCCAGGAATGCCAACTCGCTCATGCGTATTCGACGGTCGGGTGCCTCGGAGATGTGGCTGAGCGTCAGGTATTCGAACAGCGTGAGGTCGACGGGGCGCAGGGCGGTATCCAGCTTTCCGGGAAGTAGCAGCATCAGGGCCGCCAGGCCGGTCCACGTCTCCTTCTCGGACTGCGAGAGCCATTCCGGCTCCTCATCCCGTGTCATGAACGCACTCTAGCCCACCGGAATAACTTCACGTGTGAAGTCATTGCATGTACCGTGAGTTCAAGTGTGAAGTCATAACGAGAGGAAGATGATGTCCGACATCGAGTTCTTCGTCACCCCCGGCTACGGCCAGATGTTCCGGGAGACGCGTCACTACAGCCAGGCCGTCCGGATCGGCGACCGGGTCGAGATCTCCGGCCAGGGCGGCTGGGATGACGATCTGAACTTCCCCGACTCCCTCAAGCGCGAGATCGTGGCTGCCTTCGACAATGTCGAGCGCACCCTCGCCACCGCCGGCGCCTCCTGGCGTGACGTGGTGCACGTGAACACCTATCACGTGCTGACGCCGGAGCAGGACTTCGAGGCGCACAATGCCATCGTCATTGCCGAGTTCGACCAACGGTTGGGCGACCGCGCGCCGATCTGGACCGAAACCGGTGTCGCCGCACTGGCGGTGCCGAACATGCACATCGAGATCCGCGTGACCGCGATCGTGGATGCGTGATGCGGGCTGTCGTCTACGAGCCCGATGCGCGACGCCACTTTTCGTTCGCCGAGGCCCCCGAACCGGTGCCAGGTACCCCCGACGAACTGCTGATCGAGGTGAAGGCCATCTCACTGAACTTCGGTGAGGTGTACTCCGCGGACAATGCCGAACGGCCCGGCGACATCCCCGGCTGGGACAGTGCCGGTGTCGTCGTCACCGCGGCGGCCGACGGTTCCGGGCCGCCGGTCGGGGCCCGGGTTGTCGGGGCGGGTTGGTCGCAGGCCTGGGCCCAGCGTCGGGTGCTGAAGGCGGAAAATGTTGCCGTGCTGCCTGATTCGGCGGAATTCCAGACCGCGTCGGCGCTACCCGTCGCCGGGGTCACCGCGGTGCAGACGATCCGCCGACTCGGTTCGGTGGTGGGGCGGCGGGTCCTGGTCCCCGCTTACCATCCCGTCGCGGTCGCGTCGGGATCGCAGCAGATCTACCTGGCCGGCCAGGTGTCCTGGGACGCCGACGGCGTGACCGTGGCTCCGGGCGATCTCACCGGGCAGATCGTGCAGGTGTTCCGCGATGTGTAGACCTCCCTGCAGGCCGCCGGTGCCACGTTGGCCGACATCGTCCGCATCACCTGGTATGTCGCGGATTGGTGACCCGACAAGGCCGATGCCTTCATGGCCGGTCTACAGCGGGCGGCCAACGAGTTCGGGGACCACACACCGCCGGCCACCGTGATCGGGGTGAGCGCACTGTGGAGCCCGGACTTCCTGGTCGAGGCCGAGGTGACCGCGGTCATCGACTGAGAGGTGTCAGCCCTGCTGCTCCCGTACCGGCGGCGCCTGACCGTCCGGCGGGGGAGCGGGGTACCACTCCTCGGGTTCGGGCCACACAAAGCCAGCCGGGATCGAATAGGTCTCGAACACCGTACCCGTGGCCGCCTCGGTATCGAAGAAGGCAAACGCATTGGCATCCATGAACTTTCCGGACTGTGTCAGCGGGAATCCACGTCCCGTGAACTCGCCGAGCCGTTTTGCCCAGGGCTTCTCGGCGCAGTCGAAGGCGATGTGCTGAATGCCCTCACCGTGGGTGTCCAGGAACTCCTGGAAGATCGACGGCCCGTAGAGCGGTTGCATGATTTCGACGGCCAGGTCGCCGACGTCGGCGAAGCACACCTTGATGGCGAAGTCCGCCGCTTCACCGCGGTAGGTCCGATCCGTGACCGTGGCCGAGTCGAATGTGTACACCCGCCACGGCCCGATGCCCAGGCGCACCAGACCCTCCATGGTGCGCCGATGGTCGGCGGTGACGAAGCAGATCTCGATGAGCTTGCCCAGGAAGCTGTTCGACAGTTCGGTGGCGCTGACGACCTTCGGCAGATCGGTCATGACCGCACCTTACGGCTCAGCGCGAAGTACAGCCCACCGGCGACCAGACTGCCGGACAGCCAGGAGAAGTCGGTGTTGCCGAGCGCGACGGCAATGGGACCCTGCATGGCGGGCACCAGCCCGTACTGCCAAGCCCATCCCGCGATAATCCCGGCCGCCAGGCTGATCAGACCGGCCCAGTTGTAGCGTCCGTGGTCCATTCCGTACAGCGACCTGACATCGAGGGCGCCACGTCGGATCACCAGGTAGTCGACCAGCATGATGGCCGCCCATGGACTGATCCACACCAGGATGGACACCATCCAGTGGTCGAAGGCATGCGCAAAGCTGTCGGCGTTGACGAATACCGCGAGGACGGCCGAGGCCACCACACCGGCGATCAGCGTGATCTTCCAGCGCGCAGCCTGCACTCCGATGGACAGCGCCGCGAGCGAGCACGAGTACAGGTTGAGGATGTTGGTGGCAATCGGACCATGAATCAGCAGCAACAGCACCGGAATCGCCATCACGCCGAAGGTGCCGACCACCAGCGTCGACGGGTCGCTTCCGTTACCCGCGCTGGCCAGACACGCCCCCAGTGCCGCCAGCCATACCGTCGGAATGTACATACCGAGCGAGGACGACCAGAAGACCTGCCGCGCCGAGGCGGACCTGCGCACAAACCGGCTGTAGTCCGAGGCGTAGGGGATCCAGGTGAGGCCCCAACCGATACCGATCGCCGTCAGCAGCTGCGTGATGGCGGTGAACTTGTCGCCGGGTTCCAGGGCGGTACCGGCCAACGACCAGTTGACGTCGGTCGTGACGATGGCCAGGACGGTCATCGCCGCCATCACCAACACCGTGGCCGGCACGGTGTACTTCTCGAAACTGCGGATGGCGTAGAAGCCGTACAGCGCCAGCCCCAGCTGTACCGCCATGATGCCGCCGGCCACCAGGAAGTCCAGCCAGATCCCGCCGGTGACCCCGACCTTTGCCAGGATGGCCAGCACCAGATCCAGCACCACCCAGGTGTTCACGCCCACCCAGCCCATGGTGAGAAAGAACTGCACAATCCCGGGAACCACCGCACCGAAGCGTCCGAACGGAGCGCGGCCGAGCACCATCTGGTTCACCGCCGTGCGGTGCCCGATGACATTGAAGATTCCGAACACGGCGCAGCCCAGCACATTTCCGGCGGCGACGACTATCAGCGTCTCGACCAGGCTCAGTCCCAGCGTGATGCCCAGCGCGCCGAGCACCCAGTTGATCGGCGCGATGTTGGCGCCGGACCAGATCCAGAACAGTTCCCAGGGTGAACAGTCGCGGCTGTCGTCGGGAATGGGTTCGATGCCGTGGGCATCGAAGGGGACTGCGCCGTCGGCGGTGGCCTCGGCGGCCTCAGTCGGAGTTGTTGCCATGGTGTTCTCCTCGTTGGTGTGACGTGGACCATGGAAACACCGCCACCGACGGCCGAGCAGTGTATAAAGATCCATCATCGGCGGATGTGAATGGATGTAGCTACAGCCATGCTGAGTCTGAATGCCCTGCTTTCTGAACCCGCGCTCGAACTTGAAGCGCACGTTCCGGGACCGGCGGGCGCGCTCGACGCCGAGGTGCTGTGGCTGCACAACACCGAGCTGCCGGACCCGTCCCCGTATATCCGGGAAACAGAGGTGGTCTTGACCAACGGCCTGTGGCGTGGCACCACCCGTTCGGCCGATTTCGTGGCCGCACTGCTGCGCGCACGTGCGGGCGGCTTGATCTTCGGTCTGACGGAAAAGAATCCGGTCGTCCCGGCCGATCTGGTGGATGCCTGCGACGCCGACGGTATGCCGCTGATAACGGTATCGATCGCGGTGCCGTTCACGGCGATCACCGAGACGGCAGCGCGGCTTCAGGGGGCAGCCCGCCAGGACGCACTGACCGCGCTCGCCAGGCGCGGTGACGCGTTGGCGATGTCGATCGCCCGCGGTGGTGGTGCCGAAGGCGTGCTTGCGGTGCTTCGGCGCGAGCACGATCTGCCGCTGCTGGTGGTCGACCGGATGGGTCGACGGCTGGCGGGCACGGTCGCCGCCGGAGATGCCGAGGTCGACCGCAGCGCCGCTGCATCACTGGCCCGCCGGCCGCCGCCGCTGGAGGTCGACCTGCCGGGGATCGGCCTTGCCGCGCTGTTCCTGATCGAAGGTGCGATGGGGGACATCGATGCCGCGGTGTTCTGTCTGCGACCACTCAAGGACATCACCGCGGCCGAGCGCGCCGCGGTGGAGCAGGCGGCGAGATTCCTGAGTCTGGAGGTCACCAAACAGCAGGCCCTGCAAGCGATCGAGTCACGATTCTCCAGTGAGCTGCTGGAAATGGTGCTGTCCGGCGCCGGGCGGGCGGTTGAGGTGCAGGATCGACTGCGGTCGTTCGGGATCGATCCATCCGCACAGCTTGCCGTCATCACGCTCGTGGTCGGGGACGGACCGGTCCGTCCGGCCGGATCCACCGATGAGATCGAGAGGTTCTTCCGTGGCCGTGGTGTACCCGCCGTGGTGGTCGCGGGCAGCCAGGACACGGTAGTCGTTTTCCCTTGGAGCCCTTCGGTTTCTGATCTGGTCGAGTTCTGCCGGCAGCTCAGCGAGACCATGCGTCAACGCTTCGTCGATGACCGGATGGTGGTGGGTGTCGGTGCGCTCGCGGCCGGATCGGCGGGATTGCAGGAGTCGCTGATCGGCTCACGCGAAGTCTGTCAGGTGCTGCGCCGCCGACACCCCGATTCGCGGGTAGGTACGTTCGCCGACGTCAGCACCTACCGGATGCTGCTCGGGCTGCACGACAGAAATGTGTTGCGCCGGTTCGCAGACGACGTCCTGGGTCCGCTGCGCGGCAGTGACCGACGAGCCGGCACCGAGCTGGAACGAACCCTGCGGGTTTTCCTCGGCAACGACGGTCATTGGTCCACCACCGCGGCCGCGCTGTTCATCCATGTGAACACCTTGCGGAACCGGGTGGCCCGCATCGGAGAACTCACCGGCCGAGATGTGACCCGGCTCGACGACAGGGTGGACCTGTTCCTGGCGCTGGAGGCCGACGCACTGGCCGACTAATCGGGATAGACATCGGCCGACACTTCCGGTCTGGTCACCGTGCGCGCGACGATGGCATCGTCCGCGTGCACGGCTTCGGCCAGATCGCGGCAGCGCATGAACGTGACGTCGCCGAGTTCCAGTGCCTCCTCGATGAGGCCCCGCAGCGCGACGATCCGGCTGGGCCGCCCGGAAAGGAACGGGTGCACGCAGAGATTGAACAGACACTGGTACCGGCGCATCGCGTTCAGCTCGTCACGCCACATCTCGGCGACCTTGCGCGGCGATTCGATCACCGCACCGATGTGCGGCTCGGGCAGGTATGCGTACTGCTCCCAGTCATCGAGGGACCAGTGCACCGGTAGTTCCACGATCGGCGCTCCGGCAGTGACCAGCCGGTAGGGCCGGTCATCGTGCATCAAGGACGAGTCGTAGGACAATCCGTACTCGGCGATCAGCTCCGGGGTCTGCCAGCTGGCTCCCCACAGCGCGGCGCGATGGCCGCTGATCTCGATTCCCTGGTCGGCGAAGACCTGAAGCCCACGTTCGAAATCAGCCCGTTCCTCGGTCGCCGTCATGGTCACCGGCGAGCGGTGACTGTAGGAATGATGGGCGACCTCGTGGCCGCGATCGACGATCCGGGCGGCCAGTCCGGGGCGCTGTTCGGCTACCCAGCCCGGCACGAAGAAGGTTGCCGGAACACCGAGTTCGTCGAGCGTGTCGAGTATCCGGGGCACCCCGACATCCGGCCCGTAGGACTGATGCGACATCACCATCATGTGGTCGGCGTAGCGGCGGCCCTGCGCGAGGATCGGGGTCTCGGCGTCCACATCGAAGGTCAGGGTTGCGACGGCCGCGGCGCCGCCGTGCCAGCTCACCGGCCGGCCCGCCAGGCACGGGAGTTGCCGATGGTGGCCATGGGGGACAGCATGGCGTGGTCGAAGCCGTCCAGATCCGATCCCGAGGAGATTCGCTGGGGCAGATCGGGATTCGCCAGCGCGCCACGGCCCAGTGTCAACACGTCGGCATGGCCGTCGTCGAGCACATCGGCCGCCTGCGCCAAGTTGTGCATCCCGCCGTTGGCCAGCACAGGCAGCCCGCTGACCTCGCGCGCCAGGGCAGTGATGGTGCGGCCATCCGACAGTCGGGCGGTCTCGATGAAGTCCCTACCCTCACTGGCGATGTGCAGGTAGTCCACACCGGTGCGCGCCAGCGTGGCGAAGATGGTCTCGGCATCGGCGGCGCCACCGGGCCAGCGGTAGGTGAAGTCGTTGACCTTGGTTTGGGACAGCCGGACTCCGATCACGAAATCCGGGCCGAGCTCGCTGCGCAGCGCAGTGAGAATCTCGGCAGTCAACCTGACCCGATTGGCGACACCACCGCCGTACCGGTCATCGCGGGTGTTGGTGTAAGTGGTCAGAAACTGGTCCAGCAGATAGCCGTTGGCCGCGTGCACCTCGACGCCGTCGAAGCCGGCCTCCCGCGCCCGGGTGGCAGCAGCGACGAAACCTTCGATGACATGGTCGATCCCGGCGGAATCCAGCGCAACGGGCGTGGGCCAGGTGCCGGGTCCGCCGTACTCCGCCAGCATCTGTCCCCGCGGGGTCACCGCGGAGGGCGCGATGGTATGCGTACCGTACGAGTTGCCCTGTGACAGCGCACCCGCATGCATCAGCTGTGCGAGGATCGGCGCGCCGTTGTCGTGCACCGCGTCGACCGCCGGCCGCCACGCCCGTACATGCGCGTCGGTGGCCAGCCCGGGTTGGTTGAGATATCCCTGGCTGTGTGTGGTGTCGGTATAGATGCCCTCGGTGAGGATCATGCCGAATCCACCTCTCGCGAATTCGGCGTAGTAGTCGGCCATTTCGCCGGTGGCGTTGCCGTCGGGGGTGGCCGAGACCCGTGTCATCGGCGCGACGGCCAACCGATTCGCCAGGGCAAGGGTGCCGAGCTGGTAGGTCGTCAGAGCGGGGTGGTGGACGGTCATGTCAGTTCTCCTGTTCGTTGGTGATGGTGATGGCGAGCGGCGTCGGGTGTCCGCCGTTGATGTCGTTGAGGTCCATGGGGCAGGCGGACAGCACCACCACACAGTCCATCGCGGCGCGGAACGTGATGGCGTCACCCGGGCGAGTGGCCGCAGGAAGCCAGCGCAACGAGCCGTCCGCGCTCACCGGGATGTTCATGAAGACGTTGACGGGTTGGGGAATCACCGCGGTCGCCAAACCCAACGCGGCCAGCGCGAGTCGCAGATTGGCCGCGCAGGACCCGTGTCCCGACGCGCCGAGTCGCTCATAGCGCTCCGGATCGCACGCGGCGATCAGCATGTCGTGCACGCCGGGGGACGTGTCCTCGACCAGGGTCAGGATCGGCCGCCGCCGGGTGGTAACGAAGTGCTCGCCGGTCGCCGGGAACAGTCGTCCGGTGGCGGTGCGGGTGTGCGACGCGGACAGATATTCGGTGACATCGTCGGCAGCGAACGCGAAAACGTCCCCCACCTGGCCGCCGTCGACATCGATCACTCGCACGGTCTGACCCGCGTGGACCAGGACGGCACGGCCTCGTTCCGCAGGTACCTCGATTCGGGCATCGGCCCGTGTTGTCTCCATACCGGCATTCAACGGAGAGCCGGGCACACCCCATGATGGCTGTTTCGACACCATTGGACCCCTTAGGCTGGATGATCCTCCATGGAGCGGCATGTGGTGTCGGCATAGCGTGCGGATATGGGCACTTGCACCGCGCAGGAAGCGGCCGAACGGGCGATCAGTCGTGCCGCCCGACCCACGATGCTGACGGTCACGCCGGATCGCGCGTTACGGGAAGCGCGTGCCAGTGACCGACGGCTACGTCGGCTCAGCCCGGTGGACGGCATGCCGGTGGTGTGGAAGGACCTGTTCGATGTCGCCGGGACAGTCACGACCGCGGGTTCTGTGCTGTTGACGGACAGCCCGCCGGCCGCGCGCGACAGTGCGCTGGTGCGGCGACTGGGCGATCTCGGTGCGGTGACCGTGGGCAAGACCAACCTCAGTGAGTTCGCGTTCTCCGGGCTGGGAATCAACCGGCACTTCGGTACCCCGGTCAATCCACGCGACCCTGCTCGGGTTCCCGGCGGCTCGTCATCAGGTTCGGCTGTCGCGGTGGCCGCCGGACTGGTGCCATTGGCCATCGGAACGGACACCTCCGGCTCGGTGCGCGTACCCGCCGCATTCACCGGCTGCGTGGGCTATCGCGCTAGCTTCGAACGCTACGGCCGCAACGACTTTCGGACCCTGTCCCCGACCTTGGACTGCGTCGGGTTCCTCGCGCGCGGGGTGGGGACCATTCGGATGCTCGACGCCCTGCTCGCCCCGCAGCCACCGACCGCGCCGGTGCATCGGTTCATCATTCCGGCAGGAGAATGGCTCGACGAGTGCACGCCGGCTGTCCGTGATGCCTTTGGATGCGCGGTGCAACGACTGCGGCGCCGTGGAATCGAGGTGATCACCCGGGCTCTACCCGCGCTGCACGAGGCGCAGCGCCTCCTCGACGTGCACGGCACGATCGTCGGCGCCGAGGCCTATGCGGCCCTCGGTCACCTGCACGGTGTCGAACCCGCCACGCGAAGAAGATTGCAGCGCAATGCCGGTGCCGACGTAGCGCCACTGCAGCGTTCGATGCCGATGCTGCGTCACCGGTTTCGTGCTGAGCTCGACGGTGCGATGCTGTTGTGCCCCACGGTGCGTCGGGAACCGCCGCGTATCGCCGACCTGGACACCGACACCGCCTACGACGCTGCCAACGCCGACACCCTGCGCACCACCATGGTGTTGAGCTACCTCGGGACGTGTGGAGTGTCGCTGCCGGTGCCCGGAGCGGGGATTCTGCTCTCGGCACCCGAGGGTGACGACACATCCCTGCTGCTGTCGGCGGAGATCGTGCAGAGCGTGCTCGAGACAACCGTGGAGCCGGGAATGATTTCCGGGGCTCCAGCGCTTTGACCGGGGTGACCGAACAGACCTTCCGCCTTGCCCCCGACGCCGCACTGCTCAAGCCGCTGCAGGTCGGCGCCACCGAGGTCGCCAATCGGATCTTCATGGCGCCGCTGACCCGGTCGCGCGCGCAATCCGATGCCACCCCGTCGGACCTGGCAGCGCTGTACTACTCCCAGCGCGCCGGTGCGGGCCTGATCATCAGTGAGGCCACCGCCATCTGCGAACAGGCCAACGGCGCGTATATGAACACCCCCGGCCTCTACACCGACCGGCATCAGCAGGCCTGGGCCGAGATCGCCGATGCGGTGCACGCCGCGGGCAGCACGATGTTCGTCCAGCTCTGGCATGTCGGGCGGATGGCGCACCCGGAGATCAGCGGGTTCGACACCGTCGGCCCGTCACCGGTGGCCGCCAACCTGATGTCCCACACCCCGTCGGGCAAGCAGCCGCTGCCGGTGCCACGGGCGCTGACGATCGAGGAGATCGCGACCATCGTCGGTCAGTTCCGCACGTCGGCCCGCCGGGCCATCGACGCCGGCATGGACGGGGTCGAGATCCACTCTGCCAACGGCTACCTGCTGCACGAATTCCTCTCCGACACCGTCAACCTGCGTACCGACGCATATGGCGGCTCCCCAGAGAACCGGGCCCGGCTGACCGCCGAGGTGGTCGAGGCGGTGGCCGCCGAGATCGGAGCCGACCGGGTGGGTCTGCGGATCTCACCGGGCAACGGTGCCGGCGATGTGCGCGAGGACGATGCAATCGGGGCCTACGAGGCGCTGCTGAACCGCATTACCGGTCTGGGCCTGGCCTACCTGCACGTGCTGATCGACCCGTCGACGCAGACCTTCGGTGCGTTACGTGCGATGTGGCCGGGCACTCTGGTCCTCAACACGTGGCGTGACCCTGCCGACTTCTGCCAATTGGAGGGCTTGGTGGACTGGGGTGCGGCCAGTGCGGTAGCGGTCGGGCGCACCTGGCTGGCCAACCCGGACCTGATCGACCGGCTGCTGCTCGGCGCCGAGCTCAACGAACCCGATGTCGCGACCTTCTACGCCTCGGGCCCCGGCGGGTACGTCGACTATCCGACGCTGGCGGAAGCCGAACGTCAGTCGGCCTGACCTTTCGGAGGCCGACGCAGGGCCGCCCAACCAACAGGTTGGGCGGCCCTGTTAGGCTGCGGTCTCAGTGGACTACCGTCCCGATGGACGACCCCTGTCACCCACCCGAAAGGGAACTACACATGTCCGAAGGTGCCTTCATCTATGAGGCGATCCGCACCCCGCGCGGTAAGCAGCGCGGCGGATCGCTCAACGAGATCAAGCCGGTCAACCTGGTCGTCGGCCTGATCGACGAGATCCGTACCCGCTTCCCCGACCTGGACGAGAACCTGATCAGCGATCTCATCCTCGGCGTCGTGTCCCCGGTCGGTGACCAGGGCGGCGATATCGCCCGCACCGCCGGCCTGGTGGCCGGACTGCCGGAGACCACCGGCGGCTTCCAGCTCAACCGCTTCTGCGCCTCCGGCCTGGAGGCCGTCAACCTGGGCGCCCAGAAGGTTGCCAGCGGCTGGGACGACCTGGTGCTCGCCGGTGGCGTGGAGTCCATGAGCCGCGTTCCGATGGGTGCCGACGGCGGCGCCTGGGCCTCGGACCCGGACACCAACTACCGCATCGGCTTCGTCCCGCAGGGCATCGGCGCCGACCTGATCGCCACCATCGAGGGCTTCTCCCGCGAGGATGTCGACGCCTACGCGGCCCGCTCGCAGGAGCGCGCGGCGGCGGCCTGGTCGGGCGGCTACTTCGCCAAGTCGATCGTGCCGGTCAAGGATCAGAACGGCCTGATCGTGCTGGACAACGACGAGCACATGCGGCCCGGCTCCACCGTGGAGAGCCTCGGCAAGCTCAAGACCGCCTTCGACGGTGTCGGCGCGATGGGCGGCTTCGACGACGTGGCGCTGCAGAAGTACCACTCGGTCGAGAAGATCAACCACGTGCACACCGGCGGCAACAGCTCGGGCATCGTCGACGGTGCCGCGCTGCTGCTCATCGGCTCGGAAAAGGCGGGGAAGGCTCAGGGTCTGACCCCGCGCGCCCGCATCGTGGCCACCGCCACCAGCGGTGCCGACCCGGTCATCATGCTCACCGGCCCCACTCCGGCCACCCAGAAGGTGCTCGACCGCGCCGGACTGACCGTCGATGACATCGATCTGTTCGAGCTCAACGAGGCGTTCGCCTCCGTCGTCCTGAAGTTCCAGAAGGATCTGAAGATCCCGGACGAGAAGCTCAACGTCAACGGTGGCGCCATCGCGATGGGCCACCCGCTGGGCGCCACCGGCGCCATGATCACCGGAACCATGGTCGACGAGCTCGAGCGTCGTGGGGCCAAGCGTGCGCTGGTCACGCTGTGCGTCGGCGGCGGCATGGGCGTGGCCACCATCATCGAGCGCGTCTAGGGAGACTGAACAACAATGGCAGAGAACACCATTCAGTGGGACCAGGATGCCGACGGCATCGTCACTCTGACGCTGGACGACCCGACGGGTTCGGCCAACGTGATGAACGAGCACTACAAGGAATCCATGCACAATGCGGTCGAACGCCTTGTCGCGGAGAAGGATTCGATCGCCGGCGTCGTCATCGCCAGCGCGAAGAAGACCTTCTTCGCCGGTGGTGACCTCAAGGGCATGATCAACGTCGGCCCCGACGACGCCCAGAGCGCCTTCGACGAGGTCGAGTTCATCAAGGCCGACCTGCGCAAGCTGGAGACGCTGGGCAAGCCCGTCGTGACGGCCATCAACGGCGCCGCGCTCGGCGGCGGCCTGGAGATCGCGCTGGCCACCCATCACCGCATCGCCGCCGACGTCAAGGGTGTCGTCATCGGCCTGCCCGAGGTGACCCTGGGCCTGCTGCCCGGTGGTGGCGGCGTCGCGCGCACCGTGCGCATGTTCGGCATCCAGAAGGCCTTCATGGAGGTTCTGAGCCAGGGCACCCGTTTCAACCCGGCCAAGGCCAAGGAAATCGGTCTGGTCGACGAGCTCGTCGGGAGCGTCGACGAGCTGGTCCCGGCCGCCAAGAAATGGATCAAGGACAATCCCGAGGGTGGCGTGCAGCCCTGGGATGTCAAGGGCTACAAGATGCCCGGTGGCACCCCGTCCTCGCCCGGCCTGGCCGCCATCCTGCCGTCGTTCCCGGCGCTGCTGAAGAAGCAGCTCAAGGGCGCGCCGATGCCGGCACCGCGGGCGATCCTCAACGCGGCCGTGGAGGGTGCGCAGGTCGACTTCGACACCGCCACCCGCATCGAGAGCCGGTACTTCACCCAGCTGGTGACCGGCCAGGTCGCCAAGAACATGATCCAGGCGTTCTTCCTGGACCTGCAGGCCATCAACGGCGGTGCCTCGCGGCCCGAGGGCATCGCGCCGGTGCCGATCAAGAAGATCGGTGTGCTGGGTGCGGGCATGATGGGCGCCGGTATTGCCTACGTCTCGGCAAAGGCCGGTTATGACGTTGTGCTCAAGGATGTTTCGCTGGAGGCGGCCCAGAAGGGCAAGGCCTACTCCGAAGGTCTGGAGGCCAAGGCGCTCAAGCGTGGCAAGACCACCCAGGAGCGCTCCGACGCGTTGCTGGCCAAGATCACCCCGACCGCCGATGCCGCCGATCTGGCCGGTGTCGACTTCGTGATCGAGGCCGTCTTCGAGAGCCAGGAACTCAAGCACAAGGTGTTCCAGGAGATCGAGGACATCGTCGAGCCCAACGCCATCCTGGGTTCGAACACCTCCACGCTGCCCATCACCGGCCTGGCCAGTGGGGTGAAGCGCCAGGAGGACTTCATCGGTATCCACTTCTTCAGCCCCGTCGACAAGATGCCGCTGGTCGAGATCATCAAGGGCGAGAAGACCTCCGATGAGGCGCTGGCCCGGGTGTTCGACTACACGCTGGCCATCAAGAAGACTCCGATCGTCGTCAACGACAGCCGTGGCTTCTTCACCAGCCGCGTGATCGGCACCTTCGTCAACGAGGCGCTGGCCATGCTGGGTGAGGGTGTCGAGCCCGCCAGCATCGAGCAGGCCGGTGCGCAGGCCGGCTATCCGGCGGCGCCGCTGCAGCTCTCCGATGAGCTCAATCTGGAGCTGATGCACAAGATCGCCGTCGCGACCCGCAAGGGCATCGAGGACGCCGGTGGCACCCACACGCCGCATCCGGCCGAGGCCGTCGTGGAGAAGATGATCGAGATCGGTCGCCCGTCGCGGCTGTCCGGTGCCGGTTTCTACGAGTACGCCGACGGCAAGCGCGTCGGTCTGTGGCCGGGCCTGAAGGAGACCTTCAATTCCGGGTCGACTCAGATTCCGTTGCAGGACATGATCGATCGCATGTTGTTCGCCGAGGCGCTGGAGACCCAGAAGTGCCTCGACGAGGGTGTGCTCACCTCGACCGCCGACGCGAACATCGGGTCCATCATGGGTATCGGCTTCCCGCCGTACACCGGTGGCTCGGCGCAGTTCATCGTCGGCTATGAGGGTCCCGGTGGTGTCGGCAAGGCCGCGTTCGTGGCCCGCGCCAAGGAACTGGCCGCCAAGTACGGCGAGCGGTTCAACCCGCCCGCCTCGCTGGAAAGCTAGTCAGACCAGAAGCCCCCGGGCCCGCCGACCTCGAAACGGCGAGCCCGGGGGTTTTCTCATGCCCGGATGGTCGTCAACGGATCGTGCGGCGACGGGTACGCGCGCGGGCCGGTGATTCCCTGGACGGCTCGACCCCATGGGCGATCCCGTTGGCGGCGTGTACGCCGGAGACGAAGTCCTTCAGGGCGCGGAAGCGATGGCGTGGGTACCTCATGCGTACGACGATGCCGAATCCCGCCGGCTGCCAACAGTGGCACCAGCGCCACTGTTCTATAAGATAGTGACATGCACACCGTCGCGATCCTCGCGTACGACGGCATGACCGGCTTCGAGTCGGGTCTGGCCGCCGAGATCTTCGGCATGGCCGAGCTGCCCGGGCGGTTCTCTGCCGGGGTCGCACCCACCGGGTACGTGGTGAAGTTGTGCTCCGAACAGCCTGAGATCCGCATGCTCGGTGGCGCCACCGTCCACACTGCCTACGGCGTCGACGACCTGGCCGCCGCGGACACCGTGCTGATCCCCAGCGTGCGTGATGTCGATCAGCGCCCGTCTACAGACCTGCTCGACGCAATCCGTGCGGCCGACGAGCGCGGTGCGCGACTGGTGTCGATCTGCTCGGGCGCCTTCGCCCTGGCTGCTGCCGGTGTGCTCGACGGGCGCTCGGCCACCACGCACTGGATCTACGCCGACCTGCTGGCGCGGCAATACCCCGCGGTCGACGTCGACCCCGCGCCGCTCTACGTCGACGGCGGCCGGGTCCTCACCAGCGCGGGCTGTGCCGCGGGCCTGGACTTGTGCCTGCACATCGTGCGATCCGATCACGGGGTGCGGGTCGCCAACGACGTCGCACGTCGGCTGGTCATCTCGCCGCACCGCGCCGGCGGGCAGGCCCAGTACATCGACAATCCGGTGCCCGAACCGGCCGAGGACGGCCGCATCGCCGCCGGAATGGCCTGGGCGATGGCGCATCTGGACAGGCCGATCACGCTCGACGAACTGGCCGAGCAATCCGGGATGTCACGGCGCAGCTATCTACGCCAGTTCGCGAAGGCCACCGGCACCACACCCATCAAGTGGCTCATCGAGCAACGCATCCAGGCCAGCCTCCCGCTGCTGGAATCCGCCGATTTCTCCGTCGAGCAGATCGCGACGCGGGTGGGGTTCGAGTCCCCGGTGACCTTCCGTCACCATTTCACCAGGCAGATGCACACCACACCGAGTGAGTACCGCAGTTGCTTCGCCGCATAGTGTGCACACCGGAGCCGCGACCGAAGGGTTCACGCCGTCGTCGACGAGTGGCTTCGGACGTTGAAGGTGCGCACGCGCGGCGTGGCCGCGTTGTATCGGTCGACGGGGTAGAGCAGGCTTAGAGCATGTCCCACTTCGCGTTGCGTGCCGCCGCGAAGAACCGAACCCTCGGACAGCAGAACGTCCGCCTGCTGCGCATCTATCTGAGCGCCACGACGTTTCTGTACAGCTACGGCGTCGTCTTCACGCTCTTCCCGGTGCGCACCGATCTGGAGTACGGCAATCCTATCGGCGGCATCATCGCCATCGTCCTCGGCGTGCTGGCGCTGGCGCAGTTGGCCATTCGGCCCGACCGCACGGCGTTTGCCACCGTGGTGGCCATCATCGCCACACCGGCCGTGATGGCGTTTCACGTCACCCTGACCGCGGAGTACGTCTGCCTGATCGCGCCGATGTTCTTGGCCATGTACCTGCGGGCGTTCCATCCCGCGGGCCGGGCGTGGGCGCTGATCGCGGTTCTGATCATCGCCTGCCTGGTGGCGGTGGCCGTCGCGCCGGCCCCGCACGTCGGGGTGATCACGTTCCTGATCATCGTGGTCGCCATCGTCGGTGCCGCGGAATCGTTCGGGTTGCTCATGCGCGCCATGTTCACCGCGGCCTGCACCGATCCGCTGACGGGTGCGCTGAATCGCGCCGGGTGGGAGATCGCCACCGCGGACCTGATTGCTCAGACGCGCAGCACGCCGGTCACCGTGATCGCTCTCGACATCGACGGGCTGAAGAACCTCAACGACACCCACGGACATCCGGCGGGGGATCGCCGCATCGTCGAGTACGCCCGGCACTGGTCGCGCGCGGTACCGCCCGGCGCCGTGCTGGCGCGCCTCGGTGGGGACGAGTTCGCCATCTGTCTGGCCGGCGCACCGCACGATGTCGACCGGCTGATCGACGATATCCGTTCGAAGACACCGGGAGTCAGCCTCGGGACCGCCACCTGCGGCGAGGTGACCGAGATCGGCGCGCTCTACGCACGCGCCGACGCAGACCTGTACCGGGGAAGGGGACGTCCGCTGCGCGAGGAATCCGATGCCGGCTAGACAGATAGCGCCGAGTCGTACTTCGGCACCCTGATCGAGTCGTAGAGCCGGATGCCTTTGCGATTGAGCCGGACCAGGAGATCGGTGACCGGTCGGGGTAGCACGGAGACCATCTGCATGCCGCCGATGAAGGCCCGCACGCCCAGCGGTGAGGACGGCAGGATGCTCTTCGCCACGCTCTTGGCCAGCGCTCGGGCGCCCAGCACCGGTTCGCGCATCACGTTCTCGTAGGCGGAAAACGCCCTAGTGTGATCACCGTCGGCGGCGGCCAGCTCGCCGGCCAGGATGTAGGCGCCGATCACCGCGAGACTGGTGCTGCCGCCGACGGCGGGACCGGGACAGTATCCGGCGTCGCCGACGAGGGTGACCCTGCCGCGCGACCAGCTGGTGAGCTGGAGCTGGGTGATGGCGTCGAAGTAGAACGCGGGTGTGTGCCCGATTTCGTCGAGCCAGCCGTCCACCTCGGCGCTCATGCCGGTGAATCGTTCGGTCAGTTGGCGTTGCTGTGCGGCCGTGTCGCGGTGGTCGTAGTGGAACTGCGCGGTCGGGCGGAACAGGAACACCGCCCGGGCGTCATCGAGATGATCGGCGGTGTAGATCATGGCGGTCCGGTCGATGTCGACGTAGCCGGTCATCTCGCCCGCGGTGACCGACGACTTGGGCAGCGAGACCACAGACAGGTACGCGCCCAGGAACTCGGTGTGTCCGGCGTCTTCACCGAACACCAATTGCCGCACCCCCGAATGCAATCCGTCTGCACCGATCACCAGATCGAACTTCCGGGACCCGCCGCCGGCGAACTCGACGCGCCCGTCCGGGTCGATCGCGCTCAGTTGGTCGCCGAACAGGTACTCGATATCGTCGCGGCCGGCGTCGTAGAACATCTGGCTCAGGTCGTCGCGCATGATCTCGACATGGCGGGCCGAGATCGCCGAGGACAGCTTGCCGTAGTCGATGTGCGTCGGCCGGCCCCCGCTCGGGCGGCGGAAGGTGATCCGGTTGGTGCCGGTGGCGTGCGCCAGCACCTGGTCCAGCACGCCCATCTGCTCGGCGATGTCCATGGCCGGGCCGAACAGGTCGATGGCGTGGCCGCCGGTCTTGCGCAGTTGGGGTGCGCGTTCGACGACGGTGACATCGAATCCGCGCCGGGTCAGCCAGTAACCGAGCACCGGTCCCGCGATGCTCGCTCCCGAGATCAAGACGTGCATGTCACGCTCCTTACTTAACGATAGGTAAGTGGATACGGCACAGCTTACTTAACGATCGGTCAGTTAGGCTAGGTACGTGAGCGCGCCCCGGCAGGACACCCGGCAGAAGATCCAGGATGTCGCCCGTGAACTGTTCGCCGAGAAGGGGGTGCAGCGCACCAGCCTGCAGGACATCGCCGCGCGGTTGGGCATCACCAAACCGGCGCTGTACTACCACTTTGCGTCACGGGAAGACTTGGTACGCAGCATCGTCCAGCCGCTGGTCGACGGGGGAGAAGAGTTCGTCACGCGGTGTGAACGAACCGCAGGGATCACGCCGACCGAAGTCTTGAGAGGCTATTTCGACTACTTCTATGCCTACCGCGCCGACCTGATCACGGTGATCTCCGAGCTGAGCACCATCGCTGATCTCGGGTTGATCGACAGCATGCTGGCCTGGCGCGAACGTCTGAGCCAGGTGCTCTTCGGCGAGGACCCGACATTCGATCAGTCCGTGCGATCGGTGATCGCGCTCGGCGGCCTGCAGGACTGCTGCATATCGTTTCCCGACGCGCCGGCCGACGAATTGCGGGAACGGGCGGTGGCGGCGGCGCTGACGGCGCTGTTCAGCTAGGAGACTGCTGAATTAATCCCGCGTGGCGGGGGTGGGTTGACCTGTGCTTTGGGATGATTGGTGGGTGCAGGGTCGTTCTGATGATCAGCGT
>NZ_JBSFSB010000030.1:0-23334 GCF_053589535.1 Mycobacterium sp. NPDC003323
GTCGGTGGCCTCGGCGGCTGTCAGTGGCTCGCGCAGCAGCGCACCCGGCGCGCAGCAGGCATCCGGAGGGGGAGCGCCTGCGGATGAATTCGACATCCATCGATATTGACAGTCATCGATGTCGTCGGCAAGTCCGCGCCGGGTGCGCTCCTGGATCAGCGGCAGCACGCCTCGGCGGCCTCATCGGCTTGGCGCGGGCTCGAGCCGAAGGTGTCCGAGTCGGCCAGCACCGTGTAGACCTCCCACTTCTCACCGTCCGGCCCGCTCACCCACACCTTGTCCTGGGTCGCGAAGCAGCACGTGGTGCCGATCTCCTCGTCGGTGAACAATCCCTCGCCGCTGAGGCGGGCGATCTCGGCATGCACGGCCTGGCTGGAGGCGACCTCCACGCCGAGGTGATTGAGGGTGCCACCCTGGCCGGGGTTCTCCAGCAGCACGAGCTTGAGCGGGGGCTCGGCGACGGCGAAGTTGGCGTAACCGGGTTTGACCTTGGCGGGAGTGGTGTTGAAAAGCTTGCTGTAGAACGCGATTGCCTCATCGAGGTCGTCGACGTTGAGTGCCAGTTGGACGCGGGACATGGCGCACCTCCTTGGTTGTTGGACATATATCGAAACAACGCGCTGAGCACAGGATGCCCACCTTTTAGATATATGTCAATCTTTCTGGCACACTGTTCTCATGCCCAAGGCGCTGCCCGTCATCGACATGTCCGCCCCGGTGTGCTGTGCACCGGTGGCCGCCGGCCCGATGAGTGATGACGATGCCCTCAACGTGGCGTTGCGTCTCAAGGCGCTCGCCGACCCGGCCCGGGTGAAGCTGATGTCGCAGCTCTTCTCGTCCCCGGTGGGCGAGCACAACAGCGGTGATCTGGCCGCGTCGCTGGGCCTCACCGAATCCACGGTGAGCCACCACCTGACCCAGCTCCGGAAAGCAGGTCTGGTCGTTTCGGAACGGCGCGGGATGAACATGTTCCACCGAGTGCGCCCGGAAGCCATGCAGGCGTTGTGCACGGTGCTCGATCCGAACTGCTGCCGGTGAGTTCGACGCTCAGACCCGTTCTGCGAAGCAGGGATTGGCGTCACAGTCGGCCCTTGAGGATAAAATTCCAGTACATCTGCGGCAGCCCGTATCTGTCGAAAGCCCACGCGCTGCGGCGCGGCTTGAACGGATCGAGGAAGGACGGCAGCGACGACGCCGGGGCGCCGGTGCGGTCGAACTCGGCGGCGATCAGGTCATGGGCGTCGGTGGCGATGGGCGCCACGGTGTAACCGTCGTAGGTCGCGGTCGTCGGGCTGCCGCGCCGGACGGCGATCAGATTGTCCACCAGCACCGCGATCTGACGGCGCAACGCGCCCCCGGAGGGATCGGTCTGGACGGCAGCCGCATCGCCGGCGGCCCAGACGTTGTCGTGCACGCGGTGCCGCAAAGTCTGCGGATCGATATCGATCAGGCCGTGAGAAGTGTTGCCCGCCAACCCTGAATCAAACAGCCACCGCGGACCGCGGAACGGTGGCACCAGGTGCAGCATGTCGTAGCCGAGCCGGCGATTCCCGCCGTCCGCGGTGGCGATGCTCAGCTCGCGTTGCTCGGGGTGCAGTGCGGTGACCGGGGCGCCGAACTGGGTCTCGACGCCGAGCTCCCCGAGGTACCGACACAGCCTGCCGTCCAGTGTGTCGATCCCCATCAGAGCCCGCCGATCCACCACCAACGTGATCTGCACCCGGCGGCGGAGGCGCTTCCAGTGCGCCGCCGCCAGAAACAGCGGCTTGATGGTGGTGCCGGTGCAGCTGACCGGAGGACGCGGCACGGTGAAGACCGCCCGACCGCCGTCCGGGGTCGCCTCGACCAGTCGCCAGGTCTTGTCGGCCCGGTTCAGGTAATTGCTCGCCACCGAGTCGGTGTCCAGTGCCGCGGCGATGCCGGGCAGTTCGTCGTGGTCGACCTCAAGGCCGGGTGCAAGGATGAGGTCGCGGTAACCGAGAGTTGCGCCCTGTGCGCAATGCACCACCTGCTCGGCGGGATCGACGGTGACCGCACTGTCCTGCACCCAGGTGCATCCCGACGGGGTGACCGAGCGCTGGGTGCGCTCGGCGGCACGGCGGGTGGCCTGCCCGGCACCGACGTAGGACAGCAGCGGCCGGTAGGTGTGCACCGTCTGCGGTTCGACGACGGCGACGCTCGTGACGCCGCGGCGCAGGAGTCGCGCCGCGGCACTGATCCCGGCGTTGCCGCCACCGATGATCACGACATCGAACGACGACGGGGCGTCGGGGGCGTCCTGATTCATGGTCGCCGGTTACCCGGTGACCGCGCCGGGTAACCGGCGGCCCACACCGATAGGCTGACCGTGATGTTTGCGATCGATACGACCACTCTTGCCATCGCCGGGTCCTCCGAGCGCTTTCCGGTGCGCCGGGTCTATTGCGTGGGCCGCAACTACGCCGACCATGCCCGCGAGATGGGGGCCGACCCCGATCGCGAACCGCCGTTCTACTTCACCAAACCCGCCGATGCCGTCTTCACGGCCGCCGAGGGTTACGGCGGCGGTTCGGCTCATGAGGTGCCGTACCCGCCGCAGACCGACAACCTGCACCACGAGATCGAACTCGTCGTGGCCTTGGGCGGCGGTGGCGCCGATATCGACCCGGACACCGCGCTGCAGCACGTCTTCGGTTATGCCGTGGGGGTGGATCTGACCCGCCGCGATCTGCAGGACCAGGCCAAGGCGATGCGTCGGCCGTGGGATCTGTCCAAGGGTTTCGACGGCTCCGGTCCGGTGTCGGAATTGGTACCGGCGGCGTCGGTCGATCCCGGCAAAGGGCGCATCTGGATCACCGTCGATGACGAGCCGCGCCAGCAGGGCGATCTGGCCGACCAGATCTGGCCGGTGGCCGATGTCATCGCCCACCTGTCACGCTCGGTCACCCTGGCGGCGGGCGATCTCATCATGACGGGCACTCCGGCCGGTGTCGGCGCCATCGCCCGTGGCCAGCGGGTGCGTGGCGGTATCGACGGGATCGGCGAGCTGTCGTTCGTCGTCCGCTGAGCCGGTATCACTGCGTGCGCAGCGCCGGCGAATAGCGCCGATAACCCTCGCGTATCGTGATGCCGTCGGCTCGCACGGTCTGCAGGTCGGCCCACAGCGCCAGGAAGGTGCCGCGGTGGCGCCACCGCGACACGGCGGCCAGCAGCGCGGGCCGCCGCACCTGTGAGCGTTCGTAACCGAGGTACGACGATGCCGTGCGGGGACTGATCACCAGACCGAACACCGCGGGCTCTCCTGCACCGTCGGGAACGACGAGTCGCACGTCGGTCACGGTGCCCAGCCGTCGGCCCGTCTGATCCCGCACGCGCACCCCGAGTAGATCACTCAGTTGCATGGCGGCCTCCGGGGATACCTCCGATGATGTGGTCGCGCAACCAGTGCTCGACCCAGCGACCGTCATCGGTGTCGGCGCCGGGGCGCAGATGGATCGATGTGCCGATCCGGTCGACCAGCCGCCACGGCAGTTCCTGAAGCTGATCGCGCGGTGGCTTCCCGCCGAAGATGCGGGTGAACAACACCTGACCGGTGAGGATCATGGTGATCACCGGCTCGGCGTCGCCGCCCTCGTCGATCTCCAGATCGTCGACGATGCCGACGGGTTCACCCTCGGCATCGAGGATCTGGCGGTCCAGCAGATGCAGCCGGGCGTCGAGCAGCCGGGCACCGGCCGGTTGCGGGGCGTCGGGCAGATCGGTGTCGGTCATTGGCCTGCTCCGGTGACGATCATGAGGGGAATGGCCGCCAGCGAGGCGGCCAGGATGATGACCAGGTAGATCGAGGCCAGCACGTTGATGATGCGGCCGTTGACGTACTTGCCCATATAGCCCGGATCGTTGGCGACAATCAGGATGGGCAGGTAGGTCAACGGCAGCGCGATGGCCGAGAACACCACGGAGTACTCGGTCACCAGAATCGGATCGATCCCGGTGAAAAGCACGGCGCTGCAGGCGAAGATCGCCACGAACATCAGGGTGTGGAAGCGGGCGGCCTCGGCGGGCCTGCGGAACTTGCCCCACGCCCATCCGAAGTACTGCGCCACGGTGTAACCGGAGGACAGCGTCGTCTCCAGTGCCGCACCGAACGTCGCGGCCACGATACCGATGATGACAAAGGCCAGCGCCAGCTTCCCACCGGCCTCGACCACCGGCATGGTGATCTGCGACAGCGAGGTGACGCTGATGCCGGCGGGCATCAGCACGATCGCCGCGCACGCCGCGATCGCGATGGACAGCAACCCACCCAACGGGAAACCCACCAGTACGTTCAGTCGTGATTTGCCGAGATCCTCGACCGTCCAGCGCTCTTCGATCGCGCCGGAAGAGAAGAAGAACACCTCGTACGGTGTCATCGCGGCGCCGAACAGGGCGATGGCGAAGTACCAGTAGGTCGCCGCGGATTCGGTCTCCGGGATCACCGGTGTGGACGCCTGATCGGCGAGGTCGGTCCAGTTCGGTTGCAGCAGAAAGACGCTGACGGCGAACACGATCAGGCACAGACCGAGGATCCCGGTCACGTTCTCCATCACGGTGAACCGGACCCGCCAGATCACGATCCAGATGGCGAAGGCGGCCACGGGGATCCACAGCAGTGGGCCGACATCGGTGGCCAGCTGCAGGGCCAGGGCGACACCGCCGATCTCGGCGGTGACCGTCATCAGATTGATGAAGAACGACGCACCCAGATTCGCAGCAGCCACGCGTGGGCCGAGCCGTTCCCGGATGATCTCGAACGTCGCATGTCCGCTGACGGCGGCGACACGGCCGGCCATATTGGCATAGAGACAGATACCGATGACGCCGACGGGGACCACCCAGGCCAAGGCCAGCCCGAAGCGTGAGCCCACCACCGCGTTCGTGACCATATCGCCGATATCGAGGAACCCGCCGATGGCGGTGAGCACCCCGAGGGCGACGGCGAAGAGCTTCTTCATCAGCGGTACTCACGCTCCAGCGCGGCGGTCGCGTCCAGCAAGGCCGCCCGCAGTGCGGGGATCTCACCGCTGTCGGGCAGACCGCGGACGGCGGCGTTGGACCGGTTCAGCGTGGCGATCACCTCGGTCATCACGTCGATGAGCAGTGCCTGGCGAGCCAGGTCCACCGGATCCTCGACGCGCAGTACGGAGATCCCGCCGTAGCTGTTGGCCACCTCGTCGCGGGCATCGGAAAGTTGTACGGCGGCCAGATGCTGCGAGGAGCGCCCGCGTTGCCACAGATCCAACGCCAGCGCCCCGGATTGGGCGGCCGAGGTCGTCTCGTCCAGGGCGGACGCCAGTTGGCCGGGCGTACCGTCGCGGTTGGACGGACAGCTGGTGAGGATGAACAGCAGCAGCGCGGCCAGCGCCAGCGGTATCAGAACCAGACGTATCCGGGTGCCGGTCATCGACGGCACCCGTCGAGCGCATGGAGCATCGCTGTCTCCCTTGTGCGCGAGACCCAGACGCCCAGTGCGACTGCCGGTCACGCCGCGACGTCAACAGAGGTTACCCCGCGCTTGCAACGGCAAACGCCCAGGTGAAGCCGGAGTCGCAAAACGAAGGGTTCGTGGTGTCGCGGGTGCGCCGAGCGAAAACCCGCTTTCGCAGATATGCGCAAAGAGATTGTCTCACAGTATGTTTCGGGTCATCCGGGTCTGATCGGCGGGATCGTCGTCCGTTTGGACGCCCCGGCGACTCGGTGGCAATGTTCATCCATCGTCGTCGCGGCTGTCCGCCGCCCAGGCCGCGAAAGGATGCCGCGATTGACCGACCCGCACGCCGGCACCACGGATGGTCAGTCGGGTGCGACCCGGCCATTGTTGGCGGATGCCGCCGTCATGAAACGCCTGGCGGAACTCGCTGATTCGCCGCCCGGTGACGACCCCGTCGATGTCGCCGAGGCCATGCTGGCCATCAACGTCGAGGCCGTGGCGCTGATGCCGTCCGCGCAGTATGCCGGCATCACCGTGCTGGAAGAAGACGACACCGTGACGTCGCTGGGGCCGACGCACCGCTTGGCGACGCTCTTGGACGTGGTGCATCACGAAATCGGTGAGGGACCGTGTTTCGTGGCGGCGCGCGGACACGAGGTGGTGCGAATCGATGATGTCCACAGCGATGAGCGGTGGCCCGCATTCCGTCGTGCGTTGATGTCGCGGACACCGGTGCGGTCGATCCTTTGCGTGCAGCTGGTCGGCGTCGAACCGCAACTGGCCGCCTTGCACTTTCAGGCGGATGCGCCCGACGCCTTCGACGACGAATCCGCCGAACTGGCGCTGGCGCTGGCCGCGCACGCCACCATGGCCTGGAATGTGCGGCTCCGCGAAGAACAGTTCAGCTCGGCGCTGGACTCCCGCGACATCATCGGCCAGGCCAAGGGAATGCTCATGGAGCGCTTCGGCATCGACGCCATGGCGGCTTTCGAACTCCTCAAGCGGATGTCGCAGGAGAACAACGTCAAACTCGCGGCCGTTGCCGAAAGCGTTGTCACCCTGACGCATCCGCGGGCGGGCCAAGAGGCGGGTTAACCGCGCAGAGTGGACAGCGGTGATTGGCCGAAGGCCTGCCGGTAGGACACCGCGAACCGTCCACTGTGCGCGAATCCCCACCGCTTGGCCACTGCGCCGACCGTCGTCTCATGCGGTGCGGCGGCCGCCAACTCCTGATGGGCACGGTGGAGGCGAACTCGGCGCAGATAGTCGGTGGGCGTGCAATCAAGGTGTCGGCGGAACATGTACTGCACCGCGCGCGGTGTCAGGTAGACCGCGTCGGCGATATCGGCCAGGGCGATATCGCGTTGAGCGTTGTCATCGATGAATGCCATCGCGCGGCGCAGCAGCGCCGGCTTCTCGGCGTCGCGACGATCCGTGGCGGTGGGTTCGAGTGCAGCGTTGTTCGGAAACGCCTGCAACGTCGCCGCGGCCAGATGGGTGGCCGCGGAGTTGACGATCAATGGTGAGTTGCGGGCCTGGTCGTCGTTGAGAACATGGTCGCGGAGGTATCGAATCAGGGTGCTGAAGCGTGTCTTGGCGGCATCGGAAACCGGACGGTGTCCGGTCAGCTTCACCGGCTCCGGACGGCGTCCCGGCGCGGTCGCGGCGACGCGGTTCAGCAGGTCGGTGTCGAAGACGGTCAAGTTGAAGGAAGCGGCGCACACTCGGCCCGAATACGGCAGGTCGGGCGGGCTGAGCAAGGCGAGATCGCCAGGGCCGAAGATGTCGGTGGGCTCGCCGATGAAATCCTCTTCGATCCGGCCGCTGTGAACCTCGCACAACACGATGCGGCGCAACGGGTCGGCGTCGTAGTTCATCGCGTAGTCGTATGTCAGATCGTCGATGCCGATCGGGCCCAGCACGCGCCGCGTGATACGGGTATGTGACCGTTCACCGTGGCCGCCGATACTCATCTTGGTGTACGCACGACCCAGGAATTCCTCGGTCTCGCCGAGGTCGCTGCTCTCGAAGTCCAGATCCTGCATCGTCGTCACCCGTCCCACTCGTGGAAGGAAAATGCTAGGCCTGGGCGCGGCGGCGAACCCTCATTCTCCTATCCACGTTGCGCAGATCATGCGTGGTCAGGCCACGTCGCGCGCATCCATCGCGGCCCGTTCGCCGGCGCCCGGGGCGCAAGATGAGCACTCGGCCGAATCGATGTCGAACTGGCCGCATGTCGTGCAGATAAAGGGGATCACGATCGGCACCTCCAAGTTGTGGAACCGGCGCTGGTCGCGCCCGATGCTTCGCCTGTACCCCGCTGTTGCGGGGGTCGAAACCGATGTTCGCAAAACGGACGGAGCAGATCCTCCGGCACCCGGGTGCGCCGGGTGCCGGAGGGTGGGAGTTCAGTAGTCCCAAACCGCCGGAACGAATCGGAATGCCCCGCCGGCCACGGCGACATGGCAGACGGACGGGAACGGCAGATGGGTCGCCACCAGCTGCTCACCGCTGGCGGCGAGCTCGCCCAGCAGCTTGATGCGGACGCGCGCGGATTCCTCGGGATCATGTTCGAACCCGTTCTGCCATTCCGGGTTGTCGAATCCCGGCTGGAACACCGCGTCGCCGGCGAACGTCAGCGCTTCGCCGCGCGACTCGATACGCACGATGCTGTGGCCCGGGGTGTGCCCGCCGGTGCGACGCAGCAGCACACCGGGAGCGACTTCGTACTCGTTCTCGTAGGTCCGCAGCTGCCCACGGTAGAGGTCCAGGAACTGTGCGGCGGTCTGCCGCAGCACCGGGGGAATGGCCGCGGGCATGACGGTCTTGGTGAAGTCCGGCGCCTCCCAGAACTCGGCCTCGGCGGTGGCCACGTGCACCCGAAGATCGGGGCGCAGCTTGTTGCGCAGGCCGTCGACCAGCAGGCCGCCGATATGGTCCATGTGCAGGTGGGTCAGCACGACGTCGGTCACCGTCGACGGTTCGATGCCGGCGGCCGCCAAACGCATGCCCAGCTGCCCGGCGCGCGGGAAGTCCGGGAACTCGGTGCCCAGACCCGAGTCGATCAGGATGGTCTTGCCGCCGCTGCGCACCACCGCCACGTTCAGCGGCCAGTCCAGGATCTCCGGCGGCAGGAACATGTCCTTCAGCCACGCCGAGTATTCGGCCGGCTCGGCGTTGGTGGCCATCGTCGAGGCGGTGATCGGCAGGACGCCGTCACTGATGACCATCACCTCGATATCGCCCACTTGCAGCGCATAGCGCGATGGCACCAGCTCATCGAGTCCCGACCGGTCGATCCGTGCAATGTTGTCCACGCTCATGATGTGTTCTCCTGATAACCCAGCGAAGGTGCGGGCTGCCCCTTCTGCCGGGTCGAACGCCGCCCGATCGAGCCAGTCATCCCGGTTCGGATGAACCGATTTGCGAAACTCCAACGCGCGCGTCAATTCCGGTGCGCCCGGTCAGCGACGAACCCTTTTTGGGCGCCTAAGGAGTTTTCTGAGGAAGGCCTACGGGGGCGAAATGTCCTCGGTGTCGCAGTGGTTGGACGGACGCAGCGATTGCCGATCTTGTGCAGAACCACTCTCGGCTGCAAGAACATTCGCCGATGCTGAATGTCTGGAGCGCCGATGGCGGTGGTGACCGGCTTCGTTTGCGGGCTATCTTCGATTCATGGACGTTCGGGGGAGCGATCTGGCCCAGGTCCTGGGGGACCTGGCCATCACCATGCAAAATCAGGGCGACACCGAATCCACTCTCGAGTCCGTCGTCAAGGGTGCGGTGGACATCGTGCCGGGGACCAAATGGGCGGGGATATCGCTGATCGAAGGGCGCACCGTCGAACCGCGGGCGCCCAGCGACCCGGTGGTGGCCAAGCTCGACATCCTGCAGGGCGAACTCAACGAGGGACCCTGTCTGAGTGCGTTGCGCGAGCACCACACCGTCCTGATCGACGATATGGCGGCCGAGACGCGCTGGCCGAGATTCGCCGCCGCCGCCAGCGAGCTCGGCGCGCACAGCCTGCTGTCATTCCAGCTGTTCGTGCTGCAGCAGAACCTGGGCGCACTGAATCTGTACGGCGGCGAGCCCGGGGTGTTCGCCGACGACTCCGTATACATCGGCGCCATCGTGGCCCAGCACGCGTCGGTCGCGCTGTTCGGGGCCGAAGCCGAGCATCAGTTCACCCACGCGCTGGCCAGCCGCGATGTCATCGGCCAGGCCAAGGGCATCATCATGGAACGCTTGCATGTCGACGCGCCGACCGCGTTTCAGCTCTTGATCAAGCTCTCCCAGGAATCCAATACCAAGCTCATCGACATCGCCGATCAGGTGGTCACCTCGATCACCGTCGACTCCTGACGCTCAGAAGCGCTCGCGTAGTGGCCGGTCATGCGGGGTGCCGCGGTAGATCCCGCGGTCGATCAACCTGGGCACCACCTCGTCGATGAACTCCCGGATGGACTGCGCGCCGGCGGAAAACATCAAGTTGAAGCCGCCGACGGTGCCGTCGGCATGCCAGGCCGCGAAGTCCTCCACCAGGTCGTCATAAGAGCCGACGAACTTGCGGTGGGTGGCGCCGCCGCGGCCGACCGCCTGCGCGACGACGTCGCGCACCGTGACGCCGGGACGCTCCTGAATCCAGTTGTGCAGCCCGACGTAGTTACCGAATGTGCTCTTGATGGTCTTCTCGACATCGGCCGGCGCCGGCAGCGCCGCGGTCGGGAACGGATCGTCGATGTCGTCGAAGCGGATCTCGATACCGAACTGGCCCAACGCGAACGGGGCGATCGGTGCCCAATCCACCTGGCTGTCGAGCTCGCGCAATCGCTCCTCGGCTTCGGCGGCGGTGCGGCCGACATACGGGATGAGGCCAGGGATGGCCGGCACCGAACCGGGGGCGCGGCCCTGGTCGATCAGCGCCTTGTCCAGGTTCGCCCGATAGTCGGCGGCGCTGTCGCGGGTCGAGGAGTTGGTGAACACCATCTCGGCGTGCTTGGCGGCCACCCGGATGCCGGCACCCGAGCCGCCGGCCTGCGCGATGAGCGGCCGGCCCTGCCGGCTGGGCGCGATGTTCAGCGGGCCGGTGACCTGAAAGAGGTTGCCCTGGTGATTGATCGGGTCCGCGTAGAACCGAGTCAGCCCATCGGGGTCGCGGCGCAGGTCGCGGTTGTCCCACAGCGCGCGCAGCACGTCGAGGAACTCGTCGGCGCGCTGATAGCGCCGCTCGCGGTCCAGGTGTGCGGTCAGGCTGTAATTGAGAGCGAATTGGTCGATCACCGAGGTGACGGCGTTGTACCCGGCGCGGCCGTCGCTGGCCTGGTCCAGCGAGGCCAGCAGGCGGGCCAGGTTGTACGGGTCGTAGAACGTCGTCGACGCGGTGGCGATCAGGCCGACGTGGGTGGTGTGCTGGGAGATGGCAGTCAGCGCGGTGATGGGTTCGGCCGGTCCGCCGTCGAAGGCGGGGGAGCCGTTGAGGCCGGGGATGTCTCCGACGAACAGCGCAGTGAACAGTCCCTCGTCGCCGAACTTCCCGTACTCGATCAGACGGGCGAACGCGCTGCGCTCGGGGATGCCGTGTGCCTGTTCGTACTTGTAGGCGCCCTGATGCAGGTTGAGGTCGTTGGCCACCAGATTCAGGTGCAGATACCGCTTTTCGGTCATATCGTGTTCCTGTCGTGGGTTCAACGCATGGTGGCGTGCAGGGCATCGGTCATGGCGTCGATGGCGGCGTCACGGTTCAGCCGCCAGCCGTCGACCAGCCACAGGTGCATGAAGGAGTCGACCATGGTGTACATCATGGCGACGGCCAGTCGGATCTGGTCCTTGGTGGCACCGGGCATGGCCTCGGCACGGATCCACTCTTTGACATTGTCTTCCATGGTGATCCGGTGCGCCGCCGCGAAGTCCGGGTCGGCCGCGCGGGCCTGGTGCAGCGCGGTGTAGAGCTCGGGGGCGGTGGTGTAGAAGTCGACGACCTTCTCGAAGAAGGCGCGAATCGATGGGCGCGCCCGCGGTCCGCCCTTCGGCGCGTCCTGCTGCTGCCACACCGCCATCCGGCTGTCGCGCAGTTCGCGCAGCACGGCGGCCTTGCTGTCATAGTGCAGGTAGAAGGTGGCCCGACCGATACCGGCGCGCGTGACGATATCGTCGATGGTCACCGCGACATAGCCGCGCTCGGCGAACGCCTCCAACGCAGCGGTCTGGATGTGTTCGCGGGTCAGGATGCGGTGCCGATCGCGCATGGTGAGTTTCACGGTCATGCCAGCGTCACCCCGGTCAGGCGTCCGTCGGCGCGCCAGGCGGCCAGCATGTCGAAGAACTCGGTGGGTTTGCCGCCGAAGTTGGTCGACAGCATCCCGTGCGGATTGTCCTGCGCACCCTCAGAACTGAGATAGCTCGGGGTGCAGTCCTCGAAGAACATCTTCGGCGTCACCGTCGATTCGGTCATGGCGTGCAACCATTGCTCCTCGGCCTCGGCGGTGGCCTCGATGGTCTGTGCGTTGCGTTGCGTCCAGGTCGTGACGAGGTAGGCGAAGTGGCGCGCGCGTTCCTCGGCGGTATGGGTGTAGTTGGGCGAGACCCCGGATTGGGTGTAGCCGAGGAAGAAGCAGTTGGGGAACCCGTGTGTCTGCAGACCGTGCAGGGTACGCATGCCCTTGGCCCACTTGTCGCTGAGTTTCGTGTCGTCACGGCCGGTGATCTCGAAGCCGAGGCGGCGGGTGAATTCGGTGCCGACCTCGAACCCGGTGGCGAAGATCAGCGCGTCGAGTTCGTATTCGACGCCGTCGACGACGGCGGCATCCTCGGTGAACCGTTCGACGCCGCGGCCGTCGGTGTCGACGAGCGTCACGTTGTTCCGGTTGAAGGTCGGCAGGTAGTCGTCGTGGTAACCGGGTCGTTTGCACATCAGTTTGAACCAGGGTTTGAGCGCTTCGGCGGTCTGCGGGTCGGTGACGGTGTCGGTGATGCGGTTACGCAGCCGTTCCATCACCTCGTAGTCGGCGCGGTACAGGAATTCGGCGACCTCATCGGGTGTCATGTCCCTGCCGAGCCTTTCGGTTTCGCGAACCACGGCGGGATCGGTGAGTTCCAGCGCGTTGCGGGTCCAGCCGTCATCGGTCAGGTCGAGCTCCGTCTCGACTCCGCAGGTGACGCGGGTGAAGTTCTCCATCCGCTCGCGCTGCCACCCGGGCTGCAGGCTCTGTGCCCATGTCGGGTCGGTCGGTCGGTTACCACGTTCGGCGACGGTGCTGGGGGTGCGCTGGAAGACGTAGAGGTGCTCGGCGTTGCGGCCGAGGTGCGGGATGCACTGCAGCCCGGTGGCGCCGGTGCCGATGATGCCGACGCGCTTGTCGTGCAGTCTGGTAAGCCCGCCGGTTTCGTCGCCGCCGGTGTAGGCGTAGTCCCAGCGGCTGGTGTGGAAGGTGTGGCCGCGGAAGTCGTTGATGCCGGGGATGCCGGGCAGTTTCGGCCGGGTCAACGACCCAGGGGAGACGGCGACCAAGTTCGCAGTAAGGCGGTCATGGCGGTCGGTGCTTATCTCCCAGTGCTTTTCGGCTTCGTTCCATGCCATGCCGGTGACGGTGGTCTGTAGCATTGCGTTGCGGTACAGGCCGTAGTGGCAGGCGATGGCCTGCAGGTGATTTCGGATCTCCGGGCCGTGGGCGTAGCGCTCGGTGGGGATGTAGTTCAGTTCTTCGAGCAGCGGCAGATAGATGTAGGACTCGATATCGCATTGCACGCCGGGGTAGCGGTTCCAGTACCAGGTGCCGCCGAAGTCGCCGGCGGTGTCGACGACACGGATGTCGGTGATGCCGTCCTCGATCAGACGGGCTGCGGCGATCAGGCTGCCCAGCCCGCCGCCGATGATCAGGACCGTGGTGTGCTCTTGGAGGGGTGTGCGTTCGAGGCGCTCGGTGTAGGGGTCATCGGCGTAATGGGAGAAGTCCGCGGTGACCTCGACGTACTGGCCGACGCCTGCGGCTTTGAGTCGTTTGGCGCGTTCGGCGTCGTACTTGGCACGCACCCAAGCGGCGTCGTACTCCGGTGGCTGAGGGCCCGGTGACATCGGCGACGCTCCCATCTCGCTGGACGGGGTGTCCAGTGAACGTATGGGGTGTCATGGTTACAGAATGCGCGTCGGCTGTAAAGGGAAACGCTGTTGCTGCGGGCGTTGCGCAAATAGTCGCGATCACGCGGGGTGTAGATCGAGTTGTTCGGCAGAACGAGAAACGGCCGATCGTCGGTGAGCCAGCACTGAGCCTCGGATCGCACCGCTCCTGTCTGCCACTCCGACTCAGGCGTCGATCGTCATCAGCTGCGCAGCTATGTAGCTGCGTGCAGATCCCCCAAGGCGTGCACCAGCGGAGCCAGTTCGGGAATCTCGCGGGCCTGCTCCAGCGACGACTTCAACGTGCTGTCGTGCAGGGGCCGTGCTGCGGCGAGCAACGCGCGCCCGGCGTCGGTGAGCTCGGTGTAAATCCCGCGACGGTCGTCATCGCACAGGAAGCGCGCCAGCAATCCGCGCTGCTCCAAGCGGTTGACCAGGCGTGTTGCTGCGCTGCTGCTGAGTGCGGCTGCGCGGGCCAGCTGGGCCATGCGCATGTGCCAGCCGTCCTGGCGATCAAGGGCGTCCAGCACTGTGTACTCCACGACGGACAATCCATGGTCGCGTTGCAGTGCACGCTCCAGGTCGGCGTCGAGTAGGCCGTGCAATGCGGCCAGCGTGCGCCATCCGCGGGCGCGGATCTCGACCGCATCGTCGGCAATTCCCACCAGCGCCTCCCGCAATCATGAGCTGACCCACAGGTTACCAGCTTGCGCGGATATCCCGCGTATGCAACTGTAATAGCAGGCGTATGCAACTAGTGCAGACGCGTTATAAATGCGCACGCACCTAGAAAAATTGGAAGGTTACATCGTGCCGCTCGCACTCTTTGCCCTGGCCATCGGGGGCTTCGGTATCGGACTGACAGAGTTCGTCATCGCCGGGCTCATGCCCGAGGTCGCGGCCGATTTCGCCGTCAGTGAGCCGGTGGCGGGCTATCTGATCTCCGGTTATGCCCTGTCGGTCGCCGTGGGGGCCATCCTGCTGACGGCCGTCGTCACCCGGTTCGACCGAAAGCGGGTGCTGCTCAGCCTGATGGTGTTGTTCATCCTCGGCAACCTGATGTGCGCACTGGCGCCCACCTACGGCTTCATGCTGGCGGGCCGCATCGTGGCTGCCCTCTGTCATGGAGCATTCTTCGGGATCGGGTCCGTCGTCGCTGCGAACCTGGTCGCAGCAGAAAAACGCGCCAGCGCAATCGCAGTGATGTTCGCCGGCCTGACATTTGCGAATGTGCTTGGCGTGCCGTTGGGTACGCTGCTCGGTCAGCAGCTCGGCTGGCGCTCCACCTTCTGGGCAATCACCGCCATCGGTATCGCCGCAATGGTCGGCATCGCCCTTCTGGTGCCAAACATCGGGCGGGACCGCAGTGCCCATTTGCGGGGCGAGCTCGCGGCGTTCCGGCACCCCCAGGTGTGGTTGTCGATCGTCATCACCATCCTGGGTTTCGGCGGAGTGTTCGGTGCGTTCACCTACAGTGCGTTCACGCTGACCGAAGTCGGCGGGTTCGCGTCCACGACGATTCCCTGGCTGCTCATTCTCTTCGGTGTCGGGTCGTTGGTCGGAAACCTCCTCGGCGCCAAAGCAGCCGACCGCGCTCTGACCCGCACCCTTGCGTGGGCGCTCGGGCTACTGACGCTCGTGCTTCTCGGATACTCGATCGGGGCGGATCATCAGCCGATCGCCGTGATTGCACTTTTCCTGATGGGTACCTTCGGTTTTGCGACGGTGCCGGGACTGCAGATGCGCATCATGAACTACGCGGCCGGCGCGCCCACCCTTGCCTCCGGCGCCAACATCGCCGCGTTCAACATCGGCAACGCCTTCGGGGCCTGGCTCGGCGGCGTGACCATCGCCGCGGGTCTTGGATTCACCTCGACGATCTGGGTGGGCGCGGCGATCACCGCAGTCGGACTCGTCGTCCTTCTGGGCGCCACTGCCTTGGATCGGCGTGGTCTCTCAGAACCTGAACCAGCACAGAATGTTTCAGTGGCTGCAGTCCGATGAGCGCCGCGACGCCGCCAGGGGTCGCCGATGCCGTTATTAGCACGTCATCCGTTCAAAGGCTTCAGCGCGGTCGTGACAGCGCATGGCAACCCGGCCGGTGTCGGTGCGCAGTCACTCCGAAAGCGTGCTGGAGGAGGCCGGCCGGCGCGGGATGGTCGGTGGAGCCCACGCTACGGAGGGAGATCGTCTTCCAGGGGTCTGAGGTGGTGTTCGGGGTGGTGCAGGTTGTTGAGGTGGGCTCGGCCGGTGGTGGGATCGATCCATTCGAACCGGCCGTCGGAGCGGCGTCGGGTGGTCCAGCCGGTGTCCTCGATCATTTGGTTGGCTGGGCGGCAGGCCAGGGTCAGGTCGTCGACGTTGGTCTGACCGTCGTGCTTCCAGTCCGCCTCGCCGTGGTGTGCCTGGGTGTCATAGAACGCCGCGTCGCAGCCGGGACAGGTGCAGCCCCGCTCGCGGCCGAACAACATGAGTTTCTGCGCCCCGGTGGCACAACGCTGAGCCCGCCCGAGGTGCAGGGCCATAGACGTGTGGCCGTCGAACACCGCCAGGTAGTGGTACGCCCCGGCGGCGGCCATCGCGATCAGATCGCGCATCGGGAGCAAGGAGCCGCCGCCGGTGACCGCGTACCCGGCACCGGCCTGCAGTTCCTGCAAGGTCGTGGTGACCACCACCGTGGTCGGTAATCCGTTGAGCCGGCCCAAGGTCTGGGAGCGCAGCAGCAGGTCGAAGGCGGCTTCGACGGCGTCGTGGAGGTACTGAGACTTGGTGCGCCACTGGGGATCCAGCAGCGGGGCGGGCGCTGGTGGGGTGATCGAATTGTCCGCACCGGTGCCGTCATTGGGCACGGTTTCAGGTTCCGGTTCGGCGTCTGTGGGTTCGGTGTCGTCGAACAGATTGGGTTCGGTGTCTACGGGTTCGGCCTCGGGTTGACGTCCGGGGTGGCGGCCGCGTTCATTGAACTTGGCGAGGACGGGTTCGATCAGGGCCCGCAGTTTCGGGGTGACCCACCCCGAAAGGTAGCTCAGGCCGTCGGGTTGTTGGGAGCCCAGGTGCAGGCCCGCTTTGCGGGCGGCGGCGTCGGCGGGTTCGTCTCCGTCGGGGTGCAGCAATGCCAGCAGGCGGATCGCCAGGACGGTCAACGAGTGTGGGTCGAGCTCGGCGGCAGCCTCGACCAGGGATTGTTCAGCCTGGGAGCGGGTGATCGGATCCACCGTGGCCGGCAACGCGTCGAAAAACTTGCGGATCACCTCGACGTGCTCGTCTCCGAAGGCGCCGCGGGTCAGTGCTGACGCGACGTGCTCCCACTCGGGTGCCATGTCCTGCCCCTGTAGTGTTCGCCGCGGTGCCAGCTGTGTGGCGCGGGCGAGCAGTTTCAGGGCGCGGCCCTTACTCATTCGGGTGCGCAGGCTCAGCAGTTTCGTCCATGAGGTCGCACCCAACTCGGCCGGACCGGCTTCGCGTTGGAGGCGGGCCAGGATCGCGTATTCGACCATCGGTACTCGGTGGGTGGTCTCTTCGACATCGGCGAACGCGGCAAGCAGATCGCGGTGCGAACAGGCATCGACATCGGCAGCCAGCAGCGCGTCCACACCTTTGGTGTAGGCGGCGACCGCAGCAGCCAGATCCGATGTCATGATTCGAACATACGTGCTACCACTGACAATTTCGGCGGCGATGTGACTGATGAAACCAAAGGGGCAGAACTTATTTCATCGCCACAGATTGGTTCGCCAGCCGGCGCCGAGATAAACTCCTGTCGGCCGGCCGCCGAGGAATGTGTGGAAATCTGAAGCCGACGGGAGTGGCTGTCTCGTGCCGGGAGAGACACACAGGACGGACTGCGTGCGAGCGTCGAGTGAGACCGACGAGCACACCGTCGGCCTCGGCGCGAGCCCGTGCGGCTTCGCCGTGGCCCGTCAAATGCGCCACCTGCGGGGATCGACGCGCTGGTGCTCGACCGTGCATCCGAACCGGCGTCATCGTCGTGGCGGCGAGTTCATGACGACTTCCGGAAGGCTGAGCGATGGTCGTGGTCGTGGTTGCGGATTCCGGAATCAGCTGAGCCCGAGATGGCCGGCCAGTTCGGCGAGAGCGGGAACCAGCTCGTCGGGGTCGGTCAGAACTTGCACGGGGACGTGGTCGGCGCCCGCGGCGAGATGTTCCTTGAGCCGGGCAGCGATGGCATCGGTGCGGCCGTACGCGATCAGCGCGTCGATCAGGGCATCGCTTCCGGGCGCGGTGACATCAGAGTCGGTGAACCCGAGCCGCTTCCAGTTGTTCACGTAGTTGGTCCCGTGCAGGTAGACGCCGAGGTGGTCGCGCCCGACGGCTCGAGCGTGCGCCGCGGTGACCTCGCGCGAACGTTCGTCGGCGGTGTTGAGTACCACCTTGTGTTCCGGGGCGAGGAACGCATCCGGACCGATAAGGGCGCGCGCCCGGGCGGTGTGTTCCGGGGTGGTGAGGTAGGGATGGGCCCCTGCGCTTCGGCGCGCGGCTAGTTTGAGTACCTGCGGGCCGAGCGCGGCGACGATGCGACGATCCTTCGGCACGCCGTACTCGTCGAGCTTGTCCAGGTATTCGGTGAGCGCGTCGTAGGGCTTCTTGTATTCGGTGACCAGCTCGGGGTGCCCGACCCCGATCCCGAGCAGGAACCGCCCGGGATGTGCCGCCTCGATGCGGTGAAACGACTCGGCGACCGCGCCGGCGGTGGCTGACCAGATGTTGACGATGCCCGTTGCGACCGTGATCTTTTCGGTCGGCTCCAGCAACGACTCAACCCAATCGAGTTCGGCCGGCGGCGATCCGCCTGCCCAGATGGCACCGTAGCCGAGTGCCTCGATATCCCGCAGTTGGGTGGCCGAAAGTTGTTTCCACTGCTGGAAGAGACCGAAAACACCGAAGTTCCCCAGGTCAGGTTTCGTCATGACTCAGTCAACCTGCTCTGTGCTCAGCAGTATTCCGGTTTCCATCATCCGTGGACAACGTGTTCGTCGAAACGTATCTGCGGAAAGATTTAGCAGGCAATGTGTTTCGCAAGTCCGGAGATTCCATGCGACCGCGCTGCGGTGCCGGACCTGTCCTCACTCGGTCGCCCGAATGATGGACGCCGGGGCCACCAGGTCGGCCATCGCGGTGTCGTACTCGCGGCGGAGTCGAGCCACCAACGCGGACGTGGGCAGTGTGGCGCTGATCGTCGCGATGCCTTGTCCGGCGCCCCAGATGTCTCTCCACGCCTTGGCGTCGATGTTTCCGCCCGAGCCGAAGTTCATCGCCGAAGGTTCCGACACGGGCAGATTGTCGGGGTCGAGGCCGGCGGCGGTGATCGATCCTCGCAGGTAGTTGCCGTGCACACCGGTGAACAGGTTCGTGTACACGATATCCGCCGAAGTGCTGGCGGCGAGCATGTCCTTGTACGCGGGGGCGGCATCGGCTTCGTGGGTGGCAAGGAAGGCAGATCCGATGTACGCGAGATCAGCGCCGGCGGCTTGGGCGGCCAGAATCGAGCGGCCGTGCCCGATTGCGCCGGACAGCAGCAGCGGACCGTCGAACCACGCTCGGATCTCCTGTACCAAGGCGAACGGCGAGATGGTCCCGGCGTGGCCGCCGGCGCCCGCTGCGACGGCGATCAGCCCGTCCGCACCCTTGTCGATGGCTTTGCGGGCGAACTCATTGTTGATGACATCGTGGAACACCAACCCGCCGTACGAGTGGATGGCAGCGTTGATATCCGGGCGTGCGCCCAGCGAGGTGATGATGATCGGGACCCGGAAATCGATGCAGGCCTGCACATCCTCGTCGAGCCGATCGTTTGAGCGGTGCACGATCTGATTGACCGCGTACGGGGCGGTCGGCAGTTCCGGGTGCGCGGCCTTGTGCTCGGCGAGTGCTGCGGTGATGCGCTGCAACCATTCGCGCAGGACAGGAGCCGGGCGGGCGTTGAGGGCGGGGAACGATCCCACGATGCCGGCTGTGCATTGTGCGATCACCAACTCGGGCCCCGAGCTGATGAACATCGGCGCGGCGACGACGGGAAGCGCGAGGTTACCGAGGAGCGCGGCAGGCAGCGGCATATCAGAACCAGCTCGGCTGTGCGTCGATGGGGGACCGGTCAAGGCGGAACAGCAGGTCGAACTGCGGTCCCACCTTGGGCAGTTCGTAGGTGAAGAAGTAGTGGCACGCGGCGCGCTTACCGTCGTAGAAGTCACCGGTCTTGTCGCCGGCAGCGAGCAACTGTTCCAACCAGATCCACGACATCACGATGTGCCCGGTGGCTTCCAGGTACAAGGTCGAATTGGCAAGCGTCACGGCGACATCGCCCGCCGACCACAGTGCGGCGGTGACTTCGGTCAGCCGCTGCACCGCTTCTTGCAGCGCCGCGGCGTACTGCGCTGCGGCACCGTGTGCACCTGCTCTGTCGATGGTGGCGTGAATCCGCTCGGTCAACAGCGTGAGACCGGCGCCGTCCTGCATCACAACCTTACGGCCGAGCAGGTCCAGGCCGTGAATGCCATGTGTTCCCTCATGGATGGCGTTGAGCCGGTTGTCGCGATAGCCCTGCTCGACGTCGAAGTCGGTGGAGTAGCCGTAGCCTCCGTGCACCTGGATGGCCAAGTTGTTGGCCTCGAGGCACCACTGTGACGGCCAGCTCTTGGCGATGGGAGTCAGCACCTCGAGTAGAAGGTGTGCTCGTGCGCGGTCGGTGTCGTTGCCGGTGCGTTGTTCGTCGACCAGGCGGGTGCAGTAAAGGCCGAGCGCGAGCGCGCCTTCGACATAGGACTTCTGAGCCAGCAGCATCCGCTTGACATCGGCGTGCTCGATGATCGGCACGACCGGCCGGACCGGATCCTTGCCGTCGACTGTACGACCTTGGATGCGCTCCTTGGCGTATCTGACGGAGGCGCTGTACCCGGCGTAACCGATCGCGGTCGCCTGCAGACCGACCGCCACCCGGGCCTCGTTCATCATGTGGAACATGTACGCCAAACCCTTGTGCTCGTCACCGACCAGGTAACCGATGGCACCCGCGTCGTCGGCGGCCGGCCGGTGGGTCCCGTCGCCGAAGTTCAGCAGAGCGTTTGTGGTGGCGTGATTGCCCATCTTGTGGTTGAGCGCGACGAGTGCCACATCGTTGCGGGTGCCGTCGGCGAGGTATTTCGGTACGACGAACAAGGAGATGCCTTTGACTCCGGGGCCGCCGCCGGGGACCTTGGCGAGAACGAGATGCACGATGTTCTCCGACAATTCGTGGTCACCGCCGGTCACCCACATCTTGGTCCCGGTGATGCGGTAGGTGCCGTCATCGGCGGGGGTGGCCTTGGTCTTGATATCCGCCAGAGACGACCCGGCGTCGGGCTCGGAGAGACACATCGTTCCGAAGTACCGGCCTTCGAGCATCGGCCGAACCCAGGAGTCGATGTACTCCGAAGACCCGTACTCGACAAGCAGGTTCGCGTTCCCGAGAGTCAGGAACAGGTAGGCGGTGGTGCTGGGATTGGCGGCGCGGAAGAACAGCATCGACGCCTCGGCCACAACCGCAGGCAATTGCATCCCGCCCACGGTGTCGTCGAATGAGCCTGCGAGCAGACCTGCCCGGTGAAAGGCGTCAAGCGCCTCCTTGATCTCGTCGATCAGCACGACGGTCCCGTCAGGGCCTACCGCGGGCTTGACCTGATCTCCCTTTTTCCGGTGCGGGGCGAAGTACTTGTCGGCGATGTCGGCGGACAGATCGAGAACCGCGTCGAAGGTATCGCGGGAGTGCTCGGAGAAGCGTTGGCGGTTCGTCAGCTCGGCCACGTCGAGCCACTCGTACAGCAGGAAGTCGATATCACGACGGGAGATGAACTCGGACATTCGAGCGCCCTTTCACATCGATGCGATGTTAGCGATCGCTAATAAAGTTAGCGATCGCTAATGTTGCACGGCGCTTCCGGCTTGTCAAGCCGACGCTGTAGAGTGCGCTGGCTATGACTGCAGACCGTTCCGCCGTGTCTTCCGCCGCCGAGCGGATTCGGCGTGCCGCGATCGAGGTGTTTGCCGAGGCCGGTTACGGCGGCAGCTCGACGCGCGAGATCGCGAAGCGGTTGAACATGAGCGCGACGGCGATGTACCCGCATTACGCCTCGAAGGAGGAGCTGCTCTACGCCATCGCCCTGGACGGGCACAGTAGTTTGCTGGGAGCCCTGAGGGCCGCCAACGACAATGCTGATGCGGTGGAGGCCAACTACACCGAGCGGCTGAGGGCGGTAGTGGCCGTCTTTACGGTCTGGCTCGCCGAGAATCGCAAACAGGCCCGCGTCGTCCACTACGAGTTGCATGGTCTGACTCCCGCGCACCTGCGCGCCATCACGGCACTGCGTCGCCAGACGAACACGCTGCTGGCCGATATCGTCACCGGCGGTGTGTCGGCCGGCGAGTTCCACGTCGACGCCGTCGATGAAGTTGTCATGGCCATCTCATCGCTGTGTGTCGACGTGTGCCGGTGGTTCCCCTCGCGGCGGCATCGGGATCCCGCCAAACTGGGCGCCGTGTACGCCGATATTGTCGAACGATTGGTGCGCTGAGACCATCACCGTTGATTTCCCTCTGTGGGGATTATCGCGGACGGATAACACGGTGAGGCGATATTGCTCTCCGCCGGCGGGGTGCCCGATCAGCCGCCGACATTCCGGCACGAACTTTTGAGCAACCTAGATGAGCAACGCCGCGAGCCCGTCGGCAAGAACCGTGATGGCGTGATCGCCGGCGTCAAGCACCCCCGCCAGCAACGGAAAGGCATGTGGCATGCCCTCGTAGTGGTGAGCTCGGACCTTGACGCCTGCCGCAGCCAGCCGTTTACCGTAGCGATCGGCGTCGTCGGCAACGGGATCCACCTGGGCGCTGAGAATCACGGCAGGCGGTGCGCCTGCCAGATTTTGCGTCAGCAAGGGTGAGGCGAGAGTCGAAGAACGGTCGGCGATCTCCGGTATGTACATGGCGTACGCCCATTCCAGCGCGGCCCGGGTGAGGAAGGGGCCGTCGCTGTACCGCTCGATGGAATTACTGCTCAGCGTGGCATCGAGTGCAGGACACAGTAAACCCTGGGCTTTGATCGCAGGGCCCTGTTCTCGTGAGGCGAGTGCAACGCTTGCCGCCAGTGCGCCTCCCGACGAATCACCGGCGATCGCGAGCGCGTCGGCGTCGATGCCGAGCTCATCGGCATGGTCACTGACCCACGACAAGGCATCGGCCGCGTCATGGTGTGCACTGGGAAACCGGTCTTCCGGGGCCAGACGATAGGCAACGGAAACGACGATGAATTCGCCCCGCGCACAGAGCTTCCGACACATTCGGTCGTGGGTGTCCAGACTGCCGCGCACGAAGGCCCCGCCGTGCAGATAGACAACGCCCGGGAGCGCGGATCCGGCCGCGGTTGGGCGGTAGCTGCGTGCTGCGACCGACCCGTGCCGGACCGGCATCGTGAAATCCTCAACGGTGCAACGTTCCTCAACGTCACCGGCCAACGCAATCAGCTTCTCGCCAGCCTCCCGGTAGGCCGCGATCGACATCTCCCACGGCTGAAGCGCCGGCCGGTCGGACATCGCTGCAAGCAGTTGCTGGACCTGAGGATGCAGCACGCTCATATGCAACGTCGCCTATCGAAAGGCCCGGATGGGCCGCGGAAGTCGGTGCCTGTCACAGTGCGACTCGGGAGACCTGGAATTCGACGACGGGTCCGGGTTGGATGCGTCCCTGGCCGACGAAGATGGTTTGGTTGACCCAGGAGTAT
>NZ_JBSFSB010000031.1:0-22011 GCF_053589535.1 Mycobacterium sp. NPDC003323
GGCGCACTCAGCCCGGACGAGTTCGTTCTACAGTGGACCACGACCCACCAACCCCGAGCCGCATAGCGACTGGACCACCAAACGGGTCCCCCTCACCCTCGGGTTCGTCTTCACCCGAGCCGGTCACACACTTGGCGTCACCGCCGGCCACTGCGTGGACCATGGTCGCGGCTACATTATCGATACTGACTCGGGGTACCGCGGCCGGGTCGTGTCCTACGACTATGACGCCAGTATGAGAGGTAGCGACTTCGCGCTGATCGACTTCGGCAACGCGCCGGTCGACAACACCCTGCTGGACACCACCGTCGCCGCCGTACAGGCGCCTCGGATCGACCGAACCATCTGCCACACCGGGCGGTCTACAGGATCCACCTGTGGACAACTTGCCTACCAATACCGTTGGGGCGCGTAGTATCTGACCGAAGGTCACGCCGACAGCGGCGGTGATTCTGGTGGACCGGTCCGGACGCGTTACGGCCTCGATGAACTCGCTATCGTCGGTATCTGGCTCGGAAGTCATACCGACGGTGACGACTCGACCCAAGGCAGGTTCTACCCGTTGGGCCAAGCACTCCAAAATTTGGGTATGACTGACCACATACTGTAACAGTCGTCACGAAAAGTCCGGTGCTGCAACCTATTTCCCAAAACCCTGAACGCGCGGGATCCGCTGTGCGACTCAGGTGCACATGCTCGGGCCGGTGTACAGCGGCGCCACGATCGGGCTGATGCCCGCGCCGGCGGCGCGCGGATGGCCCCGAACCAGAACCGGGCGCCCTGTATCCCCGCTCGCACTCCCAAACGAACACTTCCCTCACGAGACTCCCGCGAAGTATCCGGGCAATAGCTTCGGTCACTTCATCGTTGGTTCGAGGTTGGACTTGTGGCAGTGACAAGTCACTGCGAACCGCGCGCGAGTGGGCAAGTCTGTAACCATCCGGGCGCGGTCTCAGCCGCCAGGTGGCTTCAACCATCCCAAACGGTAGTCGCGAACAACACTGGCGCACAGGGCAAGTCCCATTATGTGTTTGCCTTCTGGCCTTTCGATACTAGGCCGGCGGCCGGGTCACGCTAGGCCACCGGCGGCGCTGCGCTTGGCCTTCGGCGGTGGGGAGGTGTCGACCTCGCTGCGCTCGGTGGACCACCTCCCCACCCCGGGACCTAGACGCTTCCCTCGGCCTGCTCGGCCTCGATCTCCAGTGCCAGAAGGCAAAAAGAGCGGGCGGCCGCAACGTCACCCCAAAACTGAGAGGTATACCGACATGACCGACACCACGACCACCACGGACGCCATCTCCGATCAGGCGATTGGCACCTTGGAATATCTAGACCCAATCATGCTCGAAATCGGCGATAACGTCCGAAATGAGGCGGCATTGAGCAAAGAGTTCCTGGCCAGCATCGCAGAGAACGGCGTCCTGGTGCCGATCACAGGCATCCGTCACCCCGACAACAACAACGTGATCCGGGTGCGCAACGGCCAGCGCCGCACGCTGGCGGCCCGCGAGGTCGGCATCGCAGCGGTCCCAGTGTTCGTCCTTCCGTCGAGCGCGGCGGATGCCAGCGAAGAGACGATCGAACGAATCGTCCACCAAATCGTCACGAACGACCAGAAGCAGGACTTGACCGACGCCCAGCGGGTACGGGGCATCCAACAATTGTTGGAAACCGGTGTTTCAGTGACCAAGGTCGCCAAGAAACTGTCGGTCAAGAAAGACACCGTCAAAGCTGCTGAAACCGTGGGCAAGTCAGACGCGGCGACAGCTGCTTTCAGCGACGGTCAACTCAGCCTGGCCGAGGCCGCCGCACTGACCGAGTTCGAGGACCTGCCCGGCGCACTCAACCGGCTCGCCCATGTCGCCGGAACACCACGGTTCGATCAGGTGGTTGCCCAGCTCCGAGAAGAACAGATGAGCTGGAAGGCCCAGCAGGACGCCGAAGCTCAATGGCGCGACAAAGGGTTCACCGTTCTCGACGAGCCGCCCCGCTCATGGGACGAGAGCTGCGTCGGACTCGAGCACCTACGCACCGCTGACGGTGCCAGCGTCGATGAAGACGCGATCACCGATCCCGCACAGTGGGCAGTGCTCATCGAGGAGGACACCGCCCTCATCGATGTCGAGACCAGCGAAGTCATCGAGGAGTCCGCCATCGACTGGAACACCCACGACGACCCCGAAGCCACACCCGAGGAGGGCATGCGGCACGCGAAGACCGTCGAAGACGGCACCGTGTACCTCCCCACGTTCTACTGCCTTGACTATGCTGCCGCAGGGTTCACCCTCGACACATGGTTCCGGCGCAACGCAGGGATCGGCGACGATGCCGACGACACCTCACCCGGTGACGCCGTCGACCTCGACAACGAAACCGACGCGAACGGACCAGTTGGCTATCGCCGCCGGCATTCCACACTGAGGCGCGTTCCTGACACATAGACATCGAGGAGGCTCGGAAGTATATGAGTGAAGTGAGTGAAGACACTACCGTCGTTATCGTCGGAGCCGGAGTGGCCGGCCTTACCGTGGGTAATTTCTTGCTGCGCAACGGGATTAGCTGCGTAGTTCTGGAGCGCCGCAGTCGCGAATACGTCGAAAAGCGACAACGAGCCGGAACCATCGACGCCTTAGGAGTTCGTATGTTCCGCGAGTGGGGACTCGAGGAGGTGATCGAGGGCGACCCGATAGTTGAAGCCGAAGGCAGCTTCTACATCGACGGCGAAGAAATGCCGATGGACATGGAAACCGATAGTGACAGTGTATTCTGCCCGCAACAGATTCTAGTCCGAAACCTCACGGATGCTTACCTTTCCGATGGTGGCGACCTTCGCTTTGAGGCCGATAACGTGTTCTTGGTCGATATCGCCAGCGACAGTCCTAGCGTGCGCTATCGGGACACCACCGGCTCCTCGAATGACTTGCGTTGCAGTTTCATCGCCGGTTGCGACGGCGACCATGGCATCAGCAGGGCGTCTATTCCCGGCGACACCCTCACTCAATACACCCACGAGTACGGGTACGCCTGGCTGAGCGTTCTGGCCGAGGCGCCTGCGCGTCCATCAGGCATGGCGATCCACTCTCGTGGTCTCGCAGGACGGATCCCCCGCGGCGCGAACGCCAGCCGCATCTATCTTCAGTGTTCGCCTGACGACAGCTTAGCGCAGTGGCCGGACGAACGAATCTGGAGTGAATTGGAAGCCCGCTTCGGCACTCCCGTGTCGATCGGCGAGATCGTCAATAAGCACCTCGTGCCTCTTCGGAGCGTCGTCTACGACCCCATGAGCTATGGCAGGCTGTACCTGCTCGGCGACGCGGCGCACATTGTTCCTCCAATGAGCGCCAAAGGAATACACCTTGCCCTACACGATGCTGATGTGTTCGCACGTGCCATCAGCCATCAGATGCAGAATGGCGATCCGAGCCTGCTCGACAGCTATTCGGAGACCTGTCTAAGTCATATCTGGAATTATCAAGCGTTTGCGACTTGGATAACCGAGATCATGCACAACGCCGGCGACGCCTCCTATGCAGGAGAGTTCCGCAAGATGATCGCCCGAGCGGAACTGCAGCGCCAGTTCAGCTCGCCCGCGGCAAATCGCCTCTTCGGCGAGCTCACTGCCGGGGTGAACTAGGCAATGTTTGTCGGCACACCCCTTCAGAGGTCAAGAGTTGCATACTACTTTGCCCGCCAACGAGACCCACTCGGGTGGGCATCTTGAAACCTTGACTCGCGTGCAACACCTGGACTCGACTGTGCTGGTGCTCTACGGGGCGCAGGACATGTCGAGCAGCAGCACGATCAGATGTTCATTCACGGACTTCCTGGGCCGTTGGTAGGCGGGGTTAGATATCTGACGTGGTGAACTTGGTTTTGACTGGATGAGCCGCCAACAGTGGAGGCAAATCGGTGATCGCACCGTCGCCGGCGCGGAAACTGCGGTAGGCGTCGTCGTGCTCGGCCGATTCCCAGCTCTCGTAGATTACCCAATGCGATTCGTCGTCTGCATCCACAAGCACTTCCGTGACGAGGTTCCCCGCGAACGCTCGGGTCTTAACGAGCTCACGGCGGAACACTTCCTTTGCCTCTGACAGTGTTTCGCGCTTGAACTTCAGCTCGAGAAGCACGGTGACCGACATTGGTCCATCTCCTGACACGGGTTTGGGTTGGCTGGCTTTGTTGAAGAGTCTAGCCTCGACTATGCGTAAAGCACGGGTGGTTGGAGTGCATAGGTGAGTGAACATGCCTGTCCTGCAAGGACATGATGGAATCTCGATACGATTTCATGATGCTGGCGGATGGCATTACTCAGTTGAAGAATGTCGATGTGGCGCCGCGGGTGATCGCATCGCCCGACGGCGCTAGAGGAGCACAGGCCTCAGTTCGACACCCGCCGAATCCAAGGAACTCAATCAGTGGGTCGACGTTGTGGGCAGGCTGATTCCAACCGAGACGGGACTCGGGCGGCCTATCGCAGGTTGTCAACGGAACCACACTGGACGTCGCCGGCGGCTGGACGACCGGAATTTGAAGAGATTCTGTGAAGGCGCCGATCAGTCTGGCTGTGCATGCAGTCCGGCCGCAGTGATCCCGGCTACCGCGGAGGCCTCGTCGTTGTCGGAGGCCTCGCCCGAGATGCCGACCGCACCCACCACCGTCTGGTCGTCGTCGCGCACCAGCACACCTCCGGGCACCGGCACCAGCGAACCACCCACCGCCAAGGCGACGGCGCTGATGAAGTAGGGCTGTTGCTCGGCACGGGCCATGATTGATCGCGAGCCCATCCCCAACGCCAGGGATCCGTGCGCTTTTCCGAAGGCGATCTCGTAACGTTTCATCGATGCTCCGTCTTCGCGCTCGGCGGCCACGACGTTGCCACCGGCATCGAGGACCACTATGGTGAGCGGCTTGAAACCCTGTGCCGAGCCGTGTGCACGGGCCGCGGCTACGATGACCCGGGCGATGTCCAATGTCATGCTCATGCCATGTTCCCTGCGGCTTGCTTCTGCGCCGTTCGCCGACGATGAAGGATTGGCTCGGTGTATCCGCTGGGTTGGCGAGCGCCCTCGAGAAGAAGCTCGCGGGCGGCGAGAAAGGCTTCACCGTCAAAGCCGGGCGCCATCGGGCGGTATCCCGGATTGTCGGAGTTTTGGTCGTCGACCACCGTAGCCATCCGACGCAGGCTCACTTCGACATCCTCTATGGAGATCACCCCATGCAGTAGCCAGTTGGCTACATGTTGTGACGAGATGCGGCACGTCGCACGGTCTTCCATCAGAGGTGTGCCGGTGCGGTCGGGAACTTTCGAGCAGCCTACGCCGTCGTCGACCCAGCGTACGACGTAACCCAGCGTGCTTTGCACGTTGTTGTCGAGCTCGGCCTGCACGTCTTGGTCGGTCCATTCCGTGGGATCAGCCAGCGGAATCGTGAGCAGTTCCTCCAGCGTCGATCGTCGGCGCCCCGTCAGTTGATTCTGGCGTTCCTGCACGTCGACCTGGTGGTAGTGCAGCGCGTGCAATGTGGCGGCTGTGGGGGACGGTACCCACGCGCAGTTTGCTCCTGCTTGCGGGTGTGTCACTTTCTGCTCGAGCAGGTCGGCGAGGTTGTCAGGTGCAGCCCACATGCCCTTGCCGATCTGGGCTTTTCCTCTCAATCCACATTCGAGCCCGATATCGACATTGGAGTTCTCATAGGCGGTCAACCACTGTGCGGTCTTCATCGCCGTTTTGCGGAGCATCGGTCCGGCATGCATCGATGTGTGGATCTCGTCACCGGTGCGGTCCAGGAAGCCGGTGTTGATGAACGCAATTCGATCAGCCGCTGCCGCGATGCACGCCTTGAGGTTCACGCTGGTGCGCCGCTCCTCATCCATGATCCCGACCTTGACGGTGCCGTGTTCCAGACCGAGTATCCTCTCCACGCGCTCAAACAGTTCCACAGTCAGCGAAACCTCCTCGGGTCCATGCATTTTCGGTCTCACCGCATATATCGATCCGGTTCGCGAGTTACGTTGCGCCCCAATGCCACGCAGGTCATGGGTGCTGCCCAGCGCGGTGAGCAGAGCGTCGAGTAGGCCCTCAGATACCGGTTGACCGTCGCGGTCGTGCACGGCGTGAGTGGTCATGAGATGACCGACCTGGCGGATGAACATCAGTGCGCGACCTGGCACGGAGAAGGCGGAACCGTCGCGGGCTGTGTACTCGCGGTCCGGATTGAGCGTCCGAACGAACCGTCGCCCATCTTTGTCGACCTTCTCGCTCAGTGTGCCCTGCATGAGCTGTAGCCAGTTGCGATAGCCGTGCACCTTCTCCTCGACGTCGACGGCCGCGACCGAATCCTCGAGGTCCATGATGGAGGTCAGCGCCGCCTCCAGAACAACATCCTTGACCCCGGCCCGGTCGACGCTGCCGATCGCATGTGCGCGGTCGATCTGGATCTCCACATGCAGGCCGTGGTGTTCCAACAGCACAGCCTCGGGAGAGCGCCCGTCGCCTCGGTAGCCCACGAACTGAACCGGATTGCTCAACCGGACCGTTGCGTCTCCGATGGTGACGATCAAGCCGTCGACGTCCACCGCGTAGGCGTCGACGTCATGGTGGGTGGCGGCATCGAGGGGGAAGTGGGCGTCGAGCACGTCGCGGACGCGACGCACGACCTCGGCGCCGCGGGATTGGTTGTATGACGAGCCTGGCGCCCAGTCACCGTCCCGGTCGATCACGTCGGTACCGTAAAAGGCGTCGTAGAGCGAACCCCAGCGTGCGTTAGCGGCATTGAGCGCGAACCGTGCATTCAGCAGCGGGACGACAAGCTGAGGGCCGGCCTGGGTACTGACCTCGGCATCGACTCTCGACGCGGTGACAGTGACGTCCGCCGGCTCCTCGACCAGATAGCCGATCTCTGTTAGGAATGCTCGGTACGCGTCGACGTCTGCAGGCGCTCCCGGGTTTTCGGTGTGGAAATGATCGAGCGCTGCCTGGATCTCGGTACGTTTTGCAAGCAGACGGCGCAGTCGTGGCGACAGGTCATGCACAATCGCATCCAACCCGGACCAGAACACCCCCGATTCCACTCCGGAGCCCGGCAGTGCCTCCTCTTCTACGAAGCGGTGCAACACCGGATCAACGCTTAGCTCGCCGACTGTGATCCACTCTGTCATCGAAATCTCCTAACATTCACGTTCGGTATCACTGACACTCCTAGCGAACGGGCGCTCAACACCCGCGCCTCAACACACTGTGGCCGGTTCCCACTGATCGAACAGCTTAGGTGCCCAATCACTTCCACCACGTGCGACACCACGCTCACCTACGACGGCGGCCGGCTCTCGCGGTCAAGGCTGGCGACTACAGAGGGCTATCAGATCACTGCACCGGGATTGAGGATGTGGTGCGGGTCTAATGCGTTCTTGATTTGCCGCGTCACATCCATGACGTCTGCGCCCACTTGGTTGGGTAGCCAGGCTTTCTTGAGCCGCCCCACGCCGTGTTCACCGGTGATCGTTCCGCCCAGACTGACGGCAAGGTCCATGATTTCACCGAAGGCCTGTTGTGCTCGCGCAGTCTGTGCTTCGTCGGTCGGATCGTGCACGATCAGTGGATGGGTATTGCCGTCACCTGCGTGGGCGATCACCGCGACCAGCACATCGTGGTGGGCTCCGATTTCGCTGATTCCCTGTACTAGGGCCGCTAGCTGAGGCAGCGGTACTCCGACATCCTCGAGCAACAGATTGCCCAGCCTCTCTACCGCTGGGATGGCGAAGCGCCGGGCAGCGGTGAAAGCCTCCCCTTCGTCGGGGTCGTCAGTGGTGAACACGTCGTCTGCGTTGTGGCGGCTGAACACCTCGGCGATCACGTTGGTTTCATACGCCCGGGCGTCACCGGGTGCATCCGACTGCGCAATGAGCATCGCACCTGCCTCCCGGTCGAGGCCCATTTTCATCGAATCCTCCACAGCCCGAATTGAAGTGCGATCCATGAACTCCAGCATCGCCGGCCGCATCACCCTTGTGATGGCGAGTACAGCCTTGGTGGCATCGGCGACGCGGCTAAAACTGGCCACCACGGTGCTGGCTTTGTCCTGCGGCGGGATGAGCCGCAAGGTGATCTCGGTGATGACACCGAGAGTGCCTTCGCTGCCGACGAAGAGTTTAGTCAGGGAAAGGCCGGCAGAGTCCTTGAGCCGTGGTCCACCGAGTCGCACGGCGCGCCCGTCGGCGAGGACGACTTCGAGTCCGAGTATGTAATCGGTTGTGACACCATACTTTACGCAACACAGGCCGCCTGCGTTGGTTGCCGCATTTCCCCCGATGGAGCACATTTCGAAGGAGGACGGGTCGGGCGGATACCAGAGGCCATTGTCTGCCGCCGCCCGCTTCACCTCCGCGTTGATGAGGCCGGGCTGGACCACCGCGGTTCGAGTGACGGGGTCGACACAGATATCGCGCATCCGCTCGGTGGACAACACGATTCCTCCATCCACGGCGGTGGCACCCCCGGACAGTCCTGATCCTGCCCCCCGCGGCACTACTGGCACGCGGTGGAGGTTCGCCCATCGCATCACTTCTTGAACTTCGGTGGTACAGGTCGGCCGCAGCACGGCCAGCGGATGCCCGGCGTCGGGATCCCGGGCCCAGTCCTGCCGGTACTTCTCGACGACATCGGGGTCGGTGAGCACCGACAGGTGTGGAACCTGGTTGAGCAGCTCTGCGAGGGAGCTGGTGACAGCAGTCATCGAAGTCTCCTTGACGGGTCGTGTTGTTGTCTGTAGCTGCCGTCGGCATTCAGCGATGTCTCGGAAAGGAACTGCAGCAAAACTGCATTGACATCGGCTGCCGACTCGAACGTGGCGAGGTGGCCGCTGTTGGCTATGTGTAGCCGTGCCTGGCGGATGCCTTCGGCCAGTGCCATGGCATCCGGGTTGACCGGAGTCACGTTGTCGTGTTTGGCGGCGATCACCAGTGTCGGTGTCACGACTTCATTCAGCCGCGCAGTGTGGTCCCAGGCGAGGATGGCACGGCCACCTGTGCAGTATGTCGGATCGGGAGTTGCCGTGACCCACCCCCGTGCTGTTCGAACGATATCCGGGTGTTCGTGAGCCCAGTCGGGGGTGAACCATCGGTCGACCACCGCTTCGGCGATGGAGCCGATTCCTCGTTCGGTCACGGTGCCGATGCGTTGCCGCCATATCTCGGTTCCGGTGATCCTGGCGGAGGTGCAGCACAGCACCAGGTGGGTGAGCCGCTCGGGAATCCGGGTGGCCAACTCAAGGCCGACCATGCCGCCTAACGACAAACCGCACCAGGCGAATCGATTCACCCGAAGACCATCTAGGGTGTGCTCCACATCATCGGCGAGATCGGCGACGGTGAACGCTTCTGATGGGTCGGGTGATCTGCCGTGACCGCGATGATCGAGGCGTATCACCCGGAAGTGCGGCGCCAAGGCAGGCAGGTTGGGCTCCCACATGGCGGTGGTGGTGCCCAGTCCTCCTGATAGAACGAGCACCGGCGCGTCTGGCGGTCCGTCACTGTTGTGATGCAGGGTAAGTGGCACTACCAATCCCCCTCAGTTGAACACGACAACGGTGCGGATCGCGCGCTTCTCCCGAAGCGCGTCGAACCCACTATTTATCTCGGGCAACGAAATTCGGTCGGTGATCAGGGGATCGAGCTGCAACCTTCCCGACAGGTACGCCTCACACAGGGCTGGGAAGTCCCGGCTGGGCCGTGTGTTCCCGTAGCTGTTGCGTCGGATCCGTTTCTCTTGCATCAATGAGCCCCAGCGCAGGGAGATGTTCTGGTCGACATCGAGCTTGCCGAGCCAGATCACCTCGCCACCGGCCCGGCACGCTTCCACCGACAGCTGGAAGGCCGATTCGCTTCCGGCGGACTCAATCACGCAATCCACTCCTCTGCCGGCGGTGATGTCACGGAGGTCGGCCAAGACATCCGTGCTGCGTGGATTCAGCCGATGGGTGGCGCCGAACCGGGTGGCTAGCTCCAGCTTGGGATCGTTGCGATCCACGGCGACGATGGTGCTGGCCCCCGCGAGTCTGGCTGCTTCGATTGCGGCCAAACCAACTGCACCGCAACCGATGATCAATGCGGAATCACCCGGGTGCAGATGCGAGACGTTGGTGACGGCACCGTGCCCAGTCATCACCCCACAACCGAGCAGACAGGCTCGGTCCAGCGGCATCGCATCGGGGATCGCCACCGCACAGCCGTCGGTGACAACGGCGTATTCGGCGAAGGCGGCAGTGAAGAACATGGTGTGCACGTCATTGCCACCTGAGCGCAGGTAGGTCTGTCCGGAGAAGTCGACCGCCCTAGGGCCGAGTTCGAGATACTGCCGGCACAAGATGGCCTCACCCCGCTCGCAGGCCGGGCAGGCACCACAGTGCGGATTCCACGACAGCACCACTTTCTGTCCTATTCGCGAGGGATCGACGCCGCTGCCGATGTCTTCGACGGTTCCGGCCGCTTCATGTCCCAGTACGATCGGCATCGGATATCTCAGTTGACCGTTGATGACTTCGAGGTCGGTGTGGCAGATCCCGGCGGCGCCCATCCGCACCAGCACGCTGTTGGCCGGCAGGTCGGTGATCTCGACCGTCTGGATGCTCAACGGCTGTCCCACCGCGGTGAGTACCGCCGCATCGAATTTTCGTATCGCGCCGTTCACTGTTTCCTCAGTGGAAGTCGGGCGGTTTCGGATGTGAAGGCCACAGCAATCAGTGACACCACGGCCGCGACCATGACGTAGAACGCCGGTGCTGTGGCCATTCCGGTACGACTTACAAGCCACGCTGCGATCATGGGCGCTGTGCCGCCGAACAATGCGATGGCAAGGTTGTAGCCGACGGAGAACGCGGTATAGCGGACGCGCGTGGCGAACATTTCGATCATCGCCGCGAACGGTGCTCCAGCGTATGTGCCGAACAGTGTGCCGAGGATGGCTTGGGCGAGGATGATCTGCGCGGTGCCGCCGATGGTCATGAGCCAGAAGATCGGGTAGGCGAAGACGAGGTAGCCAATGCACGCGGCAGCGATGACCGGTCTGCGCCCGATTCGGTCAGATAGCTTGGTGGTCAACGGGATCACAGCAATGGCGACCACCAATGCCACCATGGTGGACAGGAGCGCCCCGCCCTTGTCGTAGCCGTGGGCTTGGGATAGGAAGTTGGGGATGTACGCCAGCACCAGATAGAATCCGACAGCGTGCATGGTCGCCATCCCGAAGCACAATGTGATCGACGTAGTGTTGTGGACGATCGTTTCGCGCAGCGGGTTACGGGTGGTTTCCCCGCTCTCCGCGATCGCCTTGAATTCTGGGGTGTCTTCGATCTTGAGCCGCAGGTATAGGCCGGCGATTCCCAGCGGGCCGGCGATCAGGAACGGTATCCGCCACCCCCAGGATTCCATCGATTCTGAAGGCAGCCCGGCCATGAGGGCGGTGACTAAACCGGCGCCGAGGAGGCAGCCGGGCAGCGCGGACATGTTGATCCAGCCGACTTGGAAGCCGCGCCGTTCGTTGGGTGCGTACTCGGCGAGAAATGCGGTGGCGCCGCCGATCTCACCTCCTGCGGACAGTCCCTGGATGACCCTGAGGGCAACGAGCAGGATGGGTGCCCACACGCCGATCGCCGCATATCCGGGCAACAGTCCCACCGCGAATGTGGCAGCTGAGATCAGCACGACGACCATCGCTAGGGTTCGCTGGCGGCCGAGGCGGTCCCCCATGCTTCCGAAGAACATTCCACCGAGCGGGCGCACGACGAACGCCAGGGCGAAGGCCGCGAATGCGGCCAGTAGGGACGTGGTGGGATCAGAGGACGGGAAGAAGACAGTCCCGAGGATCACGGCCAAATAGCCGTAGATCGTGTAGTCGTACCACTCGATGGCATTGCCCACCGCGGCAGCGGCCACCGCGCGACGGCGGGCAGACTCGCTGACCAGCGGTTGATCGTTGTCTGCTTCGACTGACATTGTCATTTCACTTTCGTAGCCGTAGTGGGCCGGTGCAATCCGGCAGGAAAGGTCGCTGCAAGCCCGGTGTCGATCCGGATGGACTCACCGGTGATACCTGCAGCCAGGTCGCTGGCGAGGAACAGTGCGGTAAAGGCCACTTCCTCAGGGGCAATCAATCGGCGCTGGGGTATATAGCTGAGAAGTCTTTCGCGAGCCTGGTCGATGGATTCGTCGTGGATCGCTGCTAAGTGCGCCGTCAGGGCATCGGCGGCCATCGGTGTGTCCAGCCACCCTGGACAAATGGCGTTCGCGGTGATCCCCCAACCGGCGAGCTCGGCAGCCCACACCTTCGCTAGATTCGTCAACGCGGCTTTGCCCGCGGAGTAGGGGCTATAGGTCTCGAAGCCGATGTCGGCGGTCATGGAGCTGATGTTGATGATGCGGCCACGGCCGCGGGTCTTCATCATCGGCACAGCATGTTTGGCACACAACATTGCGCCGGTGACATTGACATCGATGATGCGCTGCCACTGCTCGAGGTCGATCTCGTCGACAGGCGCCTTGTACATGACTCCGGCGTTGTTCACGAGCACGTCGATGGACGAGCCTGTGCGTGAAAGCTGTTGGAACAGATTCAGAATGGAGTCCTCGTCGCGAACATCGATTGCGACGTTCACGATTTGGCCGTCGACTCGCGATGGCAGATTGGTCTTCGTAGGGGCGGCCAACACGTCGGCTGCTAGAACGTAGGCGCCACGGGCGGCGAAGGCATCGGCGATTGCCCTGCCCAGACCGCGTCCACTGCCGGTGACGAGTACGGTACGACCGGATTGATCCAGGTCGAACGTGGGTGTGTCAGGCATCATCGGTGTCGCTTTCCGCAGCCACGTCATGGTGAACGGGGTGAACGTGGCTGGTTTGCTGCTGGAACTCGCGCATTGTCAACGGCCAGCTGGCGAACACCCGGCCCTTTCCGGCCTTGTACCAGCCCACCGAATATTCGGGGTCGCCCCAGACGCGGTTGCGGTTCTCCTCGTCGACCATGCGGTTGTAGTTCTCAAACGCGGTTGCGGTCGGGGAAACCTGGTTTGAAGGGGAAGCAATCGCTTGTTGCAGGCAGCCCAGCAGGTACCGCATCTGGCTTTCGACCATGAAGATGATCGATCCGCCGTGCGAGAGGTTGGTGTTCGGACCGTAGAGGATGAACAGATTCGGAAAGTCCGGGAGGGTGGTGCCGAGGTAAGCCCGAGGGCCACCAACTTTCCACGCTTCCGTGAGCAGCGTGTCATTTCGGCCGGTGACTTCCATCGGCCACAGGAACTTCTCGCTGGCGAATCCCGTGCCGTAGACGATCACATCTGCGGCGTAGTCCGTGCCGTCGGCCGCGCGAACACCGGTCGGTGTGATCGCTTCGATTCCACAGGTGACTAGGGAGACATTCGGTGCCTGCATGGTGGATAGCCAGGTGCCGTCGTCGATCAGTCGCCTGTTCGCGCCGTAGGGGTAGGTTGGCACCATGTCGGACGCCAGGTCAGGATTGGACTCGGTGGCCGCGCGGATGGTGTCTTCGATCAGTCGGCGGATCTCGTCCCCGACGGCATTGGCCGCGCGGTCGCGCTCCTCCCAATCAGGATCGATGCGCATGCCCTCGAGGCGGGCGTCGGCCTGGACCAGTAGCCACAAGCGATACCAGCTGCGGTAGTAGGGTGCATTCTCCAGAAGCCAGCGATGTCCCTGTCCGATGGGCTGGCGGTACCGGGCGTTGGGCATGATCCACGGAGCGTTGCGTTGGAACACCATGGTGTGTCCGGCAACTCGTGCGACCTCGGGCACGAACTGCATCGCGCTTGCGCCGGTGCCGATGACGGCGACGCGCTTACCCGTCAGGTCGATATCGTGGCGCCACGCTGCGGAATGAAATGCCGGCCCTGCGAATTCGGCAGCCCCTGTGATATCGGGGACGCTGGGTCTGTTCAGCTGGCCTACAGCGCTGATGACAGCATTGACCGTCAGCTGCGACTCGGCACCGTCGGCGTCACGGACGGTGAGGCTCCAGGTGCTATCAGCCCACTTTGCGGCGGTCACCTCGTGCTGGTACCTGACCTTTTGCCGTATCCCATACGCGTCAGCAGTGCGCTGGAAGTAGTCGAGGATCTCTGGCTGAGGTGAGTAGTGGTGCGACCAGTCATTGGGACCGAAGGAGTAGGAGTAGAAGGAGTTCGGCACGTCGCAGCGGCACCCGGGATATGTGTTCTCCAGCCAGGTACCCCCGACATCGGCATTCTTCTCCAGGATCACGAAGGGAATCTCTGCCTCCTGCAGGCAGATCGCCGCGAGGATGCCGGACATCCCTGCGCCGATGACGGCTACCGCGAACTGCTGACGCAGCTCCCGTGGCAGCGTGCGTAGCAGGCGCGCGGCGTCGATCGGATTCGTAGGATCGTCCTTACCCGGGAAGATCAGCGGCGTCAATTCGCTGGGATCGTCCACTGCGCCTTCGAATTGGTACCGCAGCATGGTCTCGACTGTGGATGCCGACGGTTCGTCGATAATCGGCCTCTCCGATCCCCAATACCGTTGCAGCGCTGCATCGGCCAGCTTGCGAATGCGGTCCATCTGCGCATCACCGAGCTCACCGTTGAGGTCGAGGCCGGACGCGATTGGCCGCAGATCCGACGTCAGCGAATCGGTGTTACCGCTCATATGCGACACCGACATCAGCAAGGAAGGACCGTGTACATCGGGGTCGGCGAGGATCTCCGTGAAGTTCGGAGTAGCGCCGTCGCTCACGGTGGTTGTTCCTTCGTTTTCGGGGAAGATGATCATGAGTTCTGTGTTCCTGTATCGCTGGTCGAAAGGTTGGCGCCGACGCGGTGCAGCTGGCCCGCTGTGGCACCACCGTCCACGACCAGTTCGGCGCCGGTGATGTACTGGGCTTCATCCGAGGCGAGGAAGGCAACAGCCGCCGCAACGTCCTCGACCTCGCCCAGCCGACCTAACGGCACCTGGCTGTATCCGAGTTCATCAAGGCTCATACCAGCAAGGCGCGCGCCCTGCTCTGCCATCTGTGTTTTGACGAAACCGGGGTGCACCGAGTTGACGCGTACCTGGAAACTGGCGTACTCCATTGCCACGTCCTTCGTCATGATGCGCACCGCGCCTTTGCTCGCTCCGTAGGCGGTCCTGCCTGCAATACCGGTGAGGCCAGTCGTCGATGACAGGTTCACGATCGAACCACCATCTGCCGCAGCCATTTTCGGGGCGACAGCACGCATGCCAAGGAACACCCCTTTGGCATTGACGCTCATCACCTTGTCCCAATCCTGGACCGTGATCTCAGTCAGGGGACGTACGAGGTATATGCCGGCGTTGTTGACCAAGACATCGATCCTGTCGATTTCGTCGACAAGGGTGGCCCAATTCTGCTCACTCGTGGTGTCGAGCAAGGTGAACCGGGCGCGGCCGCCTGCCGAGGTGATCTGGTCGACGGCGGCCTGGCCGCCCTCGCTGTCGATGTCGGCGACGACGACAGCCGCCCCTTCTGCCGCCAATCGCGTGGCGATGGCCCGCCCGATACCCGATCCGGCACCGGTAATGACCGCATTCTTTCCTACCGCTCGCAACATAACTCCTTAGTGACTAAGCGCTTGCTTAGTTCAAGTTATGACGCCTGCCACATTTAGTCAAGCCCCGGGTTTGCCCTCACTCGGCCAGCAGGCACGATGGTGGGGTGAAGCGTTCCGAGATGGCCCCGGCTACCAGTGCACGGTTGCGCGCGGCCGCTCTCGACGCGTTTGCCGCCAAGGGTTTCCACGCTGCCACCACACGTGACATCGCCGAACGTGCCAATCTCTCCCCTGCGGCTGTCTACGTGCACTTCAAGGCCAAAACCGACATCTTGTACGCGCTGGCCGAATTCGGCCACGCCGACATCCTCGCGCACGTCACCTGTGCACTCGATGCTGCTGGAGAGGGCCCTCGCGACCGGGTGCTGGCCTACATTCGCGCATTCGCGAGCTGGCACGCCGAGAACAACAAGCTGGCTCGCGTCATCGCCTACGAAATCAAGTCACTCACTCCTGAGCAATACGACGTCATTGTCAACAGCCGCGAGGCATTCGCCGAAATATTTGAAAGGGAGCTTCGCCGCGGAACCGACGCCGGAGTGTTCGACATCCTCGATCTTCGCTATACAACGTTGGCGGCGCTGTCGCTGTGTCTGGACTTGGCGCGGTGGTTTCGGCCTCATCCGGAATACACCGCAGACGAGATCGGCGGGCTGTATGCGGATCTCGTCCTACGAATGCTTGGTGATGGGATCGGCGGCTGTGGAACCGAAATTGGCGGCAGCGCCGCCCCGGTTGAGCCGCCCGCAACCCGGAAACGAAGCCCAGCGAAGCGCACCACCAAGGGCTGACGATGCCGCTGCCACACTCTCCCACGCAGTGCATTTGACCGCCCCATGGTCAGTGCCCACCAATTCGCGTGGCGCACAGCTCAGTCGGGGCGCAGTGCACTGGAGGACGCCATGTCGTGCTCAGGCAAGCGCAAAGACCGGCGGGTCGGTGGACACCGGCATCGGTGGCCAGGTCGACGGGCGCCGGGCGAAACGCCGGCGCCGGGATGGTCGTCGCCATCGCCTGATGCGGGCGGCTGTAGTTGTGGCCGTCGACTCAGGCGTCGATCGCCGGCTGTGCGGCCTCGATGCTCGGACAGGGATCAGCGGTATCCAGAAGCTCGCGGCGCAGCAACTTGTGGACCAGATCTTGCCGGTCGTAGTCGGCCAGCAAGGTTTGGTCAGGCGCGTGGTGACTCCGTTCTCCGGGCAGATCGGTTCGAGCAGTCCCGCAGGCGGATATGGCTTGGTGAACCGGTCCGTGAGCTTTTTCCGTTGTCGGTCAACACTTCTGATCGCAGCTCGAAGGAAGTCGTGGCTGCGGTGAAGGAGACGGCCCGACGTTCGCTACCGTCACCGCTCTTAGCTTCAAGCGGGGGCATGTAACAATCATTCCGCTAGCGCGGCCGGCAGGCGTTAACCATTGGTCCGGTGCTCGCGGACTGGGATGCCCATGCATATGCACATCAAAGTGTTACCACGTCATTGTCGGCGCTGACTGCGAATGCAAGGTCGATTCCCGCCTCGCACGATGCCGCGGTGAAGTTGAAGATTGCGTAGCCTGCGAATTCACCGTGTTGTCAGGCCCTTTGGGATACGGCCAAAGGTTTTGACCCCGAGTCTGATCAGAGGGCCACGACCACGCTGACGTTCACTAAAGGCCGTCTACACGTGGCTATCCGAAGCGAAAAATTGGCTACCCTGGCCCGAAAATGTGTTGGGACACAAGCGGTTCGAAGCGCGACACTCGTCCGTCCACCACTCGAGTATTCTTCTCGTCCAGCGAGCGAGTCCGAGCGGAACCATGGAGAAGGGCAGGCTCGGTTAGGCTATGCGGCGAACGCGGTTTACGGTGAGGCCGCTTTCATCGACCAAATCGGGAATCTTGTCCGCGAAACTGACGAGGTGCGGCGTTGCGAGGTGAGCGTCGAGGTGCTCCCCGGAGACCCAATTTTCGTAGAGGGTGAAGAAACGTGGGTCCTCGACCCCCTGGTGGACGTCGTAGTTGACGTAACCGTCCTCCCCCTTGGTCGGCTCGATGAGCGCTTCCAGTGCGGCACGGAGCTCGTCTGCCTTGCCGTCTGCCGCGCGCATGTAGGCCACGACGGTAAGAAGGTCGCGGTTCGCGTCGGTGGGTGTGGTCACCGGATCCCCATTTCAATAAGCAATAGAAAGTTCGTCGGAACGCAAGTCAGCATGGCTTTCGCCTCACGACGGTGGGGTGACTAAGCGCTTGCTTAACTGTATAATATGGTGCATGCCACATCCAGTCAAGACCCGCAGCCCATATCGGGCCAGCAGGCACGATGGTGGGGTGAAGCGTTCCGAGATGGCCCCGGCTACCAGTGCACGGTTGCGCGCGGCCGCTCTCGACGCGTTTGCCGCCAAGGGTTTCCACGCTGCCACCACACGTGACATCGCCGAACGTGCCAATCTCTCCCCTGCGGCTGTCTACGTGCACTTCAAGGCCAAAACCGACATCTTGTACGCGCTGGCCGAATTCGGCCACGCCGACATCCTCGCGCACGTCACCTGTGCACTCGATGCTGCTGGAGAGGGCCCTCGCGACCGGGTGCTGGCCTACATTCGCGCATTCGCGAGCTGGCACGCCGAGAACAACAAGCTGGCTCGCGTCATCGCCTACGAAATCAAGTCACTCACTCCTGAGCAATACGACGTCATTGTCAACAGCCGCGAGGCATTCGCCGAAATATTTGAAAGGGAGCTTCGCCGCGGAACCGACGCCGGAGTGTTCGACATCCTCGATCTTCGCTATACAACGTTGGCGGCGCTGTCGCTGTGTCTGGACTTGGCGCGGTGGTTTCGGCCTCATCCGGAATACACCGCAGACGAGATCGGCGGGCTGTATGCGGATCTCGTCCTACGAATGCTTGGTGATGGGATCGGCGGCTGTGGAACCGAAATTGGCGGCAGCGCCGCCCCGGTTGAGCCGCCCGCAACCCGGAAACGAAGCCCAGCGAAGCGCACCACCAAGGGCTGACGATGCCGCTGCCACACTCTCCCACGCAGTGCATTTGACCGCCCCATGGTCAGTGCCCACCAATTCGCCCACTTCCGTACCCACACCTGATCTTTTTCACAGAAGGACTTCTGACATGTCTGAGCATTTTGCCGGAACCGTTTTCACCGATTACGATCGCGCGGCCCAGGACACTTTCGAGCGCCTTGACCGCACCACCGCACGGCTTGCGAAGATCGTTCCCGCCAAAGAGGTCACCAACGCGGTGGGCCGTCGGCGTTACCTCCATGCCGGACCGCCGCTACCGGTTGACGCGGTACCCGGTCCGGTGAGGGGCGCTCTCGTGGCGGGCCTGATGTTCGAAGGTGAGGCGACGTCGCTCGACGAGGCGGAGCGGATCATCGACGATGGCCAACTGGAGATCTCTCCGGGCAATGCTTGCGGCGGGGTAGGGCCCGTCGCCGGTATCGTGACACCGAACATGCCCGTCGTCGTCGCGGAATCAGACCGTGGGACCACTGCGTTCAGTCCGCTCAACGAGGGCTACGGCCGGGTGATGCGCTTCGGTGCCAACGACACCGAGACCGTCGAACGGCTCCGCTGGATGCGTGATGACCTCGGGCCGTTACTCAACTCCGCGATCGCCACACTGGAGCCGATCGATCTGACCGCCCTCATGGCTGAGGCACTACGTCGCGGAGACGAATGCCACAACCGCAACGTCGGCGTCAGCGCAGCATTACTCTTGCGTCTCGCTCCTGCCATCGTACGCATCGGCGACAGTGCACAGACGGCCCGGGCGATCGAGTGGGCAGCAAGCAACCCCCAATTCTTCCTACCTTTCGCGATGTCGGCAGCAAAGTCGATCGCCATTGCAGCACAGAGTGTTCCGATGAGTCCAGTTGTCACAAGTGTCTCAGCAAATGGGGTGCACCTGGGAATCCAGATCAGCGGATGCGGCGACGAGTGGTTCCTGACCCCGAGCCCTGTCGGTAGGCCCAAGGTCTTCCGGGGATACTCCATCGACGACGCGCAGCCGTCCTTGGGCGACTCGTTCATCACCGAAGTAGTGGGGGTCGGAGCGTGCGCGCTGACCGCAGCGCCGGCGATCTCATCGTTCCTGGGGACCTCGGCGTCTGACGCGCAGGACGTGGTCAACACGATGCGTCAAGTATGTGCGGGGACCAGCACCCGATTTGTCATCCCCGCGGACGACTATCGGGGCACCCCAGTTGGGATCCGAGCCGACAGAGTAATCGACAGTGGGCTGCTCCCGTCCGTCGAATACGGTCTGGCCCATCGCCTTCCCGGGATCGGACAGATCGGTGCGGGGATCACCGAGATTCCCCGTGAGGTGTTCGTCGCTGCACTGGAACGACTTTCGCCAGCTCCGAGCGCTGACAGCTCGCGTACGGTCACCTCAACAGCCACTGGTGACGAGATGACCAGGTCGGTCGTCGCACCTGCATCGGCGAAGCCCGTAGGAAGGGGTTGACCATGGGTAAGATCCCTGAACGCCAGGTTGCACCGCTGACTGTCGACGTTAGGCGCGGTATCGATCCGTTGGATCGCGCCATCCTCACCTTTGCTCTACATTGGCTGCCCTACGATGGTGGCCCGTTGGAGGACACGCTCGCCGATTTCGGCATGACGGCACACGAGTATCTTCTTCGGCTGCATGAGTTGGTCGAACGGCATTATTCGTGCATACGTCCTGACGTCGCGACCCGGCTTCGCAGAATGTGTGAATGGCGGCTTCGCCAGTATGGCAATCCCTCTCACGTCGCCGCCGGTGCTGCTAGAAAATCCCAGCTTCGTGAGTCAGCCCATCAATACCGCTAGTCAGACGCAGCCCCGCCGGGTCACCCACCGGCGTGTAGATACTGTCGGCTGCCAGCATGGTGTCCAATGCGGTGTCATAGGTCAACTTCAGCGGCGAGGAATTGAAACGGTGCCACGTATCCACGCCTCGTGTTTTACCAAGTTCACGCCCGGCCTCCGCAGTAGATGATTCCCTGCCGCAGCGGCAATTTCGATGAACAGCCGCAGCCGCATCCTGGGCGAGCCGGTAGGAATGCTGCTGCTCGCCCAAACGCCACCGTCATCCACTGCCACTCACGAACCGCCGATCTGCCGCGGATCGTCGCTGACGCCGACATCGTGATCGCCGCCGCCGTCTCCTCCGGAACTGTTTAAAGGTGCTGGATCAAGCCCGCGGCGGTGGGTCATCGCGACGCCGGCTACAACCCCGGCAACTTAGGCGACATAAAGTACCGTATTCCGGCTGGCCCGTATCTTGCGCCGCGTTGTTGCCAAGGCGAAGGTGTTGTGGCGCAACGATCATCACCGAGGGAGGCGCCCGGCGGTGTGATCCTGGCCGCCGAGACCGGAGCCCCGCAACCACGCTCGGGCGACTCGCTCGTCCTCGACCGGCTAGTTGCTCTCACAGGATTGTGTCGAAGCCCCATATCCTCGAGGTGTCCATGCATAGGTCAGGTCAACGACCGGTAGCGACGGCGGGAACGTCTGTCTCGGTGATGACGACACGAGCAAGCCTGGTGGCAGTTCGTTCGATCTCGTCGAAGTTTGGTGCGACACAAATGAACAGAGTCTTGCCTTCTGGGCCACCAAGGGCGACGGCGTAGACGCCGTCGTCACCCGTTGCCACTTCGTCGAGAATCTTGCCACCCTGCGCAACGCGAACGACCCGGTTGTGGGCAACGTCGGCGACCCATACCGCGCCGTCTGTGTCGAATACAGACATGCCATCGGGACCGAGTGTGGAGGCAGCCACGCGCTCAGTGACGTCGGGCATCAGTCCGAGGTCGCCGTAGGACGCCCAATCCTTTCTTTCTCCCAATGACTTATCCGACTGAATGTCGAAGGCAGAGATCCTGTTTCCGAAAGTCTCGCTCACCAGCAGTGTCTTCCCGTCGGGTGTGATCGCCATCCCGTTCGGGAAGTGGAGGTCTCGTGCGACGATGGAGACGGTCCCTTCCGGGTCGATACGGGCGAGCGTTGTTGTTTCGTGGGGCGCTCCGCCCATCAGGTCGTAACCGAAGTTGCCCACGTAGGCGACGCCCTCCGCGTCGACGATCATGTCGTTTGCATGGCCGGTGAACACATCGGAGAGGTCGGCATGCTCGACGAAAGTGCCTGTTGGTTCCAGACGCTGCACTTTGCGATCTCGCATAGACACCACCAGCAGTCGGCCGTCGGGTAGCCAACCTAGACCTGACGGCTGCTGCGGAACGGTGGCCACTTGGTGGATCGATCCGTTCATACCCGATGTGTTGACGCTGTGGGTGTAGAAGTCCGAGAACCAAAGGTGGCCTTCGTGCCATCGTGGCCCTGAGGTGAGCCCGTCGTAGTGGTCCAGTCGTTGTGGGACTCTGTTGCCCGGTCTCCGGGCAAGGAAGAATCGACAACGACATGGCATCGAACAAG
>NZ_JBSFSB010000032.1:0-12383 GCF_053589535.1 Mycobacterium sp. NPDC003323
GTACACCGTGCGGAACACCGGGAGCACCGGCGCGGAGAATTCGCACACCGGCTACTAGTAGCCGGTAACGTGTAACGTTACCATATCGTTTCTTGTAGCGCAACCTGTAACATGTAACCTGTATTCTGTAAACCCTCTCGCCTTTCCCGGTTTCTCCCCGCTTTCCGGGGCTGACCTGCGGGGTTTCCGCTCGGTCCGGGTGGCTCGCTCTCTCTCATGATTCCAGTATACACACAGCCGCACAGTTTTTGCAACCTCATCGGCACATTTTTCTGGTAATCCTGTGTCGAAACGCTGTGACCTGCGATTATTCCGGCGTAACGCTACCGGATGCCCGCGTGTTACGCTACCGGAAAGGGAAGCCGGGACATTTTCCGGTGCATTTCCTGTTGTCTTTCCTTGTATTCTGTAATAGGATAGTGGTACACCACGAGGAAGGGGAACCCCAGACCATGACCGAACCGCAGACCTCGCGCCGCTGGGACGGCAATCCCGAAACCGCTTCGGACCGAAGGTTTTTCGACCTGCGCGACGCCGGATACCACGGCCCGATCGACCAGGACGGCTACCCGGTGCCGGTGTTGCCCGGCTCCTACTGGGAGCAGAACGCGCGCCCGTCCACCCCGGAGGGGCAGACCATCGCCGGAGTGCTGGCGTCGGCGCGGTCGGCGGGGCTCACCGTGGATGTGAGCGACATCGTGATCAGCGACGGCGTACCGACGATCGACGGCATGGATGCCTTCGAGTGGATTCTCGGCGTCGGCGGACAGGAGGACGAGCAGTGACCAGCATCGAGACGACGACCACCGACCCCGCGCCGGTCGAGCGCGAAGCCTACGACACCGACACCTTCGGGATCGGCGAGGCGTGCGGGGTCTGCATCTTCCCGACCGGGCCGGGCCAGATCTGCGGAAACGTGGTCTACGCCAACCAGGCCAAGGGCAGGCTTCCGAAGTACTGCGGGCAGGAGGGTCAGGAGCACTGGCAGGCCCAGCACGGCACGGAGGGCAACAAGCGTCACAAGTCCGACCTCGCCGGGTACCCGCGCCGCACGCTCGGGATGACTCCCGAGGACGTGCAGGCCCTCGCCGACGCGGAGGCGGCGCGGCGCGGGATCGGTCGGCGGCTCAAGTCCGAAACTGCTTCGGCGGCAACGAATCCGGCCGTTGCGGCTCCGGTCGCCGATGCCGCGGCGGCACCGGCCGCGCCGGTGCTCGACCTCGCCGACGCCCTGCCGGAATCTGCGGTCGATGCCCTCGCCGAACTGGCGCGGCTCATCGCCGGTCGGGTCGTCGCGACGCGGGCCGAGATGGACGCCATCCGCGCCGACGCCGAGGCACGGGTTGCCGAGGTCGAGCGCGAAGGCGCGCAGCGGGCCGAAGCGCTCGATGCTGAGCGCGCCGGATTGGAGTCCGACCGTGCGGAGGCGCAAGCGGCCCGCGACCGCGCGGAGGACGAGATCCGTCAGGCGCGCGAAGCCCGGCTGACCACGGAGGGTCAGCTCACCGAAGCGAAAGCGCGCATCGCGGAGCTGGAACGGGCGCTCAGCGACGCGGAGGCGCGCCACCGCGCCGAGATCGCCGAGGTACGCCGGACCTCCGAAGAGCGCTACGACAAGTTGGTCGCCGCGTTCGCCGCGACCCGCACCGAACCCGTACGCGACGTACCGGCCGCGCAGCCTCGCCGCAAGGCGGCACCGCCCATCACCGCCGACGTGCTCGAAAACATGGCCGGTCGTGTCCACCGCGGCGAAGTGATCCAGGTCGGCGGCCAGCGGTGGCGGATCGCCAGTGCGGACGCGACCACACCGGCCGCCGCCACGCTCGACCACATGAACGCGGCCGGATTCCTGGACTTCGGCCCCGGCGACCCGGCGGTGGTCATGCTCTCCCCCGCATGGGCCAAGCGCACGCCGGACCAGCCGCCGGAGTAGGCGCGCTCATTTACGCATGAGCGTATGAGCGCATAGAAATGCCCCCGCCGATCGGCGGGGGCATTTTCTCGCGTGAGGGGTGGGTCAGTGCACCTGGGCGGGTTCTTCGTCGCTCTGCGCGGCCGTGGGGACCTTGTCCGAGTCCAGAATGAGCCCGGCATAGTGATCGGATACCGCCGCGTGCACCTGGAGCAGAATGCCGACCATCACCGGGGCCACACCGAACTTGAACACGTCCATCCAGTTGATGCCGACGCCTTGCGGCGGTGTCAAGTGCTTGCCGACATTGAGCGTGAGCGTCATCGCCAGCAGAACCAACTCCACCGCAATGATCTTCCGCTTCTCCTCCGGAGCGGCCTTGCGACCCCAGCGGGTGGCCGTGGTGGAAGCGACCATGATGACGATGAGCGGCAGCGAGATCATGGCCTCCACGAAGTAGCTCAGCCAGTACAACGGGTCGGACTTGTCGCCGGTGGGCACCAGGTTCTTCTGGGCATTGACCGCCGACCAGATCATCCCGGCCGCCACGGCCGCGATCAGGGCCCGCGACGACCATTCGGAGTTGCGCACGAGCTGGGCCAGTTTGGCGTCCGGGGAGACGAGGCGACGCTTTTTCGACCGGGCCCGCTCCAGCCAGCGCGCATCGGATGCCTCGGACTTGGCGATGGCCTCCTCGTTGGCCTGCATCCGCTTGGCGCGGGCCAGCTCGGCCGCCAGCTGACGCCGCTCGATCTCCCGGCGGGTGGAGCGCCGCTTCTCGGCCAGTTCGCGCTCCTCGGCCAGTTCCGCCTCCGACAGGACTTCGGTCAGCGCGGGATCGGCCTGCAATGACAGGCGCGCGTTGGCCTGCCGGACGCGGGCGGCCAGCTCCGCGGCGACCTCTTCCGATTCGGCCGGCACTTCCACGGAATCGTCTCCCTGTTGATCGGTACCGTGCTGGGCGTCGAGCGCGGCGAGATCGGCCTCGGTCAGGGCCCGGAACGAATCGGTGTTGTCCATCTTGTTTTCGTCGCGCCACTCGTTGACGATCCGGCTCACGTACTTGCGAGTGGCCTCGATCCCGCAGGCCTCCAGCCACTGGTGCACCTCGGCGGTGTCGAAGTGGCCGAGAATCGCGCAGATGTGCCGGATCTGGTCGGACTTGTGGGGGAGCGCGGCGACCTCTGCCCGATGAACCTCGGAGATGAGCATGGGGGCGTTCCCTCCCGGTGCGTCGTCGTGGGTACCCACGGTGTCGGTGCCGTGGCCGGTGTGGGGTCCCCCGTGGGTACCCACGGGGGATACGGCCTGGTCGGCGGGGGTTCCCCCCGGCCCGGTGTGCCCGCCGGTGTGGGTACCCACGGTCCCGGTGTGGGACGGGGTGTGGAGTGCCCCCGGCCCGGTGTGCCCGCCGGTGTGGGTACCCACGGTCCCGGTGTGGGACAGGTCGGGGGTGGTGTCGCCGGGGGCGTGGATGATGTGGGGTCCCCCGGGGGTCCACAGGGAGACGCCGGTGTTGTGCATGAGGGGGACGATATCGGTGCCGTTGGTGGTGGTCATGTCGTTTGCTCCGTTCTGGTCGCGCGTGCGCGCTTTGTCGTATGAGCGCATGCGCGCATCAATGAGGGTCGGGGAGGGCGGCGACGACGCGGCCCCGGGGTGGGGATCGGTCGCTAGCTGCCCTGCGCTTTCTTCTCCAGTTGGGCCTTGAGCCGGTGGTACTCCTGGCGATGATTGGTGTTGCGGCAGAACTTCGCCGGGCGGCCGCCGGAAATCTGTTCGATCGGCTCACCGCAGTACAGGCACCGGCCCGGCGGCTGGTCGGCCAGCTGGCCCAGCAGCGGCGTCTCCTGCCGTTCTTCGGGGCGCAGCGCGACCACGTTGCCACCCGAGTCGGTAGACGACGCAGCGACGCTCTGGCTCGCCTCACTCGCGGCGGCGGGTGCTGCGGACTGTGCGGCCAGTTCGGTCCGCGACAGCACACCAGGCGGGCGGCCGAACAGCCGCACCGTCTGCATGATGTCGATGTCCTCGACCCGGTAGAACCGTGCCCGTTGGGCAGGGCCGCCGGTCTCACACAGCATGAACGCGGTGCCGACCTCCTCGGCGGTGATCTCGACCGAGCGCACGCCACGTTCCCGGGCGCCGTACCCGAAGGTCATCTGCTCCTGCTGCGGACCGGCCTGGCGCAGACCGATGACCAGCGACACCAGATCCCGCAGCAGCTCCAGGACCTCTTTGGCGGCGTTCTGGGTGGTGAGCACGACCGAGATCCCCACCGCGCGGGCCTGGGTCAGCAGCTCGATGAGCATCTCGGTGGCCAGCTCGACAACCTTGCCCTTGACCACGGTGTCACGGACCACGCCGTCATCCCCGCGCACCGGCAGCGTGAGGGTGATCTGCTGCTTGCCGGGGATCTTCAGCAACGCCATCACCTCTTCGATGACCAGCATCAAGTGCGGGTCCCCGGGTTTCGGGATGTGCTTGCGGACCGGTTCACCGGTGCGCTCGGCGTGCTCGGCGTAGGAGTCACGACGCTCGCCCAGCACGTTGACCACCCGCGCAATCGCCACCAGCGCCTCAGCCGGAGTCTTCGACCACGTCTCATACAGCCGCGCCCCCGCAGCCATCTCCATCCGCTTCAGGTCCACCATGTGGACTTCCAGGACCCCCGCCGGGATCAGCGGAGCCAGCCCGCACAACAACGACTGCACCGCACCGGATTTCCCCGACCCGGTCAAACCGGAGAACAGCATGTGGTTGCCGCGCACCCGCAGCCGGTTCTCGCCCCCGTCATCGAGCATGCCGACCCGCACGCCATCCAACAGCGCGATCAACTGCTCGACACTCGACACGCGCTCCGGACCCGGATACCGCACCACCCCGGCCAGCGGGTTGACCACCCGCAGATCCAGAACCAGGCGCGGGTTGTCCACGGCAACGATCTGCACCTGCGGCACCTTCAGCGCCGACGCGATATTGGGCAGCCGGGCGGCGAATTCCCGCTCCGACCATCCACCCTCGGGCATCTGCAACTGAATCCGGGCACCGGCCGCCGTCGGCACGATCCCCCGGTTCGGCAGGATCAACCCGTCAGGCATCTGCAACCACAGCCCCTCGTTGACCACCCTCACCCCCGGCGGCAGATCCTGCCCGGTGAACGGCAACAACACCGGCCACTCCCCCGGGTCCCCGGTCGCCCGGTTCTCCGGCCGCCCCAGACGCACCTGCTCCCCGGTCCAGCACATCATCGCCGCGAACGGATCGGACAACCGGTACAACGCCTCACCCAAACGGGGATGAAACCAGCAGGTGAACTGCTCCCACTCCGCGTGACGGCGCTCGATGTCACGGCGTTCGGCACGGTTGCGCGCCACCTTCGACGCCACCCACACACCGCCGACCGAGCCCGCCGCCACGACCATCCCGACCGGAGCGGCCCGGCCGTCCATTCCCAGGTTTTCGAGGACCTTGTAGGCGAACATCGAGCCGACCACCGCCACCGGAGTCCCGAGCCCCACCCCCACCGCGAGCGCGCCACCCGGCGACGTCGCCTTGTTCAGATTCAGGCCGCCTGCCATGTCGCCCACCTCATTTCACCCGCCAGCCCATACCGCGCACGACCAGCGGCACGAACTCCAGTTCGATCATTCTCATTGATACGCCGCACCCGCGCCCACACGATTCGCAGCTGCACCCCACGCACGCTGATCGCGTACCTCGGATTCGCCTGTCGCTGCGCAGCATCCGGCAGAGCCAGCGGCAACGGGTGCGGCTTGCGGGCCTCCAGCGCCAGCAGTGGGCCACGCGGGTTCGGCGCGCGGTCGAACACGATGACCACCTCGCGGTGCCGGTTCAGGCCGAAGGACACCTTCGCCGAGCGCGCACCGAACTCCTCAGCCAGCGCGGCGGAATTCTCATGCCAAGCCACTGCCGACTGTCCCGGCAGCATCCGCACCGTCACCACATCATCGGTGCCGTACCGAACCACCGACACCAGACGCGGCACCCGGACCCGATCACCCTCGGTCTCGGTCAGCCCGAGACCGGCAAGCACCGAAGCCCAGCGCCGCCGGTACAGCCACACAGCGCGCATCGCCGCGACCAGCCACACCCGCAGATGCCGAATCGCCAGCAACAGCACGCCCACCGCGAGCATCGCACCACCGACACCGGCCGCGACCGGCAACACGAGATCCTGCGCAGTCCGGGCGTAGCCGCTCATGTCGTCGATCGACAGATTGTCCGTGCACGCCAACAAGCCACCAGCCATCAACGCCGCCATACCGACGCACTGAGCGGTGTCCTTACCCGTCCACGGGTCACGCTGCGGGCTCATCGGACCGCCCCCACCATATCGGCGCGGACGGCGGCCGAGAGCGCGCCACAAAAGCGCTGAGAGGTTACAGCAATCCGCTGCCTGACAGTTCCTCGCGCAATGCTCTGATGTCCAGTCGGCCGGTCACCCAAGCCGCTGCCAGTGTTTCCAGAACGTCCTGCTGTCGAACGAACTCTGTGGAGAGCTTCGCGCGAAACGCCTCGGCCGCTTGTTCCTTCAAACGGAACGCGAATTGGTGCTGCTGTCGTCTTGGAGGCGTTTCCATAGACGCCATCGTCCCATGTGGCATCAGGTGATGGCATCTGTGACGGCCGTGATCCGACGTGAGTGTCATCTGTTCTCATCTCTCGCTTTCCACCCTTCTAGGTGCTAACATCTATATCAGATGCTAACACATGTGATAGGTGTTAGCACATAGAGGAAGGAAACTGATGTCCACCGCGACCACCCTCACAGCCCCCGACGACTTCCCCCGCGACAGCAAGACTTCGGTCCTGCTCCGTCTCATCAAGGGAGGTAAGCCCACTCGCACGCTGGGCTATCACCCGATGACCGATGACTGGCGCATCACGCCGTGGGACTGCACCGACCCCGGGCGGCTGACCGTCGCCGAGGCCCGCAACGTCATGGAGAGCCACGGCAAGTGCGGCAGCGACTGCCTCATCTCCCGCACGGCACGCAAAGTCCTGGCCTCGCGCATCGACGCCCCGACCGTCCGCGCCAAGGCGTTCCGCATCCGCTGAAAAACGAGAGGCACCTGCCAGTCCCAACCTGGCAGGTGCCTCTCGCTCATCTTTCCCGATTGGACCCCGCCATGACCAAACCGAGCGACGAACGTCCCGCCGGTGTCTACCGATGGCGTTGCGCACCAACCCATCTGAAGACTCGTCGGCAACTCGCCGCTGTAGGACTGCGCCCGAACGGGCAGGACATCGCCGGACGCATCCCGTTCCGGCGGCACGGTCGGGTACAGGTCGCCTACCTGTACGACATCAACCTCGCCGCGCCGAAGCGCAAGCCCTCGCCCGCGACGTTGGCCGCGTGCGCGAAGGCCACCCGCGAGCGGCAGTTACGAGCAGCAGAACGGCGCGGCATCGACCGCGCCGACCTCGACACCATCACCGATCCCGGCCCGTTCTGGGCCGACCCAGCAGAGGAGCACCACCCATGAACGGCAAAGTCACGATGACCATCACGGGCAACCTGGTCGCCGAACCCGAATTGAAGTTCACCCCGAACGGGAACGCCGTCGCCAATTTCACCGTCGCGTCCACCCCTCGCGTGTACAGCCAGCAGAGCGGCAAATGGGAAGACGGACAGGCCCTGTTCATGCGCGTCCGGGTCTGGCGCGACCAGGCCGAGAACATCGCCGAGTCCCGGCTGAGCAAGGGCACCCGGATCACGGTCACCGGCATTCTCACCCAGCGCAGCTGGGAGGACGAGAACAAGCAGCGCCACACCATCTACGAGCTCGACGCCGACGAGGTAGCCGCCTCGATGAAATTCGCTCAGGTCGCCGTCAAGCGCATCACCCGCACCGCTGGAGAGCCGGGCGGCAACGGGTCCAGCCCCAAGGCCGACGCCGGGGCCGGACAGGGCCAGACCCCGCCTCCGTTCTGAGCCAGAATCCCCACAACCGAGAGAGAGTGAAACGCCTTGAACGACAGCACAACCCGCGAGTTGGTCTACGATCCCGCTTCGGCCCTGGAATCGCCGGAGGTCATTCACCTGGTGAGGGGTTGGTGGGAATCGGTGATCGTGTTCCTGTCCCGGATCTCGCCGCGGCTGTTCCCGTACGCGCCGCGCGCTCTGTGCGGTGAGGTCATGTGGGGCGATCCGGACCGGCCGGACGTGCAGCCCTACCCGCTCAGCCCGTTCTGCCCGGCCTGCCTCGAGATCGACGGCAGCGACCCCGACACCATCGCCGACCAGTACCAATTCGTCCCCGGCCACTGGCTGTGAAAGGAACACCGATGACGACCGAAAACACCACCCCAGAGCAGGAACTCACAGCCGACAGGGCATTGCGGCAAGCGCTGGAATCGCTCACCACCGCCGCCCGCCTGGCGACCACCACCAGCGGCGAGCGCGCATCGCGCGTGATGGGCGAGCAGTTCGACCGCGCATTCATGGCCGTGGAAACCCTGATCGAGCTGCGCGCCGGGGAGCGTGCCCGCACCGCCGCCCGGTTCGGGGTCGCTGGACCGAATACGTCCGTCGACCTGTAGCAATCCACACCAGCAATGGGGAATCCCGGTAAACCGCGTGTCGATCACTCGGATTCCCCCACCGGACAGCAAGAGTGTCCACACAACGAGAAAACCCGCCCTCAAAAGGCTTGTCAACCTGGGCGGGTTTCTCTTCAACCGAAAGAGCGAAGCTTTCGAGGGATGACGATACAGCAGGGTCCGGACAGGCGTCGACAAGACACGACACAGCCGGACAGCTGATCACCCTCGGGAGATTCGCCCCGAGACCTTGAGGGGCAATGAGCACACCCAACAACGTGGTCCCGTTCCCGAACGGCACCGCTGCGGCCGACGACGCCGAGACCCTGACGTTCTTCTCTGGCGGCAACCGGTACAAGCTCGACCGGAAATCCGGCGTGATCGCCAAGACCAGCCAGAACAAAGACGGCGAGACCGTCAAGCGGGCCGTACTCCCGTTCGTCCCCCAGGTCCACGAGGTCATGGTCGACCTCGATGAAGACGACCTGCAAGACCGCAAGCTGTACACGGTCTCGGTCGGCGGGGACGAACAGACCCGAGTAACCCACCGGCAGGTGCTGACCGGCGACGTATGGGCCGAGTTCGCAGTATCCGGCGTCGCGTCCCGGGGCATGGTGAACGTGCTGGCCGACGCCGTGCTGCGCCTGGCTGAGGAACACAAGGTCACTCCCCTGCACCGCCACACCGGATGGACCGAACGCGACGGACGCCCGGTCTACCTCACCGGCGGCGCGTGCATCGGCGCCGATGGCCCGGTCCCCGGATACGCACTCGAACTCGGGCCGCGCATCGGCACCTACTCACTGCCCGCCCCGCCCACCGGCGACCAGGAGCGCGACGCCGTACACGCCTCCCTGGACCTGTTGAATCTGGCACCGCCCGAGGTGATGTGGCCGCTGCTGCTCATGACCTACCTCCCGGTCATGGAACTCGCCGCACCGCGCCCGGATTTCCTCGGCGTGCTGTACGGACCGTCCGACACCTGCAAATCGGTGCTCGCCGGAATCGGCCTGTCCCACTACAGCCCGCGCAGCTTGTTGGACCCGTTCCCCCAGAACTTCAGCAGCACCCGGGTATCGCTGGAGACCTACGCCCACGGCGCGAAGAACGCCCTTCAAGTCATCGACGACGCGCACCCCGCCTCGAACCGGCGCGAAGCAAACGATATCGCCGAAAGGTTCGAGTACCTGGCCCGATCCGCCGCCAACGGCTCAGCGCGCGGCCGGGGATCGCGATCCGGCGGGGACCGGAAGGACCGCCCGCCCCGCGGCTTCGCCTTGGTCACTGCTGAGCTGCGGTTCAAGGTGCCCAGCGCCGAGAATCGCAGCTTCATCGTGGGCCTGAGCAAAGGGCAGGTCGACAAAACCCAGCTCAACCACATCACGGCCCAGGCCGAAGCGGGCGTCTACACCACGGCCATGGCCGGATTCATCCGCCACCTGGCCCAGCGATTCGAGGCGGGGGATCTCGACGGACACCGCAAGCGGTGGGCCGAACTGCGCAGTGAACTGGTCACCGAGGGGCGCGGACGCTCGGCCAGCCACCTGGCGCACCTGTTGCTCACCGCCGAAACGCTGCTGCACTACGCCTGGAGCGTCGGGGCCATCGACCAGGACCAGGCCGAAGCCCTCTACGAGCAAGCCGACCTCGCGCTGGTGTCGGTGGACTCCGCCGCCGCCGCCGGACGCGTCGAGATCGACCCCGTGACCCGATGGGTCGAACTGCTGCGAGAGGCGTTCGACAGCAAGCAAGCGCACTTGGAATCCATGACCGGGGGCGCGCCCGAGGACTCGACCCGCTGGGGGTGGGAGAACCTCGGAACCGGGTTCGGGGGCGGTCCCGACAGTCAGCGTCGCGGGCTCATGCTCGGCAATCTGTCCGACGACGGCCGCACCCTGTACCTGATCCCGAAGGCGACCCACGAACTCCTGAACAAGATGGCAGGGGCCGAGCCCCTGGGGCTCGATGACCGCGCACTCAACGACCGACTGGGCGAGGCTGGAGTCATCCAGACCCGAAACAACACCAGTCAGGTCCGCCACACCCACCCGATTCGGATCGGAGAAGGCCGGCCGCGGCGGCTCTGGATGAGCGTCGCTGTCATGGAAACCGAGCCCGGTACCTCCGAAACTGTGCCCGGTACCTCAGAGGTACCTGGCAAAGGTACCGGCAAAGGTACCGGATTTCATGCCCCTGACCAGCGCAAACCCAGCGCGGTACCTGCGGTACCTGTGGTACCTGAGAAAATGCATCCCTTAGCAAAAAACGGGGACAGCGCCCATCGGTCCTTCATCGGCGACCGTGTTGCCGCCGCGCTCGCCGATGCCGACGGTGACGCCCAGGCCGCGACTCAAGCGTTGATCTCCACAGCGATCCCGGACGCGATGGCCTTGTTCGATGCCACCCGGGCCGATGCCCGCTACGACCACACCGCCCACCCCGCAGAGCCGGAGATCCTGCGGAAACCGGCCAAGGGTGCCGCCAACGCCATCTGGGAAGCGCGGCCCAAGTGGACCAACCCCCACACCCCGGCCGATGCCGAGATCCAGCCGTTGGACGTCAACGCCGCCTACCTGTCCGCGATGACAACCCACCTGCCTATCGGGCAACTCCAGCACGACGACAGCGGCGAATTCGACCGCAACCGCTCGGGGCTCTACGAGATCGACCCCGTGGTCTGGGACCACGACCAGTTGCCCAACCCTCTCGGATCACGCAGCGCCCCCGGGCCAGTGTGGGTGACCCGGCCGACGCTCCAACTGCTCATGGACTTGTCCACCGACCGATACGGCGCACTGTGCCCGGCCCCGACCATCCACCAGTCCTGGACCAGCGGCGCGAGCGAGAACCTGCTGCGCGCCCTCAAGGAGACCCTGCGTGATGCCCGGGCAGAGGCCATCGAACGCAGTGACGAGGTGGCCCTGGACTACATCAAGGCCATGTATTCGAAGTTCGTCTCGACGATGGCCAAGTCGAGCCGGTACAACCACGATCTGGAGCGCACCGATTGGGGCCACATCATCCGGGCACAGGCCCATGCCAACCTGTGGCGGCGGGCGCACAAGGCCCACACCGCCGGACTGTGGGTACACCGCCTCACCGGTGTGGACGAGCTGCACATCGCCGGTGATTGGCGTCAGGTCTGGCCGGAGGGTCGGGGCCTGGGCCAGATGAAGCCCAAGGGCGACACCTACCGCGCCGGATCGGGTCGGTGATCGGGAATGGGTGGGAAGATCACCGGCGGGTCCGGAGCGAAGGGCATCCCCGGCGGGCAGGCCATCTCCGACCGGCTTACCGAGCTGGCCGAAGGGGTCAAATCCCCGGTCACCACCGACCGCGGGCTCTCCGCGAGGCTGCGGTACCTGACCAAATCATCGGCTGGATATGACGCCATGAACCAGGCCGGAATCGATGTCACCGCCCGCACGTTCATGGCCTGGCTGGCCGAGGAGCAAACACCGAACAAGGCCAATCTCGCGAAGATCGAAGCGGCCTATACCGATCTGCACAACCGGAACATGGCCGCCTCGCTGAGAAAGCGGCTCGACAACAACGGACGCGGCACCCGGATAGAGATCCATCCGATCGACCAAACCGGCGTGCCGGTCGAACAGCAACGAGACCTGCGCGTCCGGAAGGTGAACGTCCGCCCGGCCGACTGGCACCAGCTCATCGACCAATGGGCCGCGAAGGATCTCGACGCCATGAACAGCACATGGCAGCACCTCGCAGCTGACAGCCTTGGAACCGACTGGCACGCCTACGAATCGGTCAGTCACATCGGGTTCGGAGCCTGATACAGCTCCATCCAGGGCATTGCGGCAAGCGCTGGAATCGCTCACCACCGCCGCCCGCCTGGCGACCACCACCAGCGGCGAGCGCGCATCGCGCGTGATGGGCGAGC
>NZ_JBSFSB010000032.1:12483-13896 GCF_053589535.1 Mycobacterium sp. NPDC003323
GGCAGCACCTCGCAGCTGACAGCCTTGGAACCGACTGGCACGCCTACGAATCGGTCAGTCACATCGGGTTCGGAGCCTGATACAGCTCCATCCAGCGAAAACGCCACACAGCCCGCCCCTGACCAGCATCGGGGGCGGGCTTTCTCGCGATACTGTATGAGCACATTCGCTCATGCGCGCACGCGCGCCACCAATCCGACCGACCCGGGCAGAGGCAGGCTCATGGAATTGACCGTCGGCAACCTCAAAGGCGGGGTAGGCAAAACCATCACCTCCGTCCATCTGGCGCACGCCCTGGCCCACAAAGGCCGCACGCTGCTGATCAACGCCGACCCGCAGCGCACAGCCGCGAAATGGGCCGAGATGGCCATAGCGCGCGGCGGCTGGCCCGAAGACTGCGTGGTGATCACCCTGACCAACGCCAAGACCCTCGTCCGGCAGGTCAAATCCATGCGCCGCGACTACGACCACATCATCATCGACACCCCACCCTCGCGGAATCCCGACAACCTCACCACCCCCGAATCCGAGATCCTCACCGCCGCGATCATGGCCACCGGGCACCTGCTCGTGCCCACCTCGCCTGCCACCGGGGAGCTGGCCGAGATCCGCGATACGTTCACCCTCGCCACACAAGTGGACCTGCTGCGGCCCGTGCTGGCCTCGGTGCTGCTGCTCGATGTGGACCTGCGATCCAAGGCCGATCGGCAATACGCCCGCGAGATCCTCGAAGGATCGGACTACCCCGTACTGCGGGCACAGGTCCCCTCCCGCAACAGCCTCAAGCACTCCTTCGGCACCCTCCCCGACGTGGGCGGGCCCTACGCCGATGTGCTCGCCGAAATTCTCGACAACCACCAGAACTGGGACGGGGAACAGGAGTGACCATGGCTCGATCCAGCGGACGCCCCAGCGAACGCGGCAAGGCCAGCGACAACGCCAACGAGGTCATGAAGAACCTCTTCAGCACCCAAGCGCCAGCCGAACCCACCGAACCCGAAACCGACGAACGACCGGCCATGCGACGGCGCTCGGACAAGAAAAAGGTCCAGGGCATCAACTGGGATCTCGACCTCCTGCTCTACTCCCGAGACGCCGTAATTCGCCTCGGGCGCACCTATCCCGAAGAGGACATCAGTTCCCTTGCCTCCCTGGTCGATATCGCAGTGCGGGAGAAGCTGGCAGCCCTGGAAAGCAAGTACAACGGCGGACGACCGTTCCCGCCCATCTGACCAAATTTTCCTGTAATCAATTCCTGTAGGCGGCTTATACCGGGCCAAAGAGATATCTGTCAAGAGATTCTTGTAATCGCCTGAGAGGCAACATGATTCGACTCGATCCACGAAACATGGTTGCTACCAACGGTTTTCGAGCCTTAGGCCGTTGAGGGCACCCGAGTTACGTTGTCTCGTA
>NZ_JBSFSB010000033.1:0-8473 GCF_053589535.1 Mycobacterium sp. NPDC003323
ACCCGTAGGGGCCTGGGCCCACGATCTGCGGCTCGGCAAGCTCGGCGGTGTAGCTGAACTCCAACTCCAACTTCACTGTGCAGCACCCACGCCGGCTGCTGCCATCACAGCGGACATGCCCTCGGCGATCACGTCACGCCCGAAAGCTTCGAGCACCACATTGGGATTGAAGTACTCGCGGATCAACGCAACCTTGCCGTCCCGGATCCGCATGTGGGTGCAGTAGGTGTTGGCGTAGATCTTGCCGGTCTGAGTGACCGTCGCCTTCCCGTGCAGCTCCAGGATGAACAGTTCCGGGTCGGTCGTGTCGTGCACGATCAACGAATCGATCCGCAGATCGGGCACCGAAGCGAAGAACCAGTCGACGAAGTGGCCGATCAGATCGCGACCGGGGACGGTATCGGCGAGCGGCTCGGGCGCGTAGGGCATCTCCCAGACGCCGTCCTCGGCGAAGTGTTCCTTCCACGCCTCCAGAGCCTCGCCGCGGGGCGGACCGTCATCGAGGGCCCCCCAGAATCGCTCAACCGTCGCGCGGTTGTCCGTTTGAATGCTCATTCGCCCGCCTCCATTTGTTGGTCGACTGCCGTCAGTCGGATACAAATCGAGAGTGCACCATACGTCGTTGATAGTCAACACTCTGTCGACATTTTTTGAAAGCGCTTCCCCAGAGGGGGATTGACGATCTCCAGCCCTCCACAACTCACTGAAATCGACGCAGCGTTGATTCCTGACGACTACACGTCTACCATTCTCATAGGTCTCGCCGCCGACCCTGTGGATGCGGTGCTTGCGGCGCCCGATGACCACCATTCCAGTCACCGCTGACAACAAGGATTCGCCAATGAAAGCACTCACCAACCGGCTGTTTCGTCTACAGAGGCGGCCGCAGGGCCAGGTCACCGAGCAAGATCTCGCCTGGGTCGAGGAGTCCATTCCCGATATCGCCGAAGGCCAGGCGCTGGTCCGCACCTTGTACCTGTCGCTCGACCCCACGAACCGGGTCTGGATGAGCCAGTTGCGTTCCTACATACCGCCGGTCGAGTTGGGCGCCGTGATGCGGGGCCTCGGTGTCGGACAGGTCATCGAAAGCCGGCGAGAGGACCTGCCGGTCGGAGCATTCGTTCTCGGCTTCACCGGCTGGCAAGAATATTGTGTCGCTGACGATTCCGTTCTTGAGTTTCCGTTCACAGTGCTGCCCGACCCGTTGCCGGCGCCGTTGACGGCATTTCTGGGTGTACTCGGCCACACCGGCATCTCAGCGTTCATCGGCATCGAGCTGGGCGATCCGCAGCCCGGTGAAACGGTTGTCGTCTCCGCCGCAGGGGGCGCCGTCGGTTCGATCGCCGGGCAGTTGGCCAAGCAGCGAGGTGCCCGCGTGGTCGGCATCGCCGGTGGCGCCGAAAAATGCCGGCACCTGGTGGAAGAACTGGGCTTTGACGCATGCATAGACCGGCACTCCGACGACTGGCGAGAGCGAATCGACGAGGCGACCCCCGATGGCATCGACGTCGACTTCGAGAACGTGGGTGGTCCCATCATGGATCACGTTCTGGGCCGGCTGAACATCGGTGCCCGAGTAGCGCTCTGTGGTCTGATTTCGGAGTACGACGCCTACAACGATCACGGCGACCAACCGGGCCTGCGCAACGCAAATCAGTTACTCATGCAGCGAGCCACCCTGCGGGGCTTCATCGTTACCGACCATATCGAGCGCTACGCCGAAATCATCGGAAAGCTCGCCGCGGCGCTGGGCGAAGGCTCGGTCAGATACGACGAGACCGTCGTCGAGGGACTGGAGAGCGCTCGGGAAACCCTCAACCAGGCACTGTCCGGCGGCGCTCGCGGAAAGACCGTCGTCCAGGTCGCACCGCTGCCCTGAACCGTAGGTTGATCGGCGCGCCACCCAGGCGGTGTTGCATCACTGACTGGGTGGCGCGGTGTCGGCCTGCCGTGGACAGCTCGAAGGCGGCCGAAATCTCGACTGCCGGTTGGCGACTCGGCGAGCTGATCCGCAAGGTGGACGGCATCGTATTGCCGTCACACCGTCACCGGTCGCCGGCCACTCTCGGACTGGTCGATCGGCTCGTCAGCACCGGGATGAGACCCACGATGACGCCGCGACTCAGCCGATCACGGACGGGTCGGGAGCCTTCACCTCGCGCCGCAGTATCTTGCCGGTCGCGCCCTTGGGCAGGGCGTCGACGAACCACAGCTCGCGGGGATACTTGTAGGCCGCCAGTCGGTCTCGGACGAAGGTCTTCAGTTCTTCGACTTCTGCCTGCGCGCCCTGCTTGAGAGCCACTGCTGCGCCGATCTCCTCCCCGAGGGTTGCGTGCTTGATGCCGATCACAGCTGCTTCCGCGACAGCCGGGTGTTCGTAGAGGACTTCCTCGACTTCGCGCGGGTACACGTTGTACCCACCGCGGATGATGAGGTCTTTCTTGCGGTCCACGATGGTGTAGTAGCCGTCGCCGTCGCGCGTGGCGATGTCTCCGGTGCGCAGCCAACCATCGGGGATGGCTTCGGCCGTTGCCTCGGGCCGGTTCCAGTATCCCTTCATGAGATTTTCGCCCTGGATGGCGATTTCGCCGGGCTCGCCGTCGGCAACGTCCTGGCCATCGTCGCCGACGATTCGCAGCGTGCAGCCGCGCACGGGTATTCCGATGGTGCCGGGTTTGCGCGGGTGGCCGGGTTGGTTGAAACACGCGATGGGTGCCGTCTCCGACAGCCCGTACCCTTCGTAGATCTCGCAGTCGAACTCGTGCTCGAAGGCTTTGAGAATCTCGACGGGCATGGGCGCACCGCCGGTGATGCATGTGCGCAGCGATGACATGTCCGTGTCCGCTGCGTCGGGAGAGTGCAGCATCGCGGCGTACATGGTGGGTACACCTTCGAGAACAGTAACGCGATCCCGGGCAATGACCTGCAAAGCCTTGGTCGCCTCGAAACGAGGGACGAGGGTGAGTAGCGCTGCGGCTTTGACCGCGGCATTGAGTCCACAGGTAAGACCGAAGACGTGGAACAGCGGTAAGCAACCGAGGATCACGTCGTCGGCGCCCACCTCGATCAACGTGTCCACCGTCGTCGCGGCGTTGGACGACATGTTCCGGTGGGTGAGTTCTGCTCCCTTGGGCTTACCGGTGGTACCCGAGGTGTACAGGATGACAGCAGTATCATCATCCGTTCGATCGGTGGCGTCATAGATCGGGTTGCCGGACAGGTTGATCGGACCCGTTCCGGGTACCAGCACCGAACGAATCCCTACCTTCTGCGCCGCGAGCGCGACGACGGCGTCGGGGCCGTCCAATCCGTACACCACCGTCATCCCCGAGTCGGTGAGGTAGTACTCGACCTCGCGGGCGTTGAGCAGCGGATTCATGGGAACGGCAACCGCGCCCGCCAGCAGCGCTCCGTAGAAGAGCACCGGGTATGCCGGGACGTTCGGAAGCATCAGGCCCACCCGGTCGCCTGGGAGCACACCGTGCGCTCGCAGATCTCCGGCTACAGCCGCGGCGCGCTGGTGTAGCTCCCGGTAGGACAGGACGTACTCGTCCAGCTTCACGGCTGGCCGGTCTCCGTGGTCGTGCGCGGTGGTGACGAGATTGCCGGCGAGATTGGACACAGTTGACTCCTACTTCGAAGAGAGTGAGTACGCCTTCGATTCTGCGGCCGGCGTGCGAATCCCGTTCGAGCGCAAGCGCAGCCGTCGAATCTGAGTAGACGGTCGGGCGTGCGTGGCCTTCGAACGCGGGGCCGGTACACCCATTATGTACATGACGTTCACGATTATCAACACAATGTCGATAAATCATCGATGATACCGATCGACCTCCAGGCGCCCGAGTGCCGCCGGTGCACGCCCTCCGCGGTGGACCTGCCCTATCATGCTTCTATGGCGTCCACTTCACCTTTCAGCCTGAACGCAGCGGAAACACGGGTGGGCCGACGAAACATCAAAGGCGACCGGCGCGAGCAAGCCATCCTCGAAGGGGCTTACGACCTGTTGCGTACGGTGCCGCTGCGCAACATCTCCATCGACGACCTCACCAAGCGTGCCGGGCTGTCGCGATCATCGTTCTACTTCTATTTCGAGTCCAAGTGGCAGGTACTGTCCGCCTTGCTGTCGCGGGTCACAGCCGACGTGTTCCAGGCGTCGCAACTGATCTTCGAGCGTCCGGCAGGCATGCCGCCCGAGGCGGCCATCGAGCATGCGGTCAAGGAGGTCATCCAGGTCTGGGAGCGCCACGGTCACGTTCTTCGTGAGGTAGGCGACGCCGCCGCGGCTGAGCCGGACTTGCAGACGCAGTGGGACACCATCCTCGGCCGTTTCATCGACGCGTCGGCCGCCAGCATCGAGCGAGACAGAGCTGCCGGCGTGGCCATCGACGGACCACCGGCCAGGTCCTTGGCTGCGGCGTTGATGTGGATGGGAGAACGCAACCTGTCGCTGATGAGTATGCGCAGCGAGAACGCAATTCCGTTGGACAGCATGGCAGAAACGGTGACCACCATCTGGCTGCGGACGGTTTACGGCCTGGAGTGGAAGCCCAGCACCAAGCCCGGTAAACGCCGCAAGCCCTCCCCCAAGACGTGATGAACGCCTTCGGAGAGGGCTCAGCCGACTTTCAGGCTGTGCGCGGACGCTATTGGGTGTCCAACGCTATTGGTTGTCCAGGGCCATTTTCGTCATGTTCAGCCCCGGCATGATCATGTGGCCACCCTCGACCAACATCTCGAGGCCGGTCGTCCACCGTGATTCGTCGGAGGCCAGCCACAGCACCGCCTCACTCATCGCTTGCGGCGGCAACAGGCCCACATCCCGGAGAACTGCCCAGTACCTCGCGCCCTGCAGGTCCTCTTTGACGCCGTTTCCAGGTCCCTTGCCCGCGCAGAGATCGTAGCCACCCTGCCAATCCAGGGCCGGTGTGTCGGTAGGCCCGGGCAGTAGCGAGTTGACTCGGATACCGTACTGGCCGAACTCGAGCGCTGCGCTTTTCGCCAATCCGAGCACACCGTGCTTGGACGCAACGTAGTGCACGTAGTGGGGAGACCCCTCGACGCCATTACCGGAGGACGTGATGATCACCGATCCGCCGCCACGGGTCTTCATGGCGGGGGTCACCGCCTTCAGGGTGCGCCAGGGCCCCATGATGTTGACATTGAGCACATCCAAGAATTCGTCCTCGGGAATGTCCGCGAACGGGTGCACGGTCCAGATGCCGGCGTTGGCCACGGCGACATCGAGTCCACCGAAGGCCTCTACACCCTCGGCGACCAGGCTGTCCAACGGCGCCTGCTCACGGACATCGCCCTCGCGCGCGATGATTCGCCGACCCAGTGCCTCGACTTCCTTGACCGTGATCTCGAGGTCCGCTGCCGTGGCGACGGGATAGGGAACCCCTCCATTCGTCGGGCAGTCGAAGGCGAGGATATCTGCGCCCTCCTGTGCGAGGCGGATCGCGTGTGCCCGCCCCTGACCTCGGGCCGCGCCGGTGATCAGCGCGACCTTTCCCTCCATGCGTCCCATGATTTCTCCTTCTTCTCGTTGTTTCTGATTGGCGTCTGATACGGCGGGAACTCCCGTACTGCAACGGATCTAGGTTCGGTACCTCAGGAGCTCGGCCTGATCAGTTGAAGGAGTACATCGATTCCGGGTGGCTCGGTCCAGACATGTGTGGCGTCGCCCAGCAGGATCGGGGCCGCGATCGGATCTGGACGCCCGGGCCCTCGGAGGGCGCATCCCGCGAGTTCGGGTCCATCGGCATCGGTCAGCCGTAGCGCGATGTGGTCGAGCTTGGCCGGTGCGTCGTCGAGGGCTGCATCGAGCGCGTCCGGGTCGTGGACGGTGTACAACTCGACCTCGGCTCCGGCAATATCGAGGAACACCGCGCTGATGCTCATGGCCGGAACCTCGACCGTGCGGGCGGTCCCTACCCCGAACCGATCGGACCAGTGGCCGACAGCCGCATTCAGATCGCGTACCAGAATTCCGACGTGATCGAGCCGGGGAAGACTGGTAGCCGGTCCGTGTTCGTGCATGAGTGCTCCTCTACTGGCTGCCCGCCGCCACGAAGTGCGGGGCAAGGCCCGGCGTGGGCTCCGTCCAGCGCTGCGTGATGACTTTGGACCGTGTGTAGAAGCGATAGGCGTCGTAGTTGAGACCGTCATCGCCGAAGCGCGAGTCACCCCACCCACCGAATCCGAACCACGAAATCGGAACGGGGATGGGCACGTTGATCCCGACGCTTCCGGCAGTCACACCTCGGGCGAATCGCCGGGCCGCCGCGCCGCTGCCGGTGAAGATGATGGCGCCGTTGCCGTAGGGGTTGGCGTTGACGATCTGCAGGGCCTGCTCGAGGTCGTCAGCGCGCAGCACGCTCAGGACCGGTCCGAAGACCTCGTCGCGGTAGAGATCGCTGTCGACGCGAACGCCGTCCACCAGACTGGGGCCGATGAAGTAGCCGGCGCCCGGTGGAGTCAGGCCGCGGCCGTCGACAACCAGTCGGCCGCCCTGCTCGACAGACCTTTGCAGCGCCGAGCGGACCCGATCGAGGGCGCCCTCTGAGATCAACGGCCCCATGTCGGTACCCAACGCCGCGCCAGGCCCCACCTTGAACGCCTTCGCGCGCTCGGCGATCTTGGACACCAACGCGTCCGCCGCCGCACCGACGGCGACGGCGACGGTCACGGCCATGCATCGCTGACCCGCGGCACCGTAGGCCGCCGAAACCAGCGCATCGGCGGCAGCATCGAGGTCGGCGTCGGGCAGCACCACCATGTGGTTCTTGGCACCCCCGAGGGCCTGCACCTTCTTGCCGGCGTCGGCCGCGCGTCGGTAGATCGCGCGCGCGACAGGGGTGGACCCGACGAAGGACACCGCCGCGACATCGGGGTGGTCGATGAGCGCCTCGGCGGCCTCGACACCACCGTGCACCACATTGAGGACGCCGTTGGGCAGTCCCGCATCGCTCGCGATCTGCGCCAACCGCACCGCTGCCGACGGCACCTGTTCACTCGGCTTGAGTACGAACGCATTCCCGCAGGCGATGGCCGCCGCAAACATCGACACCGGCACCATGACGGGGAAGTTGAACGGGGTTATCCCGGCGCACACGCCGAGCGGTTGCCGAAAGGAGTACGTGTCGACACCATTGGCGACCTGCTCGGCGTACTCCCCCTTGAGTTGCTGCACGACCGACAGCGATACATCGATGGCTTCGATCGAGCGCGCCAACTCGCCCCGGGCGTCCGCCAGCGTCTTGCCCTGTTCGGCCGTGATGATCCAGGCCAAGTCGTCCATCTGCTCGTGCAGCAATGCGCGAAAGCGATGTAATACCGATGCGCGGACAGGGCTGGGGGTTTCGGCCCAGGCCGGTGCTGCCGTCCGCGCACTGATCACCGCATCGTCGACGGCGTCGGCGCCGCCCACCACGACAGTGCCGATCACGCGCCCGGTGGCGGGATCATGAATCTCGGCTCGCGGCCCCTCCGTCGAGGACAGGGGCGCGCCGCCGATCCAATGCGGCACGGTGTCGAGAGAAACATCGATGGTCACAGCAACTCCAATGGTCAGTAGCGCCAAATATCCGAAATGTCAGCCGAATTCAGGCCTGGTTGTCGCGCGGATGAGGCAGATCGGGGAACATCTCCAGGCCGTAATTGACCTTCAGGTTCTCGACCTCGGCCTGTAGCTGCTCGGGCGTCCGAAGTTCACGATTGCGCGCCTCGTAGAAGTACTTGTCAATGCCGCCGTTGGGCTCGAAACCGCTACTGTCGGGCCCGGGCACGAACACAACCAGAATCCGGGCCTCGTCACCGACCACTTCATAGGTGTGCCGCTGATCCTTACGCCCCCAGACGAACTGGCCCTTCTTGGCACTGTACGAGCCGGCCTCGGTGTGGATCTTGATTTCACCATCCATCACGAAGAAGCCCTCTTCTTCACGGTGGTGAATGTGCCAGACCGGTTCGGTGCCACGCACCCAGTTGGTCTCGATGACGATCAGCTGCCCGTTGGTGCTCTCACCCGTGGCGTGAATCCAGAAGTCCACACCCGTCATGAAGTCCCCGGTCATGCTGAAGTGGATGTCGTCACGGTGCGAGACGTAGCTCTCGCCGTTGCGAGAAGTGGTCGGCTGGATCTGGTCGACGTCCGATGTGGTGGACATATCAATTCCTGTCAGGTCGTTGGAATCCGTGCGCCGGTGGTCGGCATCACGGGCCGGCAGAGTTGAGATTAGACTCACAGTTGAAAGTAGTCAACACCGTGTCCATTTTGCGGGGCCGCGGACGCTTCGCCCAAAAATCAACAAGGTGTTGACTATCACAGACGCGTGGTGCACTCTCGGAGCCACCGCGGGTCTGACGGCAGACCCACTCGAAAACTGAGGAGAATCAATGAAGTTGGAGTTGGAGTTCAGCTACACCGCCGAGCTTGCCGAGCCGCAGATCGTGGGCCCGGGCCCCTACGGGC
>NZ_JBSFSB010000034.1:0-5241 GCF_053589535.1 Mycobacterium sp. NPDC003323
TTTCTTTTACACACTGGTTGTTTGTTACCCGGTTGGGTGTGTGTAAGTTTTCGGCCGGTTAGTGCCAGTTCCCTGAACCTATTGCTAGGTGTGTAGGTCTGGTCTATCGATCCCGTGGTCTGCGGGGGGCCTTATCCCTCTAAAAGGGTGAGAAGCCTGGTCTTGGAGGGGGTTTCCCGCTTAGATGCTTTCAGCGGTTATCCTGTCCGAACGTGGCTATCCAGCGGTGCCCCTGGTGGGACAACTGGTATACCAGAGGTTCGTCCGTCCCGGTCCTCTCGTACTAGGGACAGGTTTCCTCAAGCTTCTGACGCGCGCGGCGGATAGAGACCGAACTGTCTCACGACGTTCTAAACCCAGCTCGCGTGCCGCTTTAATGGGCGAACAGCCCAACCCTTGGGACCTGCTCCAGCCCCAGGATGCGACGAGCCGACATCGAGGTGCCAAACCATCCCGTCGATATGGACTCTTGGGGAAGATCAGCCTGTTATCCCCGGGGTACCTTTTATCCGTTGAGCGACACCCCTTCCACTCAGAGGTGCCGGATCACTAGTCCCGACTTTCGTCCCTGCTCGACATGTACGTCTCGCAGTCAAGCTCCCTTGTGCACTTACACTCAACACCTGATTGCCGTCCAGGTTGAGGGAACCTTTGGGCGCCTCCGTTACATTTTAGGAGGCAACCGCCCCAGTTAAACTACCCACCAGGCACTGTCCCTGAACCGGATATACGGTTCGAAGTTAGAGGCCCAATACGATCAGAGTGGTATTTCAACAACGACTCCACACACACTGGCGTGCATGCTTCACAGTCTCCCACCTATCCTACACAAACCGTATCGAGCACCAATACCAAGTTGTAGTGAAGGTCCCGGGGTCTTTTCGTCCTGCCGCGCGTAACGAGCATCTTTACTCGTAGTGCAATTTCGCCGAGTCTATGGTTGAGACAGTTGAGAAGTCGTTACGCCATTCGTGCAGGTCGGAACTTACCCGACAAGGAATTTCGCTACCTTAGGATGGTTATAGTTACCACCGCCGTTTACTGGGGCTTAAATTCTCCGCTTCACCCCGAAGGATTAACGGGTCCTCTTAACCTTCCAGCACCGGGCAGGCGTCAGTCCGTATACATCGTCTTGCGACTTCGCACGGACCTGTGTTTTTAGTAAACAGTCGCTTCTCACTGGTTTGTGCCACCCACTCCCGCTGCCGGCCGCAAGAGCCATGACGGTATGTGGGTCCCCCTTCTCCCGAAGTTACGGGGGCATTTTGCCGAGTTCCTTAACCATAGTTAACTCGTACGCCTTAGTATTCTCTACCTGACCACCTGTGTTGGTTTGGGGTACGGGCCGTGTGTGAACTCGCTAGAGGCTTTTCTCGGCAGCATAGGATCACCGAATTCGCCTCACTCGGCTATGCATCACCTCTCAGACACATGACATCCGGATTTGCCTAGATGTCGTCCTACAGGCTTGCCCCAGTATTACCACTGACTGGTACGGCTACCTTCCTGCGTCACCCCATCGCTTGACTACTACCAGAGAAGGTCCCGCGCAGCGCATGCAATCCTCACACCCGAAGGTGATCGGTAACGCATGTTTTGGGCGGTTAGTACCTCTGATTCATCATGGGCGCGCACACACGGGTACGGGAATATCAACCCGTTGTCCATCGACTACGCCTGTCGGCCTCGCCTTAGGTCCCGACTCACCCTGGGCGGACTGGCCTGCCCCAGGAACCCTTGGTCTTTCGGCGGGCAAGGTTCTCACTTGCCTTATCGCTACTCATGCCTGCATTCTCACTCCCACACCCTCCACAGCTCCATTACCAGGCTGCTTCACTGGGTGCAGGACGCTCCCCTACCCATCAATTACTTGATGCCGCGGCTTCGGCGGTGTGCTTGAGCCCCGCTACATTATCGGCGCACAATCACTTGACCAGTGAGCTATTACGCACTCTTTCAAGGGTGGCTGCTTCTAAGCCAACCTCCTGGTTGTCTTCGCGACTGCACATCCTTTTCCACTTAGCACACGCTTAGGGGCCTTAGCCGGCGATCTGGGCTGTTTCCCTCTCGACGCACGGAGCTTATCCCCCGCCGTCTCACTGCCACGCTTTCACTTACCGGCATTCGGAGTTTGGCTGACGTCAGTAACCTAGTAGGGCCCATCGGCCATCCAGTAGCTCTACCTCCAGTAAGAAACACGCAACGCTGCACCTAAATGCATTTCGGGGAGAACCAGCTATCACGGAGTTTGATTGGCCTTTCACCCCTACCCACAGCTCATCCCCTCAGTCTTCAACCTAAGTGGGTTCGGGCCTCCACAACATCTTACTGCTGCTTCACCCTGGCCATGGGTAGATCACTCCGCTTCGGGTCCAGAACACACCACTACACCACACACTGTTGTGCGGATACGCCCTATTCAGACTCGCTTTCGCTGCGGCTACCCCACACGGGTTAACCTCGCGACATGTCCCTGACTCGCAGGCTCATTCTTCAAAAGGCACGCCATCACCCCACCCAAAAGGGAAGGCTCTGACGGATTGTAGGCACACGGTTTCAGGTACTATTTCACTCCCCTCCCGGGGTACTTTTCACCATTCCCTCACGGTACTAATCCGCTATCGGTCATCGGGAAGTATTCAGGCTTACCGGGTGGTCCCGGCAGATTCACAGCAGATTTCACGGGCCCGCTGCTACTCGGGGACAGTCCCACAGCAGAGTGCATGTTTTCGCCTACGGGGCTCTCACCCTCTACGACAGACCATCCCAGGCCCTTCGACTAACACACACTTTTCTCACTGCTGCCCAGCACGGCGGTGCTGAGAAGAAACGCCCCACAACCCCGCACACACAACCCCCGCCGGGTATCACATGCATACGGTTTAGCCATCCTCCGCTTTCGCTCGCCACTACTCACGGAATCACAATTGTTTTCTCTTCCTACGGGTACTGAGATGTTTCACTTCCCCGCGTTCCCCCCTGCACCCTATATATTCAGATGCAGGTAACACGACATCACTCGTGCTGGGTTTCCCCATTCGGACATCCTCGGATCCACGCTCGGTTGGCAGCTCCCCGAGGCATATCGCAGCCTCCCACGTCCTTCATCGGCTCCCAATGCCAAGGCATCCACCATGCGCCCTTAAACACTTACAACACAAAAAACCAGATCAAGAAAAAAGAAATTGCACATCAAACACACACAACAACACCCCAACCAACAACCCCTGCCCAAAGGACAAGAACTCCCGATCAGAGTCTTCTTGCGTGCTAGATGCTCGCAACCACTATCCACAAATCAAACACCACACCCCACCACCAAAGCAGGGCGACAACAGCAACCGCAACACCCCCAACCCAACGGTCAAAAGGGACTCACGGCCGGCAACCCCCACCCCGTAGAGCGAAGGTCCCGCTGGGCCTGTTGCCTCAAAGCCCAATAGTGTGCCTGGCAGTTCCATCAAAGTTTGTTGTTGCACCAGACCCGCCTCCACTACAGAGGTCGAGCCATCCAACGAATCGCTCAAAGTCGCGGTGATCCACACGATGTGGGCCGGCTTCAAGTCTCGTGGTGCTCCTTAGAAAGGAGGTGATCCAGCCGCACCTTCCGGTACGGCTACCTTGTTACGACTTCGTCCCAATCGCCGATCCCACCTTCGACGGCTCCCTCCCACAAGGGGTTAGGCCACCGGCTTCGGGTGTTACCGACTTTCATGACGTGACGGGCGGTGTGTACAAGGCCCGGGAACGTATTCACCGCAGCGTTGCTGATCTGCGATTACTAGCGACTCCGACTTCACGGGGTCGAGTTGCAGACCCCGATCCGAACTGAGACCGGCTTTGAAAGGATTCGCTCCACCTCACGGCATCGCAGCCCTTTGTACCGGCCATTGTAGCATGTGTGAAGCCCTGGACATAAGGGGCATGATGACTTGACGTCATCCCCACCTTCCTCCGAGTTGACCCCGGCAGTCTCCTACGAGTCCCCGGCATAACCCGCTGGCAACATAGGACAAGGGTTGCGCTCGTTGCGGGACTTAACCCAACATCTCACGACACGAGCTGACGACAGCCATGCACCACCTGCACACAGGCCACAAGGGAACTGATATCTCTACCAGCGTCCTGTGCATGTCAAACCCAGGTAAGGTTCTTCGCGTTGCATCGAATTAATCCACATGCTCCGCCGCTTGTGCGGGCCCCCGTCAATTCCTTTGAGTTTTAGCCTTGCGGCCGTACTCCCCAGGCGGGGTACTTAATGCGTTAGCTACGGCACGGATCCCAAGGAAGGAAACCCACACCTAGTACCCACCGTTTACGGCGTGGACTACCAGGGTATCTAATCCTGTTCGCTCCCCACGCTTTCGCTCCTCAGCGTCAGTTACTGCCCAGAGACCCGCCTTCGCCACCGGTGTTCCTCCTGATATCTGCGCATTCCACCGCTACACCAGGAATTCCAGTCTCCCCTGCAGTACTCCAGTCTGCCCGTATCGCCCGCACGCCCACAGTTAAGCTGTGAGTTTTCACGAACAACGCGACAAACCACCTACGAGCTCTTTACGCCCAGTAATTCCGGACAACGCTCGGACCCTACGTATTACCGCGGCTGCTGGCACGTAGTTGGCCGGTCCTTCTTCTGCACATACCGTCACTTGCGCTTCGTCTGTGCTGAAAGAGGTTTACAACCCGAAGGCCGTCATCCCTCACGCGGCGTCGCTGCATCAGGCTTGCGCCCATTGTGCAATATTCCCCACTGCTGCCTCCCGTAGGAGTCTGGGCCGTATCTCAGTCCCAGTGTGGCCGGTCACCCTCTCAGGCCGGCTACCCGTCGTCGCCTTGGTAGGCCATTACCCCACCAACAAGCTGATAGGCCGCGGGCCCATCCCACACCGCAAAAGCTTTCCACCACCGACCATGAAGCCAGTGATCCTATTCGGTATTAGACCCAGTTTCCCAGGCTTATCCCAAAGTGCAGGGCAGATCACCCACGTGTTACTCACCCGTTCGCCACTCGAGCACCCCGAAGGGCCTTTCCGTTCGACTTGCATGTGTTAAGCACGCCGCCAGCGTTCGTCCTGAGCCAGGATCAAACTCTCCAAACAAAAACCCCTCGAACAAACGAGGCAGAATTCGAATCAGAAAAATCCGATCACAAACAAAAGACACCAAAAACTGGCATCAAAAAAACAACCATCCCACGTGGCAGGAAGACGGGGAGTCCCCCACCAAGATGGCCAAAAA
>NZ_JBSFSB010000035.1:0-1778 GCF_053589535.1 Mycobacterium sp. NPDC003323
CTAGGAGACTGCTGAATTAAGGGTGTTTGGGGCGGGGTGCCTCAGAGCGCTCTGTGGCGCGTGAGTGTAAGTCAGACCCTGAGGTCGACAGATTCGAGGGTCACCCCGCCGTGTTGAGCGTGGCACGCGGTGTTCAGTGAGGCAAGAGCCAGGTCTGCCAGGTCAGGCGATGGCCCAGCCAGCGTTGGTGTGGGTCAGTCCCAGGGTGATCAGTCGGCGCAGGTTCAGCGCGGCGGCGCGATGGTGAAGCCAGTTGTTGTTTTTCGTGACGCCGCGGTAGCGGACTTTGCGGTTGCCTCGCGTGAGCCAGGCGATTGAGCGTTCGACCATGGGTCGGTGCCGGCGGTACTCGGCCTGCCAGTCGGAGGTACGAGCCGCTGTGCGGGCAGCGCGAAGGTGGTGTTCGTGTTCACCGATGGTGAGATTGCGTCCGTCCTTGGCAGTGGTGCACTGTGCCGCCAAAGGGCATGAACGACAACGTGTTCCGAATCCGGCGCTACCGCTGGGCGTGATCGACCGGGTGTGCCCGGCCGGGCAGGTGACGGTATGGGCCTCGAAGTCGACGTGGAAGTCGTCGCTGCTGAAACCACCTGGAACCGGAGTGCGCAACGGGATCGGCTTGATCACCGCGACATGCCTACGGTCAGCCAACGCTGCCCTGGCATCACCGGTTCCATAGGCCGAGTCACCGAGTACCCGCACCGGACCCGATTCGTCGTCGAGCAGGGCCAGGCCGACGACGGCTTCGTGATTGGCCGGGCCGCAGGCCTTGGTCAGGGCGCAGTCGGTGATGAGCCCGGTATCGGGTTCGATCGCGAGGTGGGCCTTGAAGCCGTCTTGGCGGCGGTGCACCGTCTTATGCGCATGGCGCGCATCGGGATCGACGGTGGAGATGACCCGGTCAGGGGCGACCCGCTGAGCGATGCGCCACTGCCCGTCGGTGCCATCAGAGCCCTCGATCGGTTCGACGTCTTGGCCGGCGACCAGCGCTAACAACGCCACCGCCTCGGCAGCCCGCGGCCCGAGATCCTGCTCGGGCAGATGCCCGAGCAGCCGGTGCGCGTCACCGACCAACGCATCGATCAGCTGGTCGCGGGCTGCCTTGTCGTTCCAGGCAATGGCCGGTTTTCCCGGATCGTCGTAGTTGTGAGCGGTGCACTGGGACGCGACGACCGCCACGGCACCGGGAACCTCACGGCGCACCCGGCGGATCGCGCCGATCAACTGGGTCACGGTGTCCTGGGTGGCCACCGCGTCGTCGAGCACGGTGGAATCCAACGCCCGCCGCGTTCGCTTCGCGAGTACACCCGTTTCGGCCACCACGGCTTTGACCGCCTCGAAGATGCGATCGGGTCGATCGGATGCCGTCAACCGGCGCCGCCAATAGGTCAAGGTCGTGGAGTGAAACGCCGTTGCGGTGATCGGCAGTCCGCATGCCGCTTTCCACCGCAGGTCGAAGGTCACCGCATCCACGGTCTCGTTATCGGACAAGCCATGCAGCGCCTGCAGCGTGATCACCGAGGCCATCACCTCGGCCGGCACACTCGGACGGCCCCGCCGCGACGGGAACAGATCGGCGAACAACGATTCCGGGAACAGCTCACCGCGGTGAGCGGCCAAGAACGCGAACATGCTGTCGGACTTCAAAAGATGCCCGGCAACCGATTCTGCATCCAACAACTCACGCTGATCATCAGAACGACCCTGCACCCACCAATCATCCCAAAGCACAGGTCAACCCACCCCCGCCACGCGGGATTAATTCAGCAGTCTCCTAG
>NZ_JBSFSB010000036.1:0-1743 GCF_053589535.1 Mycobacterium sp. NPDC003323
GGGTAGACACACCGTGCCATCCCGTCCGGACCGGCGCCCAGCCCCGGCGCTCACCGTCTGACATAAGGGCTTTACACCCAAGATCGGGGTAGGAGTCACCACCCGGGGCAGGTGAACGGTGCACCGACGACCCCCGCACCAAGCCTGTGGATAGACCTACTCGCGGCCCTGTTCTTGATCAGGTGTCCGTGCCGCTGGTGCACCATTCACCTATAAGTAGACCTCCGATTCCGCTAATTGTCAAGCAGCGGCCTGTTCTGGCGGCGCGGTGACGGGTTGGCCGAAGGCTTTGATCGGGTCGAAGGTTTGGCGGGTTTGCAGGCAGTGGTAGAGCTGGCCGAGCATCTTGTTGAACAGGTGCCGCAGGGCGGCGGCGTGGCGGTCGCCGTGGTCTCGGCGTTTGCGGTAGTGCGTTCGGGCGGGTCCGGGGTTGATCGAGGCGTAGGTGGCCCAGACCCAGCCGACCGCGGCGAGCCGGTCGTTCTTGATCCGCCGGTGGGTAATGGAGGTGACCTTGCCGGATGCTCTGGTGACCGGCGCGGATCCGGCGTATGCCTTCAACGCGCGGTTGTCGGCGAATCGGTCGCGGTCGTCGCCGATCTCGGCGAGGACACGGGCGCCGGTCAGGTCGGCCAGGCCGGGAAAGCTGGTGATCACGGCGTGATCGGGGTGCTTGCGGAATTCTTCGGCGGCGGCTTGTTCCAGGTCGTCGGCACCTGCGCAAGCAGCATCGAGCATTGCCAGCAGGGCCACCGCCTGGCGGCCCATAGCTTGCTCGACGAGATCGGGTTGGCGCAGCTGCGGTGCCCGCAGGCGCTCAACGATGTCGGCGGCGAGGTCGTCGATGCCGCGTTTGCGTCCGGCGCGGCGCAGCGCGGCGGCGATGCGGGTCTTGGTGAGTTTGGCTGCGTGGGCTGGAGTGGGCGCGAGGGCGAGCACCGCGCGGGCCGCTGGTTTGGCCAAGTTGGTGGCGGACTTGCCGGCGAAGGTGTCCAGGAACGCCGGGTAGTACTCGCGCAGGATCGACCGCAGTTCGTTGCTGGCCTTGCTGCGGCGCCAGACCGCATCTTGCTGGGCACGCGCCAAAACCGCGATGGCTTGGGCAAGTTCGCTGTCGGCAGGCAACTCGCGATGCAGGTGGGCATCGACGCGCAGGATGTTCGCCAACGTCATGGCATCGGCATGATCGGACTTCGCGCGAGCCACCGAACGCCGTTCCCGATAGCGCGCCACGGCCATCGGGTTGATCGCGAACACCGGCCGACCGGACGCGCGCAGCGCTGCCACCAGCAGCCCCCGCGGGGTCTCTATCGCGATCGGGATCGGATCGTCGGCACTATCACCGGCCTCGGCGAGTAGCTCGGTCAGTGCGGTGAATCCGGCAGGGTCGTCGCTGATGCGTTTCTTGGCCACCAACTTTCCGCCGCTGTCGACGATCGCGACATCGTGATGCCCTTCGGCCCAGTCGATTCCGCAGGAGCAGTCCAATCCAGCACCTCCATCAGGTTGGGTGTTTCCGGCTGGTCCGGAACCCGGGCGAGAACGCGCAGCGACCTACTTACGAGCCTCTGTGGGGCTTGCCTCCGATGAGCTGTTCGCGATCCCAGCGCACCCGCACGGCGCCGGTCTCGACCAGAGCTCCATGGCTCACGAACGGGTTGGGGCGTCCGGTCGTGCGGGCAGGCTCGAACCACGAGCAATTCCACTGGTGAACACCGGTCCGGACGGGTAGACACACCGTGC
>NZ_JBSFSB010000037.1:0-1555 GCF_053589535.1 Mycobacterium sp. NPDC003323
AGTATGTAGGCAACGGACAACCACGCGGCCCACGCCCCAAACCCCGATAACCGTCACCGATGTCCTGATACATCAACTGTCACCGATGTCCTGATGCAGAACTGTCACCGATGTCCTGATACATCACACTTGCATAGAGCTGACACTCGGCGTAGACTCGAACACAAGTTCGAATAATAGTCCGCTCCCAATCGGCACCGGGTGAGCGCATCGACCGTGACGACGGTCGCCGTAAGTGAACCGTGTGCCGGTTCGAGACACCTCGTGTCTCCCGCGAGCGGACCTGGGGAAAGGTCCTGCCATGGACGCCGCCGGTCTCAACAATTTCATCGATGCGCTGATCGACGATCTCGCGCCGTCTGTTCCACCCGATGATGACGTCGGTGAGCGGACGTTGTTTCATCTGCTGGACTGTCCGCGCCGCGTGGTTGACGAGGCGCCGCTGTTGGCGGTGCTCGCGGCCGCGGTGACGGCCCGCAACCTTTTCGATCACGTCATTGCTTCTGCGGTGGCGGCGGCGGAGCGTTTGGGGGTGCCGGCGCGCAAACGCCTGCGCAGCGGGGCGGATCTGCTCACCGCGCTGGGGATGTCCCCGGGCGCCGCACAGCGCGCGGCACGGGTGGGACGCGCGGCGTCGTCGATGCCGGCGTTGACGCGGTCCCAGCGCGTGGGCGGGTTGGGCATCGAGTTCGTCGACGCGGTCGGCAAAGGCGTGGCCCATATCGAGCGCCGCGTCGAGCTGTCCGAGGCAGACCGCGCGGCGGTCGTGACCACGCTGATGATCCAGACCACCCCGGCCCAGGTGGACACCAAGGCCCGCGCGATCGCCATCGACCGCGCAGCGAGCCTGCCGCCGGAGCAGCGTGCGGTGCCGGTCGCCGAGGACACCGACCTCAACGAGATGACCCTGGCCCAGAACGGCGAAGGCCGATTCGAGGCCACGTTGGACCTGGATGTGGGTACCGGGGAAGAACTGTGCGCGGCGTTGGATCCGTTGTGCCGGCCCGTCCCGCTGCCCGACGGCTCACCGGATCCGCGCCCGGTCGGTAGGCGTCGCGGCGACGCGATCGGGCAGATCTTGCGCACCTACTTGTCGCAGTCGACACGACCGATGTCGGGAGGCGTGTTGCCGCACGTCACGTTGGTCCGGCGCGCCGGGAACGTGTCTGGTGACGACGGTGTAGACAGCCTGGGATTCGGCGGCCCGATCAGCACCGCCACCGCCGATCTGATCGCGTGTGACTCCACACTGACCTCGGTGATCGTGGATCACACCGGGGTCCCACTCGATCTTGGGCGCAGCGAGCGCCTGTTCACACCCGCCATCCGTAAAGCGTTGGGAATACGGGACAAGGGCTGTGCACATCCGGGGTGTGGTCGGCCGGTGTCATGGTGCGACGCCCACCACATCCAACCCTGGGGCGCCGGGGGCGAAACGAGTCTGGACAACGGGGTGCTGCTGAGGGTGTCGCATGAATCCGTGGCGTAGCGGTTGCGCTGGTGGGTGGTGATTGTGGATGGGGCCGCTTCGGTCAGGCAGGTGCGTGCTGGAGTT
>NZ_JBSFSB010000038.1:0-1055 GCF_053589535.1 Mycobacterium sp. NPDC003323
CGGTGGCCAGGCGTGCGTCTGCGACGTCGCCGACGGCGTCGCGGTATCGCAGCCGACGGTGTCACATCACCTCAAGGTGCTGCGCGACGCCGGCCTGCTGACCTCACAGCGGCGGGCATCCTGGGTCTACTACGCCGTGGTCCCCGAATCGCTGGCCAGCCTGGCGATCCTGCTCGGTGCCGGCGTCACGGCATGACACACACCGACACCACCGCGGTCGCGGCCAAGCTGTCCACCCTGGACCGGTTCCTGCCGGTGTGGATCGGCATCGCGATGGCCACCGGACTACTGCTGGGCCGCTGGGTGCCCGGCATGAACACCGCCCTGCAGAGCGTCCAGATCGACGGCATCTCGCTGCCCATCGCCGCAGGCCTGCTCATCATGATGTACCCGGTGCTGGCCAAAGTCCGCTACGACCGCCTCGACACCGTCACCGGCGACCGCAAGCTGCTGGCCGGCTCACTGCTGCTCAACTGGGTCTTAGGGCCGGCACTGATGTTCGCACTGGCCTGGCTGATGCTGCCCGACCTACCCGAGTACCGCACCGGGCTGATCATCGTCGGGCTGGCCCGCTGCATCGCCATGGTCATCATCTGGAACGACCTGGCCTGCGGCGACCGCGAAGCCGCCGCGGTCCTCGTCGCCCTGAACTCGATCTTCCAGGTCGTCATGTTCGCCGTCCTGGGCTGGTTCTACCTGTCGGTACTGCCCGGATGGCTCGGCCTGGCCCAGACCACCATCGACACCTCACCCTGGCAGATCGCCAAATCGGTACTCATCTTCCTGGGCATTCCCCTGGCCGCCGGGTATCTCACCCGCCGCCTCGGCGAACGCGCCAAGGGCCGCCTCTGGTATGAGACCACGTTCCTGCCCCGCATCGGGCCCTGGGCGCTCTACGGGCTGCTGTTCACCATCGTGATCCTCTTTGCCCTGCAAGGCGATCAGATCACCAGCCACCCGCTGGACGTCGTGCGCATCGCGCTGCCCCTGCTGGCCTACTTCGCCATCATGTGGGGCGGCGGATACCTGCTCGGCGCCGCGATCGGCCTGGGCTA